>NZ_JBFAKP010000007.1:0-308145 GCF_040655795.1 Nonomuraea sp. NPDC050310 | reverse complement strand
CCGGCGGGACCCTTCGTCTTCGGCCCGGACCTGGACGGGGCGGGATCAGCCGGAAGTGGGCTATGGTCGGCCTTGTGGCAGGCTCCGGCACCCGACCGCTCGGCGCCATCGCGCTCCCGTGCGTGATGGGCCTGCTTCTGCTGCTCGGCGGCCTGCTGTACGGCAGCGCCGCCGGCACCGGCGGCGAGCAGGCACGGGCCGCGCAGGAGACGGTGAGCTGGGACGGCTGGGACTCCCAGCTCTCCACGCCGCCGCCGCGCACCCAGGCCGGCGCCGTCATCCTGTGGCCGGCCGGTGACCGTACCCTGCCCGCCCACGTGGTCCTGCTGCCCGGCCCCGGCCTGCGCGCCGACGCCCTGCGTGACCCGCAGCAGCTCGCCCACCGCATCGCCGGGCCGCGCAGCCCGCCGCTGATCTGACCCACTCCAGCCGCGTCCCTTTCCCACGCTAGGAGCCGGTCTCGTCATGGCCGAAACCAGATCAGTCCACGCCCACCTGCAGAACTACGACCGCCACCTCAACCGCCTGGAAGAGCTGCGCGCCCTGCTGTACGAGCTGCGCGCCGGCACGCCCGCCGCCCGCACCGCCGAGGCCGCCCTCGAACGGATGGACCACGGCGACTACGGCCTGTGCCGGCTCTGCGGGGCGCTCATCCCGCTCGCCCACCTGCTGCGCACGCCCGACCGTCCCACCTGCGTCTCCTGCGCCACTCCGCCGCGGCCCCGGGAGGCGGCGTGAGCGCCGTGCGAGCCGCTCCCGGCGGGGTCAGCTTCGTGGCGCTCGACCTGGGCACCGCCCGGACCCGCTCGTTGTGCTCGGCCAGCCCGGCCATCGCCGACCGCCCCTCCCACCTCCCCTCCCACCTCTCCGCCAGGCCGCCACGCTCTGGGCAGGCGCTGCGGCACGGCATGGTCGCCGACCGGGGCTCCTGCCTGGAGCTGGCCCGGCTGGTGATGCGCGAGGCCCGGCTGTCGGGCGGCTGGCCGGTCGCGCACGTGGTGGCCGGGATCCCGCTGGCCGCCTCTTCCCACGACCGGCGGGCCGTACGCGAGTCGGTCGGGGCGGCGGCGGGCTGCCCGGTCACGCTGATCGAGGAGCCGTTGGCCGCCGCGGCGGGCGCCGGGCTCGACCTCGCCGACCCGCGCCCGCGGCTGCTGCTGGACGTCGGCGCGGGCATCGTCGAGGCCGTCACCCTGCGTGGCGGCGCGATCGAGGACGCCACCGCGCTCCAGCTCGCCGCCACCACCTCCGCCGGGCTGGTCTCCTACGCCCAGGACAGCGTCGTCGCCATGACCGCCGCGCTGCTGCACCGCCTGTCCGGCCGCGCCCGTGCCACCGCGCGGGAGGCCGGGCTGGTCGTCACCGGCGGCGGCGCCCACGAGAGCGCGCTGGTGACGCGGCTGTCCACCGCCTTGCGCATGCCCGTCCGGGCCGCGCCCGAGCCGCAGCACGCCACCATCCGCGGCCTGCTGCGGCTGTCGCTCACCACCGGTCTCCCCGGGACGGAGGTCAGTCCGGAGGGGCGAGCGCGATGACGGCATACCGTTCGCCGTCGACGGACCGGCCCCACAGCGCGGGGTCGGCGAGCGGGTCGACCCACACGTCGGCCAGCCCGGGCGGCCCCCGACCAGGACCGGGCGGCCGCCGGGCCGGGTGGTTCCGGGGGGACAGGCGGGGCAGGTGGCCCTTCGCGGGTGGTCTCCGACTGATCGGATAGCGTCTGATCTGGGAACACTCGCCGGAAAGAGGGGACGGCAGAGGTGAACGTGGCCCTGGGGCTGTTGGCCGTGGTCGTCCTCACGCTGGCCACGGGTTACTTCGTGGCGCAGGAGTTCGCCTTCGTGAGCGCCGATCGGCTGCTGCTGGCGCAGCGGGCGGCAGAGGGGGACGGCAGGGCGGGCAAGGCGGTCCGGGTGATGGAGCGGCTGTCGTTCATGTTGTCCGGCGCCCAGCTCGGGATCACGGTGACCGCGCTGGTGGTGGGGTTCATCGCGAAACCGGCCCTGGCCGAGCTGATCGCGCCGGGGCTGGAGGCGCTGGGCGTGCCGGCGGGTGTGGTCGGCGGGCTGGCGCTGACGCTGGGGTTCGTGGTCGCGACGGTGGTGCAGATGGTGCTCGGGGAGCTGGCGCCGAAGAACCTCGCGCTGGCCAGGCCCGAGCGGCTGGCCCGCGCGCTGGCCGGGTCCACGCTGGTCTACCTGGCCGTCGCGGGGCCGGTCGTCCGGCTGTTCGACGGCGCGGCGACCAGGCTGCTGCGCGCGATCGGCATCGAGCCGGTCGAGGAGCTGCATCACGGCGCGACGCTGGAGGAGCTGGGGCACATCATCGGCGAGTCGGAGGCGCACGGCCACCTGCCGGGCAGCCAGGCCGACGTGCTGGAGCGCGCGCTGGCCTTCGCCGACCACACCGCCGAGGAGGTGATGGTGCCCCGGGTGGACGTGATCACGGTCAACGCCGAGGCCACCGTCCCGGCGCTCGACCGGCTGATCGCCACCTACGGCCACACCCACTACCCGGTGCTGGGCGACCGGCTGGACGACGTCGTCGGGGTGGTCGGGCTGAAGGAGCTGACGCCGCTGCCGCCCGAGCGGGCCGCGACGACCCGGCTGCGGGAGCTGGCCAGGCCGGTGATCGTCGTGCCGTTCTCGACCTCGCTGCCGGACCTGGTCGCCGAGCTGCACGCGCAGGGCGAGGAGGTGGCCGTGGTGGTGGACGAGCACGGCGGCCTGGCCGGCCTGGTGACCTGGGAGGACATCGCCGAAGAGCTGGTGGGCGAGATCGCCGACGAGAACGACGTGGACGAGCCGGCGATCGTCCGGCGGGGCGAGGGCTGGGAGGTGGACGGCGCCCTGCGCATCGACGAGATCGCCCTGGCCACCGACCTGGAGCTGCCGGACGAGGACGACTACGACACCCTGGCCGGGCTCATCCTCAACGAGCTGGGCCGCTTCGCCGTACCCGGTGACGTGCTGACCGTGGCGCTGGCGCCGACGCTGGACGAGCGGGCGCCGACGCACGCGCGCCTGGAGGTCCTCACGCTCGACCACCACGTCCCCGAGCGGGTACGGCTGACGCCGGTGTCCGGGCGGGAGGAGCGGGCATGAGCCTCGGCGCCGGTCTGGCCGTCACCCTCGCCCTCCTGCTGGGCAACGGCTTCTTCGTGGCCGCCGAGTTCGCCCTGGTCGCGGCCAAGCGGCACCGGCTGGAGAAGCAGGCGGCCCGCGGCAGCCGGGCGGCCAGGGCCGCGGTGAACGGCATCAGGGAGCTGTCGCTCATGCTGGCCGGCGCGCAGCTCGGCATCACGTTGTGCTCGCTGGGCCTGGGCGTGGTGTCCGAGCCGGTGATCGCGGGCACGCTGGCCCCGCTCTTCCACGGCCTGGGCCTGCCGTCGGCCGCCGCGCACGCGGTGGCCTTCGTGCTCGCCCTGGGCCTGGTCACCTTCCTGCACATGGTGATCGGCGAGATGATGCCGAAGTCGTGGGCGATCGCCCATCCGGAGCGCTCGGCGACGGTGCTGGCGCTGCCCTTCCGCGGGTTCACCGTGGTGGTCCGGCCGCTGCTGAAGCTGCTCAACGGGATGAGCGACCTGCTGCTGCGGCTGTTCCGGGTCCGGCCGCGCGAGGACGGCGGCAACCCGCGCACCCCGGCGCAGTTGCGGCATCTGGTGGCCGAGTCGCGGCGGCTGGGGCTGATCGAGCCGGAGGAGCACGGCGTGCTCAGCCGCGCGCTGGCCGCGCCGACGGTGGCGATCGACGAGTTCGTGGTGCCGGTGGCCGACATCGTGGGCGTCCCGGCGGCGGCCTCGCCGCAGGAGGTGATCGACCTGTCCGCGGAGGCGGACCGGACTAGGATGATCGTCTGGGAGGACGGGAGGCCGCTGGGCGTGCTGCACGTGCGCGACGCCTATCTCGCCCGGGTGCGCGGCTCGGCCGTCCCGGCGCGGCGGCTGGTGCATCCGGTGCCGGTGCTGGCGCCGGGCACGACGGTGTCGGCGGCGCTGAGCACGATGCGGGCGGCGCACAGCCAGGTGGCGCTGGTCGGCGAGGGCTCGCTGCGCGGCCTGGTGACCCTCGACGACCTGCTGGCCACGCTGCTGGTCCAGGACTGAAGCAGGGCCGGGAGACGGACGTCTCCCGGCCCCGGCGGCGACGGCTAGTCGCGCGGGTTCCAGCCGTCGGTGTCGACGTCGAGGTCGAGTTCGTCGGCGATGTCGTCCCATTCGGCGTACTTGAAGTTGGTGTTCTCCCGGTCGGGCACCTCGGGGGTGTTGGCGCCGTCGTGGGCGACGAACAGGCCGCTCTCGAACTCGCCGAGCGGTACGTTCAGCACCATGGAGCCGTCGCTGTGCTCGACGCTGTCGATGCCGGCGCCGGCGCCGACGCGGAACTGGCCGAGGTAGGCGTTGCCGCTCTCGCGGCGGTAGACGGCGAAGGTGTTGTCGCCCTGGCTGGAGGCCAGCAGGTAGCCGCGGCCGTTGGCGCGGTAGTAGATGGTCAGGCCTTCGGCGTCGGCCGACAGGTGGCTGCCGCCGTAGCCGGGGTCGGCGCCGGGCGTGCACTCCTCGGTCTCGGGGTCGTAGGTGCCGGGCACCCCGAACTCCTTGACCTTGTCGATCAGGACCGGCGCGGTGGTGAGGTCGGCGCGCACGCGCCAGATGCCGACGTCCTCCTGGGCGGCGTAGAGCACGTCGCGCTGCTGGTCGACGACCATGCCCTCGACCTGGGCCAGCTCGTCGGGCTCCATGCACGGGGTCCAGGAGGTGCCGTTGGGCAGGGTGAAGGAGGCGGGCAGGTCGATGCTGCGCACGTGCTGGTAGCCGACCTTGCCGCCGGCGGTGGCCTGGAGCTTGAACAGGGCGACGCTGGTCTTGTGGCGGCGGCTGACCAGGGCGTAGGTGCCGGTGGCGTCTTTCCAGAGGGCCAGGCCGTAGCCGGTCTCCTGGTCGTTGACCTGTTCTTGGGTGGTGTTGAACAGGAACGGCACGGCGGGGTCGGTGACGTCGGTGAGGTGGCCGTCGTGGATGGCGTAGAAGCGCAGGTGGTCGCGGCCGCGGTCGGTGACGACGGCCAGGTCCTTGCCGGCGAAGCCGTAGGTGACGTCGACGTTGTTGAAGCGGCCGTTCTCGTCGTCGGGGCCGGGGGCGGGCGGGGCGTCGAAGTGCTGGGTGAGGTCGCCGTCGAGGTCGTTGACGTTCAGGCCGCCTTCCTTGGCGGTGGTGACGACGACGCTGTCCTCGTCGTCACCGGGGTGGACCCAGATGGCGGGGTCGTCCCCGTTGGCGTTGCCGCCGGCCTCGTCGTCGAACAGCGCGGGCGTCTCGACCTTGGGGTCGACGGACGGGATGGCGGTGCCGGAGGCCGGCATGGCTAAGCCTCCGGCGAGCACAGCGGTCAGGGCTGCCACGAGCAGCGGGCGCATGGTCGCTCTCCTTGACTGGGGTGTGGTGTGGGCCTCACGATGAAACGGGCGCGAGGCTTTGTCAAGACATATTTATGTCTAGGACGTGCTGGTCGCAGCGAGGACCGATGGTCTGCATGTCTAGACATTGAGTGATCTGTTCATTTACCGTTCACTTACCTCCACCAGGAAGGACCCGTGGTGGCATGGACGCTCGCCTTCGCCGTCACGACGGTCCTGTTCGTGCTCGTCACCTGCGCCGACGACGGCGCGGCGATCATCGGCCTGGGGCTGCGCTTCCCGGGCGCGCCGACCTGGACGACCGTCGCGCTGCCCGCGCTCGCGCTGATGGGCGGGCCGTACCTGCTGGGGGTCGCGGTGGCGACCACCTTCACCGAGCGGCTGGCCGGGCTCGGCGCGGGCCTGCCGGTGTCCCTGCCGGGGCTCGCCGTCGTGCTCGCCATCGGGGCCTGCGCGCCGCTGGCGGGCGTGCTGCTCGGTTACGGGCTGGCCGCGCTGTCGCGCCGGGTGCCCGCGCACCGGCAGATGTCCCGGCTGATCCTCGCCGCGCACCTGCTGGCCTATGGCCTGCAGTGCCTGGCCTACGCGGTCAACGACGGCCAGAAGATGATCGCGGTGGCCGGCGTCGCGATCGAGGTCGCCCGGCAGGGGCCCGGCGGCGTCGGGCCGGTCGGCCTCACCTCCGGCTGGATGGCGCTGCTGGTCATGGTCTTCCTGGCCGGCGCGATGACCAGCCTGCCCGGGGTCGGCGCCCGGCTCGGCCGCCGGCTCGTGCTGGCCCGCCCGCTGCACCTGGTCTCCGCCGGGACCGCCGCGGCCGGCGCGGTGCTCGGCAGCTCGGCCCTGGGCGGGCCGGTGAGCATGACCCAGTCCGTCGCGGCCGGCGTCGTCGGCGCGGCGGCCGGCGAGGGCAGCCGCCGGGTACGCTGGCAGGGCGTGCTGACCATCGCGACGGCTTGGCTGCTCACCCTGCCGGCCGCCTGGAGCGCTCGGTCCTGGCCGGGATCGCCGCGGGGCGGCGGGCATGAGCGCGGCCCCGATCCGGTGGATCGTCACCGACCTCGACGGCACGCTGGTGGGGCGCGACCTGGCCATGGTCCCGTCCGGCCGCGAGGCGCTGCGGCGCTTCCGCGCGGCCGGGGGCGAGGTGGTCATCGCCACCGGGCGCAGGGAGCGCTCGGCCCGCCGCTTCTACGAGGAGCTGGAGCTAGACGGCCCGGCCATCCTCTACAACGGCGCCCGCACCGTGAACCTGGCCACCGGGGAGATCCTCAGCTCCCACCACCTGCCCGTGGCGGCGTGGAAGGCGTTGCTCGACGTCTTCGAGCGCCTGCCCCGCGGCGTGTCGCCGGTGGTCTTCTCGGGCGGCGTGCCGTACGCGCTGGAGGAGACGCCGGAGCTGCGGGACTACGCGCGCCGGGACGGGATCGAGCTGAGCGCGCCGGGCGAGTGGGCCGCGCTGCCCGCCGACGGGATCACCAAGTGCATGCTGATCGGCGACCCGCTCCCCCACGTGCACGTCGGCGGGGCCTCGACCGTGCTGTCCGAGCCGACCTACCTGGAGATCCTGCCGGCCGGCACGAGCAAGGGCGCGGCGCTGCGGGACCTGGCGGCGGCGCGGGGCGTGCCGCTCGCCGAGATCGCCGCGGTCGGCGACAATCCGAACGACCTCGACCTGATCCTGGCCGCCGGACTGGGGGTGGCGGTGGGCGACGGCCATCCGGAGGTGCGGGCCTCGGCCGCCGTGGTCGTGCGGGCCTGCGTCGACGGGGCCGTGGCCGACGTGGTGGAGCTCGCCCTGCGCGGGAGAGCATAGGTTCGGGCCCTCGCTAAGCTGGGCGACATGTCGGGACACGGCGAAGGAGACCTGGCCGGATGATCAGGCTGGTCATCGCGGACGACCAGGCGCTGATCCGCGCGGGCTTGCGGCTGGTCGCGGAGAACGCCGAGGGCATCGAGGTGGTGGGCGAGGCCGCCGACGGCGTCGAGGCCCTCGACGTGGCCCGCGCGCTCCGCCCGGACGTCGTCCTGATGGACATCGCGATGCCCCGGCTCGACGGCCTGCGCGCCGCCCGGCGGCTGCTGGCCGACGCCGACCCGCCCAAGATCCTGATGCTGACCACCTTCGACACCGACGACAACCTGCACGCCTCGCTGCGGCTGGGCGCGCACGGGTTCGTGCTGAAGTCCTCCCCGGCCGAGCGCCTGATCGACGCGATCCGGGTGGTCGCGGCCGGGGACGCGCTGATCGACCCGGTGGCGACCCTGCGCCTGATCGGCTCCGCCGCGGGCGCCCGGCCCGCCGCCTCGGCCCCGGAGCTGGACGCGCTGACCGCCCGCGAGCGGCAGGTGCTGCTCCTGCTGGCGCGCGGGCTGTCCAACCGGGAGATCGCCGAGGAGGTCGTGCTGGGCGAGGCGACGGTCCGCACGCACGTCGCCCAGGTGCTGCACAAGCTGGGCCTGCGCAACCGGGTCCAGGCGGTGGTCTTCGCCTACGAGACGGGCGTCGTGCAGCCGGGCCAGTCGTGAGCACCGCGCGGGCCGACCGCCCGGCCGCACCCGGCTGGCGGCCGAGCCGGCTCGACCTGCTCCTGGCGCTGGCGGTCGCGGCCGCCGGGCTGGTCGAGTCCTACGGCAGGCACGGCCGCGGCCCCGGCCAGATCGCCCTGCCCGCCCTGTTCGCCGCCGGGGCCCTGGCCGCGGGCGCGCTGCTGCTGGTCCGCCGCCGCCTGCCGATCACCGCCCTGCTGGCCCTGATCGGGGTCGGCGTGGCCGTCCTGCTGGCCGGGGGCTCCTACTACGCCGCCTGGCACCTGTACTCGATGCTGATCCTGGTGCACACCATCGCCAGCGCCTACGACCTGCGCAGCCGGCACGGCCGGGCGGGACTGGCGGCGGTGCTGGCCGCCTACGCCTTCCTGCAGACGCCGCAGGACACCGACGTGGCCGAGATGCTGATCACCGGGATCTTCCTGGGCGTCGCGTACGGGTCCGGCATCCTGCTGCGCCGCCAGACCGAGCAGACCACCCGCCTGGCGGCGCTCACCGCGCGGCTGGAGGTGGAGCGCGAGGAACGGGCCCGCCGCGCGGTCGCCGAGGAGCGCGCCCGCATCGCGCGCGAACTGCACGACGTCATCTCGCACAACGTCAGCGTCATGACCCTGCACACCGGCGGGGTACGGCTGATGCTGGGCGACGACCCCGCCCGGCGACGGGAACGCGAGCTGCTGCAGGGCGTCGAGCAGGTCGGCCGGGAGGCGGTCGGCGAGCTCGCGCTCATGCTGGGCATGCTGCGCGAGGTGGAGGCGGCCGGCGGGCCGCAGCCGGGTCTCGACCGGCTCGGGGAGCTGGTGGCGCAGGTGGAGGAGTCGGGCCTGGCGGTGCGGCTCGTGGTCGAGGGGCCGAGCCGTCCCCTGCCGCCGGGGGTCGGGCTGTCGGCCTACCGGGTGATCCAGGAGAGCCTCACCAACGTGCTCAAGCACTCCGGCGCCTCGGGGGTCGACCTCGTGCTCACCTACGCTCCGGCGGAGCTGGTGGTGGAGGTGACCGACGACGGGCGCGGCCCGGCCCCGGCCCCGGCCCCGGTCTCCGGAAGCGGTGGTTACGGGCTGGTCGGCATGCGGGAGCGGGCGGCGCTGCACGGCGGTTCGCTGGTGACCGGGGCCGCGCCGGGCGGCGGTTACCGGGTGCTGGCCCGCTTCCCGTCCGGCGCGACCGAAAGCTGAGGCTTTCCCTGGGTGGCCGCCGGATCCCCGGCCCACTCGGCGTCGCTCATCCGGAGCATGCGCAGGCCGATGCCGCCGGCTCCGGCCAGCAGGAGCAGCCCGCCGATCACCGTGCCCACCCAGAAGATCGGCGCGACGAAGGCCCCGGCCACCAGGGCGGGGGAACCCCACCACGGCACCTGCCGGTCGGCCGCCAGCAGCAGGCCCAGCACCAGCAGCCCGGCCAGGCCGGCGAAGCCCGGGATCTGGTAGCCGAAGCGGGCGCCCGGATCGGCGAGGGCCTCCTCCGCCAGGCGCGCGCCCACCGCAGGCGGCATGGAGCGTTCCAGCAGGGAGACCATGAAGTCGCCCAGCATGAGCGCCGAGAAGTTCACCACCCCCAGCAGGGCGACGGCCCCGGCCACGTGCCCGAGCAAGATGTGGCGCCGCCGTACCAAATGGATCATGCCGATGATGCCCGGCACCAGCAGCACCCAGCTCCAGTGCAGCAGGGTCGCGCTGACCGAGACCTGCTCGTGGAACCGGCCGTAGACGCCGGTGGTGTCGCCGCCGCCCTGGCGCAGCGCCGGGTCGGCGACCACCCCGGCGAGGTAGAGGATGGGCACGGTGAGGAGCGAGCCGCCGGCGGCGAGCCTTCTCAGCCGGTGCGCGTCTGTCATGGGGACCCCGTTCGTTCGGTCGGACCTCCCGCGCGGCGGCGGGACCTGGGACGACCCTGGCAGCCCGGCCGCTGCCGCCGCCTCCGCCGGGCGGCGGGAATCGCTCCGCCGTCCGGCGGAACGCTCCGACCCGTTCTCCACCTTTCGTAGGTGCCGCTCCACCCGGCCCGCTTCCTACCGTCGCCTCATGGAGAAATGGTTCGGCCTGTTCAACAGGCTCGTCGCGGCCAACGGGGGCAAGATGAACGGCAAGCTGCTGGTAGCGGTGATCGTGGTGGCGCTCATCGTCGTGGGCGGCTTCATCGCCTTCCGCCTACTGTTGGTGGACATGATCCTGGAGCTCAAGGAGTCTCGGTAGCCGATGCGGGAGCTGTGGGCGCGGGTCGGGGCGCTGCTGTCGGCCGACGACCCCGACACCGGGCGGCTGGCCAGGGCGCTGATGACCCTGCTGCTGGGCTGGTCGCTCTCGCTGGAGCTGGACGGTCCTGCGCCGGTCTGGGCCGCCCTGTCGGCGGCGATGGCGTTGTGGCTGGCCTATCTGGTGCTCGGCGCCCGCGGCCACCACAACCTGTCCCTGGCCGCGCTCGCGCTCAGCTCGGTCGTCTCCGCGTCGGCCGCGGGCGCCCAGGGGCCGACGGTCTTCGTCTTCGTCACGTTGCTGCTGTTCGCCGCGCAGCTCGCGCCGCGCCTGTGGATGATCCTGGCGGTGGCCGCCCTCGACCTCGCCCTCCTGCTGGCGAGCCTGGCCTGGTGGCAGCACTCGCGCGCCTCCATGATCAGTCAGGGCGCGGTCCTGGTCGTCACCGTCCTGTTCGCGTTGCAGCGGCGGCAGTACCGCCGGGCGCAGCAGGACCGGGCCCGCGCGATGGCGCTGGACGAGCGGGCGCGCATCGCCCGCGAGCTGCACGACGTGCTGGCGCACTCGCTGGGCGCGCTCGGCGTGCACCTGGAGGTCGCCGAGGCGATGCTGGTGGAGAAGGGCGACGTCGCCGGGGCCGCCGAGCGGATCCGCCGGGCGCGCGGGCTGGCGCGCGAGGGCCTGGTCGAGGCGCGCTCGGCGGTGGCCGCGCTGCGCCAGGACATCCCGCCGCTGCCGGACGCGCTGCACGCGATGGTGGAGCAGCACCGCCGCGACCACGCCGCCGACACCCGGCTGGCCGCCTCGGGCGCGCGCCGCCCGCTGTCCCCGGCCGCGGAGGTCTGCCTGCTGCGTACGGCCCGCGAAGCCCTGACCAACGCCGCCCGGCACGCCCCCGGCGAGCGGGTCACGGTCGCGCTCGACTACGGGGAGCGCACGATCCGGCTGACCGTGCGCAACCCCCTGCCCGAGAGCACGCCCGCGGCCCTGCCGTCCGGCGGGCACGGCCTGACCGGGATGCGGGAGCGGCTCGCCCTGGCCGGCGGCACGCTGGAGGCGGGGCCCGTGGAAGGCTGGTGGCAGGTACGGGCGGAGGTGCCGGAATGAGAGTGCTCGTGGTCGACGACCAGCAGCTCATGCGCGAGGGACTGGTCGCGCTGCTGGGCCTGGCCGAGGAGGTCGAGGTGGTCGGCGACGCCGCCGACGGCGAGCAGGCGCTGCGCCTGGTCGCCCTGCACCAGCCGGACGTCGTGCTGATGGACCTGCACATGCCGGTCATGGACGGCATCGAGGCCACCCGCCGGATCACCCGGCAGTACCCGTCGGTCGCCGTCCTGGTGCTCACCACCTACGACGACCAGCAGTCGATCGACTCCGCGCTCCAGGCCGGGGCGCGCGGCTACCTCACCAAGGACGCCGGGCGGGCCGAGATCGCCGCCGCGCTGCGCTCGGCCGCGCACGGGCACTCCACCTTCTCCCCCGCCGTCTCCCGGCGGCTGGTCGAGGCGCTGTCGCGGTCGGCGCCGGTCACGCGCTGCCCCGACGGGCTGACCGTGCGGGAGGTGGAGGTGCTGCGGCTGATCGCCCGGGGCCGCAACAACGCGGAGATCGCGGCCGAGCTGTTCATCGCCGAGACCACGGTGAAGTCGCACGTCACCAACGCCTTCGCCAAGATCGGCGTGCGCAACCGGACCGAGGCGGCCAATTACGCCCACCGCGAGCTGTCCTGACGCCGGCCCCATCGCCGACGGGGGCCAAAACTGGGGCTTAACATAACACCTCGTCATGTTCTACCGTGATGCCCCAGCACGTCAGGGAGGACACTCGTGAGCGAGGTCAGGATCGCCGTCGACCCGCCGCGGGTCTCCACCGGCTGGATGGCGCTGCTGGCGCTGGCCCAGATGGGCGTCATCATGGCCGCCACGGTGGGCGGCCAGATCCTGCTGCCCTCCCAGGTGGCGGCCATCGACCCGGTGCACAAGGAGGCGTCGCTGGCCGTCGTGCTCGCGGTCGCCGCGGTCTGCACGATCGTGGCCAACCCGCTGTTCGGCGCCATGTCCGACCGCACCAGCTCCCGGTTCGGCCGGCGTCGCCCGTGGATCGTGGGCGGCGCCCTCACCAGCGCGGCGGCCCTGGCCTTCCTGGCCTTCCAGGACACCATCCCCGGCCTGGTCGCCGGGTGGGCGGTCGCGCAGCTCGCCTTCACCGCCGCGCTGGCCGCCGCCATCGCCACGGTGCCCGACCAGGTGCCGATCCTGCAGCGCGGCCGGGCCTCGGCGCTGGCCGGGGTCGGGCAGCTCAGCGGGCCGCTGCTCGGCGGGGTGGTGGCCACCGTGCTGCTGACCGGCTCGCGGGCGGCGTTCCTGGCCATGGCGGTGCTCGTGCTGGCGCTGATCCTGCCCTTCGGCCTGCTCACCCGCGAGCCCCCGGCCGAACCCGGGCCGCCCTTCTCCTGGCGCGGCTTCGCCCGCGGCTTCTGGGTCAGCCCGCGCCGCCACCCCGACTTCGCCTGGGCCTGGCTCAGCCGGCTGCTGATCACCCTCACCCTCGCCATGGGCATCGGCTACCTGCAGTACTTCCTGCGCGACGCGGTCGGCTACGAGCGGCTGTTCCCCGGCTCGACCGTCGAGCAGGGCGTGGTCGTGCTGGTGGCCGTCTTCACGCTGGGCAGCGTGCTGCCGACGCTGGCCGCGGGCTGGTGGTCCGACCGCAGCGGCCGGAGGCGGCCGGCCGTCTTCACCGGCGGCCTCACCATGGCCGCCGCCGCGCTGGTGCTGACCACCACCACCGGCTGGACCGCCGCGATCGTCGCCGCCGCGCTGCTCGGCGGCGGGTACGGCATGTTCGCCGCGGTCGACCAGGCCATGGTCACCCAGCTCCTGCCCGCCGACGCCGACCGGGCCAAGGACCTCGGCCTGGTCAGCCTGTCCAACTCCGCCTCCAACACCCTCGGGCCGGTCATCGCCGCCGCGCTGGTCACCTCGGCCGGGGGTTATCCGCTGATGTACGGCGTGGCCGCGCTCTTCGCGGTCGCGGGGGCCTGCCTGGTCTGGAGGATCCGCGGTGTCCGATGAGCTGCTGACCCGGTGGGGACGGGCGCTCGACCCCGAGGCGGTGTTGCCGGAGTACCCCCGGCCGCAGCTCGTCCGGGACAGCTACCTCAACCTCAACGGCCGGTGGGAGTACGCCTTCGCCGACCACGAGCCCGAGCGCTACGACGGCGAGATCGTCGTGCCGTTCTCGCCGGAGGCGCCGCTGTCGGGGGTGCGGCGGCAGCTCCAGCCGGGCGAGACGTTGTGGTACCGGCGCGTGGTGCGGCTGCCGGAGGGCTTCGCCGTACCGGGTGGGCGGGTGCTGCTGCACTTCGGGGCGGTCGACCAGGAGTGCCGGGTCTTCCTCGACGGGGTCGAGGCAGGCGCGCACGAGGGCGGCTACCTGCCCTTCCGCCTCGATGTCACCGAGGCGCTCGCCGCCGGGGAGGCGACGCTGGTGGTCTCGGTGCGTGACGACACCGGGGTCGGGTCGCGCGGCAAGCAGAAGCTGGCGCGCGGCGGGATCTGGTACACCGCGCAGTCCGGGATCTGGCAGACGGTGTGGGCCGAGGCGGTGCCCGCCGCGTACGTGGAGCGGCTCACCCTCGCCCCGGACCTCGCCGGGTCGGCGGTCGAGGTGACCGTGCACGCCGGTGGTGCCGGTCCGGGGACGGCCCGGATCGAGGTGTCGGCGGACGGGGTGCCGCTCGCCCGGGCCGAGGCCGAGCCGGGCGTGCCGGTGCGGATCGCGCTGCCGGACGTGCGGGCGTGGAGCCCGGAGGACCCGTTCCTCTACGACGTGGCGGTGGAACTCGGGGTCGACCGCGTCACCGGCTATTTCGGGATGCGCAGCTTCGGTGTGGGGCCCGACCGCGACGGGGTGCCGCGACTGCTGCTCAACGGCGAGCCGTACTTCCACGCCGGGCTCCTGGACCAGGGCTACTGGCCGGACGGGCTGTACACGCCGCCCGCCGACGAGGCGATGATCCACGACCTGGCCATGGTCAAGTCGCTCGGCTTCACCATGGTGCGCAAGCACATCAAGATCGAGCCGCTGCGCTGGTACCACCACTGCGACCGGCTCGGGCTGCTGGTCTGGCAGGACCTGGTCAACGGCGGCGAGCCGTACCGGCCCTGGGTGGTGACCGCGCCGGTCCTGGCCCCGCTGACGCTGGACGACCGGCGGCACCGCCGCTTCGGCCGCGCCGACGCCGCCGGGCGGGCCCGCTTCGAGGCGGAGCTCCGCGAGACGGTCGAGCTGCTGCGCAACGTGGTCAGCCTGGCCGTCTGGGTGCCGTTCAACGAGGGCTGGGGGCAGTTCGACGCCGCCCGCATCGCCGGTGAGCTGGCCGCGCTCGACCCGTCCCGGTCGGTCGACCACGCCAGCGGCTGGCACGACCAGGGCGCCGGGGACCTGCGCAGCCTGCACGTCTACTTCCGCCGCTTCCGCGTCCCGCGCCCGGACGGGCGGGTGCTCGCGCTCACCGAGTACGGCGGGTACGGCCTGCGGGTCGAGGGGCATGTGTGGGGGGCGGCCGAGTTCGGCTACAAGCGCTTCGCCGACGCCGCCACCCTGGGCGCGGCCTTCGCCCGCCTGCACGCCGAGCAGATCGCCCCGGCCATCGCGCGCGGGCTCAGCGCCACCGTGTACACGCAGCTCAGCGATGTCGAGGACGAGCTCAACGGGCTGCTCACCTACGACCGCGAGGTCCTCAAGCTCGACGCCGCCCTGATCCGCTCCGTCAACACCCGCCTCCGCCTGCCCTGACCCACGCCGCTGGGTCACCACTCGGCTTCGCCTCGGTTGGGCGGTGGGGTGGCCTGCCAGAGGGCGGCGAGGCGGCGGGTGGCCAGCCGGGACGGCACGGCACGCAGCAACCCGTCGCGCACCCAGGCGGCGGCCCCCGTCCGGGTGGTCAGCCGCGACTGACGCAGGGCCGCCCGCAGCAGCCGCTGCGCCCGTGGGCGGCGCTCGGCGTCGTACGCGAGCAGCCGCCGCTCGATCCCCGCCACGCCCGCGTCCGCGCCCATCAGGTGGCGGGTCAGCGCGGCGGCGTCCTCGAACGCCTGGCTGGCCCCCTGGCCGAGGTCCGGCGGCATGGCATGGGCGGCGTCGCCGAGCAGGGCGATCCGGCCGACGGCGAACGGCGGCAGCGGCTCAGCCAGGCAGGCGATCGGATCCACGTGCACGTCGGCCGGGTCGGTCGCCGCGATCAACGCCGGAACCGCCGGATGCCAGTCGGCCATCAGCCCGGCCACCAGGTCCCGGGCCTGATCAGGCGAGGGGACGACGTCCGGCAGCGCGGAGTCGGTGAACCAGTAGAGCCGGCCCTCCCCCAGCGGGAACAGGCCGAACATGGCCCCGCTACGCCGATCCACCAGGATCCCGCCGAGCAGGCCGGCCACATCGGCTCCTCCCCCAAGCCCCCCGGCGACCAGGGAGCGAAGGTGTTCGACCTGGACAACCCCCCGCAGGTCGAGCCGCCCGGTACGGCGAGGCCCGGGGTAATCGGGGAAGAGCTGCGCACGCAGGCGGCTGCCGACACCGTCGGCCACGACCACCACGTCCGCGCGCACCACGACCCGCCCGCCGCTGATCACGCTCACCCCGCCCGCCTCGACGTCCAGCCGCTCGACCGGGGTGCCCGCGCGGACCACCTCCGCCGGCAGCGGCGCCCGCAGCAGGCGATGCAGCTCCGCCCGATGCAGCACGTGCACCGCCCCGACCCACTCCTGAGCACGGGCGGCGTCGGTGACCAGCAGCGGCCGCCCCCGCCAGTCCCGCAGGCCGGCCTGGTGGGCGAGGACGGACCGCCCCGCGAGGCGGGCGGCCAGGCCTAGCCGGTCGAGGGCCTGGACGCCGTTGGGCATCACGACCACCCCCGTGCCGGCCTCGCGCAGGTCGGGGGCCTGCTCGATCAGGGTGACCCCGTGCCCGGCCCGGTGCAGTCCCACCGCGACGGCCACCCCGCCCAGTCCGGCGCCGACGATCGCTGTCCGCATGACTCGCTCCATTCACTACGATCGTACTAGTACGTGTATTGGTAGCATGGCCGGGTGCCGCCCACCAATCCGGCCCGTCGCCGGGCCGTCGCCGACGCCGCCATCGCCCTCCTGGCCGAGGCGGGCGTGCACGGGGTGACCCACCGCGCGGTGGAGAAGGCCGCCGGGCTGCCGCCGGGCACGGCGTCCAACTACTTCCGCAGCCGGGAGGCGCTCCTGGTGGCCGCCGCCGAACGCGTCGTGGAACTGCACCAGGAGGAGATGGCCCACGCCGTGGCGCCTCCGGGGGACGATCTGGCCGGGATGCTGGCCGACTCCCTCTTCACGGCCGCGACCGAGTTGCGGCCGCGCTATCTGGCGATCTTCGAGCTCCAACTGGAGGCGGTGCGGCGGCCGGTGCTGGCCGAGGCGCTGGCGGGCCTGGAGGCGGGTGCGCTGCGGGTGACCGCGGGACTGCACGACGACCTCGGCCTGGGCACCTCGCGGGAGGGGGTGGCCGCGCTCATGGCGTTGTACGGCGGAGCCCTGTTCACCCTGGTCACCGCACCTCCGGAGCGGATCACCCGGGACGGCGTGCGGCAGGTGGCCGCCGCGATCGTCCGCGGCGCCCTCCCGGCGGGCCCGAGCACCGCGAGCACGACCCTTCCAGAGGGTTCGGGCGGCGGGCGCGGTGCTCTTCCGTCGGGGGCGGGCGAGGTGGCACCCTCCAACACGTGACGCAACCCTCCTACCGAGCGCTCGCCCTGCAGACGGCCACCCGCTCGGTGACCGGACTGACGGTGTCCGACGCGCGGGCGGCGATCGAGGCCGCCATCGTCCGGGTCGCCGCCCAGGTGCGCGCCTCCCGCGCGTGGATCGGCCCGGACCTGCGGCTGGTCGTCCTGCCCGAGTACGTGCTGACCGGCTTCCCGCTGGGCGAGCCGGTCCCCGCCTGGCGGGATCGTGCCGCGATCGCCCCGGACGGCCCCGAGTACGAGGCGCTCGCCGCCGTCGCCCGCGACCAGCGCCTGTACCTGGTGGTCAACGCCTACGAGAGCGATCCGCACTTCCCGGAGCTGTACTTCCAGGCGTGCGTGATCCTCGGACCGGACGGCGAGGTCGTCCTGCGGGCCCGGCGACTGCACTCGATGTTCTCCCCCACGCCCTACGACGTCTGGACCCGCTACCTCGACGCGTACGGGCCCGACTCGATCCTGCCGGTGGCCCGCACGCCGATCGGCAACCTCGCGGCGATCGCCTCGGAGGAGATCCTCTACCCGGAGCTGGCTCGCGCGCTGGCGTTGCGCGGGGCGGAGGTGTTCTGCCAGCCGACCTCCGAGGCCTCCAGCCCGCAGCTCACCCAGAAGGCCGTCGCCCGCCGGGCCCGCGCGATCGAGAACCTCGCCTACGTGGTGTCGGCCAACTCCGGCGGCCTGAGCGGCATCCCCATCCCCGGCGACTCGGTGAACGGCGGGTCGGAGGTGCTCGACTTCGAGGGCCGCGTGCTGGCGCAGGCGGGGCCGGGCGAGTCGCTGGTCGCTGCGGCCGAGCTGGATCTGGCCGCGCTTCGCCGTCACCGCGCCCGGCCGGGGATGGGGAACCTGCTGGCCCGGGGGAAGCCGGCTCTCTGGGCCGCCGAGTACGGCAGGCAGGAGGGCGAGCAGCCGGACGAGCTGGGCGACGCCGTACCCGACCGGGGGTGGTTCGCCGCCCGCCAGCAGGCCGTCATCGACCGCCTGCGCGAGGCGGGGGTGATCGCGTGACCCACGCAGCCGCCGGTGTGGTGCGGGATCCGCGCACGGGCAAGGTCGAGCGGGAGTTGCGGCCGGTCGGAGCCGAGGAGCTTCGGCGCACGGCCGGACGGCTGAGGGAGGCCCAGCCGGGCTGGGCGGCGCGCTCGGCCGAGGCGCGGGGGGCGGCGCTGCTGGCGTGGCGCGACGTGCTTGCCGAGGATCGGGCGCTGCTCGATGCCCTGGTCGCCGACACCGGCCGGTACACCGAGTCGGTGATGGAGGTGCGCGGCGTGGCCGGGATGCTGGAGCGCTGGGCGGCCCAGGCGCCCGCGCTGCTGGCCCCCGGGGAACCGCGGGCGGCGGCGCTGCCTGGGGTCGAGATCCACCAGGCGCTGGTGCCCTACCAGCTCACCGGCGTCATCAGCCCGTGGAACTTCCCGCTGCTGCTGGGCCTGATCGACGCGATCCCCGCGCTGGCGGCAGGCAGCGCGGTGCTGGCCAAGCCGAGCGAGGTCACGCCGCGCTTCATCGAGCCCCTGATGGCCACCGTACGCCGGGTGCCGGAGCTGGCCGAGGTGCTGGCGGTCGTGGAGGGCGGCGGCGAGTGCGGCGCCGAGCTGGTCGGCCTGGTGGACGCGGTGGCCTTCACCGGCAGCGTGCCCACCGGCCGCGCGGTCGGCGCAGCCGCCGCGGCCGCGTTCATCCCGGCCTTCCTGGAGCTCGGCGGCAAGGACCCGGCGATCGTGCTGGCCGGCGCCGACCTCGACCGGGCCGCCTCGGCGATCCTGTGGGGCGCGACCGCCAACGCCGGTCAGTCGTGCCTGTCCATCGAGCGGGTCTACGTCGAGGAGCCCGCCTTCGAGGAGTTCGTGGAGCTGGTGACCGCCAAGGCCCGGCGGATACGGCTGGCGCGGCCCGGCCCGGCCGACGGGCAGCTCGGCCCGCTGATCGACCCGGCGCAGGCGGTGGTCGTCGAGCGCCACCTCCAGGACGCCTACGCCAAGGGCGCGGTGGCCAGGTGCGGCGGCGCGGTGGAGACGCTCGACGGCGGCCTGTGGTGCCGCCCCACCGTGCTCACCGGGGTGCACCACGGCATGCTCGTCATGACCGAGGAGACGTTCGGCCCGATCGTGCCGGTCATGCCCGTCCGCGACGCCGGGCACGCCGTCGAGCTGGCCAACGACTCGGCCTTCGGCCTGTCGGCGGCGGTCTTCGGCCCGGATCCCGAACTGGCGCTGGAGGTCGCGGGCCGGCTCCGGGCCGGGGCGGTGAGCGTGGGCGACGCGGGGCTGACCGCGTTCGTGCACGAGGGCACCAAGAACTCCTTCAACCTCTCCGGCCTGGGCGGTTCCCGGATGGGGCCGGCGTCGCTGTTCCGTTTCGTGCGCCATCAGGCCCGGCTGGTGAACCGGTCAGCCGCGCCGGATCCGTGGTGGCACTGACGGGCCGAGCGTCGCCAGCAGGGTCAGGATGTGCTCGGCGTCGGTGAGCAGGCTGCCGCTGACCGCCCAGCCGTCGGGGTGGGCGACGTGCCCGGCCCGGATCTCCGTGCTCATCCGGTCGTGGATGCGGGTGATCTGGGCCTGGGCGCGGCCCTCCAGCTCGCGCCGCTCCGCGCTGTCGCCGGAGTCGCGGATGAGCAGCGTGATCAGCTCGGCGAGCAGGTTCAGCAGCTCGGCGTAGTCGTGCGCGTAGTCGTCGCTGACCTGCTCGGGATCGGCCCTGGCCGGGCTCTCCGGATCGAGCTGGGCCAGGGTGCGGATCACCGCGTGCACGTGCAGGGCGACCTTGGCCATGGCGTCCAGGCTGCGGCCGTGGTCGGCGGCCGGGGTGGTGTAGCGGCGCAGGTTGTAGCGGCGGCTCTCCTCCCCGTCGGCGACGGCCGAGCCGGCGGCGGCGAGGTGCTCGTCGAGGCGGTGGGCGCGGCGCTCCCATTCCTCGCGGTCGGACAGGTCCCAGGGGTGGTCCACCGCGGCGGCGACGTCCCGCAGCAGGTCGGCCGCCTTGGTGCCGAGCCGGTAGAGCGCCACCTCGGGCCGGCGGCGGTACAGCGGCGGCCACAGCAGCGAGTTGACCGCCGCGCCGCTCAGCGCGCCGACCGCGGTGGCCAGCACGTAGGCCAGCAGGTAGCGCTCCTGGCTGCCGGCCCCGAACGACAGCATGAGCACCGCGGTGGTGGCCACGTCGGTGCCGTGCCGTCCCATGCGGTACCAGCGGGCGGCGAGCAGC
The DNA here is from genome assembly GCF_040655795.1 of Nonomuraea sp. NPDC050310. Lineage (NCBI taxonomy): Bacteria > Bacillati > Actinomycetota > Actinomycetes > Streptosporangiales > Streptosporangiaceae > Nonomuraea > Nonomuraea sp. NPDC050310. The sequence continues at coordinate 288,009 of NZ_JBFAKP010000007.1, read as the reverse complement.
GCGGGCGGCACGACCAGCACCAGGCTGAGCGCGGTCAGGCCGAGCAGGTGGCCGACGCTGCCGGCCAGGATGACCCCGGCGGCGACCGCGGCGACCTTGCGCAACCCGTTGGTGAGCGTCTTGTAGACGGTGGCGTGCACCATGATGACCGCGGTGGCGGGGGCGATCCACAACGTCTCGTGCGGCAGGAAGCGCCGGGCCAGCATCCAGGCGAGCACCGCGGCGAGCGTCGCCTTGGCAATCTGGAGGACCTCGAAGCGGGCGTTCGACCCCGGCTCACGCAAAGCGCGGAGCTGGGCGAACACGGTCTGGGCCGCACGGCGGACAGCGGCGGTCAGCCGGCCTCGCATCGGGCTCCTTCCGTTTAGGCGCTGGGGACTGGGCAGGGTGAGCGAGCCCCCGGTTCATCCAGAAAACAGGAGGACGATTCATGTCGAACGACATGTGGACCTACGGTTCCGGCGTCTACGGCGACGACAGCCTCGACATCGTCGGCTTCGACGTAGAGGCCACCGACGGTTCGATCGGCTCGGTCGACGAGGCCAGCAACGCCGTCGGCGACAGCTACCTCGTCGTCGACACCGGCCCCTGGATCTTCGGCAAGAAGCGGGTCCTGCCGGCCAGTACGGTCACCCGGATCGACCCACAGGCGCGCAAGGTCCATCTGGCGCGGACCAAGCAGGAGATCAAGGACGCCCCCGAGTACGACAAGGACACGTTCGCCGAGCCCAGCTACCGCGACGAGGTCGGCGGCTACTACGGCCGCTTCCCCGGCGACCTGCGGTAGTCCCTGACCGGAGATGCCCCACCCGGTGCTCTGACCGGGTGGGGCATCGTCTTGGGTGCTCGGCCTTGCTTGCTCGGCCGCTGGCGACGGGTGCCTCAGCGGCGGAGGCCACGCCTGCCGTACAGGCTGACGACCAGGATGACGCCGACGGCGGCGACGGCGATCTGCAGGATCAGTTCGACCCAGTCGATGCCGCTGGTCTCGGCGACGCCGAAGGCGCCGGCGATGAAGGTGCCGATGAAGGCGGCGACGATGCCCACCACGATGGTCAGCCAGATCGGGATGCTCTGCTTGCCCGGGACGACCAGGCGGCCGAGGGCGCCGATGATCGCGCCGATGACGATGGCGGTGATGATGCCGGTGACGGTCATGTCTGGACTCCTAGGAGCTTGGCGGCAAATGGGGTGAAGCGCCCTCCGAGTGCCCGCCACGCGGGGGTGTACACCTGATCCCCGCAAACCGATCTGGTGTGTCGGGCGAGACGACCGGGGTAGAGCAGGCGCGTGACCAATGAGGACGACGGCGAGGTTCTGATCGACGGCAACGGGTCCGCGGGCCTGGTGGCCTTCGACGAGCTCCTCAGCGACTTTCCCGGCCTGCGCGTGGCCGACGACGACGATGACGATCCCGTCCTGCTGGACCGGCACGGCCGGCCGGTGGAGACCTGGCGGGAGCACTACCCCTACCTGCGCCGGATGGAGCGCGCCGAGTACGACCGCACCAAGCGGCTGCTCCAGATCGAGCTGGTGAAACTGCAGTACTGGATCAAGGACACCGGGACCCGGCTGGTCATCCTCTTCGAGGGCCGCGACGCCGCCGGCAAGGGCGGCACGATCAAACGCTTCCGCGAGCACCTCAACCCCAGGGGAGCCGCGGTGGTCGCGCTGGACAAGCCGGGCGAGCGCGAGAGCACCCAGTGGTACTTCCAGCGGTACGTGGTGCACCTGCCGGCCGCCGGGGAGATCGTCTTCTTCGACCGCTCCTGGTACAACCGCACCGGCGTCGAGCGGGTGATGGGCTTCTGCACGGCCGAGGAGTACCTGCTGTTCCTGCGCCAGGCGCCGGTCTTCGAGCAGATGCTCGTCGAGGAGGGCATCCACCTGGTGAAGTTCTGGTTCTCCGTCTCGCGCGGCGAGCAGCTCACCCGCTTCATCATCCGCACCGTCGATCCGGTGCGGCGCTGGAAGCTGTCGCCGATGGACCTGGCCTCGCACCAGAAGTGGGACGAGTACACCGCGGCCAAGGAGGACATGTTCCTGCACACCGACACCGCGCACGCGCCCTGGACGGTGATCAAGAGCAACGACAAGAAGCGGGCCAGGCTGGAGGCCATCCGGCACGTGCTGAGCCGCTTCGACTACGACGGCAAGGACCACGAGGTGGTCGGCACACCCGATCCGCGGATCATCATGACCGCCGCGGACGTGCTGGAGGAAGATCGCGGGTCGCCGGTCGTGCGATAATGACGGGGAACCCTCTCGCCCATCGGCGGGAGGGTTTTCGCGTGACCGGGAACCCTCCCGCCTGACGGCGGGAGGGTTCCCGCGTTTCCGGCCCCTTCCCTTCCGTCAGGAGCTTCGCCGTGCATCTCGGTCTCACCTGTCCCCGTTTCCCCTGGCCCGGCGACCTTCCCGCCCGCTTCGCCGCGGTCGCGCGCGGCGCCGAGGAGGCGGGGCTGCGCAGCCTGTGGGTGATGGACCACCTGCTGCAGATCCCCAACTTCGGCGCGCCCGAGGACCCGATGCTGGAGGCGTACGGCACGCTGTCCTACGCCGCCGCGCTCACCTCGCGGATCAGCCTGGGCGCGCTGGTCACCTGCTCGGTGTACCGCGACCCCGGGCTGCTGCTGAAGCAGGCCGGCACGCTGGACGCGCTGTCCGGCGGGCGGGCCGTGCTCGGGCTCGGCGCCGGCTGGTATGAGCCGGAGGCGCGTGCCCTGGGCCTGCCCTTCCCGCCGCTCGGCGAGCGCTTCGAGCGGCTGGAGGAGGTGCTGCTGCTGGCCCACCGGATGCGCGAGGGCGACGACCGCCCGTTCGAGGGCCGCCACTACCGGCTGGACCGGCCGTTGTTCTCGCCGCCGGCCCGGCCGCCGATCCTGCTCGGCGGCAGCGGCGAACGGCGGACGTTGCGGCTGGTCGCGCGGTACGCCGACGCGTGCAACTTCCTCGACGGGGCCGACGTGCCGCACAAGCTGCGGGTGCTGCGCGAGCACTGCGAGCGGGCCGGCCGGCCGTACGAGGAGATCGAGAAGACCCTGCACCTGCGCATCCCCGCCGGTCAGAGCGTCGGCGAGTCGGTGCAGCGCTGCGGCGAGCTGGCCGGGCAGGGCATCGGCCACGTGATCGTGGTGGTGCCCGACCCGAGCGAGGAGGCGTGGCTGGCGCACCTGGCCGCCGTCGCCGCCCAGATCGCGCCGCTGTGACGAGCCGGGCGGCTCGCGGTCAGGACCGGGGCTCGACCGCTTCCGGTCCGGCCGTGCCGCCGTAGGTGGTGATCTTGTACTCGACCGCGGCGAGGGACAGGGTCAGCTCCCGGATCCGCCGCCGGATCGTCTCGCGGTGGGCCAGCAGCAGCGAGAGCCGCTCCGGCACGGTGTGCTCGCCGGCGTCGACCAGCCCGATGTAGTGCGCCAGGTCCCGCATCGGCAGGCCGGACAGCCGCATCCGGGTGAGGAAGATCAGCCGCCGCACCGCGTCGGCGTCGTAGACCCGGTGGCCGTTGCCGTCCCGGGCGACCGTGACCAGGCCCGCCCGCTCGTAGTAGCGCAGCGTGTGGGCCGACAGGCCGAGGAGCTCGGCGACCTCGGCGATCGTCGTCGAGGCCGGCAGCTCGCCCGGCTCGGCCAGGCCGTGGATCGCCTCGACCGAGGGCCGGCCGTCGTCGCCGAGGGTGTCGAGCGCTCTGGACATCAGCTCGTCGGTGGCCATGCCACCAGCCTAGATGGGCCGCACGGAGGCCGGGACACCGGCGAAGTCGGCGCTGCCGGCGAGCTCGGCCCAGCGCTCGGTCTCCGCCAGGCCACGCCGGTGGGAGGCCGAGATGCGCTCGACCGCCTCGCGGCCCAGCGGCAGCCGGAGCGGCACCTCGGCGGCGTGCGCCAGGGTCACGATGATCTCGGCGGCCCGCGCCGGGTCGCCCTCCTGGCGGCCGTCGGCCCCGGCCAGGTCGGCGCGGACGGCGGCCAGCAGGTCGTGGTAGGTCTCGGACGGCTCGGTGAACTCCAGCACGTCCGCGGCGTTGAACCCGGTGCGGAAGCGGCTGGGCTCGACGATCATCACGCGGACGCCGAACGGCGCCACCTCACCGGCCAGGGCCTCGGACCAGCCTTCCAGGGCGAACTTCGACGCCGCGTAGGCGGACACGCCCGGAAAGGCCATCCGCCCGGCCTGGCTGCTCATCTGCACGATGGTGCCGGAGCCCTGGGCGCGCATGGCGGGCAGCGCGGCGCGCACCAGGGCGGCGGGGCCGAACAGGTGCAGGTCCATGAGCTCGCGCACCTGCTCGTCGCCGACCTCCTCGACCGCGCCGACCACGGCGCGGCCCGCGTTGTTGACCAGCACGTCGAGCCGGCCGAACCGCTCCAGCGCGGTGCGCACCAGGTCCGGGGCGGCGGCGACGTCCCGGACGTCGAACTCGGCGACCACGAGGGCGTCGGGGTGCTCGGCCACCAGGCCGGCCAGGCTTTCAGGGCGGCGCACGGCGGCCAGCACGCGGTCACCCGCGGCGAGCGCCGCCTCCGTGAGGGCGCGGCCGAAGCCGCGGGAGGCGCCGGTGATGATCCAGGTCTGGGTGTTCTTGGCTGTCGTCATGGCGGGAACGCTAGGCCTTCGAGCGCGCTCGAACGCAAACCGAGCGCGCTCGAACGCAAACCCGGCCGCTCAGCACCCCGCCTCGGCCAGCACGCGGGCGGCCACCTGGTCGGCCGGGGCCGTGGCGTCTACCACGAAGTCCTCGACGGCCGCCTCGCGCAGGATCCGGTCGAGCTCGCCGGCCCGCTTCAGGTGCCAGGCGAGCCCTTCCGGGTCGTCGGCGTGCCGCCTGGTCAGGCGCTCGCGGACGGTGGCGGGCCCGGCCTGGAGGCGGGCGACGACGAGTTCGCCGCCGGTCGCCTCGGTGAAGCGGCGGCGGTGGTCGGCGGTCTCCGCCACCCCGGCCAGCAGGAGCACCCGGGCCCCTGCCGTCCGGTAGGTGGCGGCCAGGGCGCGCAGGTTGGTGATCACCAGCGCGAAGTTGAACGGGTCGTCGGCGGGGGCGGGCCAGAACCGGGACAGCCCGTCGAGGTCGACGACCGCGTGCGGGACGCCCCGGGCGGCCAGCAGGTCGCCGGCCGCCTCCGCCGCCGACGTCTTGCCGACGCCGACGGTGCCGATGATCAGTACTGCGCGCATCCGGCCAGTCTGCCAGTTCGGCCGAAGCAGCCGAACAGCCGGATCAGCCACGTCAGCCAGCTCGGCCAGGTCAGCCTGACCGGTCAGGCCAGCCAGCTCGGCCTGACCGGCCTGGTCAGCCGAGGGGTACCAGGTCGGTGGTGACGAGGGCGGCGGCCAGGCCGGCCGCGTCGGGCGCGATGCCGATCCCCGGTCCGGACGGCACGCGCAGCCGCCCGCCCTCCAGGACGAACGGGTCGGTGATGTCCCGGTGGAAGTACCGCGCGCTCGCCGAGATGTCGCCCGGCAGCGTGAACCCCGGCAGCGCCGCCAGCGCGAGGTTGGCCGCCCGGCCGAGGCCGGTCTCCAGCATGCCGCCGCACCACACCGGCACCCCGGCCGCCTGGCACAGGTCGTGGATGCGCCGGGCCTCCAGGTAGCCGCCGACCCGCCCGGGCTTGACGTTGACGATCGAGCACGCGCCCTGCCGCAGCGCGGTGACCGCGTCGCGGGCGGAGGTGATCGACTCGTCCAGGCAGACGGGCGTGTCGATCCGCGCCGCCAGCCGGGCGTGCGTCTCCAGGTCGTCGGGTGCGAAGGGCTGCTCGATCAGGGTGAGGCCGAAGGCGTCCAGCTTGCGCAGGTGCGCCAGGTCCACGGGGCTGTAGGCGGTGTTCGCGTCCACCTGCAGCGCCACGGCGGAGCCGAAGGTCTCACGCACGGCGGCGACCGGTTCGAGGTCCCAGCCCGGCTCGATCTTGAGCTTGATCCGCGCGTAGCCCGCGCCGAGGTAGCCGTCGACGGCGGTGATCAGCTCGTCGAGGCTGTCCATGATGCCCACCGACACCCCGACCGGCACGCTCTCGCGCACCGCGCCCAGGTGTTCGGCCAGCGAGATCCCGGCCCGGCGCAGCTCGGCGTCGAGCAGGGCCATCTCGACCGCGGCCTTGGCCATCCGGTGGCCGCGCACCGGCTTCATCAGCTCGGCGGCGCGGGCGGCGCTCAGCCTGGGGTCGGCGGTCAGGACCGGCAGCAGGAAACGACGGATGACCTCGCGGGCGCCGGAGAGGTACTCCGAGGCGTAGGACGGGTCCTCCTCGGCCACGCACTCGCCCCAGCCGGTCACCCCGTCGTCGGTGCGCAGCTCGACCAGCAGGGCGACGCGGTGCTCCTGGACGCCGACCGAGGTGCGGAAGGGCGAGACCAGCGGGAGCGCCACCTCGTGCAGCGCGACTTGTTCGATCTTCACGCGGAGCCGTCCTTCCTGGACAGGAGATACCAGCCGGAGCGGTCGAAGCCGGTGATGCGGTAGCCGTCGGCCAGGGCGCCGCCGAGCGCCTCGCGCAGGGCCAGGCGCCAGGCCCGGGCGGCGTCGAAGTCGCGGCGGCGCAACGCCTCGGCGTCCTCCGGTACGGCGCAGCGCAGCAGCGGGCCGGTGGCGGCGTGCCGTACGGGCTGCTCGCCGGGACCGGAGACCAGCACCGGCTCGGCGAGCTCGAGCCCGGGGTCTGTCGCCGGTGGCGGGGTGGCGCAGCCGGGGACGGGCCAGGTGACGAACAGCCGGTCGGTGAGGTCGCCGCCGTTGATCTCGTCGTTGATCGGCCCGTAGAAGTCGGGAAGGTACTCCTGGGCCTGCGCGCCCAGCCGGTGCAGGTTGAAGTAGGCGTTGCGCCGGATCAGCGGGTCGAAGGTCCACGAGATGCACGCCAGGCCGGTCTCGGCCGCCCACTGCCGCTGGTGCTGCTTGAGCGCCAGGCCGATGCCGCGGCCCTGCTGCCCCGGCAGCACGCCGGCGACGTGGGAGTGCAGTGACCCGCCGGCGGTGACGAAGCCGACCGCGACTCCCACCAGCGTCTCGCCGCTCAACGCGCCGGCCACGTAGCCTCCGGTGTGCGCCAGCGCGCGCATCGTGTCCAGGGGCATCGGCGCGTCGCCGGACTCGCTGCCCCAGACCGTGCGCAGCAGCGCGTCGGCCTGTCTCAGCTCAGAAATCGTCCCCAGCAACCTGATCTGGGGGCTGCGCTCCATCATGCGTAGAGTCTTTCGGCGGGGGCCGCGCAGGCCGTTGGCCGCGCGACCCAAGTTAGTCGGCCGACATTGTGCTGATCTCCTGCAGCCGGAGCTGCAGGGCCAGCGCCAGGCGCAGGTCGGGGTCGTCGAGGTCGAGCACCTCGGCCAGCCGGCGCAGCCGGTGGCGCAAGGTGTTGGGGTGCAGCACGAGCGCCTCGGCCGCGCGCGGGATGTCGTAGCCGGCGGCGATCCAGCAGCGCAGCGTCCGGACGTAGTCGGTGCCGTGCCTGGCGTCGTGTTCCAGGACGAGCGAGAGCGGCTCGGCCTCCAGCGAGGGCCGGAAGCGCATGGCGCGGAAGGCGTCGAGCAGGAAGAGCGAGGCGGCCAGGCGTTCGTGCCGGCCGATCGCGCCGCCGCCGAACGGGCCGCAGACCACGTCGAGGGCCTGGCGGGCCTGTTCCAGGGCGGCGGGCACGTCGGACAGGTCGGCCTGGGGCCGGCTGAACCCGGCCCGCCACTCGCCGCCGAGCTGGTCGCGGGCGCGGGCCAGCACGGTGGCGATGATCGGCTCCAGCACGGGCGCGTCGGCGGTGGCGCCGACCACCACGACCGCCTGCGCGTCGCGCGCCCCGGCGGCGGCGCGCAGCCGGTAGGCGCCGAGGCCGGTCCTGAGCAGGTCGCCGACGTAGGCGGCGGCCGACTCGGCGGAGACGCCCGGCGGGTGGTCGCCGGCGCGGCCGACCACGATGACGGTAGCGGGGGCGTCGGAGACCAGGCCGAGGGAGTCGGCCAGTTCCTTGGCCGAGCCGACGCCGCCCAGCAGACGGGTGAGGCGTTCGGCGCGCAGCCGCCGGTCGTGGTCGGCGGCCAGGTTGGCCCGCGCCAGGTGCGGGGCGGCCAGCCGGGCGCCCTCGACGAGCACCTCGGCGGCGTCCGGGGCCAGCGGCTGGTCGCCGAGGAGCACCCAGATGCTGCCCAGGGCCTCGCCGCGGTCGCGGACCGCGATGGCCAGGCGGGGCCGGTACTCGCGGGGCTCGTAGCTCCAGACCGCGACCTCGGAGCGCATGACCAGGGCGTACTCCTCGACGTGCGCGGGGTGGTCGGGCACGCGGCGGCCGAGGATGCCGTCGCGGCGCATGTCGTCCACCTCCTGGCCGGGGATGGTGGAGTAGGCCAGGACCCGCATCGACAGGTCCTCGATCGCCACCGCGCCGCCCGCGCGCACGGCCAGGTCGTTGGCCAGGGCGAACAGGTCGGCCGGGTAGCGCCCGTCCGGTTCGGTGGCCGGGCCGGTGATCGCGTGCAGGGTGTTGATCAGGGTGTAGAGGCGGCCCCAGCCGGCTTCGGCCGGGCACTGCAGCACGCCGACTCCCACGCGCTCCGCGGCGGCGGCCAGCGTCTCGGGGTCGCCCGCGCCGGCGCGCAGCACCACCGCGGCGATCCGGTGCCCGGCCGCCCAGTCCAGGAGTTCGGCGGTGGGCCGGCCGGGGACCAGCAGCACCGCGTCGGCCAGCCCGGTCCCGCTCTCGTCGGGGTCGTGGATGCGGGCCGCGCCGATCGCCACCTCGCGCCCGCGCGGCAGGGCCAGGGGGCGCAGCAGGTCGGCGCCCAGGCTGTCCAGGAGCACGCCCAGCGTGATGCCGCCGGGGTTCATCGCCGGCCCGGCCTGATGACGCGGCCTCGCCGCAGCCCGCCGAACTCGCCGCCGGTGAGCACGGGCTCGCCCTCCAGCAGGACGTGCACCACGCCGGTGGGACGCACCGACGGGTTGTCGTAGCCGCCGGCGTGGCCGATCGTGTCCGGGTCGAAGGCGACCAGGTCGGCTGCGGCGCCGGGGCCGAGCCAGCCGCGGTCGGTGAGGCCGAACTGGGTGGCGGTGGCGGAGGTGACCTTGCGGATCGCCTCGGCCAGCCCGGTCACCTTCCGCTCGCGCACGTAGCGGCCGAGGAAGCGGGGGAAGGTGCCGAAGGTGCGCGGATGGTTGGGCCCGTACGGCTCGCCGCTGTCGGAGCCGATGGCGATGAGCGGATCGGCCATGATCGCCAGGACGTCGTCCTCGTGCATGGTGTGGCAGACCGCGTACGCGTGCGGGTCGGCGATCAGCAGGTCGCACAGGGCGTCCCACGGCTCGCGCCCGTCCAGGACCTGGGCCAGCCGCAGCCCGGCCACCGCCGGGTCGGTGTGCTCCAGGATCTGCACGTCCTCGGGGTGCACCTCGCGCCACAGGCCGACCGAGGTGCCGTTGGCCGGGTCCTCGGCGGTGGCGCGCAGCGCGGCGCGGGTGGCGGGGTCGGCCAGCCGCGCGCGCATCGCCTCGACGCCGCCCTCCCACGCCTCGGGCGGCAGCATGGCCGCCAGCCCGGTGCAGAACGCCTGGTAGGGGTAGAGGTCGCCGCGCACGTCCACGCCCTGCCGCCGGGCCGCGGCCAGCTTGCCCAGGATCAGGGCGGAGCCGCCGTGCACGGCCCGGCCGGAGGCCTTGCAGTGCGAGACCTGGAGCCGGATCCCGGCGGCGCGGGCCACGTCGATCGCCTCGTCCAGCGCGCCGGCCAGGCCCTCGCTCTCGCTGCGGCTGTGCGTGGCGTAGACGCCGCCGTGCCGGCGGGCCACCCGGGCCAGCGCGATGAGCTCCGCGCGTCCGGCGTAGGCGCCGGGCACGTACTCCAGCCCGCTGGACAGGCCGACGGCTCCGGCCTCGAAGGCCTCCTCGGCCAGCGCGCACATGCGTTCCAGCGCGCCCGGCGGCAGCTCGCGCGCCATGCCGGCCGCGGCCAGCCGCAGGGTGTTGTGCCCGACCAGGGCGGCCAGGTGGTTGCTCGGCCCGGCGGCCTCGGCGGCGTCGAGGTAGTCGCCGAAGGTGGCGAAGGTCCGGGCGCCGATGCTGATCGGGGCGAGCCCGGCGGTGGCCGGGTCGGTCGGGGCCATGGTGAAGCCGCAGTTGCCGACGATCTCGGTGGTCACCCCCTGGTACAGCTTGAACGGCTGCGCCTCCGGCAGGAACGGCACGGCGTCGGAGTGGCTGTGCGGGTCGAGGAAGCCGGGGGCGACCACCAGGCCGTCGGCGTCGAGGGTGCGCCGGGCCGGTCCGAGGCCGGTGCCGACGGCGGTGACCCGGCCGCCGGAGACGGCGACGTCGGCGGTGACCGGCGGGTTGCCGAAGCCGTCGTGGACCTGACCGCCGGTCAGGATCAGCTCGTGCATGCGTCTCTCCCGGTGAGGGCCGGGGCCGGGGGCACGGAGGCCACCAGCCGTCGGGTGTAGTCGTGGTCCGGCGAGTCGAGGACCGCGGCGGTGGGGCCGCTCTCGACCACCCGGCCGTGCAGCAGCACCACGATGCGGTCGGTGATCTGGCGGACCACGGCCAGGTCGTGCGTGACGAACAGCAGGGCCGTGCCGAGCTCGGCGCTGACCGTGCGCAGCAGTTCCAGGATGTGCGCCTGCACCGAGACGTCCAGCGAGGCGGTCGGCTCGTCGCAGATGAGCAGCTCGGGGCGGACGGCCAGCGCGCGGGCGATGGCCACGCGCTGCTTCTCGCCGCCGCTCAGCCGGTGCGGGCGCAGCGTGGCGTAGGCGGCGGGCAGGCCGACCAGCTCCAGCAGCTCGCCGGGCGGCCGTCGCTCGCCCGGCGCCGCCCGGCCTGAGGCCTCGGCGAGGGTGGCGCCGACCGGCATCGCGGGGTTGAGCGAGGTGGAGGGGTCCTGGAAGACGCACTGCACGACGCGGTGGCGCGGGGTGCCGGGCGGCTGGAAGGTGATCCGGCCGCCGCTGGGCTCGGTCAGGCCGAGCAGGCAGCGGGCCAGGGTGGTCTTGCCGGAGCCCGACTCCCCCACCAGGCCGAGCCGCTCGCCGGGTTCGATCCGCAGGTCGACGCCGGCCAGGGCGACTGCTGTGCCGTACTGCTTGCGCAGCCCTTCGACCAGCAGCAGCGGCTGGGCGGAGGGTTCGCGCGCGGCGGCGGCCGGGCCCTCGGGGGCGGAGGCGACCGGGCGGGGGACGACCTCGTGCAGGCAGGCGGTGAGCCGGCCCGCGCCGGCCGGACGCAGCGGCGGGCGCGCGGTGAGGCAGTCGTCGCGGCGTTGCGCGCAACGCTCGGCGAAGGCGCACTGCCCGGCCACGTCCGCGGCCCTGGGGACCGACCCCGGGATGCCCTCCAGGCGTACGGCGGTGCGTTCCACCGCGGGCAGGGCGTTGATCAGGCCCAGGGTGTAGGGGTGGCTCGGCCCGGTGGCCAGCGCCTTGGCGGAGCCGGTCTCCAGCACCCGCCCGGCGTACATGACCTGGACGCGGTCGCACAGCTCGAAGGCGACGCGCAGGTCGTGGGTGATCAGCAGCACCGCCATGCCGCGCGCGGCCTGGATACGGGCCAGGAGCTGCATGATCTCGTGCTGGATGGTGGCGTCGAGGGCCGTGGTGGGCTCGTCGGCGATGAGCAGTTCGGGGTCGCCGGCCAGGGCGGCGGCGATGGCGACGCGCTGGCGCATGCCGCCGGAGAGCTGGAAGGGGTAGCGGCGGGCCACGTCCGGGTCGGTGATGCCGACCTCGGCCAGCCGCTGGGTGACCTCGCCGCGGGCGGGCCTGGGCAGCGTCTCGGCCAGGTGTGCCCCGGCGGTGAGCAGGGGGTTGAGCATGGCGAAGGGGTCCTGCATGAGCAGGCCGATGCGGCGGCCGCGGATCTTGCGCAGCACCCGTTCGGGGGCTCCGGCCAGCTCAACAGGCGGACCAGGCCGTCCGGCGGGTGCGGCCAGCCGGATGGAGCCGGTGGCGGTGAGGCCGGGCGGGAGCAGGCCGGCGACCGCGCGGGCGGTGAGCGACTTGCCGCTGCCCGACTCCCCGACCAGGCCCACGGTCTCCCCCGCGCCCACGGTCAGGTCGACGCCGTCCACGATCGGCCGCCCGCCCAGCCCGACCCCGAGGCCGCGCACGCTGAGCAGCACGCCGGGAGGCAGCTCGTCGGACGGGTCGGCGGGCAGGCCCGCGGGCAGGTCGGCGGTCATGCGCTGAGCCTCTCGAAGACGCGGTCACCGAGGATCGTGGCGGCGACCGCGGTGATGGTGATCAGCAGGGTGGGCGCCACCGCGGCCCACGGGTTGAGGTCGAGGATGGTGCGGTTCTCCGCGATCATCAGCCCCCAGTCGGGGGTGCCCGCGGGCAGGCCGATGCCCAGGAAGGAGAGCCCGGACAGGGCGATGAGCGCGAAGACGAAGCTGAGCAGGAGGTTGGCGGTCACCGTCGGCCCGAGGTTGGGCAGCAGGTGCCTGAACATGATCCGCCGCCCGCTCAGGCCCAGCGTGCGGGCGGCGTCGACGTAGGCGAGCTCGCGCTGGCTGAGCGCCAGGCTGCGGATCACCCGGATGTCGGCCGGCGCGCCCAGCACGATGAGCGCCAGCACCGCCGTGGCGTAGGAGCCGCCCGCGACGCCGACGACCACGATGAGGATGAGCAGCCCCGGCAGGGCGAACATCAGGTCGGTCAGCCGCATCAGGACCGCGTCCAGCCAGCCGCGCCGGTAGCCGGCCAGCAGGCCGAGGGTGGTGCCGAGCAGCGTGGTGCCGAGGGCGATCAGCACCGGGCCGATCAGCGCGGTGCGGGTGCCGGCCAGCAGCCGCGACAGCACGTCGCGGCCGAGGTTGTCGGTGCCGAGCAGGTGCTGGGCGGAGGGCCCGACCGCGCCGAGGTCGACGTCGTGCGCGCCCGGGTCGTAGGGCGCGAGCCACGGCCCGGCCAGCGTGATGAGCGCGAGCAGGGCCAGGACCGCCACGCTGGGCCCCCAGCCCTTCCGCAGGACGGCCCTCATGCCGCCGCCCCGTGCCGGACCCGGGGGTCGATCACCATGTAGAGCAGGTCCACCAGCAGGTTCACCGCGATCACCACGGCGCCGCCGAGCAGGACGAGGGCCTGGACCAAGGGGATGTCCTTCTGGTTGACGGCCTGGACGAGCAGGCTGCCCAGGCCGGGGAGGCTGAAGGCCTGCTCCACGAAGACCGCGCCGGTCAGGTTGGCCGCGGCCAGCAGCCCGGCGACGGTCATCACCGGCAGGGCGGCGTTGCGCAGCGAGTAGCTGCCCCAGACGCGCAGCCTGGACAGGCCGCGCGCCCTGGCGAAGGTCACGTAGTCCTGGCCGCCCACGTCCAGCGCCGCGGCCCTGGTCTGCCGGACCACCACGGCCGCCTGCCCGAGCGCCAGCGCGATGGCCGGCAGGACGTAGTTGGCGACCTGGTCGGAGCCGTAGATCGGCAGCCACCGCAGGGCGACGCCGAAGGTGTAGAGCAGGATCAGGGCGATGCCGAAGGGCGGGAAGGCCAGCGACACCAGCGTGCCGAAGGTGACGCCTCGGTCGATCGCGCTGCCGCGGCGCAGTCCGGCGGCCAGCCCGGCGGGGATGCCGACCGCCAGGGTCAGCACGATGGCGAACCCGGCCAGCGTGGTGGTGACCGGCAACCGCTCGCCGATCACCGACAGCACCGGCTGGCGGAAGTAGACGGAGTTACCGAAGTCGCCGCCCAGCGCGCCGCTCAGCCAGTACCAGTAGCGCACCGGGAACGGCTCGTCCAGGTGGTACTGCAGGCGGATGGCGGCCCGGGTCTCCGGGGTGGAGGCCCGTTCGCCGAGCAGGGCCTGCTCGGGCCCGCCCGGGGCGAGGGCGAGCAGGCCGTAGGTGAGCACGGACAACACCAGGAGCAGGACGACGACCGCGCCCAGCCGCCGGGTGGCCACCCTCGCGAAGACCATCCGCTACCTCACCTTGATGGCGCCGATGGCGTTGACCGTCCACGGACCAATGGAGTGGACAAACTTCTCATTTAGTGCAACACCATACTGCGCGTAGTAAAGCGGAATATAGGGCTGCTCTTCGGCGGCCAGGGTGATGATCTCCGTCACCGCGTCCTGCCGCGCCTTGCCGGTCAGCCCCAGCATCGTGTTGATCTTGGCTTCCATCTCGGGCGTGGTGTACTGCGCGAAGTTGAAGCCCTGCGGCTGGGCCGCGACCTCGCCGAGCAGGTCGGGCAGCACCTCGCCCGGGTCGGGCGTGCCGTAGGACAGCTCGGACAGGCCCATCGTGAGGTCCTGGTGGCGCATCCGCTGGGCCCGCGCGGCGTCCGGCGGCAGCGGCTTGAGATCCACCTTGATGCCGATCTTGCCGAGGTCGGCGGCGACGGCCTGCAGCGCGTCCACGCGCTTGTCGTCGCTGGCGTAGGGGACGGTGAGGGTGAAACCGTCGGGGTAGGCCGACTTGGCCAGCTCGGCCTTGGCGGCGGCCAGGTCGTAGGGGTAGTCCGGCAGGCCGGCGACCACCTGCTCGTACTGCTCGCCGTACAGGGCCTTGAGCTGCGGCTGCGGCAGGATGGTGCGCGCGGGGGCGGCCTTGCCGCCGACGGCGAGCTGCTGGACCGCGGTGCGGTTGACGGCGTGCGCGATGGCCCGCCGGACGTGCACGTCGCGCAGGTACTTGTCCTTGACGTTGAGGGACAGGAAGGCGATGGCGTTGCCCGGGTAGAAGCGGACGTCGACCCCCTTCATGCCCTCCCACTTGCGCGCCTCCTGCGGCGGGATGAGCGTGGTGCCGTCCACCGACCCGGACGAGACCGCCAGCCGCATGGCCTCCGGCTCGCCGATGGCGGTGACCTTGACCCGGTCGAGCGTGGCCTTCGGACCCCAGTACTGGTCGTTGCGCTCCAGGGTGACTCCGTCGACGGTGAACGCGGTCACCTTGTACGGGCCGGTGCCCAGCGTCGGGACCTCGGGGGTGCCCAGCGTCTGCGGGTTGGCCTCGGCCAGCTTCTTCGGCACGATCTGCCAGATCAGCGCGGCGTTGGCGAGGAAGGTCGGGTTCGGCGACTTCAGCTCGACGGTCACCTGGTCGGGCGCGGTGACCTCGACCTTCTTCACGGTGATGACCGTGCTGGCGGCCTGGGAGGCGAGCTCGGGGTCGAGGTGGCGTTCCAGGGAGTAGGCGACGTCCTCGGCGGTGACCGGGGTGCCGTCGGAGAAGCGCACGCCGGGACGCAGCTTGAAGACGTAGGTGCCGGGCTTCGGCTCGGTGAACGACTCGGCCAGCGACGGCTTGATGGAGCCGTCCTCGCCGAGGGTGACCGGCGTGTCCAGGATCGCGAACTGCACCAGCGTCGAGGGGGTGTTGAAGCCGTGGGCGATGTCGAGCACCGTCGGCGGGGAGGGGGTGACCAGGGTGAGCGAGGCGGCACTGCCGCCTGAGCCGCTCTTGGCGCCTCCGTTGGTGGCGCAGCCGGTCAGGAGCAGAGCGCCGGCCAGCGCGCCGGCGGTCAGCTTGCGGAGCTTGGGTGGCATGGGACATCGCCTCGTATCGGGGGTGGACTCGGCTGGGGTGTGGGTCAGGTGGATCCGGGCGTGTCGCGGGTCAGGCCCGGTGGGAGGCCGAGCGGGCGGGTGCCGTCGGGCTGCCGGGTGAAGCGGAGCCGGTAGGCGCCGGGCGCGCTGATCAGCAGGTCGTCGCCGTCGGGGCGCAGGTGCAGCAGTCCCGCGGTGAAGCCGCCGCCGGGCGCGGGCTCGATCGGCTCGGCCAGGCTGAGCCCGACCTCGGCGGTGCCGCGTTCGGTGATCGTGGCCAGCACCCCGGTCTCGTGGCTGAGGTAGACGGCCGGCGGCAGCGTGGATCCCTCGGCCGGGGCCGCGCCAGGGAGGTGGGCGCGCCCCCGGCCGGGGAAGTCGGTCCGCCCGGCCACCAGGGCGCCGTCCCGAGGCTCCAGCCAGAGCCCGGCCGCCTCGTCCAGCCCGTGCCAGGCGCCGTCGGCGGCGCGGACGTAGGTGCCCGCGACCTCCTCGCCGCTCAGCGTGAGCCGGCCGCCGTCGGCCTCGGCACGGAAGCTGTCGCCGCTCAGGGGCTCGATCCAGTAGCCGCTCAGCGCCTCGGCCTCCGCCGGGTCGGCGTGCTCCTCGACGGGCGGGTCTTCCAGGGGCAGCCCGGCGGCCAGCCGCAGCGCCCGCGCGCCGGCCCGGCCGGGGTCGATCGAGGTGTTGTTGGTCAGCACCGCGACGCCGAGGCCCTCCTCGGGCAGCACGAGCAGTTGCGAGCGGTAACCGGGCGCGCCGCCGGCGTGCCCGATCGCCGGCCGGCCGGCGATCGTCGAGTGCGACAGGCCCAGCGCGTACGGCCGGGGCAAGCCGTCCTCCCCGGTGCCCGACCGCACCAGCAGGGCGTCCCGCACGTCCGTGCCGAGCACCCGCCCGTCGTGCAGGAACCCGAACCACGGCCCGAGGTCGGCGACGCAGGTCGCGATCATGCCGTCGCCGACCGCGCACTCCTCCGTCTCCGCCCGCCGTACCCGCCCGTCCGCCGAGACTTGATAGCCGTAGGCGAAGCGCGGCAGGGGCTCGGTGCTGTCGTCGCGGAAGTGCGTGGCGGTCATGCCGAGCGGGCCGAAGATCCGCTCGTCGGTGAACTCGCGCAGCGTCCGGCCGGTGATCCGCTCGATGATCGAGGTCACCAGGATGTAGCCGGTGTTGGAGTAGCTGAAGGCGGTGCCGGGCGCGAAGTTGACCTCGCGCAGCCCGGCCACCAGCGCCAGGGCCTGGCCCTGGGTGATCCGGGTCAGCGGCCGGCCGGTCAGCTCGGCCAGGGCCAGCCATTCGCGCAGCCCGCCGGTGTGGCGCAGGCACTGGTCCACCGTCACCGGCACGTCCAGCCTCAGCTCCGGCAGGTGCTCGCGGATGTCGTCGCCGAGCGAAAGCCGGCCGTCGCGGCACAGCAGCAGCGCCGCGGCCGCGGTGAACTGCTTGCTCATCGACGCGATGTCGAACCGGGTCCGCTCGTCGACCGGCACCCCGAACTCCACGCTCGCCAGGCCGGCCGCGGCGTGGCAGAGCAGATCCCCGCCGGCGTAGACGCCCACCGCGAGGCCGGGTCCGCCCGGCCGTACCAACGCCTCGACCAGCTCGGTCAACCTGCCTGCGACTTCCATGCCGGACATGGTGGCAGGGGCGCGAGCCAGGGAGTTTGTCCGTAGACGCAAAGTGTGCGGGTGCCGGATTGGCCTGCGCGACCATGGCCGCCGCCGCGGGAGGGCCTTACTCGCAGCCCTCGAACTGGGGCACGAACCTGGTCAGATCGAGGCCGCTCGCGCCGAACCGGCGCTGCAGCATCGTCTTGACCGCGCCGCTCTGATACATCGCGGTCAGCGCCCGGTTGATCTCCTCGCAGCCGGCCACGTCGCCGAGCGGCAGGGCCACGCCGTACCGCTCCTCGGTGAAGGGGGCGTTCAGGATGGTGAAGGCGTCCCGGTCACGGGCCGCGTAACCGGCCAGGATCAGGTCGCCGGTCGAGACCGCCTCCACCTCGCCCCGGCGCAGCAGTTCCACGCACTCGCCGTAGGTCTTCGCCGGGACCAGCACCGCGGCGATCCCGCGCGCCTCGACGATGCGCGAGGTCGAGATCGAGCCCGAGGCCTGGCACAGCCGCCGCCCGGCCAGGTCGCGCACGTCCCTGATGGCCGTGGTGCCCCGCCGGACGAGGATGTCCTGCCTGGCCACGTAGTACGGCCCGGCGAAGGTGACCTGCTCCTTGCGCGGCGGGCTGATGGAGTAGGTCGCGATGACCAGGTCGGCGGTCCCGTCGCGCAGCTTGTCCTCCCGGCCTTCCGAGGTCGTCGCCACGAAGGAGACCCGCTTGCCGAGGTAGTCGGCGATGTAGCGGGCGACGTCCACCTCGAAGCCCTCGAAGCCGCCGGACCCGGTCTTCAGGCCCAGTCCCGGCTGGTCCGCCTTGACCGCCACGACCAGCTCGTCCCGGTCGAGGATCGAGCCCGTCGCCGCGTCACACCCCACCGGCGCCGCCCCCAGCGCCGCCGCCACCATGCCCCGGAGCGCCAGGCTCCCGCTCGTCCGTCCCCGCCGCCTCACTTCTCCGACCGTAGGCAGCCGCCGTGAACCCCCGGTGAACGCCGCCCGGCCATCGGGTCAGCGGTCGGGGGCGTCAGGGGGTGCGGCGCTCCTCCTCCTCGCTCAGAGCATGGGCCAGGCGGGGGGCCGGTCGAAACGACTCCGGCGGAGGGGCGATCATGGGGTGATGAGCATCCGACGTGTCGTCCCCGACCTGCCGGCCGGCGATCCGGCCGCCGCCGCCCGGTTCTACACCGAACTCCTGGGCTTCGAGCTGGTCATGGACCAGGGCTGGGTGGTGACGGTGGCCTCGCCGGCCAACCCGACCGCGCAGGTCACGCTGGTACGGCCCGAGGGCCTGCAGCCCGAGCTCTCCATCGAGGTCGAGGACGTCGACGCCGTGCACGCGGCGGCCCAGGAGCGCGGGGAGGAGATCGTGTACCCGCTCACCGACGAGCCGTGGGGCGTGCGCCGCTTCTTCGTGCGCGACCCGGCCGGGCACGTGGTGAACGTGGTCTCGCACCGCTGACCGGCCGGACCGGCGCCGTCCCGCCCAACAGGGCCCAGGAGGGGTACAACACCGGAAAGCCGCCCCGGGCCAGGCTAGGCTCTGACCTGACGAGACGTCGGCGCGAAGGGATCCGATCACCATCAGCGACTCCCCTCCCCCGCCCCGTCCGGCGCGACGCTGCGTGGTCGAGTCGGCCATCGTGGTGAACAGCCGCGACCGCAGCCTGGCCGACGTCGCCCACTGGACCTGCCCGCACGGCGAGCACGCCGGTAACGGGTGCGTGGTCTGCTACCACGCCTCGGCCTCCCCCGACCCGGCGCTGCCGGCGTGGGAGGTGGCGGCGTGGTTCACCACCGAGCGCTCGGTCCCGATCCGGGCGCTGCAGGACGTGCACCGGCACGACCGCAACTACGTGCTCACCCAGCCGTCCACGCCGCTGGTCTACCTGCTGAGCGCCAACGTGCGGGCCGCCTCGGCGACCGAGGCGGTGGCGGGCGTGGTGGGCTTCCTGGTCCAGAACGAGCACATCGACGACGCGTTCACGGTGACCGAGATCCGCGCCGTCCACTAGCGCCTCTCTCCCGCCCCGCGACCCCGGCGCGTTTCGAGCCGGGCTCGCGGGGTTACCAATGGCTACATCCTCCCGGGAAGGGGATGTGATGCGCGTTCTGCCGCTGTCCGAGGTCCGGGCCACCATGATCGAGCTGGTGGGCGGCAAGGCCGCCGGGCTCGGCGAGCTAATCGCGGCGGGCGAGCGGGTGCCGGACGGCTTCTGCCTGACCGTCGAGGCCTGGCGGGCCGGGGAGGTGCCCGAGCCCGAACTGCTCGACGCCTACCGGCGGCTGGGCGGCGGGCGGGTGGCGGTGCGGTCGAGCGCTACCGCCGAGGACCTGCCGGAGGCCAGCTTCGCCGGGCAGCAGGAGACCTTCCTCGACGTCGAGGGCGAGCAGGCGCTGGTGGCGGCGGTAGAGCGGTGCTGGGCGTCGCTGGACAGCGAGCGGGCGCGCGCCTACCGGGCCAACGCGGGGATCACCGGCGCGGAGATGGCGGTGGTGGTCCAGCGCATGGTCGATCCCGTGGTGGCGGGGGTGATGTTCACCGCCAACCCGATCACCGGCTGCCGCACCGAGACGGTCGTGGACGCCGCGCCGGGCCTCGGGACGGCGATCGTCGAGGGCACGGTCGTGCCCGACCACTACGTGCTGGGGGCGGGGGCGCCTGCCGTACCGGCGGGGTGCCTGACGGGCGGGCAGCTCGAACGGCTGCGCGCGGCCGGGTGGCGGCTGCAGGCCCGCTTCGGGACGCCGCAGGACGTGGAGTGGGCCTTCGACGCGGACGGCACGTTGTGGCTGCTGCAGTCACGGCCGGTCACCACGCTCTTCCCCGCGCCGCCCGGCACCGGCGACACCCGGCTCTACCTGGAGTTCGGCCACCTGCAGGGCATGCTCAGGCCGGCCACGCCGATGGGGGTGGCGATCCTCAAGCTGGGCGCGGGCCTGTGGCTGGCGGCGGCGGGGGCGAAGGTCGACCGGCGCGACCCGATGCCGCGCCTGGTGCCCATCGGCGGGCGGCTCTACCTGGACCTCACCGATTTCCTGCGCAGCCGGGTCACGCGCGCGGGCCTGGGGGCCTCGCTGGAGACGTACGGCCCGCGGGTGCAGCGCGCGGTCGAGCGCATGCTGGACGATCCCCGCTTCGCGCCCAGGGCCGGGCTGCCCTTCCGGCTCGGCACCGCGATCCGGATGACGGTACGGCTGGGCCCGGCCGGGCTGGTGGGTGTGGCGCGCTGCCTCCTCCGGCCGGACGACGCCCGCGCCCGGGCCTACCGGGCGGTGCACCGCATCCGGAACCTCGTCAGGCCCCCGGCCGGGCTCACCGGCTCCGCCGAGCGGCTGCGCTGGATCGTCGAGGACTCCCACCGGCCGCTGACCAGCATGACCCTGCAGGGCCTGATGTGGCCGCTGACCACCGGCCTGCTCGTCGGGCTCGCCTCCGCCGCGCTGCTCAACGGGATCGCCTCGGACGAGGAACTCGGCGAGGTGCTGGGCGGCATGCCGTACAACGTGACCACGGACATGGACCTGGCGCTGTGGCGGGTGTCGGTCGCCGCGCGCGCCCACCGGGAGCTGTTCCTGGAGACGCCGCCCGAGGAGCTGTCGGCCCGCTTCCTGGCCGGGGACCTGCCCGAGATCGGGCTGACCGGCTTCCTGGCCAGGTACGGCATGCGGGCCGCGGCCGAGATCGACGTCGGGATGCCGAGATGGGCCGAGGACCCCGCGCCGTTGTTCGCGGCCATCGCCAACTACCTGCGGGTGACCGATCCCGAGCAGGGCCCCGACCGCCGCTTCGCCCGCGCGGCGGCGAAGGCCGACCGCATGATCACCACGCTGACCCGCCGGGCGGGGCCGGTGCGGGGGCGGGTCGCGGGGTTCCTGATGCGCCGCTCGCGCAAGCTCACCGGGCTGCGGGAGATCGGCAAGTTCGCCTGGTTGCCGATGTTGCGGGCGGCCCGCGAGCAACTGCTGGCGATCGGCGCCGACCTGGCCACGCGTGGCCTGCTGGAGCGGGCGGACGACGTCATGTTCGTCGACCTGGCCGAGCTCGGCCGGATCGTGCACGACGGGGCCGACCTCCGGGCGGTGATCGCCGAACGGCGGGCGGAGTACCGCCGGGAGCTGCGCAGGCACTCGGTGCCGGGTGCGCTGCTGTCCGACGGGACCGACCTGGAGACCGTCGTCGAGCCGCTCCCGGCGGTCGACGGCGTGCTCACCGGGATGGCCGGCGCGGCCGGGCGGGCCACCGGGCGGGCGCGGGTCATCCGTGACCCGGCGGGGGCGCGGATCGAGCCGGGCGAGATCCTGGTCGCGCCCACGACCGACCCGGGGTGGACGCCGCTGTTCCTCACCGCGGCGGCGCTGGTCACCGAGACCGGCTCGCCGGTGGCGCACGGGCCCACGGTGGCGCGGGAGTACGGCATCCCGGCGGTCATCTGCGTGCGGGACGCCACCCGGGAGATCAGGACGGGGCAGCTCATCACGGTGGACGGCGCGGCGGGCACCGTCACCTTGGACGAGAGCTGAAGCCCGGCCGGGACAGGGCCTGGAGCGCCGGCCGGGGCAGAGCCGGGGGTGAGCCGGTACGAGGCCGGGGGTCAGGCGGGACGAGGCCTGGGGTCAGGCGGGACGAGGCCGGGGGTCAGCCGGTCATGCGGAAGAAGGCGATCGCCCGGCGCCCGGCGTCGAGCTCGCGGCTGCTGACGCCGTTGGCGGACAGGCGCGGGGAGCCCGCCCAGCCCGGCCAGGCGTGGCCGCCGCCGCGCACCAGGAGGAGCTCCACCGGTGCCCGGCCGCCCTCCCAGCGGGTGCGGCGCAGGGTGGTGCCGTCGTGCGGGTCCCTGTCCGGCAGGTCGCGCCCGGTATCGGCGCGTGCCCCGGCGGGTTTGGCGAAGGCCTCGGCGGTGGCCGTCACCCCGATGCTGGCCGTACGGCCCGGCCCTGGTGAGGGCAGCGCGGTGAGCGGGCGGTGCGGGTCGCGGTCGCCGTGGATGAGCAGCACGGGCACCGGGCCGCGCGGGGTGATGTCCGGCGGGAGCTGGGCGGCGACCGCCACCACGCCCCGGACGAGCTCGGGATGGTCGGCGGCGAAGCGCAGGGCCATCCCGCCGCCGTTGGAGAACCCTGCCAGGTAGACCCGCGCCGGGTCGGCCCCCTCTCGGCGGACCAGGTGGTCGATGAGGTCGCGCAGGAAGCGCACGTCGCGCGCCAGGCCGGGGCCGTCGTCCCAGTGCCGGTCGAGGCCCTGGGGGTAGGCCACCAGCATGTCGCGGGCGAAACGGCCCAGCCGGGTGCCCTTCCGCATGCCCCGCGCGTGCCCGCCCCGCCCGTGCAGAGCGATGACCAACGGGACGCGGGCACCCTCGGTGGCAGTAGCCGCGACCGAGCCCGCGGGCCCGGTCGGGGTCGGGGGCGGGGACGCGGTTCCAGGTCCGGTTCCGGTTTCGGGCGCGGTCGTGGCGACGGGCGCGGTCGTCGTGGCGGCGGTGGCGGCGGTGGCGGCGGGCGCGGTCGCGGGGCGTTGCAGGAGGTAGGTGCGCTGGACCCCGCCGGACTGCAGTGTCCCCCGGTTGGGCCCGGTCTTCAGCCTGCCGTGCTCCGGCCCGGGCGTCACCTCGGCGGCCCCGGGCGGCGCGGGGTTGACGGAGGGGATGACCACGCCCGTCTCCGGCGACCCGGCCGAGCACCCCGCCAGCAGGAACACCCCGGCCAGCCCGGCCGCGACGTGGTGACGTGCCATCGGCTCCCCCGTGCGATCGACTGCGCACCGACCCTACCCGCGCCCACACCTCCCCGGTGACACCCCCTCAGGCCGGCCGCAGCCCCGGGTGCGCCCGACGGCACGCACACCGGTACGGCCCGCACACCGTGCCCCCGTTGGCCGGGGGCGGGCAGGAGGGAGGGGTCCTCCGAGCGGGCGCCGACCCGGTGGCGGGCCAGGCATGGGAGCAGGCCCCGGGCGGGCGGCGGACCGGGGCCGAGTGCGGGCGCAGGCTCGGAGGGAGGGTCGGGCGCAGGCCCGGAGGGATGGGCGGGCGCAGGCTCGGAGGGATGGGCGGGCGGGTCAGGGGTGGGCGTGGGCTTGGATGGCGACGCTGGTCAGGGCCAGCAGGAGTTCCATGCCCGGTTCGGTGTCGACCTGGACGGCGACCCAGGCGCGGTCCGGGCAGGCGTGCACCTGGCCCGACTCCCACAGGTGCGGTTCGAGCCGCCGGATGACCGGGGCGGTCAGCCGGAGGCGTATCTCGTTGAGGCCGCTGGTCCGGAGGATGCTGGTCCCCTGGACTGCGACGGCGACCCCGTCGGGGGTCTCGCGGACCGCCACGGCGGACCAATGGCGGAGTTCGCGGAGCGCCCGGGCCACGTACGCCCCCTGCCGGGGGGTGGACCGGTGCCTGACGGGAAACCCTGTCACCCCTCCATGCTCCACCGCCGCCCACCGTGCGGTCACCAGCCGTTCCTCAACCGTTACCAGGCAACCGGGGGCTCCCGGTCACTCCTGCGGGCGCGGCGGCCCGAAGACGTGCGAGCCGGGGGCGTCCGGGTCGTCGCCGGCCCAGAACTCGCTCCAGTGCCGGGCGAACTCGCGGCGCGACAGGGTGCCGTCGCCGTCGAGGTCGAGGCGGGCGAAGGCGGCGGTGGTGTCGGTGGGCCGGCCGTTCCAGGCCTCGATCATCCGCTGGTACTCCGCCGGGCAGATCCGGCCGTCGCGGTCCTCGTCGACGGCGTCGAACATGGCCTCGGCGGTGCCGATGACCTCGTCAGGAAGCTGGCCGAGCAGGTCGACGACGGTCAGGACGTCCTCCATGGCGACCGACTCCGGGTCGCGCGAGCGGGCGGCGAGCAGCCGCCACCAGCCGCGCATGATCGCGGTCAGCCGTTCCTCGTCGCCGGCCACCCGCGTCTGCGCCCAGCGCCGCGCGAGCGCGTCGAAGTCGCTCTCGCGCAGCAGCCCGTCGCCGTCGGCGTCCATCGCGCCGAAGACCAGTCGCACCTTGTCCCGCTGGAATGTGGTTGCCATGGCCCCGATCGTCCCCGCGGTCACGGGAGGCGACTCCTGCCCCGGGAGCCACCTTCGGCCACCGCAGGGTGAGACAACCGTCACTCCACGCGTTCGGCGTTGGACTCGTAGCCGCCACCGCCGGGGTAGACCCAGGCGCCGGTGAGCTGGCGGCCGTCGGCGCTGAAGGTGCCGGTGTAGTAGGCGGGCGAGCCGCGGTCGCCGCCCCAGATGGTGAGGGTGTCGCCCACCAGCTCGTAGGTGTAGTCGAGGGTGCTGCCGTCGTCGCCGTAGTAGCGCGACTTCAGGTCCGCGCTCGGCTCGGCCATCAGCCGCCGCTCCCTGCCGATGATCTCGAAGCCGCTGGCGTCGTCGAACTGGACGTCCTGCCGCAGGAAGTACTCGTTCAGCCAGCGGTAGGTGACCACGCCCTCGTGGCCGCCGCTGATCTTCCACGTGCCGACGAGCCGGTCCAGGGCCTTCAGTGCGGGGTCGTTGTTCATCGCCGTCTCCTTGGGTGGTGGGGTGCGCCAGTCATCCAGGTAGACCCGCGCCGGGGGCGGAACTCATCGCTCCCGGCGCCGTCGTTCTTGACACCGGAGGCCCCGATGGCCCCTCTATAGGACGGGATTTCCCGGCATCGGCCCCCACCGGCGAGGAGTGGTATGGACAACGGCTTACGCAGCAACTTCACGCCGGGCAGCACCCTCTGGGCGGTCCGGCGGGCGCAGTGGAGCGCGATGGGCATCAGCCCCGCCGACCAGGAGCGGCCCAAGGTCGCCGTGGTCAACACCTCCTCCCAGCTTTCGGTCTGTTTCAGTCACCTCGACGAGGTGGCCCGCCGGGTCTGCGCCGCCGTACGGCAGGCGGGCGGCCTGCCGTTCGAGATCCGCACCACCGCGCCCAGCGACTTCGTCACCAGCGCCGGCCGCGGCGCCCGCTACCTGATGCCCTCGCGCGACCTGGTGGTCAACGACGTCGAGGCGGCGGTCGAGGGCGCGGTCCTGGACGGGGTCGTCTTCCTGTCCTCGTGCGACAAGACCACGCCCGCGCACCTGATGGCCGCCGCCCGGCTCGACCTGCCGTCGATCGTGGTCGTCGGCGGCTACCAGCGCGGCGGCTCGTTCGCCGGCTGCTCGGTGGACATCGACACCGTCTACGAGTCGGTGGGCGCGGTGGCGGGCGGTTCGATGAGCGTGGAGGAGCTGGGCGAGCTGGCCGACGCCGCGATCGAGGGGCCGGGGGTGTGCGCGGGGCTGGCGACGGCCAACACGATGCACTGCCTGGCCGAGGCGCTCGGCATGACGATGCCGGGCTCGGCCCCAGTGCGGGCCGGGTCGGCGGCGATGTGGCGGCGGGCGGAGGAGGCCGGGGCGCGGATCGTCGCCATGATCGGCGAGGGGCTCACCGCCCGCCGGGTGCTCACCGCCGAGGCGATCGGGAACGCCGTCGAGGTCGCCCTGGCGCTGGGCGGCTCGGTGAACTGCGTCCGGCATCTGGCCGCCGTCGCCGCCGAGGCCGAGCTCGATCTCGACGTGGTCGCGCTGGTCGAGCGGCTGGGCCGCGACGCCGTCCAGCTCGCCGCGATCAGGCCCAACGGCCCGCACCAGGTGTGGGATCTGGAGGAGGCGGGCGGCGTGGCCACGGTGCTGCGGGCGCTGCTGCCGCGGCTGCACCGCGGCGCGCTCACGGTCTCCGGCCGTACCGTCGGCGAGCTGGCCGCCGTGGCCCGGCCGCCGGACGGCGTGGTGCTCCGCGAACCTCACGACCCGGTACGGCACGCGCCCGGCCTGGCCATCCTGCGCGGCTCGCTCGCGCCCGACGGGGCGATCGTCAAGCTCGCCGGGGTCAAGGCGGAGGCCGCCCGCCGGTTCGAGGGGCCGGCCCGGGTGTTCGGCTCGGAGGAGGACGCGCTCGACGCGCTGGCCGCCGGGCGGTTGCGGCCCGGCGAGGTGATCGTGCTGCGCGGGCTGGGCGTGCGGGGCGGGCCGGGGACGGTGTTCGCCGCCGGGTTCGTCGCCGCGCTCAACGGCGCGGGGCTGTCCGGGCAGGTCGCCGTGGTGACCGACGGGGAGCTGTCCGGGCTCAACCACGGTCTGGTGGTCGGGCAGGTCATGCCGGAGGCGGCCGACGGCGGGCCGCTGGGTGGGGTGGCCGACGGCGACCTCGTCACGATCGACCTGGACGCGCGGGCGCTGGACGTCTCCCCGGTGCGCGAGGCCGCCCCCGCCTGCCGTACCGGCGGACTTCGAGAGCTGGGGGTGGCGGGTGCCGTTCCTGCTCGGGTCGCTGCTGCTGGTGGCCGGGGTGTTCATCCGGCGGGGCGTCGCCGAGCCCGCCGCGTTCACCGAGGCGGTCCGGCCGGTCCGGGTTCCGCTCCTGGCGGTGCTGCGGGAGCGGCCTCGCGCCTTCGCCGTGGTCGTGGGGGCCCGGCTGGCGGAGAACTCCTTCGCCTACCTGTTCCCGGTGTTCGGCGTCGCCTACGCCGTGGACGTCCTCGGCGTGGAGCGGCAGGTGACCCTGCTGGCGGTGGTGATCGCGGCGGCGGTCCAGGTGGCGGCGGTGCCGCTGTGGGCGGCGCTCTCGGACCGGGTGGGGCGGCGGCCGGTGTACGCGGCGGGCGCGGTCGCCTCGGCGGTGTGGCTGGCGCCGTTCTTCCTGCTGGTGCAGAGCCTGTCGCCCGCGCTGCTCGTGCTGGGTTTCGTGGTGGGGCTCGGCGTGCTGTACCCGGCGATGCTCGCCCCGCAGGCCGCCTACTTCGCCGAGCTGTTCGAGCCGGGCACGCGGCTCTCGGGGTTCGCCGGGGCCCGTGAGCTGGGCTCGGTGCTGGCCGGCGGGCTGTTGCCGTTCGTGGCGACGGCGCTGGTGGCCTGGTCGGGGCACTGGTGGCCGGTGGCGGCCTACCTGACGCTGCTGAGCGCGGTCACCGTGGTGGCGTTGTCGTTCGGGCCGGAGACCGGCCGCCTCGCGCCGGAGCCGGCGCGGGGCGGCACGCCCGTGTCCCGGTGATCGGCCCCGCCACGGTCCGGTTCGTGGTGAGGGTCATCGCGTGCGGTGCAGCCGGGCGGCGGTGAGCGACAGCCAGGTCCAGCCGGCCACGACCGCGGCGGCGAAGGCCAGGTTGAGGCCGGGGACCCGGGCGCCGGAGGCGATGCCGAGGAAGGCGGCCAGGAACACCACGCCGGTCACCGCGGAGTAGACCGCCCAGCCGCGCCGCCCGGCCGCGGCGTGCGCGCGCGCGAGCACGAGGCAGGCGGCGACCAGGCCGAGGAAGCCGATCCCGCCGACGGCCAGGTGCGCCAGGCCGTGCCAGGTGATCGTGGTGTCGGCGCCGATCGGGAAGCCGTCCATCGGGTCGGCGGCGAACAGCCCGGCGCCGACGACGCCGAGGCCGTAGAGCGCGATCAGGCGCGGCGCCCAGCGGCCTTCGCCGGCCCGGGCCAGGCCGGCCGCGAAGGCGAGGGTGAGCGCGCCGGTCACCAGGAAGTTGGCGATCTGGATCCAGCCGGCGTCGCCGTTGCTGAGCACGCTCACCGGGTGGCGGGTGAGGTCGAAGCCCTCGCGGGTCAGGACCTGGATCGCGGCGACCAGGACGTAGATCGGGCCCGCGACGATCCCGCAGGCCGACAGGACTCCGGTCCGCTCCCGTGCCGGGGCGGCGGCGGCCACCGCGGCGCTCATGCGCCCTCCGCCCCGAACAGCGCGCGGACCTCGGCCTCGCCCTGCCAGCCGGGCCAGTGCTTGGCGTGCAGGGCCAGGAACTGCCCGGCCAGGTCGGCGGCCTCGTCGTCGCCGACGGCCTTGATCAGGGCGTAGGCGTCGATCTGCTCGCGCGCCGGGACGGGCGTGGTGCGGCCGTCCTCCAGCCGGAGCCTGCGGCCCATCGGCGCGGGCGCCAGCCCGGCGGTGGAGATCAGGACCCCGGCCTGCGCCATGGCCGCGCCGTGCTCGGCGATGGCGGCCATCAGCTCGGCGGGCGGCGGGCCCAGTTCGGGGTGCTCGTCGGACTTCAACATCAGCAGGTAGTGCATCATCTTCTCCCTCGACCGGGCTAATACACCACTGATATATCGGTGATGTGCCATTGATACACCGGTATGCTGGAAGCTGTCCAGAGGTGGGAGGGGCATGAACAAGACCGACCAGGCGTACCAGGCCCTGGAGAAGATGATCACGTTCCAGGAGCTGCCGCCGGGCAGCCTGCTGTCCGAGCGCGCCCTGATGGAACGCACCGGCTACGGCCGGACGCCGGTGCGCGAGGCCCTGCAGCGGCTGGCCCGCGAGCGGATGGTCGACATCCACCCCAACCGCGGCGTCTTCGTCGCCGACGCCTCCATCGAGTCGCAGCTCCGCCTGCTGGAGGTGCGGCGCAGCCTGGAGGAGCTGGCCGTACGGCTGGCCGCCCAGCGCGCCCAGCCGCCCCAGCGCGCGGCCATGCTGGAGCTCGCCGGGCAGCTCCAGGAGTTCACCGGCGCCGACGCGCACGAGTTCGGGCCGTTGCTGAAGGAGTCGCACGCGTTGGTCGCGGCGGCGGCGGGCAACGACTTCCTGTCGGTGGCGATGGCGCCGTTGCAGGGGTTGTCGCGGCGGTTCTGGTTCGCCAACCTGCGGGACCCGGCGCGGGAGATCAGGGCCGGGGCCGACCGGCACCAGGACGTGCTGCGAGCCGTACGCGCGGGCGACGCCGAGGCGGCGGCGCGCGCCTCCCTGGCCCTGAACGACTACCTCGTGGACTTCACCCACCGAACCCTGCACACCTGACCCCGGCGGCCTTGACCACCGCCGACCCGCACGCCGTACCCCTTGCGGCTGCCGGGCTCCCACCGACCCCTGCCTGGAGCGCACCCCCAGTGACCCGCACCACCGCCCGACCCGCCGCCCCCGACGTCCACGCCCTCGGGGAGGGCCCCGTCTGGGATCCCGCCCGGCAGCGCCTGCTCTGGGTCGACATCGTCGCCGGCGTCGTCCACGAGGGCGCCCTCGACGCCGCGACCGGCGAGATCACCCCCACCGCCCGGCACACCTTCGGCACCACCGTCGGCGCGGTGGCCGTCGCCGAGGACGGCGAGCTGATCGTCGCCGAGCAGGCCGTCCTGACCCGAGTCGACCTCGCCGGCCGGCGCACGGAACTGGCCCGCGTCCTGCCGCCCGGCCGGCGCAGCCGGCTCAACGACGGCGCGGTGGACCCGGCGGGCCGCTTCCTGGTGGGCAGCCTCCCGCAGGACGACCGGCAGGGCGAGGAGGTGCTCGTCCGGCTGGACGGCGAGCGCGTGACCGTCCTGGACGCCGACCTCACCGTCTCCAACGGCCTGGCCTGGAGCCCGGCGGGCGACGTGCTGTACAGCGTGGACACCGCCTCGGGCGTGGTGTGGGCGCGCCGCTACGACCCGGCCGACGGCGCCACCGGGACCCGCGAGCAGGCCTTCACCGTCACCGAGGGCAAGCCGGACGGCATGTGCGCCGACGCCGAGGGCAACCTCTGGGTCGCCAACTGGGGCCTGGGCCGCGTCGAGCACCGCACTCCCTCCGGCGAGCTGCTCGGCACGATCGAGACCGGCGCGCCGCACACCAGCAGCGTCTGCTTCGCCGGGCCCGCCCTGGACACCCTGGTCATCACCACCGCCGTCCAGGGGCCGGCCGAGCCGGGGCCCGCCTCCGGCCGCCTGTTCACCGCCCGCGCGGACGTCCCGGGCCTGCCGCTCCCGTACTGGCGCCCCTGACCCGGCGGTCCGCCCGGGAGGCGGGCGGGCGGCTCTATGCTGGGAGAAGGGGATCGTCGAAGCCGGCCCGCCGAGGGGAGGCCGCGACGCTCCGCAGGAGTGCGGAATCCACGACGGCTAGCGCATGATGCGGCAAATCGCTTTTGTGGATTACCTACAACACGACGGCTCTGTCCTGCCGGGTGGAGGACATTGGTGTCCTCGCCGTGATGGACCAGGCTATCGAGAGGTGCAGGCGACGCTCCGGAAGATGCGGACGTCGCCTTCGATGCTTGAGGTAGCTGGGAGGCTCAACCGGTGTTCAGTCGTGTCGCCATCGTCAATCGTGGAGAGGCCGCGATGCGGCTCATCCACGCCGTACGCGACCTTTCGGGGGAGACGGGGACGCGGATCGAGACGGTCGCCTTCTACACCGACGCCGACCGTAACGCCACCTTCGTCCGCGAGGCCGACCACGCCTACGCCCTGGGCCCGGCCTCGGCCCGCCCTTACCTCGACCTCGAGGTGCTCGAACGCGCCCTGGTCGAGTCCGGCGCGGACGCGGCCTGGGTGGGCTGGGGCTTCGTCGCCGAGGACCCGGCCTTCGCCGAGCTGTGCGACAAGATCGGTGTGACCTTCGTCGGCCCGAGCGCCGAGGCGATGCGCCGGCTCGGCGACAAGATCGGCGCCAAGCTGATCGCCGAGGAGGTCGGGGTGCCGGTCGCGCCGTGGAGCCGCGGCGAGGTCGCCACCCTGGAGCAGGCGCTGCGCGCCGGCGACGAGATCGGCTACCCCCTGATGCTGAAGGCCACCGCGGGCGGCGGGGGGCGCGGCATCCGCATGGTGGCCTCCCGCGAGGAGCTGACCGACGCCTACGAGCGCACCAGCCAGGAGGCGCTGCGCGCCTTCGGTTCCGGCGTGGTCTTCCTGGAGCGGCTGGTGACCGGGGCCCGGCACGTCGAGGTCCAGGTGATCGCCGACAGCCACGGCACCGCGTGGGCGCTGGGCGTGCGCGACTGCTCGGTGCAGCGGCGCAACCAGAAGATCATCGAGGAGTCCGCCTCCCCCGTCCTGGCCCCCGAGCAGGCGGCCGAGCTGAAGGCGGCCGCCGAGCGGCTGGCCGTGGCGGTCGGCTACTGCGGCGCCTGCACCGTGGAGTTCCTCTACCACCCGGGCGAGAAGCTCTTCGCCTTCCTTGAGGTCAACACCCGGCTGCAGGTCGAGCACCCGATCACCGAGATCACCACCGGCACCGACCTGGTACGGCTGCAGCTCCACGTGGCCGCCGGCGGCAGACTGGAGGGCGAGCAGCCCGCCGAGCTCGGCCACGCCGTGGAGGCCCGGCTCAACGCCGAGGACCCCGACCGCGACTTCGCGCCCGCCCCCGGCCGCATCGCGCGCCTGGTGCTGCCCGCCGGCCCCGGCATCCGGGTGGACACCGGCGTCAGCGAGGGCGACACCATCCCGGCCGACTTCGACTCGATGATCGCCAAGATCATCGCCTACGGCCGCGACCGCGACCAGGCCCTCGGCCGGCTGCGCCGGGCGATGGCCGAGACCACGGTGATCATCGAGGGCGGCGCGACCAACAAGAGCTTCGTCCTCGACCTGCTCGACCAGCCCGAGGTGGTCGACGCCAGCGCCGACACCGGCTGGATCGACCGCGTGCGCGCCGAGGGCCGCCTGGTGAGCCACCGGCACTCCGCCGTCGCCCTGGCCGCCGCCGCCATCGAGGCCTACCTCGACGAGGAGGAGGTCGCCCGGCAGCGGCTGCTGGCCACCGCGCACGGCGGCCGGCCGCAGGTCCAGCACGACACCGGCCGCCCGCTCGACCTCAAGCTGCGCGGCGTGGGCTACCGGGTGAGCGTCGCCCGCGTCGGCCACACCCGCTTCCGCGTCGGCGTCTCCGGCGGCGGCGAGGTGCACCCGGCCGACGTCGAGATCGAGCGCTTCGACGAGCACAGCGGCCAGATCGTGGTCAACGGCCGCCGCTTCCGCCTGGTGTCGGCCACGCACGGGCCGATCCACCTGGTCGAGGTGGACGGCGTCACCCACCGGGTCGGCCGCGACGAGGGCGGCGTGGTCCGCTCCCCCGCCCCCGCGCTGGTGGTGGCCGCCCCGCTGGCCGCCGGCGACGAGGTCGAGGCGGGCGCGACGCTGCTGGTCCTGGAGAGCATGAAGATGGAGACGGTGCTGCGCGCGCCGTTCCGTGCCCGGGTGCGCGAGTGCGCGGTCAGCGCGGGCAGCCAGGTCGAGACCGGCGCGCCGCTGATGCGGCTGGAGCCGCTGGGCGACGAGGAGGCCGCCGAGGCCGGGCAGGCCGCTGAGGCGGTCGAGATCGACCTGCCCGCCGAGCCGGCCCAGGCCTCCCCCGCCGAGCGCGTCGAGCGCGGCCTGCAGGCCCTGCGCAGCCTGCTGCTCGGCTTCGACGTCGACCCGCACGACCAGCAGCGCGTGCTGTCGGACTACCTGGCCGCGCGCGCCGAGCTGGGCGGGCGGCTGCTAGAGGGCGAGCTCGACCTGCTCACCGTCTTCGCCGACCTGTCCGAGCTGAGCCGCAACAAGCCGGTCGGCGGCCTCGACCTGGAGCCGGACAGCGCGGTGCACAGCCCGCGCGAGTTCTTCCACAGCTACCTGCGCTTCCTCGACGTCGAGCGGGCCGGGCTGACCGAGGACTTCCAGGCCAAGCTCGCCGCGGTGCTGGCCCACTACGGCGTCACCGGCTTCGACCGCACGCCCGAGCTGGAGGAGGCGGTCTTCCGCATCTTCCTGGCCCAGCAGCGGATGGGCGCCGACGTGCACGTCGTGTCCGCGCTGCTGCGCCAGTGGCTGGCCGACGCGCCGCCGCTGGAGTCGCTCGCCGAGCGGGCCGGGCTCACCCTGGAGCACGTGGTCCAGGCGACGCAGGTGCGGTTCCCGACCGTCTCCGACCTGGCGCGCGGCATCGTCTTCCGCTGGTTCGCCCAGCCGCTGCTCCGCCGTACCCGGGCCAGGGTCTATTCGGCGGTGCGGGCCGATCTGAGCTACCTCGACCGCAACCCCGACGCGGCCGACCGCGCCGAGCGCATCCAGGCCATGGTGGCCAGCGCCGAGCCGCTGGTGCGGCTGGTCGGCCAGCGCATCGGGCGGCCCGGCTGCGACTCCGCGCCGCTGCTGGAGGTGCTGACCCGCCGCTACTACGGCAACCGCGCGCTGGCCGAGGTGGCCGTGCGGGAGGCCGGCGGCTGCCGGTTCGTCACCGCCGAGCACACCGGCCCCGAGCGGGTGACCCGGGTGGTCACCACCGCCGTCGACGTCAGCGCGCTGCCCGGCGCGATCGGCGCCATCGCCGGGCTCGCGGCCGGCGTGCCCGAGCACGGGCTGGTCGCCGACCTCTACGTGACCTGGGAGGACCAGCCGGACGTCGACGCCCTGGCGGTACGGCTCGGCGAGCTGATCGCCGAGCACGCGCCTCCCGCCGGGGTCCGCCGGATCACCATGACCGTCGCCGGCACCAGCGGCGCGGTCATGCACCACCACTTCACCTTCCGCCCCGACGGCGAGCGCGGCTTCGCCGAGGACCGGCTGATCCGCGGCCTGCACCCGCAGATCGCCCAGCGGCTGCAACTGCAGCGCTGGCGCGCCTTCGACCTCACCCGGCTGCCGTCGGCCGACGAGGAGGTCTACCTGTTCAAGGCGGTGGCCCGCAGCAACCCGGCCGACGAGCGGCTGATCGCGATGGGCCAGGTGCGCGACCTGACGCCGCTGCGCGAGTCGGACGGCCGCCTGGTCGCGCTGCCCTCGGTCGAGGGCGGCCTGGCCGCCGGGCTCGACGCGATCCGCACCATCCAGATGCAGCGCCCGCAGAACAAGCGCTTCGACACCAACCGCATCATGATGTACGTCTGGCCGGCCACCGAGCTGTCGGGCGAGGAGCTGAACGCGCTGGTCCAGCGCATCCTGCCGACCACCGCGGGCGCGGGCCTGGAAGAGGTGCTGTTCGTCGCCCGCCAGCGCAACGCGGCCGGTGAGCTGAGCGAGGTGGCCGTGCGGGTCAGCCTCGGTCCCGGCCACGGCGCGCGGGTCGAGGTGGGCAAGCCGTCGATGGAGCCGGTGCAGCCGCTGGACGCCTACCGGCAGAAGGTGCTGCGCGCGGCGCGGCGCGGCAACGTCTACCCCTACGAGCTGACCGACCTGCTCGCCGGCCCGGAGGGCCGCTTCGTCGAGCACGACCTCGACGAGCACGGCGTGCTGGTGCCGGTGACGCGGCCCAAGGGCAACAACACCGCCGCGATCGTCGCGGGCGTGGTCACCACCCCGACCCCGCACCACCCCGAGGGCGTGACCCGCGTGGTGCTGCTCGGCGACCCGACCAAGGCGCTGGGCGCGCTGTCGGAGCCGGAGTGCTCGCGGGTGATCGCCGCGCTCGACCTGGCCGAGCGGCTGCGGGTGCCGCTGGAGTGGTTCGCGCTGTCGGCCGGCGCGCGCATCTCGATGACCTCGGGCACCGAGAACATGGACTGGGTGGCCGCCGCGCTCAAGCGCATCGTGACCTTCACCCAGGCCGGCGGCGAGATCAACGTCGTGGTCGCGGGCATCAACGTCGGGGCGCAGCCGTACTGGAACGCCGAGGCGACGATGCTCATGCACACCAAGGGCATCCTGGTGATGACGCCCGACTCGGCGATGGTGCTGACCGGCAAGCAGTCGCTCGACTTCTCCGGCGGCGTGTCGGCCGAGGACAACGTGGGCATCGGCGGCTACGACCGGGTGATGGGCCCGAACGGGCAGGCCCAGTACTGGGCGCCCAACCTGGCCGCGGCCCGCGACGTGCTGATGGCGCACTACGACCACACCTACGTGGTGCCGGGCGAGTCCGCGCCGCGCCGGGCGGCCACCATCGACCCGGCCGACCGCGACATCCGCGACTTCCCGCACTCGGTGGCGGGCAGCGACTTCACCACCGTCGGCGAGATCTTCTCCGCCGAGCACAACCCCGACCGCAAGAAGCCGTTCGACATCCGCACGGTGATGCGGGCGCTGTCCGACCAGGACCACCCGGTGCTGGAGCGCTGGGCGCGGATGGCGGACGCGGAGACCTCGGCGGTCCAGGACGTGCACATCGGCGGCTGGCCGGTCTGCCTGGTCGGCATCGAGTCGCGGCCGGTGCCCCGGCGCGGCTTCCCGCCCACCGACGGCCCCGACACCTACACCGCCGGCACGCTGTTCCCGCAGTCGTCGAAGAAGACCGCCCGGGCGATCAACTCCGCCTCGGGCAACCGGCCGCTGGTGGTGCTGGCGAACCTGTCCGGGTTCGACGGCTCGCCGGAGTCGATGCGCAAGCTGCAGCTGGAGTACGGGGCGGAGATCGGGCGGGCGATCGTCAACTTCGAGGGGCCGATCGTCTTCTGCGTGATCTCCCGCTACCACGGCGGGGCCTTCGTGGTCTTCTCCAAGGCGCTCAACCCGAACATGACCGTGCTCGCGCTGGAGGGCTCCTTCGCCTCCGTGCTCGGCGGGGCGCCGGCCGCGGCCGTCGTCTTCTCCGGCGAGGTCAACACCCGCACCGCCAACGACCCGCGGGTCGCCGAGCTGGCCGCGCGCGTCTCGGGGGCCAGCGGCGCCGAGCGGGCCTCGCTCAACGCGCGGCTCACCGAGGTGCAGGCGGCGGTCCGGGCGGAGAAGCTGGGCGAGGTGGCCGCGGAGTTCGACCGGGTGCACAACATTCAGCGGGCGGTCGAGGTGGGCTCGGTGGACGCCATCGTCAGCGCCGCCGAGCTGCGGCCGCGGATCATCGAGGCGATCGAGCGGGGCATGCGCGGGCGCTGAGCCCGCACGCGGTCCGCACGGGGTCCGCACGGACCCCGTAGGGTCGGGCGGGTGGACATTGTGAATCTGCTTCTCGGCATCCTCCAGCTCATCGTGCTGATCGTGGGCGTGATCGTGACCGCCATGTCCCGCAGTCACCGCGGGCGGGGCGCCCTGCTCGGGGTGTTCGGCTGCGTCGTGCTCGCGATCGGCGTGCTCTGGACCACCTTGCTCTCGATCTTCCTGCACGACATCATGCATGGGTTCGGCCTGTCGCCGGTCTCGGGGATGATCTCCCTGTTGTTCGGGGTGGGCACGCTGCTCTCCCTCGTCGGGACGCTGCTGCTGGTCTTCGGGGTCGCGGCGCGCTCGCCCGAGCACCGGCAGGTGTCCGGCACGCCGTACCAGCAGGGGCCGGGCGGCTACCCGCAGCAGCAGCCCCCGCCCGGCCAGCCGGGGTTCGCGCCGGGCTACGGGCCGCCCGGACCGGGACACCACCCGGGACCCAACCCGGGGTACGGCCAGCCGGGCCAGGGCGGTGCGCCCTACGGCCGGTGATATTGCCGAGCTCTTTGCCGCCTTCCGCGGAGAGGGAGGCGGATCGCCGGGTAAGTAGCCGGTCATGCGAAATGCGCTCAGCGGCGAGCAGTACTCCCTGACCGCGGGTCCCTACACCGCGGTGGTGACCGAGCAGGGCGCCGGGCTGCGGGAGCTGGCGCACGGGGGCGAGGCCCTCGTGCTGGCCTACGGGCCGCAGGAGCCCGCGCCGGCCGCCTTCGGCCAGTTGCTCATCCCCTGGCCCAACCGCGTCGACCACGGCCGCTACGAGTGGGACGGCGTGCCGTACCAGCTCGACGTGAACGAGCCCGCCTACGACTGCGCGATCCACGGCCTGGCGCGCTGGCTGCCGTGGCGCGTGGTCGAGCGCGAGAACCACCGGGTACGGCTGGCCTGCCGGTTGCTCGGCACGCCGGGCTATCCGTTCCGGCTGGCGCTGGAGGCGGAGTACAGCCTGGACGCGGGCCAGGGCCTCACCGTGTCGGTGCGCTCGCGCAACGAGGGCGAGACCGCCGCGCCGTACGCGCACGGGGCCCACCCCTACCTCACCACCGGCGAGCCGATCGACGGCTGCACCGTGACCGCGCCCGGCCGGCGGCATCTGCCGGTCAACGACCGGATGATCCCGTACGGCTCGCCGGAACCGGTCGAGGGCACCCCCTTCGACCTGCGCGAGGGCCGCCGCCTCGGCGACCTCAAGATCGACCGCGCCTTCACCGACCTGGACCGCGACGAGGCCGGCCGCGCCTGGGTGCACCTGGCCGGCTCGGCGCGCACCACCTCGTTCTGGGCCGACGCCACCCACCCGTGGCTGGAGTTGTACACCGCCGACGAGGTGCCCGAGCGGCTGCGCCGGCAGGGGTTCGGCGTGGAGCCGATGACCAGCCCGCCCAACGCCCTGGCCAGCGGCATCGACCTGCACACCCTCGAACCGGGCGCGAGCCTCGCCGGTTCCTGGGGCATCCGGCTCGGCTGAACGCGGCAGAAAGGCGGCACCGCCATGGCCACCACCCCGCAGGCCGACGTCCTGGTCCTGTTCGGCATCTCCGGCGACCTCGTCAACAAGAGGATCTTCCCGGCGCTGTACCGGCTGACCGAGCAGGGCAAGCTCACCGTCCCGGTCGTCGGCGTCGCGGCCACCGACCTCGACCTGGACGGGCTGCGCGAGCGGGCCCGCCGCTCGGTGCTGGCCGACGTGCGCGACTTCGACGAGCGGGTGTTCGCCGACCTGGCCGACCGGCTGAGCCTGGTCGCGGGCGACTTCACCGACGAGGACACCTTCCGGCGGCTCGGACGCGAGCTGGAGGGCAAGGGCTTCGCCAGCCACTACCTCGCCATCCCGCCCTCGCTGTTCACCACGGTCGCCGAGGCGCTGGCCCGAGCGGGCCTGAACCGGCAGGCGCGGCTGGTGGTGGAGAAGCCGTTCGGCCACGACCTCGACTCGGCCCGCGAGCTGAACCGCGAGCTCAACCGCTTCTTCGACGACCAGCACCTGCTGCGGGTGGACCACTTCCTGGGCTCGGTGCCGATCGCCGGGCTGAAGGCCACGCGCTTCGCCAACGCGCTGCTCGAACCGCTCTGGAACCGGTCCTACATCGCGAACATGCAGATCAACCTGCTGGAGGACTTCGACGTCGCCGAGCGCGGCTCGTTCTACGACTCGGTGGGCTGCGTCAAGGACGTGCTCCAGAACCACCTCCTGCAGGTGTTCACGCTGCTGGCGATGGAGCCGCCGGCCACCAGCGACGACTACGCCGAGCACATCGAGCGCTGGCGGCTGCTGCGGGCCACCCGGCGGATCTCGCGGGCGCAGACCGTGCTGGGGCAGTACACCGGCTACCAGGACGTCGAAGGGGTGCGGCCGGGCTCGACCACCGAGACCTACGTGGCCGCGCACCTGAAGGTCGACACCTGGCGGTGGTCGGGGGTGCCGTTCTACCTGCGCAGCGGCAAGTGCCTGCAGACCAGCTCGACCGACGTGGTGGTGCAGTTGCGCCGGCCGCCGCTGGACCTGTTCGGCTCCATCACCGGGGGCACGCCGGCCGACCTGCTGCGCTTCCGGTTCGAGCCGACCGCGGGCATGACCTTCGAGCTGCTGCT
Source organism: Nonomuraea sp. NPDC050310 (assembly GCF_040655795.1). Taxonomy (NCBI): domain Bacteria; kingdom Bacillati; phylum Actinomycetota; class Actinomycetes; order Streptosporangiales; family Streptosporangiaceae; genus Nonomuraea; species Nonomuraea sp. NPDC050310. The sequence goes on along the minus strand of NZ_JBFAKP010000007.1, from coordinate 249,786 downwards.
GCAGGAGCCTGAGCCCGGCCAGCCGGCGACGCTGATCCCGCTGGAGGTCGACTACGAGAAGGTGCTGGGCCGGCAGGAGAAGCCGTACGAGACGATCATCGACGGCGCGATCACCGGGGACACGCGGTGCTTCGCCACCTTCGCGACCATCGAGGAGTGCTGGCGCATCGTCTCGGACATCATCGACGTGGACGAGCCGCCGCTGCCGTACGAGCCGGGCTCGTGGGGGCCGGAGGCGGCGGCCAAGATGCCGGGGAGCGACGGCTGGCACCCGCCGCTCAACTCCTGAGGGCCGGGTCAGGTGCGCCGCAGCAGCGGCTGGGTGCTGCACCGGAAGGAGCCGCCGAGCGAGCGGGTGACGGCGAAGTCCACGTACTCCACCGCCACGCCGCGCCGTTCCAGTTCCTCGCCGAGGAAGGCGAAGGCCGGATCGGTCACGTAGTGGCCGGGGCCGAGCGGCAGCCCGTTGGCCGCCAGCCGGGTGGCCTGCTCGAAGTCCACCTCGACCCGCTCCCAGTCGCGCAGCACCCGCGGGAGCCCGCCGGGCAGCGCCTCCTCGCAGACGACGAGCAGGCCGTCGCGGATCAGGCCGAGCGCGCAGTCGAGGTGCAGGATGCGCTCGTGCAGCCGGACCAGCTCGACCGTGTAGCCGTGCGGCGCCAGGTGCTTGGTCAGCCAGCGCGCGCCCAGCGCGTTGGAGGCCAGGCCCGAGCTGCCGACGAGGACGTGCCGGCCGAGGACCAGCACGTCGCCGCCCTCCAGGAAGGGGCCGGGCCCGAGCGTCGGGTCGCCGGGCTCGGGGATCTCCGGCACCGGGACCGCGACGTAGCCGCAGTCGGCGGGGTAGACCTCGGCCCGCATGACGTCACGCACCGGCAGCACCTCGTGGCGGCGGTGCCGGAAGCGCATCGAGCCCTCGATCACCTGGTCGCCGACGGTGAAGAAGGGGTCGCGGGCGAAGAAGTTGGCGTAGCCGTCGGCGCCCGCCTCGGCCTTCTCCGGCTCGGTGAGCAGCCGGGGCCGCACCACCCGCACGCCGTGGCGCTCCAGGACGGCACGGAAGGCCTCGCGCTCGCGTTCCCAGGCGGCCTGCCGGTCGGGGGCGCCGGTGCGCATGTCCTGGCCCACCGGGTTGGCCGCCAGCGCGTCGGCGGGCAGGAAGCGCAGGTCCGGCGAGCTCCGGGCGGACGCCGGGAGCGCGACCTCGCTCTGGGCGAGCACCACCACCCGCAACGGCGCGAACTCGCTCTCCACGAATACCTCGGACACGTCCCCCACCCCCTCCGGCCAGCATAAACAGCCGGGCCGGCCGGAGCGGGCAGCGGCGCGGTCAGGGCATGGGGGACCGGCGGAGGGACGAGCGGTCGCCGTGGCGCGACAGCGCGGCCTCCCGGGCGAGCAGCACGTCCAGCTTGGCGGTGAGCGCCGCCAGCTCCTCCCGCACGCCCTTGATCTCCTCCTGCGTCTCCACCTCCGCCGGCGACGCCTCCGCGTCGATCATCGCGTTGACCACGACCGCGATGAACAGGTTCAACGCCACGAAGGTCGAGACCAGGATGTAGGCGATGAAGAACACCCACGCCCACGGCCGCTGATCCATCACCGTCTGGGCCACGTTCCCCCAGTCGTCACCGGTCATGATCTGGAACAGCGTGAACAGCGAGCGCGGCAGCTCGTCGAACCGCTCCGGCACCACGTCGCCGAACAGCCGGGTGGCGATGACCGCGGCGATGTAGACCAGCAGGACCAGCAGGCCCAGGATCGAGGCCATGCCCGGAATCGCGCTGAGCAGCGCCTGCACCACGCGCCGCATGCTGGGCACCGCCGAGATCAGCCGCAACGCGCGCAGGATGCGCAACGCCCGCAGGATCGAGGCCGGCCCGCCCGCAGGCACCAGCGCGACCAGCACGATCACCGTGTCGAACCAGTTCCAGGGGTCCTTGAAGAACTCCCGGCCGTAGCCGTACAGCCGCGCGGCGATCTCGACGGTGAACAGGCCCAGGGCCACGTTGTCGACGGTCGTGAGGAAGCCGCCGGCGTGCTGCATGAGGAAGTCGCTCGTCTCGCAGCCGATGGTGACCGCGTTGACGATGATGATCAGGATGATGGCTCGCTGGACGAACTGCTTCTCAAGGAAGGAACGCACACGTTCGCGCCTTGGCAACAGGACCGCTCCCCGGGGGTAGGAGGACTTTCCCCCTGATCTCCCCCGCTTCGCCCCGCCCCACTCCCCGGCACCCTGTCCTAGCTGGGAAGATGCCCGGCTTTCCGGGGGTTTCTCCGCTTTTACCGCCGACTTCGGGCACGGCGGGAGGTCTTCCGAGTACGGCTAGCGGCGGGTGATCTCCAGGTACGGCGGGTGCGGGGAGGACAGGCCGCCGATCGCCAAGCCCGCCCCGGCCTGCTCGGCGAGGGCCACGCTGGCCTGGCCGCCGAGGCGCTGGCGGAAGTAGGAGGTCAGGTCCACCTTCACCCACGCCCACGAGTAGCCGGCCGTGGTCAGGTCGCCGAGCTTGTTGCCGACCTGCGGGCGGGTGTCGAAGGTGACGCGGGAGGTCCAGTTGTTGCCCATGGCGTGCGCCGCCGCCACACCCTCGGGGCCGTGGTCGGTCACCCGCATCCAGACGTACATCACCACCGAGCGCACCCGGGCCGGCCTGACCTTGACCGAGCCGAGGTCGAAACGGAAGTAGGTCTCGCGGTACCAGGCGGGCTTGCCGGTCTTGACCTTGCACTCCGCGCACGCGGGGTAGGACTCGCCGGAGTAGGCGCCGCCCCGGACCATGTTGGTCAGGCTCGCGGTCACCTTCAGCACCTTCGGCCCGGCGTCGGCCGAGGCCGAGGGGGACGGGGTGGGGGTCGTCTCGCCGCCGACGGTGAGCGGGAGGGCGGCGACCTTCGACCGGCCGGCCAGGGTCACCTTCGCGGTGATCCGTACCTCGCCCTCGGTCAGGACGGTGACCACGCCGTCGGGGCTCACCGTCGCCACCCGGGGGTCGGCGCTGTGGTAGACGACGGTGGCCTTGGTCAGGTTGGCCGGGCGGCCGTCGGTCAGGCGGGCGGCCAGCTTGAGACGGAAGGTCTGGCCCGGGGCGGCCGGGGTGGTGGTGTCGGGGGCCAGGGTGACCTTCGCCAGGACGGCCTTCCTGGCCGGGCTCGTGGAGGGGGTGGGCAGCGGGGTCGCCGTGGGGGCGACGGGGCGAACGCTCGCCTGGACGCCGGGGCGGGAGGTCGCGCCGGTGTCGGCTGCGGCGGTTCCGCCGGGGCTCTTGCCCAGGTTCACCGCCACCGCGACACCGGCCACCACCGCCACGGTCACCCCGGCCACCGCCACCATCATCCGGGAGGAGGTACGGCGAGCCGCCCCCTCCCGTGGCGCGGTGTCCCCGGCAACCGGCGCTCCACCTGTTGGCCCCGCTCCCCCGCCCCCGAAGGCCGGGCCGGTGACGCCGCTTCCGAAGCCCGGGCCCGTGAGGCCCGCCGCCGCACTGCCCCCGAAGGCCGGGCCCGTGACGCCCCCCTCCGTGACGCCGCCCATCCCGAACGGGGGGCTGGGCGCCGGTGGCTGCGGGGCCGGGAACCCAGGGGTGGACGGCTGGGCGGGCGGGAAGCCGAAGGCTGGGGAAGGGGTGGGGGCGGCGGAGAAGGGCGGGTTGCCGGGGAAAGGGGTGGCGGCTGGAGTCGGAGGGGTGTGGGCGGCGGCGGGTTCGGTGACGGGGAGGCCGAGGGCCCGCTGGATGTCCTGGAGTTCACGCGCGAAGGCCCAGGCGCCGGCCGGCCGGTCGGCGGGTTGCTTGGACATGGCCCGCTCGATGAGCGCCCGCAAAGCCTGGGGAAGGTCGGGCCGCTGCAACGGCGGCAACGGCTGGCGAAGCACCCGCAGCAGGAGAGGGGCGACGCCCACGTCGGCCGGCTCGTAGAAGGCGGGCCGCCCGGCGAGCAACTGGTAGAGGGTCGACCCCAGCGCGTACACGTCGGAGTGCACCGACTGCGGCGACCCGTTGAGCACCTCGGGCGCGGCGTGGTGCGGCGTGAGCGTGAGGGTGTTGGACGACAACTGCCCCACGTCCAGCATCCGCGCGACACCGAAGTCGGCCAGCGCCGGCTCGCCGTACTTGGACATGAGGATGTTCTGCGGCTTGATGTCCCCGTGGAAGACGCCCGCCTCGTGCACGGCGGCGAGCGCGGCGGCGACCTTGACCCCGATCCGGAGCGTCTCCGGCACCGGGAGCGCTCCCGCGGCCCGGAGCCGGCTGTGCAGGCTGCCGCCGTCGTAGAAGTCCATGACGATGTACGGCCGGCCGCCGGAGGCGGTGCCGGTGTCGAGGGCGGCGACGATGTTCGGGTGGTCGCTGAGCCGGCTGGTCACCTCGAGCTCGCGCCGGAAGTTGCGCAGGGCGCGCTCGTCCAGGTCGGTGACGGACAGCACCTTCACCGCGACCACGCGCCCCACCCGTTCGTGCAGGGCGCGGTAGACGACCGCGAATCCCCCCTGTCCTACCGGCTCGATGAGCTGGTAGCCGGGAATGCGCACGCCAAGATCCCCCACCGTCACGCGTCAGATCATGGCATATCCGGAAATTGTGTGTCAGGAACCCGGCAGACCCGTCCTCCAGGGGCGGCGGGCCCGCTCGCTCAGAGCTCGGCCGACAGCAGGCTCACCAGCTCCGCGAGCTGCTCGCGGCTGAGGTTCTTGCGCAACGCCTTGGCGGCGCTCTCGGGCTTGGAGACCGGCACGCTGATCGTGCGGGCGCGGAACCCGGCCGCGACCATCGCCGCGTTCGCGCTCATCTCCCCGGCGAGCACCTTGGTGTGCAGGGCCGGAGCGTCCTCCCGCAACCGCCGCAACGCGGGCGTCTCCCGCACGACGGGCTCGGCGCCCGGCCCGGCCCCGGCTGCGGTCCCGGCCGCCACCCCGGCCGCCACCCCGGCCGCCACCCCGGCTGCCATGTCGGCCGCCGCCTCGACTGCCGCCCCGGCTGCCATGTCGGCCGCCTCCCCCGGTTCCGGTGCGGCGGCCCGGTCCACCGGGAGTGCGGCGACCGGCTCGGTGCCGGGGACCCAGGGCGCGCTGTCGTCCCGCGTCCAGACCTCGCCCGCGGCCCCGTCCGCCGCCACGAGCAGGGCCAGCGCGGCCGGGTCGTCGGCGAGCAGGGTACGCACCATGCCGGGCGTCACGCCGAGCCCGCGCGGCGGGTCGGCGGTGACGAACTCCGCGAACTCCTCGTGCAGCACCAGCTCGCCGCCCGGCCCGGTGAACTCCTGCCAGGCCCCGGTCTTCAGCACCTCGACCAGCCCGGCCGCGGCCTGCTCCAGGCCGGTCCGCGCCTGCCCGATGGCCGCCGCCAGCTCGGCCACCCGCCGCCCGTGCTCGCTCAGCTCGTTCTCCCCCGACACCCGGTCCTCCCCCGCCCTCAGGTCAAAGGCCCGAGTATAGGGAGCGCGGGCGGCCTGCCGTACCGGATGACGGGAGCCCGCCGCCTAGCCCTGGGAGCGGGCCGCGGCAGGGACGGGTGTGGCGTGCACCACCGCGACCGGGCACCAGGCGCCGTGCAGGACACCGCTGGTCACCGAGCCGAGCATGGCCTTGCGCGAGCCGACGACGACCAGGTCCGCCCGGGCGGAGGCGGCGGTGAGCGCGGCCACCGCGCCGCCGCACACGGCCTCCTCGACCACCGGCACCAGCGGGTGGCGCTCCCGCCAGGGCTGGAGGGTCTCGTGCGCGGCGGCGCAGGCGTCGTCGAACAGCTCGGTGTACAACGACAGGTCGCCGCCCACGAAGGCGGAGAAGACCGGCGGCGTCCAGGCGTGGATGGCGCGCAGCCGGGCGCCGCGGCGGTCGGCCTCGGCGAAGGCGAAGGCGAGGTCGGCCCGCGACTGCTCGTCGAAGCCGACCACCACCTCGCCCCACGGTTCGGCGGGCGCCCCGGCCACCACGACCAGCGGGCACGGCGGCTGGGCGGCGAGGGCGCGCACGGCCGAGCCGAGTCGCAGGGCGGCGGTCAGGCCGTGGCCGTGCCGGCCGAGCACCAGCAGGCTCGCGTAGGCGGCCTCGCGGCGCAGGGCGGCGCTCACCTTGCCCCAGGCGGTGGCCGTCGCCACGGACAGGCCCGGCTCCTGTGCGGTGGCCAGCCGCGCCGCCTCGGCCAGGATCGAGCGGGACTGCTCGTCCTGTCGCGCGGCTCCGGCCGCGGGGCGGTCGTAGCCCCAGACGCCGGAGACGTGCACGATGCGGAGGGGCCGGTTGCCGCGCACGGCCTCGGCCGCCGCCCAGCGCACGGCTTCGGCGGCGGGGGCGGATCCGTCGGTCGCATCCGGCCCGGCGCCTTGGCCAGCGCCAGTACGCCGCGCACCGCGGGGGCCGCGCCGAGCGGGACCATCAGGCCCGGCCCGAAGCCCAGCCGGCGCAGCGGCGAGTCGGGCGCGGCGGCGGCGGTCTGCAGGTTGCTCTCGGTCAGGGCCTCGCCGCGGGTGAAGGCGGCGCCGGCCATGCTGCCCTCCAGCGCGAAGCCCAGATCCGCGGGGCACTCGCCGTCGGCGATCTCCACGCGCAGCGCCTCGTCCCGCGGCAGCAGCACCGCGGTCAGGTCGGCGCCGGTCATCTGGCGGGCGCTGCGCGCCAGCATGCGCAGCACCTCCTGCGGCTCGGCGCCGGACAGCAGGCTCGTGGTGATCTCCGAGGAGGCCTGCAGCCAGGTCTCCCGGCGGCGGGTCTCCTCGTACAGGCGGGCGTTCTCGACGGCGACGCCGGCGGCGGTGGCCAGCGCGATGACGATCGCCTCGTCCTCCTCGTCGAACTCCGCGCCGCCGCGCTTCTCGGTCAGGTAGAGGTTGCCGAACACCTCGTCGCGCACCCGGATCGGCACGCCGAGGAAGCTGCCCATCGGCGGGTGCCCGGGCGGGAAACCGTACGACTCGGGGTGGTCGGCGATCCGGGCCAGCCGCAGCGGCCGGGCGTCCTTGATCAGCAGCCCGAGCAGGCCGAGCCCGTGCGGCCAGTGCTCGATCCTGGCGATCTCCTCCTCGCTCAGCCCGACCGGGATGAACTGGATCAGCGTGCTGCCCTCCCCCACCACCCCGAGGGCGCCGTAGCTGGCGTCCACCAGGTTGGTCGCGGTCTCCACGATCCGCCGCAGCACGGTCTCCAGGTCGAGGTCGCTACCGACCGACACCACGGCGTCGAGCAGCGCGTGCACCCGGTCGCGGGTGGCCAGCACGGCGTTCAGCCGGACCTGGAGCTCGGACAGCAACTCGTCGAGCCGCATGTGCGGAATGAGAGGGTTTGACACACGCGCCAGTCTGGCACCGCGAACGCGGCAGCGCCCATCCCTCTTGGGGACGGGCGCCGCCGTAGGGGTTCACTTCAGGTACGGCTGCCGCACATACCCGCCCAGGCCGAGCGTCTCGCCCGCGCGAGCCAGAGCCAGCCCGGCCAGGACGACGGCGTAGACCAGGTGCTCGTCCAGGAAAGGGTTGGTGGCCAGCGGCAGCGCGGCCGCCCACATCAGCACCAGCAGCAGCCCGCCGGTCACCGCGGCGACCCGGGTGCCGACGCCCAGCACCAGCGCCAGGCCGATGCCGAGCAGGCCGGTCATGAACAGCCAGTCCACCCACGCCTGACCGGCCAGCGCCGCGAAGAAGCCGCCGAGCGCGTTGTCGCCGGCGCCCTTGAGGAACCCGGTGGTCGGGCTGCCGCCGTTCAGCCAGGCCTTGGCGGCCGGGGTGGCGTAGCCGAGACCGAAGGTCTTGTCGAGGAAGGCCCACAGGAAGGTCCAGCCGAGCGCGATCCGGGCGACGGCCCAGACGTAGTCGACGGGTGCGGCGGCGGGGCGCGGGGTGGTGGCCGTCCGCTGGTGCGGGTGGATGGCGGTCATGGTGTCCTCCTGGGGTCTCTGGGTCCAGTCCACCGGGCGCGGGCTCTCGGAGGCAGAGCCGTACGGCAGGCGGGCGCAGGGACCTTCGTCACCGCCTTGCCGGGACCTCCGGCGGGCGGCCTTCTTCAGGCGGCGGTCGCGCCCGGGGCGGTGAAGCGGCGGTGCAGGCCGGTGAGGCGCAGGAGGTGGGCCACCCGGGGCGGGACACCGACCAGTTCCACCCGCGCGCCGTTGCGCCCGGCGTGGTTGGCCGCCCGGACCAGGGCGTTCAGCCCCGAGGCGTCCATGAAGGTGACCCCGGCGAGGTCGAGCAGGATGCGCCGGCGGCCCAGCGCGGTGGCGTGGGACACCAGGGCCTCGATCACCGGCGCGGTGACCAGGTCGATCTCGCCTCGGACGGGAAGGGCGTCCCGCTCGGCAGACGGACGATCCGCGATCCCGGTGACCATGAACCCCTCCAGGTGCCAGCCTCTCGACCCTCCATGGTGACCAGGCGTCGCCGCCGGCCGCCAGGGCCGAAAGTCCTTGTTTCCCTGACCCGCCGGCGTTGTCCTTGCCCCGAGCCGGCGACCGCTGCCTCTGCCCGGAAACCGCCGGGCGAATCCTCAGGCCCGCGCGTCGTCGGGCACTTCTTTTTCGGTCGTGCGGTATCAGCGCGCCCTTGCCGGGCAGATGCACCTTTTGTGCCGTTCGCCAGGCACACTAGGGTCAGGCAGGAACGGAGCCGGAGGGCGGGAACAGGATGGCGTGGGCACCCCGAGCGGTCGCCGCCGTCCTGGCCGTGGTCTCGCCCGCGCTGGTCATCGCGGGCGTGGTGATCCTGGCCGGCCTCCCCTCGGAGTGGACCCTGCCCACCCTGGCCACCCCGCTGCGCGCGGCCGGCCTGACCTTTCCGGTCTTCGCCGCCTTCCTGATCTGGCACCGGCCCCGATTGCGGCTGGCCTGGCTGATGGCCGCGGGCGGGCTCGGCGGCGGCCTGTTCGAGTTCGGCCAGGCGACGATGCTCGCCGCGGCGGCCGGCGGGGAGCTCATGCTGGCCGGGGCGCTGAAGCTGCCGACGGTGATCGGCTGGGCGATCGCCACGCTGACACTGGAGATGTTGCTGCCCCTGTACTCCCCCGACAGCAGGCTGCCCTCGCGGCGCTGGCGGGTGGTGGTGTGGCTGGGCGCGGTGTCGATCGCGGTCGAGACGTTGCGGCAGTTCGTCCGGCCCGACCCGCCCTACCAGGGGTATCCGCTGCCCGCGGTGATCCCCAACCCGCTGCAGATCCCGGCGCTCGCGCCCTACGACACCGCGATCTGGGCGGTGGCGTGGGCGGGCATCCTCGTGACGCTGCCGCTGGCGGCGTTGTCGCTGCTGGTGCGGTTCCGGCGGGCCGATCCGGTGGTGCGGCGGCAGATCGGCTGGCCGCTGTTCATGTTCGCCGGCTACATCGTGCTCATGCTGGTGGGCATCGCCGCGCCCGGGCTGACCTGGCTGTCGATCGTGTGGGCCGGACTCATCCCGGTCTCGCTGGTCGTGTCGGTCATGCGGTACCGGCTGTACGGGATCGACACCGTCATCAGCCGGACCTTCGTCGCGGCCGGGCTGCTGGCCGTGGTCGGCGGGGTCTACTTCGGGGTCGCGGCGCTGTCGAGCCTGCTGGTGTCCGGGTACGACCAGATCGCCGGGGTGGTCTCGGCGCTGCTGACCGGGGCGTTCTTCCAGCCGTTGCGCCGGACGCTGCAGCGGGCCGCCGACCGCCTGCTGTACGGGCCGGTGGGCGATCCGCGGGTGCTGGCCGAGCGGCTCATCCGCGAGATGCGGCAGGGCGACCCGGCCCAGGCCCTGGCCTCGGTGGTCGGCGTCCTGCGCGAGGGCCTCGCCGTTCAAGGGGTGGCCGTGGAGGTCACAGGCGCGGAGCCGGTGGTCAGCCTGGCCGCCACGCGCAGCGGCCAGGTCGGGGAACGGCCGCGGGAGGTGCCGCTGGTCTGGCACGGCGAGCGCGTGGGGCGGCTCCTCGTCGGGCCGCCCGCGGCGCGCCGGTTCCCCGTCGCGCACGACGAGCGGGTGCTGGCGACGCTGGTGCCCTACGCGGCGGACGTGGCGCACGCCGTGCGGATGGCCGCCGACCTGCAGCGCTCCCGCGAGCGGATCCTGGCCGCCCGGGAGGAGGAACGGCGGCGGCTGCGCCGGGACCTGCACGACGGGCTCGGCCAGACGCTCAGCGGCCTGGCGATGATCGTCAACATCGCCCGGATCAACCTCAAGGCCTCGCCCGAAACCGCCGACGGGCTGCTCAACGAGCTGCGTACCGGCATGGACGCGGTCACCGGTGACCTTCAGCAGCTTGTGTACGGCCTGCGTCCGCCCGCGCTCGACGAGCTCGGACTGGCCGCCGCCGTGCACGCGCTCGCCGGACCGGACGACCCGGTCACCGAGCTGCGCACCGAGGGGGATCTGACCGATCTGCCCGCCGCGGTCGAGGTGGCGGTGTATCGGATCGCGCAGGAGGCGCTGACCAACGTCCGCCGGCACGCCCGGGCGCGGCGGGTGGTGATCGAGCTGCGCCGGGAGGCTGATGCGGTGCGGCTGGTGATCGCCGACGACGGCGTCGGGCTCCCACCTGGGCGGCGGTCGGGGGTGGGGCTGGTGTCCATGCGGGAACGTACGGCTGAGCTGGGCGGGCTTTGCCTGGTCACCGGCGAGCCCGGCCGCGGCACCACCGTCGAGGTCCGCCTCCCCGCCCCAGCCCCTCACCCTGGATCCGCCACTCATGCCGGTTCCGCCCCTCACCCCAGTTCGTCTTCTCACCCCGGCTCCTCTTCTCACCCCGGCTCGTCCGCCAACCCCGCCTCCCCGGCTCGTCCCCGCGCCCTCCGCCCCTGACCGCCGCCCACCTGCCTCCGCGCCGCGCCCCTTACGGCCCCAGCCACCCCGCTCGCTCCGCGCCGTCCTCCACCGTCCCGCCGACCGTGGCTGAGGCCATCAGGGTGGACGGGAAGCCGTGGCTGAGGCAATCAGGGTGGTGGATGGGGGCTGCGGCCGAGGTCATCAGGTTCACGGGGAGCTGTAGCTGAGGCCATCAGGGTGGACGGGGGGCTGCGGCTGAGGTCATCAGGTTGACGGGGAGCTGTGGCTGAGGCCGCCGAGGTGGCGGGAACGGTCCGTGGCTGATGGCACGCCTGGGGGCGGTGGCCGGGGAGGAGGTGGGGGCGGCCCCCGGATGGTGGAGGCCGGTCAGTCGGCGGGCCCGTACCCGGGTCGGCCGGTGGGCCTGCGGCGGGTCAGGCGGTGGGTCCGCAGGCGGGGGTGGGCGGGGTACGGTACTGGGCTGGTACGGGTGTGGTTGAGGGGGTTACGGATGACGTGGCGTGGGGCGCTCGGTGTGGTGGCGGTCGCGGGGGTGCTGGCTGGGTGCGGGGTGATCCCGGGGGTCGGGGGGACGGCGGCCGGTGGTGAGCAGCAGGGCGGCGGCAAAGGGCAGGGGGCCGGTGAGGCGGAGAAGTCGCCCCGGCCCGCGGAGTCGGCGGTTGCGGCGCCCAAGGAGGAGAGCGGCCACAAGTTGCCCAAGTCGCCGTGCGCGGTGCTGGATGCGCGGACCAGGGCGAGTGTCGGCCTGCGGAAGGCGGTCAAGGACCAATACGACGTGGCCTGCAAGTGGTCGAACGAGCCCGGGACGGCTCCGCCGTACCGCTTCAGGGACCTGAAGATCACCTACGAGTCGGGGCTCCTGCGCACGGAGGGCACCGAGCGCGAGGCGAAGCTGGCCTACGACCGGATGCGGACCAGCGACTACCGCCAGCCGAGCGTGTTCGGCGGCGCGCCGGCGGTGAAGGGCACGATCAAGCAGGTCGGCACGGTCAAGGAGGGCCAGGACTACGACGAGGGCTACTACGTCTTCTACGTGTACAAGGTCGCCGAGGCCGGCCGGGGCGAGGGCAAGGCGGTCCTGCGCAAGGGGAACGTGATCGTCACCATCACGGCCAGCGGCGCGAACGTGCCGGGGCGGCGGGTGCGGGACGGCAAGCCGATCGACAACGCGACCGTCCAGGCGATGATCGACAAGGTGGCCGACCGGGCCCTGGCGGCGATCGGCTGAGCCACTCCATCAGCCGGGCCGCATCCACCCACAACCGGGTGGGCGCTAGCGTGCTGGGCATGATGAGATGCGCGATTCTGGATGACTACCAGGGCGTCGCCCTGAGCCTGGCGGACTGGTCGGCGGTGGAGGCACGCAGCTACCGCGAGCGCTTCGCCTCGATCGGCGAGCTGGCCGAGGCGATCGGCGACTGCGAGATCGTGGTCGCGATGCGCGAGCGCACCCCCTTCCCGGCCGAGCTCTTCGAGCGGCTGCCGGCGCTGCGGCTGCTGATCACCTCCGGGATGCGCAACGCCTCGATCGACCTGAAGGCCGCCGCCGCGCACGGCGTGACGGTGTGCGGCACCGGGAGTTCCGCCACCCCGCCGGCCGAGCTGACCTGGGCGCTGATCCTCGGCCTGGCCCGCGGCCTGCTGCCGGAGACGGCGGCGATGCGTTCGGACGGCCCGTGGCAGCAGACGGTCGGCCTGGACCTGAACGGCGCGGTCCTCGGGCTGCTGGGCGTGGGCAAGATCGGCTCGCAGGTGGCGTGCGTCGGCCGGGCGTTCGGCATGGACGTGGTCGGCTGGAGCCCGAACCTGACCGCCGAGCGGGCCGAGGCCGCGGGGGTACGGCTGGCGCCGTCCAAGGAGGCGCTGCTGCGCGAGGCGGACGTGGTCTCGCTGCACCTGGTGGTGGGCGAGGGCACGCGGGGGCTGCTGGGCGCGGCCGAGCTGGCGCTGATGCGGCCGACGGCGTACCTGGTCAACACCTCGCGCTCCGCCCTCGTGGACCAAGACGCGCTGGTCGAGGCGCTGCGCGCGGGCACCATCGCCGGCGCGGGCCTGGACGTCTTCGACGAGGAGCCGCTGCCGCCCGGCCACCCGTTCCGCACGTTGCCGACGGTGCTGGCCACGCCGCATCTGGGCTACGTGACGCTGGGCAACTACCGGACCTACTTCGGCGAGGCGGTGGCCGACATCGACGCCTTCCTGGCCGGGGCGCCGGTGCGGGTGCTGGCCGGGCCGAAGGAGTTGCCCTGACGCCGGTGGCAGGGTTGTAGCGTCGGCGCGAAGGGCGACGACAGGGGTGACGATGAGGTTCGCGATCAGCTACTCCACGGCGGCCGGGCTGGATCCCGACCGGCTCGTGGCGTTCGCGCGGCAGGCCGAGGAGTGCGGCTTCGAGGGGATGTACCTGCCGGAGCACGTGGTGCTCTATCCGGGGGCGGCGCTGGGCGGGTTCGAGTTCCCGCCGGCGTTGCCGTACCCGGACCCGCTGGACTGCCTGGCGTTCGTGGCGGCGGCCACGCGGCGCCTTCTGCTGGGGACGGCGGTTTTGCTGCTGCCGTACCACCACCCGGTGGTGCTGGCGAAGCGGCTGGCGACGATCGACGTGCTGTCCGGGGGGCGGATGCGGCTGCTGACCGTGGGCCTGGGCACGCTGCCGGGCGAGGCGGAGGCGATGGGCGTCGACTTCGGCAGCCGGGGGCGGCGGGCCGACGAGGCGATCGAGGTGCTGCGGCTGTTGTGGGCCGGGGACGAGACGGGGGTCAGCTTCGCCGGGGAGTTCTTCGGGTTCGACCGGCTGACCAGCTATCCCAAGCCTCATGAGGCCGCGGGGTTGCCCGTGCACGTGGGCGGGTCGAGCCGGGCCGCGGCGCGGCGGGCTGGGCGGCTCGGGGACGGGTACTTCCCGGGCGGGTCGCTCACCGCGGAGGAGCGGGCGGCGCAGTGGGAGCTCGCCCGGAAGGCCGCGGTGGAGGCGGGGCGTGATCCGGGGGCGCTGGAGTACACGCGGTGGGGGTCGATCGACATGAGCGCCGAGCGGGTGGCCGCCTTCGCCGCGCAGGGGGTGACCCGGATCGTGGTCAGCCCGTTCTCGGCGGACCCGGCGGAGCAGCATGCCGAGATGAGCGCCTTCGCGCGGCGGTTCGGGCTGTCCTGACCGGGAGCCGGCCGGGGGTCAGGTGAGGTTCAGGCGGGCGAGGTCGCGGCGGGTGCGGATGCCGAGCTTGCGGAAGGCCCGGTAGAGGTGGTGCTCGACGGTGCGGGGGCTGAGGAAGAGCTGGGCGGCGATCTCCCGGCTGGAGCCGCCCTCGGCGGCCAGCCGTACGACGTGGGCCTCCTGGGCGGTGAGGCGGTCGAGCAGGGGGGCGGCGGCCGGCTCGGGCTGCGGGACCGTGTCGCCGGCGGCGAGGAGTTCGGCGCGGGCGCGGCCGGCCCAGGGGGCGGCGTGGAGCCGCTCGAAGACGGCCAGCGCCGAGCGCAGGCGCGTCCGGGCGTCGGTGCGGCGCTTGGCGCGGCGCAGCCATTCGCCGTAGAGGAGTTCGGTGCGGGCCTGCTCGAAGGGCCGCTCGGCGCGGGCGTGCGCGTCGAGGGCGTGCAGGTAGGCGGCCTCGTCGCCGGTCAGCAGGGCCTGGCAGCGGCTGCTCAGGGCCTGGGTCCAGGGTTCGCCGCCCGCCTTCGCCCAGGCGGCCAGCCGGGCGGCGGGCTCCGCGGCACGGTACGGCTCGCCGAGCCGTACCGCGGCCTCGACCTGGTCGGCTGCGGCGGCGAGCAGGCCGGCGGCGTGCCGGAGCGGGCCGCGGGCGGCGGCCTCCAGCCGGTCGAGTGCGGCGGCGTAGCGGCCCAGGCCCAGGTCGAGCAGGCTGAGCGCGGCGGCGCCGGCCAGGCCGCCGGTATCGGGCGCGCCGCTGGCCAGGCGCTCGCAGCGCTCCTGGTCGCCCTCGATGGCGGCGACCCGGGTGAGCACCGAGTGGAGGTGCGGGATGCGCCGGTCGAGGCCGGTGTCGGCGGCCAGCCGTACCGCCTCCTCGACGGCCTGCTCGGCCTCGCGGTGGCGGCCCGCGGCGATCAGCACGCCGGCCAGGTCCTGGAGGGCCTGCGGGAGCGCGCCGACCAGGCCGTGCCGGCGGCACCGTGCCACGTCGGCCTCGGCCAGGGCGGCGGCGGTCGCGTCGGCGCCGAGGATCATCGCGCAGAGGGTGGCCCAGGAGATGGTCAGCCCTCCGGTCCCCTGCTCCAGCCGGCCCGCGACCTCGGCCGCAGCCCCGGTCTCGGCCCCGGCCTCCAGCCCTGCCACCGCCGCGCTTCCCGCCTGCCTCCCCAGCGGCCCCACGGTCTCGGTTCCGGGGTGCGGGGCACGGGGGTGGGCCGCGAAGCCGGCCAGCAGGGGCAGGCCGCGGGTGTAGTCCTCCTCGACCAGGGCGGCCAGGCCGAGCACCATGGGATCGGGCAGCCCCAGCTCGGCCAGCCGGTGCGCGGCGCCCAGGATGGCCTCGCGGTCGCCGTGGAACCAGCCGTAACCGGCGCTCGCCCGGAGCAGCACCGCGGCCTGCTCGGGCGGCGCGAACGCCGACCGCTCGGCCAGCGCGCGGGCGGCCAGCCGCCGCTCGCCGGTCTCGAACTCGACCGCGGCCCGTACGGTCGCCAGCGTCACCGGCGCGTCCCCGCCGGGCAGCAGGCGCTCGGCCTCGTCGACCAGGGCCGAGGCCCGCCCGGCCTGGCCGACGGAGAGCGCCAGCCAGGCCGCCTCCCCGAGGCGCTCCGCCCGGGCGCGCGGCTCGGGGCTGAGCCGGGCGGCCTGCTCGAACAGCCCGGAGGCGGCGGCGTAGGCGGTCCGCCCCCGAGCCCGTACGGCGGCGCGGGCGATCTCGTCGGCGACCGGCCCGTCCACCGAGGTGGTCGCGGCGGCCAGGTGCCGGGCCCGGCAGTCGGCGTCACTCGCCACCTCGGCCAGCGCGCGGTGGACGGCGACCCGGCGGGCCAGCGGCGCGCCCTGGTAGGTGGCGGTGGCGATCAGCGGATGGCGGAAGGCGACGACGTTGGCGGTGATGTCGAGCAGGCCCGCCTTCTCCGCCTCGCCGAGGTCCTCCAGGCCCACGCCGAGCGCGGCGGCCCCGCCGAGCAGCGTCGGCAGGTGGCCGCGGCCTTCGGCGGCGACGGTGAGCATCATCAGGCGGGTCCGCTCCGGGAGGGCGCCGATGCGGGAGCGGAAGGTGGCCAGCACGCGGTCGGGGACGGGCATCGGGCCGGCGGCCGAGTGGTAGGGGCGCTGGGCGGCGGCGAACTCCAGCAGCGCCAGCGGGTTGCCGGCGGCTTCGGCGACGACCTGGTCGCGGGCGGCGGGGGCGAGGTTGTGGCCGGCCAGCAGGGCGGCGGCGTCCTCGGGGCTGAGCCGGGCGGGGCGCAGTTCGGGCAGGCCGGCGGCGGGGAAGCCCTCCTCGCGGGCGGCGAACAGCAGCGCGACGCCCTCGGCGGAGAGCCGGCGGGCGGCGAACAGCAGGGCGTCGGCGGAGGCCTGGTCGAGCCAGTGCGCGTCGTCCACCAGGCACAGCAGCGGGCCGTCCTCGGCGGCCTCGGCCAGCAGGGTGAGGACGGCCAGGCCGATCAGGAACCGGTCCTGCACCCCGCTCCCGGCCAGCCGGGCAGAGGGCTCCGCGCCGGTCGGGGCACCGAACGACGGGGAGCCGCCCGGGGAGAGGCCCGGGGAGAGGCCCGGGGAGAGGCCCAGGGAGAGGCCCGGGGAGAGGCCCGGGGAGAGGCCCGGGGAGAGGATGGTGTGGAGGGCGGTGGCCTGGGCGGGCGGGAGGGTGGCGAGGCGGTCCTGGAGGGGCCAGAGCACCTGGACGAGCCCGCCGAAGCCCAGGTCGGCCTCGGCCTCGACCCCGACGACCGGCAGGGTGCGCACGCCCAGTTCCTCAGCCTGCCCGGCGGCCCAGCGCAGCAGCGCCGACTTGCCGATCCCGGCCTCGCCCCGCACGACCAGCCCGCCGCTGCGGCCCTCGCGGGCGGCCTCGACGAGGGCGCGGATCTCGGCCCGTTCGGCCCGCCTGCCGTACAACAACCCGTTCCGCCCCCCGTAGGTAGATACGGAAACATTACCGATTCGCCCCGTATCCCCGGATTCGTAGCGTCGGACCTGCGCAAACGACCGACGACACGAAAGGCGCCCGCAGCCGTGAGCGAGCTTCTCAAACCAGTCACCCTGGGCCACCTCGACCTGCCCAACCGCCTCGTCATGGCCCCCATGACCCGCAGCCGCGCCCGCGCCGGCCTGGTGGACGAGCTGACCGCCGAGTACTACGGCCAGCGCGCCGGAGCCGGGCTGATCATCGGCGAGGGCACCCAGCCGTGCGTGATCGGCCAGGGCTACCTCGACACCCCCGGCCTGCACTCCGCCGAGCAGGCGGTGGCCTGGCGGCGGGTCACCGACGAGGTGCACCGCCGCGGCGGCCGGATGTTCGCCCAGCTCATGCACTCCGGCCGGATCGGCCACCCGTGCCTGTACCCGGGCGACCAGCTCCCGCTGGGCCCGTCGGCCATCGCCTCCGGCGAGAGCCTCTACACGCCCGAAGGCATGGTGGAGCATCCCACGCCGCGCGAGATGACCATGGACGACATCGATCGGGCGGTCGAGGAGTTCGCCGCCGCCGCCCGGTACGCGATGGCCGCCGGGTTCGACGGCGTCGAGGTGCACGGGGCGAGCGGCTACCTGGTCCACCAGTTCCTGTCGGACAACACCAACCGCCGCACCGACGCCTACGGCGGCTCGGTCGAGGGGCGCATCCGGTTCGCGGTCGAGGTGGTGCGCGCGGTCAGCGACGCCGTCGGCCCGGCGCGCACCGGCCTGCGCATCTCCCCCGGGATCACCTACAACGGCATGGACGAGAGCGACACCGCCGTCCTCTACCGCGAGCTGGCGGCGGCCCTGTCCGGCTTCGGCCTGGCCTACCTGCACGTCTCCGAGCAGGGCACGCGCGACATCACCCGGATGCTCCGCGCCGGGTGGCCGGGCACGCTCATCCTCAACCCGCATCCGCACACGCCCGGGGTGCCGTCGACCGTGCGGGACGGGGAGGAGGCGCTGCGCTCCGGGCTGGCCGACGCGATCTCCTTCGGGCAGCTCTGGCTGGCCAACCCCGACCTGCCCACGCGCATCGAGGCCGGCGGGCCGTACACGGCGGCCGATCCGGGCACCTTCTACGGCGGCGACCACCGGGGGTACACCGACTACCCGACTCTGGAGGGCTCGTGACGCTCACCACCCGGGCTCCGGGGCGGGTGCCCGCCGTCGTGCTGGCGTTGCTGGCGGCCCCGATGGCGCTCGGCATGGCCGCGCCGCCGCTGGTGCTGCCGCAGGCGGCCGGGGCGCTGGGCCTCACGCTGGGCGTGGTGACCTGGGTGGTCACCACCTTCGGGTGGGCCATCGCGGTGGGCACGCCGCTGCTGGCCGGGGTGCAGAACCGGTACGGCGAGCGTGCGGGGCTCCTGGTCGCCGGCGGGCTCGTGCTGGGCGGGGGGCTGGTGACGGTGACCGCGCCCGGGCTGGGGTCGCTGCTCGTCGGCGGGGCGTTGCAGGGGCTCGGGAGTGCGGGGTTCACCACGATCGCGATGAGCCTGGCCGGGTCGCCCCGCGCGCTCGGCCTGGTGACCGCCTCGCTGGCGACCGTGGGGGCGACCGCGCCGCTGGCCGGGGAACTCGTCGCCGGGCTGCTCGGCTGGCGGGCCGCGCTCGCGCTGCCCGTCCTCAGCCTCGCCGTCCTCCCGCTCGCCCTCCGCCGCACCCCCGCCACCTCACCGTCCCGTCCCCCCTCCCCAGGGGTGCAGGGGTACGGCGGGCGGTTCGATCCCGGTGGGGCGGTGGCGCTGACCGGGCTGGTCACGGCCCTGGTGTTCGTGCCGCACGCCTGGCACCTGGCCGGCGGGGCGGCGGTGCTGGCGGCGCTGCTCCTGGCGCTGCGGCTGCGGACGAGGCCGGACGGGTTCGTGCCGGTGACGGTGATCCGCGTGCCGCGGTTCCTGGCCGCCTCCGGGCTGGCCTTCGGGCTCGGCGTGGTCAACTTCGGCCTGCTCTACGCGCTCCCGGGACCGCTGGCCGCCGGAACGGGGTGGAGCGGCACGGCGGTCGGGCTGGCGATGACATGGCCGTTGCTCTTCGGCGGCCTCGCCTCCTACGGCGTGGTCGCGTGGACCGAACGGCTGCCGTTCGCGCTCTCCGCCGCGCTGCTCGCCGGCCTGGCGGCCACCGCGACCGTCGTCGCCCTGCTTGGCACTGCCCCGCCCGCCCTGCTGGTCGCCCAGGGGCTGGCCTCGGTGGCCGCCGCCTCGGGACAGGGCGTGCTGGCCGGTCGCGCCCGCGCCGCCGTACCGGAGAAGGACCGCCCGGCCGCGATGGGCCTGTTCAACCTCGCCTACCTGCTCGGCACCGCCTTCGGCCCGGCCCTCGTGGCCGGTTGACGCGTGCCGTACCGGGCCAGGACCGCAAACACGGTCAAGCGCCGGCGCGGCCCCCTTGACCACAATCGGAGGCATGGACAAGGCGAGCCCCGACCGGTTGCGGCACCTGATCGAGGTGGTCGTCGAGAGCCTCGACGACCACCTCGACGGCGGCCGGCTGGCCGGCCGGGCCTACCTGAGCCGGTTCCACTTCGACCGGCTGGTCGCGGCCGGGCTCGGCGAGGCGCCGGGCGCCTTCCGCCGCCGGCTGCTGCTGGAGCGGGCGGCGTGGCGGCTGATCGGCCGTCACCGCGTCACCGACGCCGGGTTCGAGGCCGGCTACGGCTCGACCGAGGCGTTCTCCCGGGCCTTCCGCCGCGCTTACGGCGCCAGCCCGAGCACGTTCGCCGCCGAGCCGGGCGACTTCCGGCTGCCCGCGCCGAACGGGATCCACTTCCATCCACCCGCCGGCCTCTTCGTGACCGGCGCAGCGACGGGAACGACCATGGACCTGACCGATCGCCTGCTCGACCACGACCTGTGGCTGACCGGCCGGCTGCTGGAGGACGCCGGTCGCCTCCCGGACCACCTTCTCGACCGGGAGGTACGGCCCGGCCACGAGGTCCTGCCCTTCGACGGTCCCGAGCCCACCGTCCGCCTGATGCTCGACCGCCTGGTCTGGACCAAGGAGGTCTGGACCGCCGCCATCGCCGGCCGCGAGCTGCCCGACGGCGCCGACCGTTCCCTCGACGGCCTGCGCCGCCGGTGGGGTGTCGCCGGGGAGGGGTTCCGCACGCTGGTGCACGGCATCCGCGCCCGCGACGCCTGGAACGACGCCTTCGTCGACGCCCTGTGCGAGCCGCCGCAGAGCTTCACCCTGGGCGGCGTGGTCGCGCACGTGCTCACCTTCTCCGCCCACCGCCGCCAGGTCCTCATCGAAGCCCTGGCGGATCTGGGCGTCGCCGAGGTGGCCCCGGCCTGCCCGATGGAGTGGGAGCGCCTGGCCGTCACCCGCCGCAGCCACCCCGCCGATCACCTGCGCGGGACCGCCCTTCCCACCACAGAGGAGCCGTCATGAGCACGACACCCACCGCCGCCGTGGACGCCTGGTGGCAGGCCATGCAGGACCGCGACCCGGCCGCGCTCGCCGCCCTCACGCTGCCCGACTACCTGTCCAGCGGCGGCCCGGCCGGGCGGTCGCTGGGCCGGGAGGCGTTGCTGGCCGAGGCGGAGGCGTTCTTCGCCGGCGCCCGCATCGACGAGTGGACGGTTTCCGAGCTGGAGGTGCGCCGGCACGGGGAGGTGGCGGTCTGCTCGTACTCCTGGCACGAGAGCGGCGTGCACCAGGGCACGCCGTTCGTCATGGCCGGGCTGGCCACCGACGTGCTGGTGCACCGCGACGGTCACTGGCTGCACCAGGCGCACCACGTCAGCCCGCTGCCCTCCTGACCACGCCCTCGGCGTCAGGTGAGGCCGGGCGGGATGCCGACGGCCACCGTGTCCTCGGGCTGTACGGCGAAGCGCAGCCCGCGCAGGCCGGGCCCGTCGAGCAGCAGGTCGCCCGAGTCCGCGACGCGGAAGCTGAAGGCGCCCGCCCGCCAGGCCCCGGCCGGTGCCGGGGCGACCGGGGCGGCGTAGGTCAGCCCCACCCGCAGTTCCCCCTTCCGCAGGACGGCCAGCACGCCGAACTCGTCGTTGAGCCACACGCCCTCCGGCGGCGTCCCGGAGCCCGGCGGGTCGCAGGGCACGAACGCGGTCGGCCACCGGATGGAGCGGTCGTCCCCGAGCAGGAGCCGGCCGTCCTCCAGCGTCAGCCAGGCGCCCACGGCCACGCCGGTCTCGTGCCAGCGGCCGTCGTCGCCCGCGGTGAGCGTCAGCTCGCCCGGACCGGTCACGGAGATCGCGTCGTCCGGGGCGGCCTCGATGCTGAGCGTCGCCTCGGTCTGCGGGTCGCGCCAGTGCCCGACCAGGTCCGCCCGCCGCACGGGGGCCGGGGAGGCGACCGGGCGCGAGGCGGGGCTGGGGACG
Source organism: Nonomuraea sp. NPDC050310 (assembly GCF_040655795.1). Taxonomy (NCBI): domain Bacteria; kingdom Bacillati; phylum Actinomycetota; class Actinomycetes; order Streptosporangiales; family Streptosporangiaceae; genus Nonomuraea; species Nonomuraea sp. NPDC050310. The sequence continues at coordinate 228,603 of NZ_JBFAKP010000007.1, read as the reverse complement.
GACGGAGCGCCGAGGGTGCGGGCCAGGCTCAGGCTGAGCCCGACCGGGTCCAGGCCGCTGTGGTTGGTCAGGACCGCCACGCCCAGGCCGGAGTCCGGCAGGTGGACCAGGTTGCTCACGTATCCCGGCATGCCGCCGGCATGGCCGTACCCGCGCAGGCCCTGGGCGTCGAGGTGGCAGATCCCCTGCGCGTACGGCAGCACAGTGCCGTCCGCCAGCACCGTGCGCTCCAGCAACGCCTCGCGGACCTCGCTCCCCAGCACCCGCCCGTCGGCCAGGAAGCCGAACCACGGCGCGAGGTCGGCGACGCTGGTGACCAGCCCGCCGTCACCCACCGCGCTCTCCTCGGTGTCGGCCCGGCGTCCCTCGCCGGTGTAGCCGAAGGCCAGCCGCGGCAGCGGAAGGGAGGCGTCGTCACGGAAGACCGAGTCGTCCATGCCGAGCGGCCCGAGCAGCCGCTCCCGGGCGAAGGCGGCCAGCGACAGCCCGCCGGCCCGCCGGATCACCGCGGCGGCGAGGATGTAGCCGGTGTTGGAGTAGGAGAAGGCGCTGCCCGGCTCGAACAGGGTCCGGCGGATGCCGGCCAGCAGCCGCAGCAGCCGGTCCTCGTCGAGCCCGCGCAGCGGGACGCCGGTCACCGCGTGCAGGGCGTACCACTCGGGCAGCCCGCCGGTGTGCCGCAGGCACTGGCCGAGCGTGACCGGGACCTCCAGCCGCAGCTCGGGCAGGTGCGTCCGGACGTCGTCGGACAGCCGCACCTTGCCGTCGGCGGCCAGCAGCAGCAGGCAGGTGGCGGTGAACTGCTTGCTGATGGAGGCGATGTCGAAGCGGGTGTGCGCGTCGATCGGGACGCCGAACTCGACGGTCGCCGCCCCTCGGGTCGAGGTGTGCAGGGCCTGGCCGCCGGAGTAGACGCCGACCGCCAGTCCGGGACCGTCCGGGCGCAGGTCCAGGGCGTCGAGTGCTTGCTCCACGAGCTCCACGTCGATCACCGCTTGCCGTACAGCGCCATGCGGCTGATCATGGCGTCGGCGGCCAGGTGGTAGCAGACCGTGACGCAGCCGAGCAGGTCGCGCGGGTTGGTGAAGGTAGCGGCCAGCGTCTTGTCGGCGATGCGGCGTACCCCGGGGATCTGCGCGCCGAACTCGGCGGCGGGCGTGCTGGGCATGTCGATCTCCAGTTCGAGCACCTCCGGCAGCTCCAGCGGCGTCAGCTCGCCGGCCGAGCGAACCGTCTCGGCGGCGGCCTCGCGGATCTGCCGGGCCGCCTCGGACGGGGAGAGGCTGTCGGCGGCGGTGTGGCCGTGTGCGATCTTGACGGGCACCGTTCGGACGCCGGGGAAGACCTTCTCCGCGACGCCGCAGATCACGTCGTCGCCGGTCAGCAGCCCGATGGGCACGCCGACGGCGGCGGCCTGCAAGGCGTTGACCTCCGCCTCGGAGACCAGGGCGCCGTTCAGCCGGACCTCGTAGAAGTGCGAGGAGAAGGTGTGGGCGAGCACGCCGGGCGAGCCGGCCGCGGCGTGGTAGCCGAGGAACATGGCCACGTCGTGCTCGGCGGCGACGCCCTCGGCCATGCAGTCGAGCTTGGGCGTGCCGAAGATGAGCCGGGCGCGCGGGTCGAGCTCCTCGTGCAGGAGGTTGTCCATGGTGCCGTGGCTGTCGTTGACCAGCACGCTGTCCGCGCCGGCCGCGAAGGCGCCCTCGATCGCGGCGTTGGCCTCGGCGGTCATCAGCCGCTGCGAGCGGGGGTATCCGTGCCCGCCGCGCACGACCTGATCCATGGTGGCGATGCCCGCCACGCCCTCCATGTCGATGGAGATGTAGACCCGCACCGGTTGCTCCTCTCGCTCGCTGGCGTTCACAGGGTGTCACCCGGGACGGGCCCCGGCTTTGTCGCGGAGGCAGAAGCCGCGCCCGCCGTTTGGGCGCTGCGCACTGCGGCGGGGACGGCGAAGGCGGCCACGACGGCCAGCAGGCCGATGGCGGCCGACAGCAGGTAGGTGTCGACGAAGGCGGCCTCGGTGGGCAGGCCGCCGACCGCGCCGGAGGCGAGCACCATGGCGCCGAGCTGCGCCCCGAAGGTGCCGCCGACGCTCTTGGCGACGAAGACGACGCCGCTGACGCCGGCCGCGCGCTCGCCGGGCACGTCGCTCGCCACGGCGTTGAGCCCGGCGGTCAGGCCGACCGCGGCGCCCAGTCCCATGATCGCCACCCCGGTGACGATCTGCCACGGGCTGTCGTGCCAGTAGGCGAGCATCGCGGTGCCGCCGCAGACGAGCGCGCTGCTCAGCGCGAGGACGGCCCGCCGTCCGAGCAGCCGGGTCAGCGGCCCGACCAGCGGTGCGGCCAGCGTGCCCGTGACGCCCATCGGGAACAGGTAGAGGCCGATCCACAGGGTGTCGGCGCCCAGGCCGTAGCCGGTCTCGACGGGGGCGGCCAGCATCATCGGCAGGGCGACCACGAGCCCGAAGGAGGCGAAGCCGAACACCGCGCCCATCGCGGTCACCGCCGCCGGGGTGCGGGCGGCCAGCAGCCGCAGGTCCACCAGCGGGTCGGGCAGCCGCAGCTCGACGACGGCCCACACGCCCAGCGTCCCGAGCGCGGCGGCGAACAGGGCGAGCGTGCCCGGAGCGCTCCAGCCCCAGGCCGGGGCGACGGTCAGGGCCAGCATGAGCAGTGCCAGGCCGCCGCCGAGCAGCAGCCCGCCCAGCCAGTCCACCCGCGCTCCGCGGCCGTGCGCCTCACCGGCCGCGCGGGTGGTGGCCGGGACCGCGAACCAGGCCCAGACCCAGGCCGCCGCCCCGCCCGCGAGGGCCAGCAGGAACAGCGCCCGGTAGCCGAGGGCCGAGCTGATCGGCCCGGCGAGCACCAGGCCGAGCGCGCTGGCCAGCGCGGCGACGCCGATGACCAGGCCGTTGCCGGTGGCCGCCCGCTCGGGCGGGAGGGTGTCGCGGAACAGGCCGACGGTCAGCGGCAGCATGCCGAGCCAGACGCCCTCGACGGCCATGCCCACGATGAGGGTCAGGACATCGGGCGCCAGCGCGGACAGGAGCAACCCGGCGCCGCTGACCGCCATCAGCGTGAGCATCAGCCGGCGCTTGTCGTACAGGTCGGCCAGCCGCCCGATGATCGGGGTGCTGATCGCCGAGCTGATCAGCGACCCGGTGAAGATCCACGCCAGCGCGCCGGGCGAGGCGCCCAGCTCGCGCTGGATGAGCGGGAGCGCGGGCGAGAGCGTCATCTCCATGGTCTGGAGGACGCCGATGAACATGACCGGCGCGCCGATGACGCCGAAACCGGATCTGGGCATGGTCGTGCCTTTCGGGGTGGGGTGACAATGGCCGCGCGGTCCCCCCGAACCCTCGGCCGGGTGCTAGGCGGGGCCGAGCACCCTCGGTGTGATCAGGGCCAGGGCGGTGTCGACGAAGAAGCTCTCGTCCGGCTCGTGGGCGCCGAGCACGACGCCCTGGCCGAGGCCGGACAACAGTGCTTTCAGCGCTCTGGCCAGGCGCAGCGCCTGCGCGCCGGTGAGGGCGGCCCCGTCGTGCTCGCGGCCGGCGAAGAGCGCGGCCAGGTCGACCTCGGTCGATCGGATCGAGGCGGTGAGCCGGGCGAGCAGGCCGGCGTCGTTGAGCACGAGGTCGAGGACGCGGGTCTCGAACAACATCATCTTCCCGGCCGCCTCGGGATCGTCCGAGACGCGCAGGAAGCGCCGGGCGACCTCGGCCACGGCCTCCTCCAGGCTCGTGCCGAACTCGCCGGCCTCGGCCGGGCGCAGCTCGACCGGCCCGGCGTAGTCCTCGACCATCGCGACCATGAGGTCGGTCTTGCCGCCGAAGAGCGAGTAGATCGCGCCGGTGGTCAGCCCGGCGAGCTCGGCGATGTCCTCCAGCTTCGCCTTGGAGCCGTCCCGGCCGACCACCTCGCGGGCCGCCTCGACCAGCGCCCGCCTGTTGGCCGCCTTGCTCTCCGCTCTCGTCAACCGCATGCCGTAACGATAATCTGAATTATTAGAATAATCCAGATTATCTTTCGGAGGCCGAAGATGGACGTCGCCCCCTTCCTGAGCCGGGTGCCCGGCTACACCGCGTTCCCGACCGTCGACCAGATGCACGCCGAGCTCGACGAGCTCGCCGCCGCCCACCCCGATCTGGTACGGCTGCGCCGCATCGGCACCTCGCGGCTGGGCGAGCCGCTGCGGGTGGCGAGCATCGGCTCAGGACCGGACGACGCCGTGATCATCGGCGGCCCCCACCCCAACGAGCCGATCGGCGCGCTCACCGTCAGCGCCCTGCTGCGCCTGCTCGTCGAGGACGCCGAGCTGCGCGAGGGGTTCGGCTACCGCTGGCACCTCATCCCCTGCGCCGACCCGGACGGCGCCCGGCTCAACGAGGGCTGGTACGGCCGGCCCAGCGACCGGCGGGCCTACGCCGAGCACTTCTACCGGCCGTGCGAGGCCGACCAGGTCGAGTGGACCTTCCCGCTCACCGGTCCCGGCTACTTCTTCGACCGGACGCTGCCGGAGACCGAGGCGCTGATGCGGCTGATGGACGAGACCAAGCCGGCCTTCGTCTACTCCCTGCACAACGGCGAGCTGCAGGGCGCCTTCTACTACCTCAGCCGGCCCGACCGCGAGCTGGCCGAGCGGCTGGCCGCGCTCGCCACGGCCGAGGGGCTGCCGCTGCACCTCGGGCCGCCCGAGGTGCCGAGCGCGGTCGCGATCGGGCCTGCCGCCTACGAGACGCCGCGAGGCGTGCACCTCGGTCCCGTCTTCGGCGTCGGCGGCGGCAGCGTCGACTACGCCGACCGGTTCGACGCCCTGCACCTGGTCACCGAGCTGCCCTACTGGGCCGACGAGCGGGTGGCCGACCAGACGCCGACCGACCGGCGCTACGCCGACGACATCCAGGCCTTCCTGAAGGGGCAGCGCGCCCTGATCGGCGAGCTGGCGGCCTCGCTCGCCGCGGTGCGGGCCGATCTGACGATCCACTCGCCCTTCCGGCGGTCGCTGGAGGACTTCGTCGGCACGCACGACGAGTTCATCGACGCGTGGGAGGACTTCCCGGACGCCGACCGGCCCGCGACGGTGGCCGAGGTGGTCGGCAACGAGCAGGTCGTGCACAGCATGCGGCTGCGCTACTGCGGGACCTACCTGCGGATGCTGGACGCCGAGATCGGGGCGGGAAACCGGACGCCGGCCATCCGGGCCGAGCGGGCGCGGCTCGGGGCGCGGTTCGACGAGTGGTTCGCCGAGGCGGAGGAGGCGGCGGTCTCCACGCCGATCCCGCTCCGGTCCCTGGTCGCCGTCCAGCTCGGCGCGGCCCTGCTCGCCGCCGACGCCGCCCGGCGGGGCTAGGCCGGGACGGCGGTGGCGCGTTCCGCTCGCCGTACGGCCAGCAGGAGAGCCAGTACGGCGTAGCCGCAGGCCACGGCCAGCCCCGCCCAGAACGGCAGCGGATAGAACCCGGTGGCGGGCACGTAATGGCCCGCCACCTGCGGGTAGGCCGGGATGGTCTGTGTCACCGCGTACCCCGCGGCCGGCGTGAGCGCGTGCAGCCAGCCCGCCACGCCGCCCGGCACCGCCACCGCCGCCAGCGCGGGCACCACCACGAGCAACGCGGTCACGCCGATCGCGACCACCCGACGCCGGACCAGCGCCGCCACCCCCACGGCCAGGGCCGCCACCACGGCCCAGAACACGGCGACCCCCACGATGACCCGCACCTCGGTGAGCGGCGAGACCGGCAGCGGATGGTTGCCACCGGCCCGCAGGATCGGCTCCCCCGCCAGCAACGCCACCGCCGCGACGACCAGCCCGCCGGCGAACCCGGCCCCGGCGGCGACCACCGCCTTGGCCGCCACCACGCGGCCTCCGGCCTCTTCCTCACCCGGCCGGGTACGGCTCGCGCCGAACAGCGAACCGACCACGACCAGGGCCAGCAGCCCGAGCGGCAGCCCGGTGAGCAGGTGCTCCAGGCGCACCCCCGCGGTGACCGGCCCGATCGCGCCGACCCCGGTCAGCGTCATCGTGTCGCCCGACCGCACGAGGCCGCCGGGGTGGTGGGGAGTCACCCCGTCCTGCTCGAAGACGACGCCCACGTCGTCCTGCCGCCAGCCCGAGCTCGCGCCGGTCACGCCGATCCGGTCGAAGGTCGCGGTGGCCTCGCTGAAGCGCTGGGCGGCGCCGAGCCCCTCGACGGTCAGCGCGCCCGGGGAGGCGGCGAACAGGCCGATCCTGGCCGGACCCGCCAGGCGGGCGCGGCCGATCTCGCTCCACCGGCGGCCGTCGCCGGACTCGTAGCCGGTGATCGTCTCGCCCGCCCGGGTGAGCCGCAGCCAGCGCGGGCCCTGCGCCGCGCTGCCGGCCAGGTCGCCGGTGAAGTCGTACTGCATGCGCACGCCGTGCCCGTGGGCGGTCAGCACGGCGACGTACGGCGCGCCCTGCCGTACCTCGGACTTGATCATCAGCCCGGCCTGCGACCAGGGGGCGACGCCGGGCACCGGCGGCGGCCCGACCGGGTCGCCCGGCGGGGGCGGCTCCTTGATCCGGCCGGTCATCGGGCCGACGCGCGCGGTGATCGTCCCGTCGCCGTCCAGGGAGCGGTGCACGAAGAAGAAGCGGTCCTCGACCGCCTCCCCGCCCGGCCCCAGCGGCGGCGGCGGGCACGGCCCGTCGACGACGGCGCCCTGCGTGCAGCTCGACCGGCTGCCCGCGGCGAACAGCAGGCCCAGCGCCAGGGGGATCAACATGGCCACGGCCAGCCCGGCCACCAGGCCGCGCGAGCGCCGGAACCCGGCCCACTGCGCGCCGGTGAGCTCGGCGAAAGTCATCATGGCCGCAGTTGTAGGGCCCAGCGGGTTACACCGGCCGAACGAACCTTGTCACATCGGTGTTAGGCCGGGGACGGCATGCTGGGGTGCATGAGAAGGCTGGGTGTCAGGCTGCGGTTCACGCTCCTGCTGGGCGGGCTGTTCGTGCTGTCCGGGCTGGGCCTGCTGCTCGTCCTGTTCGTGCTGGTGCTCGGGCCGACCCGGATCAGCCACAGCGTGCCGGCCGGCGTCCAGCCCGCCTCGGCGGCCCAGCAGCGCATCGAGCAGTTGGAGACGGAGGTCTCGGAGCTGCGCGAGGGCCAGACCCGCCAGCTCGTCGTCGGCGCTGGGGTGGCGCTGCTGGTGATGTCCGTGGCGTCGGTCGGGCTGGGCCGGATCGCGGCCGGGCGGGTGCTGCGCCCGCTGCGTACCCTCACCGCCGGCACGCGCCGGATCTCGGCCGACAACCTGCACGAGCGGCTCGCGGTGGACGGGCCGGCCGACGAGGTCAAGGACCTGGCCGACACCATCGACAACCTGCTGGAACGCCTGGAAGGCGCGTTCGCCGCGCAGCGCCGGTTCGTGGCCAACGCCTCGCACGAGCTGCGAACCCCGCTGGCCACCATGCGGGCCTCGATCGACGTCGCCACCGCCAAACCGGAGCCGCCGCCGCCTCAGACGCTGCTGCTGGCCGACCGGCTGCGCACCGAGCTCGACCAGGTGGACCGGCTGCTCGACGGCCTGCTGACCCTGGCCCGTACGCAACACCAGCGCGGCGCGCTGCCCGACCGGGTCCCGGTCAGCCTGGCCGACCTGCTGGCCGAGGCCCTGGCCGAGCGCTCCGCCGCCATCGCCGACCGCGCCCTGACCGTGCACGTCACCACGCCGGATGATCAGCTCGGAGACGGGCTGGTGCAGGGCAGCCCGACCTTGCTCGCGCAGCTCGTCGGCAACGTGATCGACAACGCCGTGCGGCACAACCGGCCCGGCGGCTCCATCCGGGCCGAGCTGCGCCTCCGCGCCCTGGTCGTGGAGAACGACGGCCCGCGGCTCGACCCGGCGCAGGTCGCCCGCCTCGGCCACCCGTTCCAGCGCCTCGGCACCGACCGGGTCAACAGCGATGGCAGCGGCCTGGGCCTGTCGATCGTCGCCGCCATCACCTCCGCGCACGGCGGCCGGCTCAACCTGACCGCCCGCCCCGAGGGCGGCCTGCGCGTGGAGGTCACGCTGTGAGAGTGCTCGTCGTCGAGGACGCCCGAGCCCTGGCCGAGGTCATCGCCGAAGGGCTGCGCGACCAGGGCATGGCCGTCGACGTCGCGCTCGACGGCCTCACCGCCGCCGCCAAGCTCGACCTGGCCCCCTACGACGTCGTCGTCCTCGACCGTGACCTGCCCGGCCTGCACGGCGACACCCTCTGCGAGATGATCACCAGCCGGGACGAGCGGGTCATGGTGCTGATGCTCACCGCCGCCGGCGCGCCCGGCGACCGGGTCAGCGGCCTCACCCTGGGTGCCGACGACTACCTCGCGAAGCCCTTCCACTTCCCCGAACTGGTGCTCCGCGTCCGGGCCCTGGCCCGCCGCCGGCCCGCCGCCCGTGGCCGGGTGCTGCGGGTGGCCGGGGTCGAGCTCGACCCCCTCCGGCGTACGGTCACCCGCGACGGCCGGCAGCTCGACCTGTCGGTCAAGGAGTTCGCCGTGCTGGAGGCGCTGCTGCGGGCCAGCCCGGGCTTCCTCAGCGCGGAGGACCTGCTCGAACAGGTGTGGGACGAGTTCGCCGACCCCCTCACCAACACCGTCACGGTCACCGTCAGCCGGCTGCGCCGCAAGCTCGGACCCCCGGCGATCATCACCACCACACCGGGCGTGGGCTACCGCCTCCTCTGAGCCGCCTGCGCCTCGGGCCCGGCTACCGGGCCGGACTGGCGCGTCCCGCCTGGCGGAGGGCCTCGCGGCAGGCGCGGACGGCCGGGTGGCCGCTGCGGCCCCGCCGTACGACGGTGAACAGGCGGCGCACCCCCTCGCCACCGGGCAGCGGACGGAGCGGGACCGTCGGCGGGCGGCCGTTCCAGACGAGGTCCGGCAGGAAGGCGGCGGCCAGCCCCTGCTCCACCAGCCGCACGTGCAGCAGCAGGTCGGCGGTCTCGAACCGGACGTCGGGCTCGAACCCGGCCGCCCGGCAACGCGCCGTAGCCCACTGCCGCGCGGCCGTCCCCTCCGGCTCCATCGCCCACACCTGGCCGGCCAGATCACGCAAGGCCCCGCCACGGTGGGCCGGCGGTGTGGCGAGGTGGATGGGGTCGTCGAGGAGGTCCTCGCGGGCGAGGCCGGCGGGGCGGGCGTCGGGCAGGCCGGGGTACTCCTCCCCCACCGCCAGGTCGAAGTCCCGCGCCAGCAACGCGGGCAACGCCTGCTCCGGCTCCAGTTCCCGCAGGTGCACCCGCAGCCCGGGGTGCCGCGCCCGCAGCCAGGCCAGCGCGGCCGGGAGCAGGGCGAGCGCGGCGGTCTGGAAGGCGGCCACCCGCAGGGTCCCGGTCAGCTCGGCCGATGACCCGGCCACCTCCGCCTCGGCCCGCTCCAGCCGCGCCAGGATGGCCTCGGTGTGCGCGACCAGGATCTCGGCCGGCCCGGTCAGCCGTACCCGCCGCCCGGCCGGCTCCAGCAGCGGGACCCCGACCTCGGCCTCGAGCTGAGCGAGCTGCTCGGACACCGTGGACGGCGCGTAGGAGAGCGCGGCGGCGACGGCCGCCATCGTCCCCCGGTGCTTGAGCTCACGCAGCAGCCGCAGCCGGTGCAGGTCGTACATCGGTCGGCCTTTCCGATGGGTACATGTCGGATACATCCGCTGGACCGATGCTAGCCCTCGGCGGCAGCCTGGACCGGTGACGACTGACTGGGTCACCCGACCCGCCGCCCGCACGTGGACCTGCCCGCCCGCCCCGCCCGAGGCCCGCGCCTTCCACGCCACCCTGCCCGGCTACCACCCGACCCCGCTGCCCGAGCTCCCGGCGCTGGCCGAGGAACTGGGCGTCGGCCGGCTGTTCGTCAAGGACGAGTCCGACCGCCTGGGCCTGCCCGCCTTCAAGGCGCTCGGCGCCTCCTGGGCGATCCACCGCGCCCTGGCGGGACGGACCGGCCCGCCGGCCACCCTGGTCACCGCCACCGACGGCAACCACGGCCGTGCCGTCGCCCACGTGGCCCGCCTGCTGGGCCAGCACGCGCACGTCTTCGTCCCGGCCGGCGTGTCCCCGGAAGCGGTGGCCGCCATCGCCGCCGAGCAGGCCCGGATCACCGAGGTCCCCGGCCCCTACGACGAGGCGGTACGGCAAGCCGCCCGGGCCGCCGAGCAGCCCGGCGCGCTCCTCATCCAGGACACCGCCTGGCCGGGGTACGAGCAGGTGCCGGGGTGGATCGTCGAGGGCTACTCCACGCTCTGCGCCGAGGTGGACGACCAGGTGGCCGCCGCGGGTGCCGGAGGTCCCGACCTGGTGGTGGTCCCGGTGGGCGTCGGCTCCCTGGCCCAGGCCGTCATCACCCACTACCGCAGCCGTACCGGCGGGCGCTCCCCCGCGCTGCTGGCGGTCGAGCCGGAGACCGCCGCCTGCGTCACCACGAGCCTCGCCCTCGGCCGGCCGGTCACCGTCGCCACCGGCGAGACCGCCATGGCGGGGCTGAACTGCGGCACGCCGTCCAGCCTGGCCTGGCCGTACCTCGACGAGGGCCTGGACGCGGCGATCACCGTGTCGGACGCCGCCGGCGCGCGGGCCGCCCGTGACCTCGCGGCCCTCGGTGTGCACGCCGGGCCTTGCGGAGCCGCGCCGCTGGCAGGACTGCGGGCGGCCCTCGCCGGGCCCGGGCGCCGGGAGGCGCTGGGCCTCGGGCCGGAGTCGGTGGTCGTCCTGCTCAGCACCGAGGGGGTCGCTCAGTTGCGTACGTAGTACCCAGTGGCCTAGCCTGGCTTTACCGCGTACGGCGTACCCAGTGGAGGCGGCGTGAGCAGGATCGGTGAAGCCGAGCGCGACGACGCCGTGCGGCGGCTCAAGGAGGCCTACGGCGACGGGCTGCTGACCCACGAGGAGCTGACCGAGCGGCTGGACCGGGCGCTCACCGCCGGGAGCCGCGGGGAGCTGGCGGCGGCGCTGGAGACGTTGCCGGACGGGACGGCTTCGCTCACCGCGGTCAGCGGGCGGATCCGGCGGCGCGGGAGGTGGCGCGTGCCGCGGGTGCTCAAGGTGGAGTCGGCGCTCGCGCGGGTGCACCTGGACCTGTCGCGGGCGGTCATCGACCATCCCGTGGTCGAGATCGAGCTGCGCCTGGGCACCGGGCGGGCCCGGATCACCGTGCCGCGCGACGCGGTCGTGGACCTCGAGGACCTGCGCGCCGGCCTGAAGGCGCCGCGGTATCGCGGCGGGACGGCGGGGCGCGAGGGCGGGCCGAGGATCCGGATCTCCGGGGCGATGGGCACCGGCCGCCTGACGATCCGGCACGCCTGGACGCGGAGCGCCGGGTAAGGGTCGCGGAAGGCCGGGTGAGGGTTGCCCACAAAGGGGCCGGGTGAGGGAGGGGACCCTCACCCGGCCCGGTCAGCGGGTCAGCAGGTGCCTCGGTTGTAGGCCCGGAAGACGTCGTTCCACGGGCCGACGTGCCGGACGCTGCCGGGGGTGACGCAGTGGTAGCGGTTCGGGCCGAAGATGCGGGTCACGAAGACGTTCTCGTTGGCGTCCGTGCAGTTCTTGTACATCGCCTGGTCCCCGTCCCGGTACAGCCCGCAGGGGTTGCGCGCCGCGGCGGCCGCCTCCGCCGCCTGCGCCGACCCGGCCGCGGCGGCGCCGGCCAGCAGGGTGGAGCCGAGCGAGGCGGCGAGCGCGAGGGCGGCCCAGCGTGCGGTGGTTGTCCTGGCCATGGTGTGACTCCTTAGGTCCGGCCCCCGCCGCCGTGGCGGGGAGCGCTACGTCCACCAGCGAAAACGGCCGGCCGGGGTGTCCAACAGGCTCTCGGACGGTCCCATCCATTCCCGGACACGGACCGTGACTGGCTTTACACTCTCCGAGTGGAGTGGAGGGTGGGGCGATGAGCGCGGGACCCGAGTCCGTGCACGGGCACGAGGACCTGGTGCGACTGCTGGCCAGGCAGTTCGCGCTCGCCGATCTGTCGTTGCGCGAGCTGGAGTCGCGGGCGGACCGGGCGGGCGGGACCCGGCTGCCCCGGGCCACCGTCGCGGACATGCTCGCCGGGCGGCGCTTTCCGCGGCGGGCGGTCATGCTGGCGTTCCTGCGGGCCTGCCGGGTGCCGGAGGCCGAGCTGCCGGCGTGGGACCAGGCGTGGGAACGGGCCCAGGTCGCCCGCGTGACCCAAGGGTCCAGGGCGGGAACGCCCAGCCCAGCCCCACCCGAAGCCCCCGAGACCCTCGCATCCACCACCGCCCCCGCAGCCGGAGCCACCCCCGCAGCCACCGTGCCCGCAGCCACCGTGCCCGGAGCCACCGTGCCCGAGGCCGCGGCACCAGGGGCCCTCGCGCCTGGGGCTGGCGCGGCGGGCGCCTCCCCCTCGCCCGCCGAGGTCGTGGCCACCGTCCGAGCGCTGGTCCCCGAGCAGCCGGTGCACGCGAGCGAGCCGTCACAGCCGAGCCGGACGCCGGTGCTCAAGCCGTCGCTCTTCTACCCCGCCCGGCCCGGCCGGCGCCCGGTCGTGGTGGGGGCGGTGATCGCGGGCACGGTGGCGGTGGCGGGTGCCGTAGCCACGGGCGTCCTCATCGGCCGCCGCGCCACCCCAGCCCCGCCCACCCCCGCCGAACGCCTGCTGGCCCGCCCGGTGACCGGCCACATCGTCAGCGACGACGGCCGCGCCTTCGGCCCGGGCGGGTCGAGCCGCTTCACCGTCCACGTCGACCCGGCCAACACCGGCGTACGGCTGATCCGCCGCCTCGACGTCGGCGTCCCCCTCCAGCAGGCCAAGGTCACCGTGAACGGGGCGAAGGCGGGCCAGTGGCGTCCCCTGCTCGGGGACACCGACTACAAGTGGCGCGACCAGGTCTTCCAGATCCCCGCCGGCCTGACCGCCGGCCGGAGGGCGCTGGCCATCGTCAACACCTTCGTCGCCGCCGAGGGGTTCAACGAGTTCCGCTACCTGGTCGAGCACCGGGTCGGCGGCACCTGGTCGGCCGCCGACCGGCTCGACGTCGGCGACGCGGCCAGCGAGGCCGCGCACGGCTACCGGATCGTCGGGGAGGGCTGGCGTGGCACCCAGACCTTCGCCTACCCGCCCCTGCGCAAGGACTGGACCGTCCGGTGACCGTACATCCGGGTTGTAACCGGGCATCTGTCCGGCCCAGCAGCCGCAGAAAATTAGGTAACCCTAACTAGGTGGCATGTTCGGCTTTTTTCTCGCTACCGTGACCCGCATGCGCAGCGAAACGGTCATTCCTTGCCTGCCCTGCCGCTTCCTAGACGACATCCTGCCCTTCTACGCCGCCCTCGGTTTCGAGCTCACCTACCGCCAGGACCGGCCCAATCCGTACGCCGCCCTCCGCCGGGAGGGCATCGAGCTCCACTTCTTCGGCCTCCCGGAGTTCGACCCCGAACAGTCCCTGGGGAACGTGGTCGTCCTCGTCCCGGACACGGAGGCCCTGCATAAGGCGTTCGCCGCCGGGCTCCGGGCGGCGTTCGGGAAGATCCCGGTGTCGGGGATGCCGCGGATGACGCGGCCCCGGCGGATGCAGGGCACCGCGGGCGGGTTCACGGTGATCGACCCGGGAGGCAACTGGGTACGGTTCAGCCGCTACAAGGAGGACGCCGACGAACCGGGCGCCGAGGAGGGACGGCTGGCCCGGGTGGTGTCCACGGCCGCCCGGCAGGCCGACTCGCACGGGGACGAGCACGCGGGGATCCGGGTGCTGGAGATCGGGCTGGAGCGGCACGCGGACGCGCCTGCCGTACAGCGGCTTCCGGCTCTGGTCTACCTGGCCGAGCTGCGGATCCGTACCGGCGACCGGGACGCGGCGGCGGCGCTGCTGGCCGAGGTCGAAGCCCTCGAGCTCAGCGACGCCGAGCGGGCGGCGGTGGCCAAGGAACTGGCCACCGCCGCCGAACTCACCGCGGACCTCAACGCCTGACCACCCGCCCGCCAAGACAGCCGGCCGAAGAATCGGCCGGCCAGTGAGACAGCCGGCCGAAGAGACAGCCGGTCAGCGAGGGGCCGGAATTCAAGGCGACCCCGTCGGTGAGGCGGCCGGTCAGCGAGGGGGCCGCTCCTGCTGAGGCGTCCAGTTCTCCAGCAGATCCCCCTGCCCCGCGCAGTCGCCGCCCGGCCGCACCCCGGTCAACCTGAGCGGTCTCCGCTCCTCGATGCCGAGCTTCTTCCGGCACGTGGGCCCGATCACGAACCCCAGCGACTCCGGATCCCGCAGTTTCCGCTTGCACGCCCGGCACCGCGCCGCATGGGCGCGGACCTCGGGCAGGCCGAGAAGGTCGAGCTGGCTCATCCACCCATTATCACCACGGCACCTCCCCGCGCCCCGCCCTTGGAACCGCGGTCGCGCAGTCGCTTCGACACCACCATCCGGCACGTCATCTCCTTGATCACCGCACCGAGCCGCCCGCCGACGAAGACGTTCACCACGCTGTCGTCGCGGCGGGCGAGCTGCCGGAGGCCGGCCCGCCGGCCCAGGCTGAGGCACGCCCCGCTGAAGGCCACCTCGGCCCGGGCCGGCTCGGTGCCGTCGAGGTGGCTGAGCACGGTGGCGGCGGCCTGCGCCCCGAGCGGGACCGCGGCGTAGCCGCTCATCCGCAGCGGCCGGCCCGACGGCGCGGCGGCGTCGCCCGCGGCGACGATCCGGTCGTCGTCGACGCTGGTCAGCGTCTCGTCGGTGAGGAGGCGGCCCAGCTCGTCGGTGCGGAGCCCGCTCGCCGCGGCGAGGGCCGGCACCCCGAAACCGGCGGTCCAGACGGTGAGCGCGCTGGCCAGTTCGCCCCCTCCCGCCTGGACGGAGACGGTGAGCTCGCCGCCTCCGGTCAGGACGACCGCGTCCGGCCGCACCTCGCTCACCACGGCGCTCTCCAGGACGGTGACGCCGTGCCGGGCCAGCCACCTGGCGACGTACCGGCGGCCGGGCGCGCTCAGGTAGGGCGCCAGGGCGCCGCCGCACACCAGTGTCACCCGGCGCCCCTGCTCGGCCAGTTCGGCGGCGGTCTCGACGCCGGTCAGCCCGCCGCCGACCACGGTGACCGGCGCGTCGGCGGGCGTCCGGTCCAGCCGGTCGCGCAGCCGCCGGGCGGCTTCGAGCTCGGCGAGGCCGAAGGCGAACTCGGCCGCGCCGGGCACCGACGACGGGATCGCCGCGCTGCTGCCGACCGCGTAGACGACGTGGTCGTAGCCGAGGGCCTGGCCCGATGCCAGCCGTACCGCGCGGGCGGCGGTGTCGATGCGCGTGACGCGGTCGACGACCAGGCGCACCCCCGCCCCGAGCAGCGTGCCGTACTCGAGGGTGGCCTCGCCGGTGCGGGCCACGTACTGGTGCAGGCGGATGCGGTCCACGAACTCGGGCCGCGGATTGACCAGCGTGACCTCCACATCGGTACGGCGGCGCAGCCGGTTGGCGGCGACCGTTCCGGCGTAACCGCCGCCGATGACGACGACCTGGTGACGTGCGGGCATGGCGATGATCCCTTTCGCTGGGTGGTGGTCCGTCACCTGTCCGACCACGCGGCCCGTCAGGATGTGAGGCGCTGAAGGACCTCACGTTCCGCCGCGCTGTCCGGTCGAACGGGTGACAGACCCGACAAGGGGCAGCACGGACCCGACGGCCAGGAGACCATGACCGACCACCCCGAACTCGGCGCGATCATGAACGAGCGGCGCCGGCTCATCAACCTCGCCTACCGGCTGCTCGGCTCCCTGGCCGACGCCGAGGACGTCGTCCAGGAGACCTACACCCGCTGGTACGGCCTGTCGCGCGAGCAGCAGGAGGCCATCGTCTCCCCCGGCGCCTGGCTGACCACCGTCGCCGGGCGGATCTGCCTCAACCTGCTCTCCTCGGCCCGGGCCCGGCGGGAGACCTACGTCGGCGAGTGGGTCCCCGAGCCGCTGCCGGACCCGAGGGAGTGGCTCACCGGCCGGCCCGACGGCGGCACCCTCGACCCGGCCGACCGGGTCACCCTCGACGAGTCGGTCTCCATGGCCTTCCTGGTCGTGCTGGAGGAGATGACGCCGGCCGAGCGGGTCGCGTTCGTCCTGCACGACGTCTTCCGCTACTCCTTCGCCGAGGTCGCCGGCGTCGTCGGGCGTTCCACCGCCGCCTGCCGCCAGCTCGCCTCCTCGGCCCGTCGCCGCCTTCGCGCCGCTCATCCGCCCGCCGCTCCGGCGGCGCGGCAGGCCCGGGTGGTCGGCGACTTCAAGCGGGCCTGGGAGACCATGGACATCGAAGCCCTCGTCGGCCTGCTCGACCCGGCCGCCACCGTCGTCGCCGACAGCGGCGGCCTGGCCAGCGCCGTCCTGCGGCCGATCCAGGGCGCCGAGAACATCGCCCGCTCCCTCACCGCCCTGTCCGGCCGGCTGCGCGACCTGACCTTCCTGGAGAGCACCGTCAACGGCCGCCCCGGCCTGATCGCCCAGGAGGCCGGCGTCACCGTGTCGGTGTACGCCTTCGAGGTGAGCGGCGACCGGATCACGCACATCTGGAGCATCCGCAACCCCGGCAAACTGCGCGCCTGGCGCTGAGGTCAGCCGGTCAAGGACAGGGCGGCGACCTTCCGGGCCAGCAGGCGGGCCGGGTCCAAGACCGGGACGGGGAGGTGGGCGGGGTCCAGGGCGAGGACGATCTCGGTGCAGGCGGCCACGATGCGGTCGGCGCCGCGGGCGGCCAGGGAGCGGGCGACGTCGGCGAGGGCCCGGCGGTGGGCGGCGGTCGCGGCGCCGGCCTTGACGGCGGCGATGGCCGCGCTGACGTGGCGCTGCTCGGCGGGCGTGGGCTCGACGGGCTCGATGGAACGCCGGCGCAGGGCGTCGCCGTACAGTCCGGAGTGCAGGGTGCCGGCGGTGGCGAGCAGGCCGGCGGCGGCCACGCCCGCGTCGGCGAGGGCGTCGGCGGTGACCTCGACGATGCTGACGAGTTCGAGCCCGGCCTCGGCGGCCAGCCGCGGGACGAAGGCGTGCGCGGTGTTGCAGGGCACGGCGAGCACCTCGCACCCGGCCCGCTTGAGCGCCTGGATGCCGTGCTGGAGTTGCGGGGTCGGGTCCTCGCCCAGGCCGAGCAGGCTGAGCGAGCGGTCCGGGACGCGCGGGTCGGCCCAGATGACGACCGGCACGTGGCTCTGGTCGCCGGTGGCGGGCGTCTCGGCGACGAGCTTGGCGTAGAAGTCGGCGGTGGCGGCGGGTCCCATCCCGCCCAGGATCCCGACGAGGCGAGAGGTCATGGTGCCCCAGGATCGCCGGATATGGTGACCTCGCCGCGAAGCGCGGCTATCCGGCGGCCGAAGGGGCGCGCATGCAGGATTCCGGCGGGGAGCCGCTCCGGTTGTTGTCCGAGACCGACCTGGAGCTGATCGACGCGCTGCAGGTCAACCCGCGGGCGAGCTGGGTCGAGATCGGCGCGGCGACCGGCGCCGACCCGGTGACGGCGGCACGGCGCTGGCAGCGGCTGACCGGCGCGGGCGAGGCATGGACGACGGTCGCGCTGGGCCCGCGGCAGATGCACGACCTGAACATGGCGATCCTGGAGATCGACTGCGAGGCGGGCGCGGCGGTGCCGGTGGCGGCCAGGCTCGCCGAGGCCAGGCATCTGATCACCGTCCAGCACGTGGCCGGGGCGCACGACCTGTTCGTGATCGCCGCGGCGGCCTCCATGCCGGCCCTGGCCGACTACCTGCTCGCCGATCTGCCCCGCGTGCCGGGGGTGGTCCGGGTGCGCACCCATCTGGCGACCCGGATCTTCGAGGCGTCGTGCCGGTGGCGGCTGCGGGTGCTGCCGCAGGCCGCGGCGGCCCGGCTGGCCCGGCGGGCGGCGGCGCCGGAGTCCACGCGGCCGATGGACGAGGTGGACCGCCGGCTGTTCCACGCGCTGGTCGCCGACGGCCGGGCCGGTTACGCCGAGCTGGCCGAGGTCGTCGGCGCGTCCGAGCGGACCGTGCAGCGGCGGCTGTCGCGGCTGCTGGCCACGGGCGACGTGGACTTCCGCTGCGACCTGGCCCGCTCGCACGCCGGGTGGCGCTCGTCGGCGGTGTTGTGGCTGCGGATGCCCGACCGGCTGCTGGAGGAGACCGGGCGGGCCCTGCTCGGCTGGCCGGAGACCCGCACCTGCGCGGCGCTGGCCGGCTCCAGCAACATGCTGCTGACCGTCGGGCTGCACTCGGTCACCGACCTGCATCCGCTGGTGGTGCGCCTGGAGGCCGGCTTCCCGCACCTCACCGTGGCCGACCGGCAGATCGTCCTGCGGCAGACCAAGCTGTACGGCAGGCTTCTCGATCCGGTCGGGCGGTGCACCGGGGTCGTCCCGGTCGACCCGTGGAGCCTGGGCGGCTGAGCCCGGGAGGGAGCGGGGGTCAGCGGGGTTCGGGGATCGGCTCGCCGAGCGCCTCCCGCGCCAGTCCGGCCCGCAGCACGACCGCCTCCTCGCGCCCGACGAGCTGCAGGTCGCCGATGGCCAGCGCGGGCAGCCCGAGCGCGGAGATCACCGCGGTGAACCGGGTGACCTCGGCCCGCACCGCGGCCTCGTCGCAGCCCACCCGCGGCGCGGGCCCGCCGAGCGTCGGCATGATCAGCAGGTCCACCCCGGCCATCCGCTCGGCGAAGGCCGCGCGGGCCGCGGCCAGCCCGGCGACGGCCGCCGCGTACTGCGCCGGCTCGACCCCGGCCGCCGCGTCGAGCTTGCGCCGCACGCCCTCGCTGTAGCGGTCGGCGTTCACCGGGTAGGTCCCCTCGTGCACGCGGCGGGCCTGCGCGCCGAGGATGGTGCGGTAGTGCTCCCCGATCTCGTACGGCAGGGCGAAGTCCCGCAGCTCGGCCCCCAGCTTGGTGAAGGCGTCGGCCCAGTCCCCGCCCTCGACGACCCCCACCACCCATCCGGCCAGCGACCGAGCAGGCTCGACGCGCTCGGAGGCGAGCACCTCCCACACCCGGGCGAGGTCGGCGACCGTGGTGGCCATCGGCCCGACCACGTCGAACGCCGGCGCCAGCGGCGCGACCCCTTCCTCCGAGACCATCCCCGCCCGGGGCCGCAGCCCCACCACGCCGCAGCAGGCGGCCGGGATCCGCACCGATCCGCCGGTGTCGGTGCCCAGGCCGAACCGGGCGATCCCGGCGGCCAGCGCCGCGCCGGTGCCCCCGCTGGAGCCGCCGGGCGTCAGGTGCGGGTGGCGAGGGTTGCCCACGTCGCCCCAGTGCGGGTTCTCGCTGGTGATGCCCCAGGCGAACTCGTGCTGGTTGCTCTTGCCGACCAGCAGCGCCCCGGCCGCCTCCAGCTTCTCGACACAGGGGGCGCTCTCCAGGGCGGGATGCCTGCCGTACAGCAGGGAGCCTCGGGTGGTGGGCAGGCCGGCCACGTCGATCATGTCCTTGGCCACGAAGGTCCAGGAGTCGAGCGGCCCGCCCGGTGGCCGGCCGGGCAGGCCGGCGAGCCGGTCGATGACGGGGGCCGGTCCGGCCTCGATGAGGATGTTCTGGTCGCTGTGCCGCCGGATGGCCTCGGCCGACCGGGCGATCGCCGCCTCGCGTTCCACGGGTGCTGTTCTCCTGACGAAGGTGCTGATGAGCACGGGATCGTGACAGATCGGGCCCGTCCGCGTCGAGGGGTCAGACCTCCAGGGCGTCCAGGAGGGCCTGCAGCCTGGGGGTCTCGCGGTCGGGCCGGACCAGCGCGAAGACGCTGCGGCTGGTGTTCAGCCAGGGCACGTCGGCGACCACCACGTCCGGTCCGTGCCCGGACAGCGCCAGGTCGGCGATGAAGGCCGCGCCCACCCCGGCGCCGATCAGCGACATCGTGATCTTGAAGTCGTCGGAGTGGCAGGCCACGGACGGGTACAGGTCCAGGCGGGAGAAGACGCCCTCGAAGAAGGAGGCGTCGCTGCTGCCCGGGTGGTGCATGATCCACGGCAGGTGCACGAGCTGCTCGACGCGGTACGGCGCCAGGTCCGGCCAGCTCGCCGGGAGCACCAGCTTGTAGGGGTCCTCGGCGATCCAGCGCCGGCTCAGCGCCGAGGGCCATGACAGGCCGGAGTTGCCGACCTGGTAGACGATCGCCGCGTCCATCTCGCCGCCGGCACCCAGATGCGGGATGAGCTGCGAGGACTCCCCCACGGTGATCCGCACCCCGGCCCGGTCGGCCGGCTCCATCGTGCGCAGGACTCCGGCCAGCCGGTCCACGAGGCTGGGGAAGACCCCGAGCCGGATCTGCCGCTCGCTGCCCCGGTGCACGGCCTGCACCGAGGTGATCATGCGTTCGAGGTCGGCCAGCACGGTTCCGGCGTGCCGGGCCAGCACCTGCGCCGCGCCGGTCGGGAGCACGCTGTGCGCCGAGCGCTCGAACAGCCGCACGCCGAGTTGCTTCTCCAGCGCGGCCATCTGCTGGGAGACCGCGGAGGAGGTGTAGCCGAGCCGGTTGGCCGCCGCGGCGAAGGAGCCGAGCTGAATGACCTCACGGAGCGTGCGCAGGTGTTCCGGCTTCAGCATCAGCGTTCCTTGCTCTCAGCTTGGCTAAATGTCGTGTTTATAGCGCTTCCATGCCCATTTCGCTACTTCTACAGTGATGCCCACTGTCACTCCCCTCCCCTGGGCCCGGCCGGCGCCGCCGTACAGGATCACCCCGCACGGCCACCGGCCGTGCCGCGACCGAGCGATTGAGAGCCGTCTTGAGCATCCGCGTCTACCGCAACGCCGCCATCCACACCGGGGTGGCCGGCGCCCCACCGGCCCAGGCCCTGGCCGTGGACGGCGAGCACGTGCTGGCCGTCGGCACCGAGGCCGAGGTCCGCGCGGCCGCCGGCGCCGGGGCCGAGCTCGTGGACCTGGCGGGCGCGGCCGTCCTGCCCGGCCTCTACGACGCCCACATCCACACCGCCCAGTACGCCAACAGCCTCGGCGCGGTCGACCTGCGCGACGCCCGCTCGCTGGAGGAGGCGCTGGCGCTGGTGGCCGAGCACGCGGCCCGGCTGCGGCCCGGCCAGTGGCTGTTCGGCGGCCGGTGGAACGCCAACACCTGGACCCCGCCGCAGGAGCCGGACCGGTACGCGCTCGACTCGGTCTGCCCCGACCGGCCGATCGTGCTCCCGAACGTGGACGGCCACAGCGTGTGGGCCAACTCCGCCGCGCTGCGCCTGGCCGGCATCGACGCCTCCACCCCCGACCCGGCCGGCGGCGAGATCGTCCGCGACCAGTACGGCGAGCCGACCGGCATCCTGCGTGAGTCGGCCTCCTACCCGCTGCGCGCGCTGATGGTCGAGCCCGGCCTGCGCGAGCGGCTGCTGCTGGCCCAGGAGGAACTGCTCGCCCTCGGCCTGACCAGCGTGCACGACATCGACGGCGAGGACTGCCGCGAGGCCTACCTCGACCTGCGCGACAGCGGCCTGCTCAAGATCCGGGTGCACAAGGCGATCCCCGCCACCCATCTCGACGCCGCCATCGCCGAGGGCCGGCGCACCGGCCAGGGCGACGACTGGGTCCGGACCGGACCGGTGAAGATCTTCAGCGACGGCGCGCTCGGCTCGCACACCTGCCACATGAGCCAGGCCTTCGCCGGTGACGCCGCCAACCACGGCATCGCGGTCACCCCCTACGACGAGCTGGTCGCGCTGTTCCGCAAGGCGGCCGGGGCGGGCATCGCGGTGGCCACCCACGCCATCGGCGACCGCGCCAACCACCTGGTGCTCGACGCCTACGAGGCGCTCGGCGCCACCCCCGGCCTGCGGCACCGCATCGAGCACGCCCAGCACCTGCGGCCGGCCGATCTGACCAGGATGGCCCGGCTCGGCGTCGTCGCCTCCATGCAGCCGGTCCACTGCACCAGCGACATCGACCTGGTCGACTCGCTGCTGGCCGGGCACGACCTGGCCTCCTACGCCTGGCGCGGCATGCTCAACGCCGGGGTGGCCCTGGCCTTCGGCTCCGACGCGCCCGTCGAGCACCCCAACCCCTTCGCCGCGCTGCACGCGGCGGCGACCCGCACCCGCGCGGACGGCACGCCCACCGGCGGCTGGCAGCCCGAGCAGCGGCTGAGCATGGCCGAAGCGATCACCGCGCACACCCTCGGCGCGGCCTACGCGGCGGGCGAGCAGGACCGCAAGGGCGTGCTGGCCCCCGGCCGGCTCGCCGACTTCATCGCGGTGGACACCGACCCCTACCTGGAGCCGGCGGCCGCGGTGCTGCGCACCCACGTCATCACCACCGTGGTCGGCGGCCTCGTCCGCCGGCAACGATCCTGAAGGAGCACACCCCCGTGAACCCCCGCCTCCCCGCCCTGCTCGCCGCCTGCGCCCTGCTGACCACCGCCGCCTGCGGCGCCAAGAGCCTCGACGCCGCCTCCGGCCCCGACTCCGGGGCCCCCGCCGCGGAGGTCGTCCTGGACGTCGCCCCCGACGAGGAGAAGGCGGCCGGCGTCATCAACGCCATCACCCCGGACAAGGACCTGGCCGCCAAGGTGCCGGCCCGGCTGAAGAGCGCCGGGCTCAAGGTCGTCTCCTCGATCGGCTACCCGCCCATGGAGATGTGGTCGAGCGACGGCAAGACCGCGATCGGCTTCGACCCGGCCCTGGCCCGGGCCATCGCCCGCAAGCTCGGCGTCAAGTACACGCTGACCGACGAGGAGTTCAACTCCCAGATCCCCGGCGTGCTCACCGGCCGCTACGACTTCGTCATCTCCTCGATGACCGACAACGCCGAACGCCAGGCGAAGATCACCTTCGTCGACTACGTGCGGGCCGGCTCCGGCCTGCTCGTCAAGAAGGGCAACCCGGCCGGCATCGCCACGCCCGCCGACCTGTGCGGCAAGACCGTCTCGGTCGTCGACAACGGCTCGTCGATGGAGCTGGCCGAGAGCTACGGCGCCGACTGCGAGAAGGACGGCAAGCCGGCCGTGACCGTGCTGAAGTTCGCCGGCGACACCGAGGCGATGCTCCAGGTCATCAACGGCCGGGCCGACGCGACCGTCACCGACTACGTGGTGGCCGCCTACAAGGCCGCCGACCCCAAGGTCGCCGTCGAGGCCATCGCGCTCGAAGGCACCGAGAGCCCGTGGGGCATCGGCATGAAGCCGGACGACAAGGAGCTCATCGCCTCCGTCCAGGGCGCCCTGGACGCGCTCATCAAGAGCGGCGAGTACGGCAAGCTGCTCGCGGCCTGGAACCTCGACAAGCTCGCCGTCGAGTCCGCCGTGATCAACGGCGGCAAGTGACGATGCGCACCGAACCGATCCCCGGGCCCGCCGGGACGCCCGTCCCCGTCGCCCGCGCCCGCCACTGGGGCCGGCTGCTGGCCGCCGCGGCGGCGCTGGCGATCGTCGGGTGGCTGCTGTTCCTGCTGGTGGTCAACCCGCGCCTGGACTGGGGCGCGGTGGCCACCTACCTGTTCGACGACCGGATCCTGTCCGGCGTCTGGGTCACCGTCCAGCTCTCGGTCCTGGCCACCGTCCTCGGCCTGGCGCTGGGCGTGCTCTTCGCGGTCATGCGGCTGGCGCACAACCCGGTGCTCAGCAAGCTGGCGCTGCTCTACATCTGGTTCTTCCGCGGCACGCCGGTGCTGGTCCAGCTCATCTTCTGGTACAACCTGGCGTTCCTGTTCCCGGAGCTGGTGATCAAGATCCCGTTCACCTCGATCGGGCTGGTGTGGGACACCAACCAGGTGATGACCGGCTTCACCGCGGCGATGATGGGGCTCGGCCTGAACCTGGCCGCCTACTTCGCCGAGACCGTGCGGGCCGGCATCCAGGCCGTCGACCACGGCCAGACCGAGGCGGCCTACGCGCTGGGCATGACCCCGGCCAAGCGCATGCGGGTGATCGTGCTGCCGCAGGCGCTGCGCATCATCATCCCGCCGACCGGCAACGAGTTCATCTCCATGCTGAAGACGACCTCGCTGGTCTACGCGGTCGCCGGGCACGACCTGATGACCAACGCGAGCCAGATCTACAAGGCCAACAACCTGATCATGGAGCTGCTGATCGTGGCGAGTCTGTGGTACCTGCTGCTGACCACCGTGGCCACCTTCCTGCAGGGCAGGCTGGAGCGCCGCTTCGGGTCCGAGGCCGTCCGGCTGGTACGGCGGGGCGGCCTGGCGGCCCGGGTCCTGCCGAAGGTCGCCGCGTGAGCCCGGTCGTGCACGCCACCGGCGTGCGGATGAGCTACGGCGAGGTCCAGGTGCTCAACGGCGTGGACTTCGAGGTCGCCGCCGGCGAGGTGAGCTGCGTCATCGGTCCCTCGGGCTCGGGCAAGTCCACCTTCCTGCGCTGCGTCAACGGGCTGGAGCCGGTGCTCGGCGGCAGCCTGCGGGTGCTGGGCCAGGAGGTCGGGCACTCGATGCGCGGCGGGCGCTACCACCCGTGGACGCCCAAGGAGTACGCCGCCTTCCGGCGCGACATCGGCATGGTGTTCCAGCGGTTCAACCTCTTCGCCCACCACAGCGCCCTGGAGAACGTCGCCTGCGGGCCGGTGCACGTGCTCGGCACGCCCACCGCCCGCGCGAACGCGCAGGCGATGGAGCTCCTGGACCGGGTCGGGCTGGCCGATCACGCGCACAAGCGGCCCCACCAGCTCTCCGGCGGCCAGCAGCAACGGGTCGCCATCGCCCGCGCCCTGGCGATGAACCCGGCCCTGATGCTCTTCGACGAGCCGACCTCCGCGCTCGACCCCGAACTGGTGGACGAGGTGCTGGAGGTCATGCGCGCCCTGGCCGCCGACGGGATGACCATGGTCGTGGTGACGCACGAGATCGCCTTCGCCCGCGAGGTCGGCGACCGGCTGACCTTCTTCGCCGACGGCGTGGTGGTCGAGCAGGGGCATCCCGCGGAACTGCTGGCCAACCCGGCGCACGAGCGGACCCGGGCGTTCCTGTCCAGCGTGCGCAGCGCGAGCTCGTGAGGCAAAAGGGTTTGCGGGCCGGCCGGGGCCGGGGGTAGATCTGGGACGACCACGAACACGGAGAGGAGGGACGAGCCATGATCCGCCCGATCACCGCGCCGAAGTCCTCCAGGGGTGCGGTCCACGTCTGAACCCCGGAGTCCGGCGCCCCTCCCCTGGAGCGTGCCGTGACCCTTGCACCTGACGACCTGACCATCCGCCCGATCACCGGGCCGGAGGAGCTCGAGCTCTTCCGGCGCCTGCCGTACGTCCTGGACGAGGAACTGGCCGGCGACCTCGCCGGCGGACGCCGCCGCCCCGGCTGGCTGTGGGTCGCCCTGCGCGGCGACCGGCTGCTGGCCAGGGCCGCCTGGTGGGGCCAGGCCCGGGCCAAGACGCCGTTCCTGCTCGACGTCTTCGACCTCGACGACGACGATCCGGGCCCCGGCCCGGTGGCGGCCGGCGAGCGCCTGCTGCGGGCCGCGCTCGCCGAGGTGGTCCCGGCCGGGGCCGTCCCGCCGGAGTACCTCCGCTTCGTCCCGCCCGATTGGCGCGACTCCGCGCCGGACCGGCTCGCCGTCGAGCGGCGCCTGGCGGTGATCGGACGGACCGGCGCGCGGCCACTCGTCGAGCGCCTGCGCCTGGAGTGGCGGCCGGGCACGCCGTTGCCCCCGCCGAGCGGCCGCCTGGCCTTCCGGCCGGTGAACGGGGACGGCGAACTGCTCGCGCTGATGACCCGGGTGCTGGACGGCACCCTGGACGCGCACAGCCGGGCCGACCTCACCCGGATGCCGGCCGCCGACGCCGCCCGCAAGCACTTCGAGCAGGAGCTGGCCCGCCTGCGCAGCCCGCGCGAGTGGTGGCGGATCGCGACGCTGCCGGACGGCGAACCGGTCGGCTTCGTCACCCCTGGACGCAACGACTACAACGCGGTGATCGGTTACCTCGCCGTGCTGCCCTCGCACCGGGGCCACGGCTATATCGACGACATCCTGGCCGAGGGCACCCGCCTGCTGGCCGCCCAGGACGTGCCGCGCATCCGGGCGGCGACCGACGTCGGCAACGTGCCGATGGCCGCCGCCTTCCACCGCGCGGGCTACGTGACCTTCGAGCGCGTCGTCAGCCTGACGTGGGACTGAACGAGGCGCGGGCGGATCACCACTGGTCGGCGGGGAGCTCCACGCCCACGGCAGGGTCGTAGATGACCGTCTGGTCGGCCATCCGGATCACCGCGACCCGGGTGGCCAGGCCGGCCTGCTCCAGGGCGCGGGCCGACTCCACGGCGTACCGGGAGAAGTGGTAGCGGTCGCGCGTGGGGCTGAAGGGCGTGCGGCGCTCGCACAGGACCTCGTAACGGTCGCCCGGCCAAGCCGGCGGCAGTCCATTCAAGCGCTGGTGTCCGCCTGTTGTCGTCATCGCACGCTCACCCCCCTCTGTCCCCGGTTTCGGGCGCCGGAATCGGGCGCCCAGAAGACCTTAACAATCGGTGGCATCTTGCACCAATCAGGAATTCCGCCGAATCACGACGAGGCGGCCAGCGGGCCGTTCTTGGCCTGTGGGAAATAGCCCTTGTCGTGCGGAGCGTCACGCTTGTAGACCATGACCGTGCGCCGCCAGGACATGATCTCGTCGCCGTCCTGGTTGAGGCCCCGGGTGTGGCAGGAGACGATCCCAGCGTACGGCCGCGAGGCCGACTCGCGCTTGCCGAGCACCAGCGACTCGGCGTAGATCGTGTCGCCGATGAAGACCGGGTGGCTCAGCTTGATCTCCTCCCAGCCGAGGTTCATGATCGCGGTCTGGCTCATGTCGGCCACCGACAGGCCCAGCACGATCGCCACGGTCAGCCCGGAGTTGGCGATGATCCTGCCGTAGGGGGCGCGCTCGGCGAAGTGGGCGTTGAAGTGGTTCTGGTTGGTGTTCATGGTCAGCAACGTGAACCAGGTGTTGTCGGCCTCGCTGATGGTGCGGCCCAGCGGGTGCTGATGGACGTCGCCGACGACGAAGTCCTCGTAGTAGCGGCCGATGCCGGCCTCGTGCACGGTCACGGATCTCTCCCACCGGGGTGCTGGACGTCAGGCGACGACGGTAGCCGGGCGCCGTTTCGGCGGTCAACGCGCCGCCTCGGGCCGGTCAGAGCAGGAAGGTGGCCAGCGGGGAGCCGGGCGGGATGCGCTCGACGGTCAGCGGGCTGGCCTTCATCCGCACCAGCAGGCTGTCCAGGTCGGCGGCGCGCTCCAGCTCGATGCCGACCAGCGCCGGGCCGGTCTCGCGGTTGTTCTTCTTGACGTACTCGAAGGCGATGATGTCCTCGCCCTCGCCCAGCACCTCGTCCAGGAAGTGCCGCAGGGCGCCGGGGCGCTGCGGGAAGGTCACCAGGAAGTAGTGCCGCAGCCCGATGTGCACCAGGGAGCGTTCCAGCACCTCGGTGTAGCGGCTGACGTCGTTGTTGCCGCCCGAGACCACGCAGACCACCGGGCCGGGCGCGCCGTACGGCAGGAGCTCGCGGGCGGCGGCGCCGGCCAGGGCGCCGGCGGGCTCGGCGATGATGCCGTCGGTCTGGTAGAGGTCGAGCATCTCGGTGCAGACCGCGCCCTCGTCCACCGGGACCACCTCGTCGACCAGGTCCCTGACGAGCGGGAAGGTGGCCTCGCCGACCCGGCCGACGGCCGCGCCGTCCACGAAGGTGTCCAGCTCGGGCAGCGCGAGCGGGCCGCCGTGGTCGAGGGCGGCGCGCATGCTGGCCGCGCCGGCCGGCTCCGCGCCGACGATGCGGGTGGCCGGGGAGTGCTCGCGCAGCCAGACGGCCAGGCCGCTGATCAGGCCGCCGCCGCCGACCGGCACGACGACGGTGTGCGGCGGCTCGGCCGACTGGTCGAGCAGTTCCATGCCGACCGTGCCCTGGCCGGCCATCGTGCGCACGTCGTCGAAGGGGTGCACGTAGATCGCGCCGGTGCGGTCGCTGTCGTCGTGCGCGGCGGTGCTGGCCTCGTCGTAGGTGCCGCCGCCGACGACCACCTCCACCCGGTCGCCGCCGAGCGCGGCGATGCGCTCACGCTTCTGCCGGGGCGTGGTGGACGGGACGTAGACGCGGCCGTCGATGCCGAGCCGCGCGCAGACGAACGCCACGCCCTGGCCGTGGTTGCCCGCGCTGGCGCAGACCACGCCACGCTCGCGCTCGGCCCGGGTCAGCGAGGCGATGAGGTTGAACGCGCCGCGCACCTTGTAGGAGCGGCAGATCTGGGTGTCCTCGCGCTTGAGCAGCACCGGCCCGCCCAGCAGTCCGGACAGCCGGTGGTTGGGCTCCAGGGCGGTGCGGCGCACCACGGGCCGGAGCCGTTCGGCCGCCTGGCTGATCAGGGCGGCGGTGAGGCGCTCGGTCATCCACGGATGGTAGCAAGGTGACGCGAGTGCGAGCGGAGACCGGCCGGTCTCAGGAGCCCGAGGCAGCGTTCTGGCGCTCGCGGAATTCGGCCAGGACGGCCTTGCGCGCGGCGGCCGACAGCCGGTCGATGTAGAGCATGCCGTCCAGGTGGTCGCTCTCGTGCTGCAGGCAGCGGGCCAGCACCCCGGTGCCGTGGACGGTCACCGGCGCGCCGGTGACGTCGAAGCCGTGGCAGGTGGCGAGGTCGGGCCGTCCCACCACGGCGCGCGGGCCGGGCACCGACAGGCAGCCCTCGTCGTCGGGGTCGAGGTTGCGGTCCTTGTGCGCGGGCAGCTCCAGCGTCGGGTTGACGATCACGCCCTTCTGGTAGACGTCGTCGCCGTCCGGGCAGTCGTAGACGAAGACCCGCAGGCCGACGCCGATCTGGTTGGCCGCCAGGCCCACGCCGTTGGCCTCGTACATGCTGGCGAACATGTCCTCCACCAGCGCGGCCAGCTCGTCGTCGAAGCGCTCGACCGGGCGGCACGGGGTGTGCAGCACGGGCGTGCCGACGAGGGTGATGGGGCGTGCCGTACCGGCCATGAACAAACCGCCTTGGGGGACGTGGGAGCGTGTGGTGCAGCGACCAGAATAGGCGAATCCGCGTGCCATCCTGGAGCGGGCGTCGAGGGGCGGGTGGGGGATGACCTGGTGGCAGGCGGCGCTCGGGTTCGCCTCGGGGTTGCTGATCGCGGCGGTGACCGCGCCGGTCGGGGTGTCCGGGGCGGTGTTCCTGCTCCCGGTCCAGCTCAGCGTGCTGCAGGTGCCGAGCCCGGCGGTGACGCCGACGAACCTGCTGTTCAACGTGGTGGCCACGCCGGGCGCGCTTCTGCGGTACGGCAGGCGCGGCGAGCTCGGCGGGGCGCTGACCCGGCTGCTCGTCCTCGGCACGCTGCCCGGCGTGGTCGCCGGAGCGGTGCTGCGGGTGTTCGTGCTGCCCGGCGGGCAGGTCTTCCGGCTCCTGGTCGCGGGGCTGCTGCTGCCGCTCGGGCTGTGGCTGTGCCTGCGGACCCTGCGCCCCTCCAAGGGGCCCGCGCCCGAACCGGCCGGGCCCTCGCCGCGGGCGATCACCACGCTGGCCCTAGCCGTGGGGGTCGTCGGCGGGATCTACGGCATCGGCGGCGGGTCGCTGCTCGGGCCGATCCTGGCCGGGCGCGGCCTGCCGGTCACCCGGGTCGCGCCGGCCGCGCTGGCCTCGACCTTCGTCACCTCGATCGCCGGGGCGGCCACCTACGCCGTCCTCGCCCTGGCCACGCCGGGCGACATCGCGCCCGAGTGGGCGCTGGGGCTGCTGTGCGGGCTGGGCGGGCTGATCGGCGGCTACCTGGGCGCGCACCTGCAGCCGCGGCTGCCCGAGCCGGGGCTGCGGCTGCTGCTGGGGGTGCTGGCGGTGGGGGTGTCGGGGGTGTACGCGGTCCAGGGACTGGCCATGTAGACCCCGGTGGCCGGCCTCGGGGTGACGCGGCTCCTTGCCGTGCCGGTCTTCAGGGGCGGGGCGCGCGGTGGAGGGCCTCGCGCTGGGCCGGGGTGAGGCGTTCGGGGCGCAGGCCGAGCGTCCAGGCGCCCGCGGGGGTGCGCACGAGCTGGAGCGGGTCGGCGATCTCCGGCCGCCGGTCGAGCGTGCCGAGGGCGGCGGCGGCCCGGTCCGGCTCCCACCCGAGGGCCTGCGCGAGGTCGGCCTCGGTGCGCGGCGCACCCGCGTGCACGAGCGCCGCGACCATGGTCAGCGCGTCCCCGGCCACCGCGGCCGTGACGCCTCCGTCGCCCATGTGGTCGCTGAGCCGCCCGAAGAAGCCGCGCATCCGCTCCAGCCGCTCCGCCGCCGCCGAGCCGGGGCCGAGGAGCTCGATCCCCCGCCGCGCCGCCTCGGCCACCTCGGCGTGCGCGCCGGTGTCGGAGCGCCAGGCGCGGAACCAGACGTCGTCGTCGATGAAGTACTGCTCCCGCCGCCCGGACGGGTCGAGCCTGCGCCCGACCAGGTCCATGGCCTCCAGGTAGCCGATGGCCTTGGAGATCGAGGCGGGGCTGACCCGCAGCAGCCGGACCAGTTCGGCGGCGGTGCGGCTGTCGGTGTCGGCGGTGAGCAGGCAGGTGAACACCCGCGCGGGCATCCGGGGCAGGCCGGTGGCGGCCAGGGCCGTCGCGAGCCGCTCCAGCAAGGCCCGCGTCTGCTCGGAGTCCGTCCCCACGGCCTCGGCCGTCCCCGCCGGGACGCCTCCGGCCGGCCCGGTCGTACGGCGAGGCGAGCGGCGGCCCGCGGCTCGCTGGGCTCCGTCGGCCCGATATCCGCCCGGCCCGCCGTTGCGCGCGACCTCCCGGCTGACGGTCGAGGTCGGCCGCCCCAGCCGCCTGCCGATCTCCGCGTATCCCACCCCTTCGACCAGCCAATCCGCGATCCGCCGGCGGTCGTCAAGGGTCAGCCTGCCCCCGGGCATCCGGTCACCTCCTGTGGCGTTCACCAACACTATAGTGCAACGGCTCATTGCGTTTCCCGTCAGCTCTATTGCAACGCTGCACTATTTCATGTTGACGCTTCATGAAACGCAACGTAGCCTTTCCGCAGATGCAAACGCCGAGGAAAGGCAGCCCCATGCATGTCATGGCGATTTCCGCCGTCTCCGACCAGAGCCGCTTCTGGAACGCGGTCAAGTCCGCGTACGGCAAGCTCCCCCGGAACGCCGCCTGGAAGCTGGCCGTCGCCAGCACCGACGGCACCAGAGCGGTGAACGTCGTCAAGCACGACTCCATCGACGCCGTCCGCGAGCTGTTCGAGGCCCACGCCGGCCCCTACGCCACCACCGAGTTCCTCGAGGCGGACGCGGCCAACGCGGTGGGCCTGCAGAAGTGAGCGTGGACACCACCGCCCTGGAGGCCCGCCTGGCCGGCCTGCTCGCCGAGTACCGGATCCCCGGCGCCTCGGTCGGCCTCCTGCGCGACGGCGAGGTCACCGACTTCGCGCTCGGCGTCGCCGACGTCACCACCGGCGAACCGGTCACGACCGGCACGGCCTTCCAGATCGGCTCGCTGACCAAGACCTGGACCGCGGTGACCTTCCTGCGGTTCGTCGAGGAGGGCAAGGCCGCACTGGACGAGCCGGTCCGCGCCTTCCTGCCCGGCTTCAAGGTCGCCGACCCCGAGGTCTCCGCCAAGGTCACGCCCCGCCACCTGCTCAACCACACGCACGGCATCGAGGAGGACTTCGGCGATCCCGGCGAGGACGACGACGTCTACGAGCGCATGGTCGCGGGCATCGCCGGCGCTCCCCAGGTCCACCCGCTGGGCCACACCCACGGGTACAGCGCGGCGCTCGGTTACGCGATCCTGGCCCGCGTCATGGAGGTGATCGACGGCAGGCCGTGGGACGACATCCTCACCGACCGGCTCGTCCGGCCGCTGGGGCTGAGCCGTACCAGCAGCCGCCGGGAGCTGGCCGACCCGGCGCGGATCGCCACCGGGCACCTGGTCCGCTCACCCGACGAGGGCCCGATCGTCTCCCCGCTGAGCCACCTGCCGCGGCTGTTCGGCCCCAGCGGGACGATGACCTCGACGCCGCGCGAGGTCCTCGCCCTGGCCCGCCTCCTGCTCGACGAGGGCATGGCGGCGGACGGCACGCGGATCCTCTCGCCCGGGCTCGTCCGCGAGATGACCGGCTCGCGCGTCCCCCTGCCCGAGCCCTACTCGCTCGGCCGGGAGTGGGCGCTCGGCCTGCTCGCCGACACCTGGTCCGGCGTGGAGGTCTACGGCCACGACGGCAGCACGATCGGCCACAACGCCCGGCTGCGGATCCTGCCCGAGCTGGGCCTGGCGGTCGCCATGACGGTGAACGGCGGGCCGCGCGACGGCTTCTACCGGCGGGCGATGAGCGAGATCCTCACCTCCGTGGGCGCGCCCGCCGTACCGGACCTGCCGGCTCCCGACCCCACCCTGCGGCTCGACCCGGGCCGGTACACCGGCCGCTACGAGCGGCCCGGCCTGCGCTACGACGTGGGCAGCCGGGACGGGACGCTGACGCTCAGCTTCCACCTCAACCCGATGGAGGCCGAGTTCCTGGGCCGGCCGGACCGGATCGACTACGACCTGCTGCCGGTCAGCGAGACCCACTTCGTCACCCGCTCCCCCGACCCACTGGAGGACCCTCAGGTCGTGGCGCTCTACGACTTCCAGGACGGGAAGGCGCGCTACCTGCACACCAACAGCCGGGTCACCCCGCGGGCGGCTCCGGCGGCAGGGTGGTGAGCACGGCGAGGAGCGTCGACTCCACCCAGGCCCGCCAGGCCGCATGGCTCCACCTCCGCTCGCCGACCAGGAGCGTGTAGGTCTCGGGCGATTGAACGGCCAGCGCGATGTCGGCCGCCGTCTCGGGGGTCAGGCCGGCGCGCAACGGCGTCTTGTCCGCCAGCGCCTCGGCGAAGACCCGCAGGACGGCGAGCCGCTGGGCGAGGTTGGCAGCCCACAGCTCGCCCAGGTCGGGATCGGTCGGCGCGGCGCTGCGCACCACGTCGAGCAGCGGCGCGGCGCGCAGGTAGATCTCCCCCGCTCCGGCCACCTGGCGGCGGAGCTGGCCGCGCGGGTCCGGGTCGTCGAGCGCGGCCCGGACCCAGGGGCGTTCCAGCGTGGGCACGGGCCGGTCGTCCCCCGCCACCGCCTGGTCGAGCGCGGTGGCGAGGATCGCCTTCTTGGTGCCGAAGGCGTAGTACACCGTCTGCTCACTCACCCCCGCCCGGGCCGCGATCGCGCCGATGCTCGTCGCGGTGTAGCCGTCGGCGACGAACAACTCCCCGGCCGCCCGGACGAGGCGGGCGCGGGTGGCCTGCGCGCGGGCGGCGCGGCCGTCGACCTTCTCCTGTGACGTCCCTCTCATCCGCTTGACTGTAGCAGCACTACAAAAACATTCTCTTAGTGTGACTATAAAAACCCTGTCGGACGGGCTCCGATGACCACGATCCTCGTCCTGGGCGGGCACGGCGCCGTCGGCCGGCACGCCGTCGGCGCGCTCGCCGCCGGCCTGCCCGGAGCCACGCTGCTCGTCGGTGGCCGCAACCCGCGGCCGGTGCCCGGGGCGCGTCCGGTGCGGGTGGACGCCACCGACCCCGCCGCGCTGGCCGCCGCCCTGGAGGGCGTGGACACCGTGCTCATGTGCGCCGAGCTCGACAACGCCCGCGTCGCCCGTGCCTGCCTGGAACGCGGCATCGACTACCTGGACGTCACCGCCTCGCACGCCCAGCTCGCCGCGATCGAGGACCTCCACGACCTGGCCGTGCGCAACGAAGCGACGGCCGTGCTCAGCGTCGGCCTGGTCCCCGGCGTCACCAACCTGCTGGCCCGGCACGTCGCCGAGCGCGACCCGGCGGCGAGCGAGCTGCGCATCGGCGTGCTGCTCGGCGCGGGCGAGCGGCACGGCCCGGCCGCGCTCGCCTGGACCCTCGACGGCCTCGGCGTCCTCGACGGCTCGTGGCCGATGACCTTCCCCGCCCCGTACGGCAGGCGGACCGTCCACCGCTTCCCGTTCGCCGACCAGTTCACCCTGCCCGGCACGCTCGGCGTCCCCCACGCGCGCACCGGCCTGTGCCTGGATTCGGGGATGCTCACCGGCGTGCTCGCGGCGGCCCGGATCCCCGCGCTCGCCCGCCTCCTGCGCCACCGCTGGGTGCGGCGCTCGCTGGAGCGGGTGCACATCGGCGGCGACGGCTTCGCGGTGACCGTCTCCACGGGCCGGGCGCACGCGTCCTTCACCGGCCGGGCCCAGAGCCGCGCCACCGGCCGGGTCGCGGCCCAGCTCATCGGCAAGCTGCCGGCCCTGCCGCCAGGGGTGGGGCACATCGAGCAGCTCGTCGACCCGGCCGCCTTCCTGACCACGCTCGCCGCCGGGGGCTTCGACCTGAGCCTCTGACGCCCGCGAGGCGGTCAGGGCCGCATGGTGACCGGCAGCGGCGAGCGGGGCTTCGGCATGCCGAAGGCGAACGAGGTCTCGATCGAGGCGAGCGACGGGATGGTGCGGATCTCGGTGCGCAGCAGCTCCTCATAGCTGAGGAAGCTGTCCACCACCACGCGGAGCAGGTAGTCGGTGTCGCCCGCCATGAGATAGGCCTCGACGATGCTGTCGATCTCGCGGATGCGCTCCTCGACCTGGTGGACGACCTCGGCCGCGTGCGAGTCGAGGCGGATCCGGACGAACGCCGTGATGGTCAGCCCGACCGCCCGCGGGTCCACGTTCGCCGCGTACCCGGTGATCACCCCGTCGCGTTCGAGCCGCCGGACCCGGCGCAGGCAGGGCGAGGGCGACAGGCCCACCCGGTCGGCCAGCTCCTGGTTGGTCAGCCGGCCGTCGAGCTCCAGCTCCCTGACGATCATCAGGTCGATCTCATCCATCCCTCATTCGTAGCAGATTCTGCTAATATCACCGCGAAACCCGGCATGATCGGCAATCGGCTGCTCCGTCCTCTTCCCTATTCTCCTAAGTCACCGAGCAGGAGGAGAGAGATGACGGGCAGCCGAACCACGGAACGGTCCGCCGTGGGGCTGGGCGCGATGATGCTCGCCGTGACCGTGTGGGCCGCCTACGCGCTCAGCATCCGGAGCGTCGCCTCCTCCAGCCTCACGCCCGGCGACCTGGCCCTGCTCCGCTTCGCCGTACCGGTGGCGCTGCTGCTGCCGTGGCTGCCACGGACGCTGCGGCGGTGCCGCGAGCTGCCGCTCCCGGCGCTGACCGGGGTGGCGGTGGGGGCCGGGCTGCCGTTCCTGCTGCTGTCGGAGGCGGGTGGCGCCGCCTCGACCGCCTCGCTCGTCGGGCTGGTCATCCCGGGCACGGTGCCGCTGTTCGTCAGCCTGCTGGCCTTCGTCCTGCTGCGCGAGCGGCCCGGCCGGGTGCGGCTGCTCGCGCTGGCGCCGATCGTGGCGGGCGTGGTGGTGACGCTCGTCCTCGGGCCGAACGGCGTGCCCGCCGCCGGGATCGTGCTCCTGCTGGCCGCCGGGGCGCTGTGGAGCGGCTACACCCTGGCGCTCGGCCGGGCCGGGCTGAAGCCGGTCGAGGTCGTGCTGGTCATCGCGGTGCCGTCGCTGCTGGCCACGATCGTGGCGATGGCCGCCGGGCTGCTCGACACTCGGATGTTGCGCGGCGACTCCACCGTCCCCGACATCCTCGCCATCGCGGGCGTGCAGGGCGTCGCCGTCGGCGTGCTGTCGACGCTCTGCTACTCCTTCGCGGTGCGGCGCATCGGCTCGCGGACCGCCTCGGCGCTCGGCGCGCTCAGCCCGGTGCTCACCGCGGTCCTCGCCGTCCCCTTCTTCCACGAGGTGCCGGACGCGGTGATGATCGCCGGCCTCGCGCTCATCCTCACCGGCGTGCTGGCCGCCACCGCCGCGAGCGGCCCCCGCCGCCGGGCCGCCGCCACCGCCCCGGCGGGCCGGGCCTAGCCCCCGGCACCCAGCACTCCCGCATTGAGCGCTCCCGAACTCAGCCCTCCTGCGCTCAGCCCTCCTGCGCTCAGCGCTTCTGGGCGAACTGCCGGAGCTGCGGGGCCAGCACGTCCGCGGTGGTCCCGTGGTTCTCGCCCGGTACGGCTCGCAGCTCGGCCGTGGGCAGCGCCTCGGCCGCCGCGCGGGCCCCGGTGACGAGCCACGGCATGGTGTCGAGGCCGTGCATGACCAGCACGGGCGCGGTGATCGCGGCCCAGCGGCCGGCCGGCAGCGGCGCACCCGACATGGTGGTGCCCATGATCCGCCCGTCGTAGGCGATGGTGTGCGCGACCGCCTCGAAGGTGGACCAGTACGGCGTCTGCCGGAACCCGGCCACGTCCTCGGCGCTGCCGCCGACCGCCGCGGTCATGAACAACTCCATCGCGTCCCCCGGCCGGCCGGCGGCCACCGCGGCGTCGAGCCGCTCGACGTAGTCGCCGGGCAGCGGCGGCCGGCTGTCGTCGACGACGAAGGGCGGCTCGAACAGGCCCACGTGCGTGATCGGCAGCCCGGCCGCCGCCGCGTCGAGGGTCAGGACCGCGCCGGAGGACCAGCCGAAGACCATGGCCGGCGCGCCGGCGTCGTCGATCAGCGCGGCGATGTCCTCGATCTCCCGCTCGATCGCGTAGGGCGGGGTGTCACCGCTCTCGCCGCGGCCCCGGCGGTCGTAGGCGTAGACCCGGAACTCGTCGCTCAGCAGACCGGCCACCTCGGCGTTGAGCGGGTTGACCCCGCGGTAGGCGGTCGCGCCGTCCACGATGATCAGCGGGCGGCCCTCGCCCCAGACGTCGAAGGCGATGGTCGTGCCGTCCTTGGACTTGACCGTTCCCATGGCGTGGCTCCCTTTCCCGGAGGGGGTGTACCGTACGGTACTGTACTGGGGTGAACCGTACGGTACTGTACGCTCACGGTCAATCCCCCGTTCGGAGGTCCTCGCATGGCACAGGCCGAAGTACGCCGCCGGATCATGGACGCGGCCCTGGAGGTCTTCCTCCGTGACGGCTACGTCGGCGCCAAGACCGACGAGATCGCCGCCGCCGCCGGGGCGTCCAAGCAGACGATCTACAAGCACTTCGGCCGCAAGGAGGCGCTGTTCGAGCAGATCGTGCTCGACCGGCTGACCGGCATCGACGAGATCTTCCAGGACGCCCTGCGCAAGCTGGCCGCCGCCGACGACCTGGAGCCCACGCTGCGCGAGGTCGCCCGCAACTTCGTGCACGCCCTCACCCGGCCCGCGCACCTGCGCGTGCGCCGCCTGGTGATCGCCGAGGCGGGCCGGTTCCCGAACCTGGGCAACGCCTATTTCGAGGCCGGGCCCGGACGGGTGCACGCCGCCCTCGCCGCCGCCTTCGAGCAGCTCGCCGGGCGCGGGCTGCTCCGCGTCGAGGACGCCGTGCTGGCCGCCAACCACTTCACCTGGCTGGTCACCTCCATCCCGGTGAACAAGGTGATGTTCTGCGGCGACGAGGTCACCTTCCGGGACGCCGAGCTCGAGCACTACGCCGACTCCGCGGTCCGGGTCTTCCTCGCCGCGTACGGCGTCAGGGTTGGTGACCAGCCGGCCGGGCAGTAGCCGCGGCATGAACGAGGACACGTTGCCCGAGGAACTGCCCGCCGCCGTCGGACAGGTGAACGGGGAGAGCGACATGCGGGTGGAGCGGGCCGGCGTCGAGGTGCGGCAGACCGCGCGGCCCATCCCGGCCGAACCGGTCGACCCGCCGGCCGACCCCGAGGCGAAGGCCGAGGCCGAACAGCGGAAGACCGAACGCGAGGGCCCCGACGAGCCCGATCAGGAGCCCGAACCCACCGACTGACCGAACCGGCCCCCGTTTCAACCCACCCGCTGACCTTTTGGTCCGGCTCACCGATCGGGCGGTCACCTGGGCAGCCACCGCAGGGTGAGGACGCCGAGCGCCGCGTGCAGCCCGGCCGCGACCGCGGCCACCACGCGGAGCCCGGTGACGAAAGCCGCCTTGGCCTCCTCCGCCGCCGCGGCGGCCAGACCGGGCAGCCGCAACGTCTCGGCCAGGGTCGGCGCGAGGTCCGGCCCCTGAAGGCGGAAGACCAGTACGGCGAGCGACCCGAACACCGCGATGCCCAGAGCGTTCCCCAGTTCGTTCCCGGTCTCCGCGATCGCCCCCGCCGCCCCCGCCCGCTCCACCGGAACCGCACCGACAGCGGTGTCGGCCACGACGCTGAAGCTCAGCCCGTACCCGAGCCCGGCCACCACGGTGGAGGCCACGTACCAGCCGACCCCGCCGGGCAGCAGGAGCAGCAACCCGGCGGCGATGGCGAAGTGGCACAGGATCAGAGCGGTCCGCCGCCCGATCCGCTCGACGACGTGCGGCGTGACCACACAGGTCAGGATGAGGACGGCAGCTCCGGGAAGGGCGAGCAGCGCGGCGTCCAGCACCGCCAGGCCGAGCACCGACTGCAGGTAGCCGCCGGCCAGGTACGCGGTGGCCGACCAGGCGGCCAGCGGCAGCAGCCCGGTGATGATCGCCACGGTGAAGACGCGGTCGCGGAAGAGGGCGAAGTCGATCAGCGGGTGCGCGAGCAGCCGTTGCCTGCGCACGAACCAGCCCAGCAGCACCACCCCGGCCACGCCCAGGGCGACCGGCCCCGCGGCGAGGCCCTCCGCCGCGGTGTGCTTGACCGCGTACCCGGCCAGCAGCAGGCCCGCCGCGGAGGTGACGACGCTGAGCGCGTCCACCCCGCCGGGACGCCGGGCGCGGACCTCGCGGAGCACCACGGGCGCGGCGAGGAGGAACAACGCGACGACCGGCAGGTTGATCAGGAAGACCGAGCCCCACCAGAAGCGCTCCAGCAGCACGCCCCCGGCGATCGGCCCGACGGCGAAACCGGCCGCGAAGGTCGCGGCGAAGATGCCGATCGCGCGGGCCCGATGTCCCGGGTCGGTGAACAGCTCGCTCAGCACGGCCAGGGCGGAGGGCAGGAGGGTCGCGCCGGCCACGCCCATCAGCAGCCGGGCGGCGATGAGGAGCCCGGCGTCCGGGGCGAAGGCGGCCGCCGCCGAGGCGGCTCCGAACGCGGCGGTGCCGATCATGAGCAGCTTGAGCCTGCCGTACCGGTCGCCGAGGTTGCCGAAGGCGATCAGCAGGGAACCGACCGCGAAGCCGTACCCGTCGAGGATCCACAGCGCCTGGTCGGCGGTGGGGGTCAGCTCGCGGCTGATCCGCGGCATGGCCAGGAACAGGATGGACCCGTCCATGGAGACCAGCAGGACGGGACCGAGGACGGCCAGCAGGCCGAGCCAGGACCGCAACCCAGCCGATGGCCGCCGAGGGGCAGGGCGGTCAGGGCGGTGACCAGAGGGCCGGTCAGGGTGCTGGCCAGGGGGCTGGCCAGGGGGCTGGTCGGAGTGTGGATCAGCGGGCCGATCAGAAGGCTGGCCGGCGGGGCGACCGGGATGCTGGTCAGGGTGTTGGGTGCGGTGTGGGGTGACATGTCGGGACATGTGGTCGAGGCTCCGCCGGCGCGGCCCGCGCAACCATCCCCCTGCCGAGGGTGCACCCAGCAGGGTCACCCACGCGCCCGCCGCCCGCCCTAGGCTCGACGGCATGGAAGACCTGGGGACGTTCCTGCGCGGCCGCCGCGCGCGGATCACACCGCAGCAGATCGGGCTGCGCACCTTCGGCACCGCACGCCGGGTGCCCGGCCTGCGGCGCGAGGAGCTGGCCCAGCTCGCGGGGGTGAGCGCGGGCTACTACACCCGCCTTGAGCAGGGACAGGCCGGCACCGCCTCCGAGCAGGTGCTAGACGCGCTGGCCCGGGTGCTGCGACTCGACCGGATCGAGCGCGCCCACCTGCACAACCTCGCCCGCCAGCCCGCGACCCCCGGCCTGGCCGAGCCGCCGCCGGAGGACCCGCACCCCAGGGTGCTCGCGCTGCTGGCGGCGCTGGGCGAGACGACGCCGGCGATCGTCCTGGGCCGCCGGGGCGACGTGCTGGCCTGGAACCGCACCGGGCACGCGCTGTTCGCCGAGCACCTGCCCTTCGACCTGTCCCCCGGCGAGCGGCCGTCGGTGCCGCGATTGTTCTTCCTCGACCCGTTCACCCGCGACCTGCACCGCAACTGGGCGGAGCTGGCCCGCATCCACGTCGCCTACCTGCGGCTGACCGCGGGCCGCTTCCCGACGGACGCGAAGCTGGCGGCGCTGATCGGCGAGCTGACCATGCGCAGCGACGAGTTCGCCCGGATGTGGGCGGTCGGCGAGGTCTCCGACTGCACCGTCGGGACCATGCACCTGAACCACCCGACGGTCGGCCGGGCCAGCGTGGACTACCAGGTGTGGCTCCAGCCGGACAGCCCCGACCACCGGCTGGAGATCTACACCCCGCACGACGCGGGCTCCGCCGACGCGCTCCGCATCCTGGCCTCAGCCGGGTAAGGCCGGTCAGGCCGCGTTGCCCACCACGCGCTCCGGCGTGATCCGGATCTCCACCCGCACCGCCTCCGGCGGCAGGGCCAGATAGGCCTCCCCCGCCCCGGCGCCCTCGTACTTCTCGGCCAGCGACACGGCCAGCCGCCGCCCCTCGTCCTCGGTGACCGTGGCCACGCCCCGCACCTCGACGTAGCTCTCGGGGTCGGCGAGGTCGAACACGCTGAGGCTGACCCGCGGGTCGCGCTCGACGTTGCGGACCTTGCGCCGCCCGGCCTGGGAGGAGATGACCACGTCGTCGCCGTCGAGGCCGACCCAGACCGCCGAGGTCTGCGGGCTGCCGTCGGGGTTGAGGGTGGCCAGGATGCCGGTGTTCGGGCCGCCGAGGATCTTACGCGCGGAGTCGCTGAGAGTGACGCTCATGATCCGACAGCATAGGCCTGGACACCCAGGTCGCAGGTTCAGTAGCGGTGACGGATACCGCTACTGAGCAAGTGCGGGGTTAGCCTCGGCCAACCGTCTTTCCCCCCAGGGCGGAGGTCCATCGGCATGCGTCACAGGCTCCGGACCGCGATCGTGGCAGCGGCCACGATCCTCGCGATCCCCTTCCCGGCCGCGGCAGCCGTACCGCGAGCACCCCAACCAGCGGCAGCGGCGGCAGCCGTACCGCGCACATCCGAACCGGCGGCGGCAGCCGCCCGGCACGTGCGGCACGCCGACCCGGTCACCCCGGTCGGCGAGCAGCAGGAGGCCGAGCTCACCCTGCGCTATGGCGCGTCCGGCCGGCAGTGGTCGGCCGAGATCAGGCGGCCGGGCTCCAGCTACGTCAAGGTGCACTTCAGCGCGCTCAAGCTCGTCCCCGGCGACCACCTCACGGTGGCCTCGCCCGACGGCCGCGAGGTGCACACCTACTACGGCGACCCCACGCTCGGCGCCAACACCGGCGGCTCCGGGCACACGGTGCACGGCACGCCCGGCTTCGCCGCGTTGTCCGTCGACGGCGACACCGCCGTGGTGACGCTGCACGCCGCCGGATCACGATCCGCCTCCCGGCTCACCCGGCAGGGCTACGGCGCGGTCGTCGACCGCTACTACCGCGGCTTCACCAAGGACGAGGCCGCGGCCCGCGCGCCCCGGTCCTTCTCGGTCTGCGGCACCGACGCCCGGCGCGACGTCGTCTGCTACCGCGACAGCCACCCCACCGAGTTCGCCCGCAGCAACGCCGTCGCCCGCCAGCTCCTCGACGGCCTGGGCAGCTGCACGGCCTGGCGGGTCGGCAACACCAACCGCATGCTGACCAACTACCACTGCATGGAGAGCGCCGCGGACCTGGCGGCCAGCGAGTTCCAGTTCGACTACCAGTGCGCCACCTGCGGCGGCAACGACCCGCGCGCGGGCACCAAGGTCAGCGGCGCGCAGTTCCTGAAGTCCAGCAACCTCAACGCGCTCGACTACGCCCTGTTCAGCGTGAACAACTTCGCCGCGATCCAGCAGTACGGCACGCTCTACCTCGACCCGCGCCCGCCGGTCGCCGGGGAGCGGATCTACATCCCCGGCCACGGCGACGTGCTGCCCAAGCGGCTGTCGCTGTTCGAGGAGACCCAGGGCGGCGCCACCTGCAAGATCGACGTGGTGTCCTCCGGGGTCAACACCGGCTACCGCTGCGACACCTCGGGCGGCAACTCCGGCTCGCCGGTGCTGGCCGCCTCCAGCCACAAGGTGATCGCCCTGCACCACCTGGGCGGCTGTCCCAACTGGGGTACCCGGATCACCGAGGTCTACAACGAGATCTCGGGCCTGATCGACAACACCCCGCCCACCGGCGGCAACGACTTCTCGCTGGCGCTGTCGCCCACCTCGGCGAACGTGCCGGCGGGGCAGTCGGCGACCTCGACGGTGTCCAGCGCGGTCACCGGCGGGCAGGCGCAGCAGATCACGCTGGCCGCCTCCGGCCTGCCCGCCGGCGCGACCGCCACCTTCGCGCCCCAGGTCATCCAGGCCGGCGGCAGCTCGACGCTGACCCTGGCGACCACCGCGCAGACGCCGGCCGGGACGTACCAGGTCACCGTGACCGGCACGGGCGCCTCGGCGACCCGGACCGCCACCTTCGCGCTCACCGTCGGCGGCGGTCCCCCGCAGGGCTGCGCGGGCTTCGAGACGACCAAGACCGGCTCGCTGACCAGCGGCGCCAGCCAGTACCAGCCGGACGGCCAGTACTTCCAGACCACCACGACCGGCGCGCACCGCGCCTGCCTCGACGGCCCGGCCGGCACCGACTACGACCTGTACCTGCAGAAGTGGAACGGCTCCACCTGGGCGTCCGTCGCGCAGGGCGCCACCTCCGGGCCCGACGAGACGCTCAGCTACACCGGCACCGCCGGCTACTACCGCTACCGCGTCCACGCCTACCAGGGAGGTGGCGCCTACACCCTGGGCTACGACGCGCCCTGAGCCCCCTCGCCGATCGGGCCGGCCGCCGGGAACCCGTCCTGCACGGACGCCGGGCGGCCGGCCTCCCACATGCGGTCGAACTCGCCGTGGAAGTGCCGGAACCAGCGCGGGTCGCGCTGCGCGGTGAGCGTGAAGACCGGGTCGGGCCGCGCCGAGCTGTGCGTGCCCAGCTCGACGTGGAGCACCCCGCCGGTGCTGTCCGGGTCGATCAGCACCACGCCGAAGGCCGGGACGAACGGCAGCAGCCGCACCTCCAGCCGCCCGGTGGCGTCCGGCAGGGCCGCCAGGTGGCGCAGCAGGTCGGTGGTGGCGCGGACCCGGTGACCGAAGACCTCCGGGTGGTCGGGGATGGTGCTGCGTTTGGCCGCCTGGTCGAGCACGCCGGGCTCGGCGTCGATCAGCAGGATCTTGACGGAGGCGCCCCGCCGCAACCGGTCCTCCAGCTCGCCGACCAGGTTGCGGACGGTACGGCTCAGCGTCACCCCGCACAGCCGGATGTCGTGCGCCCGGGCGATCTGCTCCTCCAGCCCGGCGCGGGTGGTCGTCAGGAAGGCCTCGGCCGAAACCGACCCGGCGATCCGCTCCTCGACCAGCCGGTTGAGCCGGCCGACCTGCTCCTTCAGCTCGTCGGCCTGCTGGCGCG
The DNA here is from genome assembly GCF_040655795.1 of Nonomuraea sp. NPDC050310. NCBI lineage: Bacteria > Bacillati > Actinomycetota > Actinomycetes > Streptosporangiales > Streptosporangiaceae > Nonomuraea > Nonomuraea sp. NPDC050310. The sequence goes on along the minus strand of NZ_JBFAKP010000007.1, from coordinate 185,384 downwards.
GACCGAGCGCGTTGACGGCGAGCAGGGCGAGCGTGGCCAGGATCGCGGCGCTGATGACCTCGGCGTCCACGGTGCCCACGACACCGAGGACGCCCACGCCCAGGGCGATCAGCGCGGTCAGATAGATCTCCAGGTTGCGGCCGGCGGCCAGGTCGGCGCGTAACCGAGCGAAGGGGTTCACCCCCTCATCATGGCCCGGAACGCTGCGACCGCATCGTCTCGCGCAGCACCGCCCAGGCGTCGGCCACCGGGCCGACGTGGGTGAGCTTGTCGGGGTTGAGCACCGCGTGGATGGCCTGGATGCGCCCGTCGAGGATGTCGAGCGCCCAGGTGTTGACCACCCGGCCCTCGCGGTCGCGGAAGATCGCGCCCGGCTGGCCGTTGACCTCGTGCGGCTCGACCGTGCCGCCGATCCGGGCGAACGGCAGCACCAGCGCGGTCAGCAGCCGGCGCACGTTGGCGACGCCGTGCACGCCGTCCTCGCCCCAGCGGGGCGCCTTGCCGCCGCTGTCGGCCAGCAGGTGGACGTCGGCGGCCAGCAGATCGGTGAGCCGCTCGACGTCGCCGTCGCGGAAGGCGTCGAAGAAGCGGCCGGCCAGCTCCTCGCGCTCGCGCCGGTCGGCCTCGAACCGGGGACGGCCCTCGTCCATGTGCCGGCGCGCCCGGACCACGAGCTGGCGGCAGGCCGCCTCCGACCGGCCGACCGTCGCGGCCACCTCGGCGAAGCCGAACCCGAAGACCTCGCGCAGCACGAAGACCGCCCGCTCCAGCGGGCTGAGCCGCTCCAGCAGGAGCAACGCGGCCATCGACACCGAGTCGGCCAGCTCGGCCGAGCGCTCGGGGTCGGCGTAGGGGTCGCTCAGCAGCGGCTCGGGGAACCACGGCCCGACGTACTCCTCGCGCCGCACGCGCGCCGAGCGCAGCACGTCGATGGCGAGCCTGGTGACCACGGCCGACAGGAACGCCTTGGGCGAGTCCGGCGGGGGCTCGACGCTCTCGTAGCGCAGCCAGGTCTCCTGGACGGCGTCCTCGGCCTCGGTGACGCTGCCGAGGATGCGGTAGGCGATGGAGAACAGCAGCGGCCGCAGCTCCTGGAACTGCTCGGCCCGGTTCACGCCGGTTCCCGGCCGGGCTCGGTCCCGACGATGGCCACGTACACCCGCATGAGCTTTCACCTTCCGGCCGGTCGACGTCCTTCCCCATCCAAGACGAGACAGGGCGGGAGTCTGTGACATGGGACCCGCCCGGGGGCGCGGAGGGGCGGAGGTAGAGTCGGATCTCATGTCGCAGATGCCCCGGGTGCTGGCCGTACAGAACGATCCGAAAGGCGGGCCAGGGCGGTTCGCCGGCTGGCTGGCCGAGGCCGGGATCGCGCTCGACGTGGCGACCCCCTTCGACGGGTCCGCGCTCCCGGACCGGCTGGAGCACGACGGGCTGATCGTGCTGGGCGGCGCCTACCTGCCGGACGACGACGAGCGGGCGCCCTGGTTGCCGGCCACCCGCGCGCTGGCCGGGCAGGCCCTGGAGCGGGCGGTGCCGTACTTCGGGATCTGCCTCGGCGGCCAGTTGCTGGCCCAGGTCGGCGGCGGCCGGGTGCAGGGCGACGCGGGCGCGCCCGAGCACGGCAGCACGCCGATCACCGTCCGCGCCGAGGCCGCCGCCGACCCGCTGTTCGGCGGGCTGCCCGGCACGGTGCCGGCCATCGAGAACCACATCGACGCGATCACCGCCCTGCCGCCCGGCGCGGTGTGGCTGGCGTCGACCGAGCGCTGCCCGTACCAGGCCTTCCGGCTGGGCGAGCGGGCGTGGGGCGTGCAGTTCCACCCCGAGGCGGGGCCCGGCCGCATCCGCGGCTGGAGCCCCGAGTCCGCCCGCCGCCGCGGCCTCGACCTGGACACGTTGTACGGCGGAGCCGTGACGGACGACGCGCTCGCGCGGGCCGCCTGGGGCGAGGTGGCGGCCCGCTTCGCCGCCCAGGTCCTGGCCCGCCGGCCGGACCTCAGCGCCCTTCCGCGATGACCCCGGCCCCCTGGGAACCGCCCGCCTCGGCGGCCCCGGGGTCCGGCCGGTCGAGGCCGAGAAGCTTGGCGAGGGGGCCGTCCGGGTCGGCGGTGAGGTCGGCGAAGGTGCCCTGAGCGACCACCCGGCCGGCGTCGAGCACGACGATGTGGTCGGCGCGGCGGATGGTGGCCGGGCGGTGCGCGATGACCAGCGTGGCGCGGTCCTGGGCCGCCGCGGCGAGGGTGGCGGCCAGGCGGGCCTCGTTGCCGGGGTCGAGGTTGGCCACCGCCTCGTCGAGCACGAGCACGGGCGCACCGGTCGCCAGCGCCCGCGCAACCGCGACCCTGGCCCGCTGGCCGCCGGACAGGGTGACGCCGCGCTCGCCGACCGGCGTGTCGGGGTCGATCGCCAGGTGCGCCGCGGCCAGGGCCGGGACCACGTCGGCGTCCGGGGCGCCGAGCCGGACGTTGTCCTCGACCGTCCCGGCGAACAGGTGCACGTCCTGCGGGACCACGGTGACGTGCGCGGGCACGTCCGCCACCCGGTCGAGCGGGACGCCGCCGAGCAGGATGCGGCCCCCGTCGGGATCCCAGTACCGCAGCAGGAGCGAGACGCAGGTCGTCTTGCCCGCCCCCGAGGCGCCGACCAGCGCCACCGTCTGGCCGTGCCGGACGGTGAAGGAGACGCCGCGCAGGACCTCGGGGCCGTCGGGGGTGTAACGGAAACGCACGTCCTCGAAGACCACCGCCGGGGCGGGCGCCGGGGTCGCGGGCTCGGCCGGGGCGGGGACGTTGGGCGGGGCGGTGACCAGGGTGTGCACCCGTCCGGCCGCCGCGCGGAGCGTGCCGTACTCCTTCAGCAGCCCGGCCACCTGGGTGGCCGGGCCGAGGGCGCCGGCCGCGACCACCATGGCCAGCGGGGCGTGCGCCGGGTCCAGCTCGCCGGCGCGCACCAGGAGGGCTACGGCGAGCAGCGTCCCGGCGGCGGCCAGCGCGACCAGCAGGTCGGTGAGGGCGCTCTCCAGGCCGCCGCGGGCCGCGTTGGCCGCCTGGAGCCCGGCCAGCTCGCGGGTGCGGGCGGCCAGCAGGACGCGGCGGCGGCCGAGGGCGCGGAAGGCGGTCAGCTCGCGCAGGCCCTGCACGGTGTCGACGACGTCCGCGGTGAGGCTCGCGGTGGCGGCGCGCAGCTCGTCGCCGTGTCGCCGGGAGCGGCGGCGCAACCACAGCGGCACCGTCGCCACCGCCGCCGCCAGGGGCAGGAGGATGGCCGGGAGCCAGGGGTGCAGCAGGGCGGTGAGCACCGTGCCCGCAGTGAGGACGACCGCCGCGGTCAGGCCCTGGGCGAGGGTGTGCGCGAACAGCCACTCCAGGGTCTCGACGTCCGACAGCACCGTCGCGGACAGGTCGCCGCTGCGCCGGCCCAGCAGCCGGGCCGGGGCGATCCTGGCGATCGCCGTGTAGATCTGGCCGCGGAGCCCGGCCAGGACCCGGTAGGCCAGGTCGTGGGCCACGTACGTCTCCCACCAGGCGGCCAGGGTGACCACCGTCACCAGCCCGGCCAGCGCCGTGGCGACCGGCGGCAGGTCGGTGGGCGTGCCGGTGAGCACGCGGCCCAGCAGCCAGGCCGCGGTGGCGGCCGCGGCCAGGGCGGCGGTCTGGGCGAGCAGGTTGGCGGCCAGCGTGGCGGCGAACGCCCGCCGGTGCCCGGCCACCGCCCCGGCCAGCCACCACATCGGCCCCCGTTCCGGGATTCTCGGATGGGTCATACGGTCACGTCCTCGACGATCGGCGGGAGGTCAGTGGGCAGATGCGATGGTGTGGAGGGTGGCGGGCGGGCCGGACTCGACGACCTCGCCGCGGTCGAGGACGACGATCCGGTCGGCGTCACGCACGGTGGACAGCCGGTGCGCGATCACCAGGCAGGTACGGCCACGCCGCAGCCGGGCGAGGGCGTCCTCGCCCCGGACGTCCACGTGCGAGGTGGCCTCGTCGAGCAGCAGCACGGGCGCGTCGGCCAGCAGGGCCCGGGCGATGGCCAGCCGCTGGCGCTGCCCGCCGGACAGCGTCGCCCCACGCTCGCCCAGCCGCGTGCCGTACCCCTCGGGCAGGGCGGTGATGAAGCCGTGCGCGCCCGCGGCCCGCGCGGCGGCGGCCAGCTCGGCGTCGGAGGCCCCGGGCCTGGCCAGCCGGAGGTTGTCGGCGACGGTCCCGTGGAAGAGGTAGGTGTCCTGGGCGACCACGGCGACGCCCGCGCGCAGCGCGTCCAGGCTCAGCTCCCGCAGATCGGCGCCGCCGATCGTGATGGTCCCGCCGCCGGGGTCGAAGTGCCGCTGGAGCAGGGCGGCCAGCGTGCTCTTGCCCGCCCCCGACGGGCCGATCAGCGCGACGGTCTGGCCGCCGCCGACCCGGAAACTCACCTGGTGCACGGCAGGCCGCGCGGCTCCCGGATAGGTGAAGGTGACCCGGTCGAAGACGAGCTCCGGCCGGGGCGCGACCGTGGTGAGCGTCCCGGTGTCGCGGACCGGGAGCGGGGCCGACAGCAGCTCTTCGAGGCCGTCGACCGCGGTGATGCCGAGGTAGCCGGCGTGCCAGTACTCCGCCAGGTTCCGCACCGGGCGGAAGCACTCGACCGTGATCAGCAGCACGGCGAACACGCTCCACGCGTCGCCCGGCCGGGCGGCCACCAGCACCGCCGCCGCGGTGCCCGCCTGGACCAGGAAGGCGCTCACCCCGGTCTCGATCAGGGACACCCTCAACTGCCGCATCGTGCTCTCGTAGAGCCGCTGGGCGCGGCCGGCGAGCCCGGCGCCGACCCGCTGGACGGCGCCGAACGCCCGGAGCGTGGCCATGCCCTGGGTGGCTTCGAGGTAGTCGGCGGCCAGGTCGGCGAACGCGCTCCACCGGGCGCGGCCCCGGCGCAGCAGCGTGGCGTCCCAGAACCTCGGGATCACCAGCACCCCGGCCACCGCCGCCGCCAGCACGGCCGCCGCGGCCGGGTGGACGGTGAACAGCCAGCCCACCAGCGTGAGCGGCACGACCAGGGTGATCACGACCTGGGGCAGGTAGCGGCTGAAGTAGGCGTCCAGGCCCTCGACCCCGTCCACCAGCGTGGTCTGCACCCTGCCCGTCCGCGCGCCGGTCAGGTAGGCCGGGCCGAGCCGTCCCAGGCGCTCCACCAGCCGGTCGCGCAACCTGGCCCGGACGAGCGCGCCGGCCCAGGCGGTGACGCACTCGCGGGCCCACAGCAGGACGGCTCTGGCCGCGATCACGCCGAACGTCCAGGCGAGCAGGATCACCGCGGTCTCCGTGCGGCCTTCCGTCAGCGCGGCGAGGGTCGCGGCCAGGAGGAGGGCCTGGCCGACGTAGGCGGCGGACACCGCCAGGCCCAGGGTGACGCAGGCGGCCACGGGGGCTCGGACGCTGCCGGAGAGCTGGAGGAGGCGTCGATGGATGATCACGGGTGGCGGTTCCTTGGGGGATGGGGGCCCGAGTTGGACATTTCGGGATTGAGGTTGGCGCGGCGCCAGCCTAGATGGTAATGATTTTCATTGTCCAGATTGGCAATGATTTTCATACCGGAGGTTTCGATGCGCCCTGGAGCGCTTTTCGGCCGGGTCGGCGAGGCTGCCCGATGATCCGCGCCTTCGCCGTGGCGGCGGCCTTGACCCTGGTCGCCGCCTGCGGCTCCACCCCCGCCCAGCCCGCCCGGCAGGCCGTCTCGGTGAGTGTCGCCGATCCGGCGGGCGGGGGGCGGGTGACGCTGCCCAAGGCTCCCGAGCGCATCGTCTGCCTGACCGGGCTGTGCGACGACATCCTGGTCGAGCTGGGCCTGGTGCCCGTGGCCACGACCACGCCCAAGCTGCTGTCCAGGCCCGACTACCTGGGGGCGCGCGGGGCGGAGGTGCCGGTGGTGCCGGGCGGGTTCGGGAGCGAGGACGTCGCCGCGATCGCCCGGGCGCGTCCTGACCTGGTCATCGGGCTGGCCGGGGTGCACGACCAGCTCCGGGCGGCGGTGGAGAAGTTCGCGCCGCTGTGGGTGGTGCGGGTCAAGAGCTACGAGGACTCGATCGCCTACCTGCGGGCGGTGGGCGCCCTCACCGGCCGGGCCGGGCAGCAGGCCCAGGCCGAGCGCGTCTTCCGGACCAAGGTGGCGGACGGCAAGGCCGCCGCGCGGGCCAAGGGCCTGGCCGGGGTGCCGGTGCTGGCCATGTACGGCGGCAGCGGTTCGGTGGGCGTCAACACCACCGACGACGTGCTGGGGCACTTCCTGTCGCAGTTCTTCGGCTACCCCTGGCCGAGCAAGGGCGGTGGCTTCGAGACGGCGCAGGCCTACAGCTTGGAGGAGATCCTGGCCAAGGGGCCGCAGGTCATCTTCGTGCAGTCGTTCTCGTTCGGGGGCGGGAAGGCGGTCACCGAGACCTACCGGGAGCATCCGGTCTGGCGGCGGATTCCGGCGGTCGGGGCGGGCCGGGTGTTCGAGGTCCGGCCGGAGCTGTGGGCCTCGGGCCGGGGCACCCGCGCCTTCGGCCTCATCCTGGACGAGGCTCTCTCCAAGGCCGCCGGGTGACCCGCATCCAGGTGGTTCGGAGCGCGCTGGGTGGCCGGGGCGGCTCCCTCGGAGACTCCCCTCCCCCAGCCTCCGCGCAGGAAGGGCCGACGCGGTTCCGGGTGGGGGCGGTCGTGGTGGCCGGGGTGGTGGTGGCCGGGGTGGTGGTGGCCGGGCTGGTGGTGGCCGGGCTGAGCCTGGGGACGCCGGTCGTGGCGCCGCATCGGCTGGCCGCGGTCCTGGGCGAGCCGGGGTCGCTGGAGTACGTGGTGGTGTGGGAGCTGCGGGCGCCGCGGCTGGTGATCGCGTTGCTCGGCGGAGCCGCCATCGGCACGGCGGGGCTGCTGCTGCAGGAGTCGTTGCGCAATCCGCTGGCCGTACCCGAGCTGATCGGGGTGTCGTCGGGGGCCGCGCTGGCGGTGGCGGTGTGCGTGGTGTGGGCGTTGCCGGTGCCGGGCGGGCTGTACCCCCTGGCCGGGCTGGGCGGGGCGGCGGTGGGCGGGGCGCTGACGCTGGCCGCCGCGCGGGCGGGGCGGAGCGCGCAGAGCGTGTTGCTGATCGGGGTGGCGGTGTCGACGGCGATCCAGGCGTTGCTGCTGGCCGTGCTGGCCAGTGCCGACCGCCTGCAGTACGACCTGCTCTTCCGCTACCTGGTCGGGAGCTTGAGCGGGGTGGTGTGGGAGCAGGTGGGGCAGACGGTGCCGTGGTTCGTGGTGGCGGTGCCGCTGGTGGTGGCGTGTGTGCCGGCGTTGGGGCTGCTGCGGCTCGGCGACGAGGCCGCGGCGGCGCTCGGCGGGAAGGTCGGGCGGGCTCGGCTCGGGGTGCTGGCGGTGGCGGCGTTGCTCGCCGGGGCGGTGGTGGGGCCTTGCGGGCCGATCGCCTGGGTGGGGTTCGTGGCGCCGTTGCTGGCTCGGCGGTTGCGGCCTCGGGGGGAGGCTCGGGACTGGTTGCCGTGGACGGCCGTCGTGGGGGCGGCCCTCACCGCTGCGGCCGATCTGGCGGCGCGGGTGGCGCTGGCTCCGGTCGAGACGCCGCTCGGGGCCTGGACGGCGCTGGCCGGGGTGCTGGCCGGGGCCGTGCTGCTCCGCGGGCGGGCGGCATGAACGGGCCCGTCGAGACGGCCGGCCGCCCGGGTCGGCTGAGGTGGGCAAAGGGGGTCACCACCCGAGCGCGTCGGCTGAGGCGGACGAAGGGGGGCACTCGGGCGGGCCGGTTGAGGTGGACGAAGGGGGGCATCCGGGCGGGTCGGCTGAGGTGGGGAGGCGGAGGTTTCCGGCTGGGGTGGTCGGGGTGGGGGGTGGGGTTGCTGGTGATCGTGGGGGTGCACCTGCTGGCGTCCGGGGTGGGGCCGGGGGCGGTGATCGGGGTGGTGGACGGGGTGCCGGAGACGCTCGACGAGCGGATCCTGTGGGAGCTCGGCCTCCCCCGCCTGCTGACCGCGCTGCTGGCCGGGGCGGGGCTGGGGGTGGCGGGCCTGGTGCTGCAGGCGGCGTTGCGCAACCCGCTGGCGGCCCCGGAGTTCACCGGCGTCAACCCGGGCGCGGTGCTCGGGATCCTGGGCGGGATGACCCTGGGCGTCGTCCCGGCCGACTCGGTCACCGGGGCCCTGGCCGCCGCGGTGGCCGGCGGGACCGCGGGCGGTGGGCTGAGCTGGATGCTGGCCGCCCGCCGCGACCCAGGGCAGGTGATCGTCGCGGGCCTGCTCGGCTCGGCGGCGCTGGCCGGGCTGACCACGCTCCTGCTGGCCTACCAGCCGAGCCGGTTCGGCAACGCCCTGCGCTGGCTGGTCGGCTCGGTGGAGGGCCGGGTCTGGGACCACCTGGCCACCACCTCGGGCTGGATCCTCGGCTGGATCGCGCTGGTCTGGCTCGGTTCGGCCGCGCTGGCCGTGCTGGCCGGCGGCGACGAGCACGCCGCGGCGCTCGGGCTGCCGCCCCGCCCGGCCAGGGTGGCCGCGCTGGCGGCGGCCGTGGCGCTGGCCGCCGGGGCGGCCGGTCTGGCGGGGGCGCTGGCCTTCGTCGGCCTGATGACACCGCACGTGGCCCGCTGGGCCGCACGCCACCGGCCGAGGGCGGTGGTGCCGGTCGCCGCGCTGGCCGGGGCGGCGGCACTGGCCGGTGCCGACGCCGTCGCCCAGACCCTGACCCGGCTGCTGCCGGGCGACCTGACCCACCGGCTCGGCCTGCCCACCGGCGTGGTGACCGCGCTGGCCGGAGCCGCCGTCCTGATCGCGGTGGCGCGCAAGGAGAGAGAGTCATGACCATCGACATCCGCGGCCTCACCTACTCGTACGGCACGCGAAAGGTCCTGAAGGGAGTCGACCTGACCATCACCCCCGGCGAGTTCGTCGCGCTCGTCGGCGTGAACGGCTGCGGCAAGTCCACCCTGCTCAAGCTGATCGCCGGCCTCCTCCCGCCGGACGAGGGCGCCGTCACGCTGGACGGCACCCCGCTGCGGGCCCTCTCCCGGCGCGCGATCGCCCGCCGGCTGGCCGTCCTGCACCAGAGCCTGCCGCCGGTGCCCGGCCTGACCGTCCGTCAGCTCGTCCGGCAGGGCGGCTACCCCAGCCACGGGCCGCTCCGCATGGTGTGGCAGCCCGAGCACGACCCCGGCACCGAGGAGGCGCTCGCCCTGGCCGGCGTCACCCACCTGGCCGACCGGCTCCTGGACACCCTGTCCGGCGGTGAACGCCAGCGCACCCGCCTGGCCCTGGCCGTCGCGCAGCGGACCCGGATCCTGCTGCTCGACGAGCCCACCGCGCACCTGGACGTGCGGCACCAGCTGGAGGTCCTCACCCTCGTGCGGGAGCTGCGGGAGGCGAGGGGCCTGACGGTGGTGGCGGTGCTGCACGAGCTCGACCACGCGGCCCGCTTCGCCGAGCGGATCGTCGCCCTGCGCGACGGCCGCGTGCACGCCGACGGCCCGCCGTACCGGGTGGTGACGCCTGACCTGCTCGCGGAGGTCTTCGCGGTGCGCGGCCGGGTGGTGGCCGACGAGGTGCTCGGCGTGCCCCGTGCCCTGATCGACGACCCGCTGACCGAATCGAGGACGATCTGATGACCACTCTGTGCCCGGAGTACGCCCGCGCCTGGCTGCGGCGCTGGGACGCGCAGCAGGAACGCTACGTCGCCGAGCGGGAGCGGCGCTTCGAGGTGGTCGGCGACGTCCTGCGGCACGCGCTGGCCGATCGGCCGCGGCCGCTGGTGCTGGACCTGGGCTGCGGTCCCGGCTCGCTGGCCGTACGGCTGGCGCGGCGGCTGCCGGACGCGCGCGTGATCGGGGTGGACACCGATCCGCTGCTGCTGGCGCTGGGCCGGAGCGCCTACCCGGAGGTCGCGCGCTTCGCCGAGGCGGATCTGCGCCGGCCGGGCTGGACGGCGCGGCTCGGGCTGGAGGAGGCGGCCGACGCGGTGGTGTCGGCCACCGCGCTGCACTACCTGCCGGTGGCCGACCTCGCCGCGGTGTACGAGGAGCTGGCCGGGCTGATCCGGCCCGGCGGCCTGTTCGTCAACGCCGACAACCTCTACGACGAGCAGCCGGCCATCGCCGCCCTGGCCGCGGCGGTGCGCGGCGAGCGGGTGGGCGACGGCGAGGACTGGGCCTCCTGGTGGCGGGCGGCCGGTCAGGATCCCGTACTGGCTCCGCTGGTGGCGGCGCGCGAGGCGGGCGGGACGGTCGAGGGCGACCACCGGGTGTCCGTCGCCGTGCACGCCGCGCTCCTGCGCCAGGCGGGCTTCGCGCAGGTGGGGACGGTCTGGCAGACCGGCGACGACGTCGTCCTGGCGGCGGTGCGTCAAGCTCCATAGCCTGTATGGATGATCGACCTCCGCCAGTTCCAGGTCCTGCGCGCCGTCGCCGTGCACGGCTCGCTCGCCGGTGCCGCCCGGCACCTGCGCTTCGGCCAGCCCACGATCAGCTACCACCTGAGCGCGCTGGAGTCCCACCTGGGCGCCCGCCTGGTCGAGCGCGGCCCGGCGGGCGCGGTCCTGACCGACGTCGGGGCGATGGTGCTGGAACACGCCTCCGGGGTGCTGGACCGGGTGCAGGCGATGGAGTCGGACGTGCGGGCGAGCCTGGCGCACGGCCTGGCGACGATCCGGGTGGGCGCCTTCACCACGGCGGCGACCAAGCTGCTGCCGCGACCGCTGCGCCGGGCGGTCGCGGGCAGCGGGGTGCGGGTCGAGCTGACCGAGGCCGAGCCGCTGGACCTGCTCACCCGGGTGCGCTCGGGCGCGCTGCACTGCGCCCTGATCTACGACGTGGCCGGGGCGAAGCCGGGGTACGGGGCGGACCTGCGGGTGGAGCGGCTGTTCGACGACCCCTTCCGGCTACTGCTGCCGGCCGGGCGCGACACCCCGGACGGGCCGGTCGACCTGGCCTCGCTCGCCGGGGCGGGCTGGCTCATCTCCGAGAGCGGCTACGACCCGAGCGACCAGATCCTCATCGCCACCTGCCAGTCGCTCGGCTTCCGCCCGCGCATCGTGCTGCGCAGCGACAGCTACAGCGTGATCCACGGCTTCGTCGCCGCGGGTGACGCGGTCGCGCTGGTCCCCGAACTCGCGCTGGAGGCCGGGCACGAGGTGGTGGTGCGAGACACCGTCCAGGAGGTCGGCGCGCGGGGCATCCTGTTCGTCACCCCGGCCGGTGAAGGGCCGCCGGTGGTGGAGCGCCTGCGCGCGGAGCTCCATAGGGCGTATGGAGGGGGTCGCGACAAGCGAGGCGTTCCGCCGGGCGAGGCGGGGCTGTGACGATGCGGGTATGACCCGTTACGGCGCCATGTTCGGCCCTGACCTGACCTTCCTCGGCGTGCCGGCCTGCGCGCTCGACGAGCCGGACACCTGGGCGGACGCCGAGGTCGTCATCCTCGGCGCGCCGTACGACGGCGGCACCTCCTACCGCGCGGGCGCCCGGTTCGGCCCGGGCGCGATCCGGCAGGCCTGCTACCTGCCGCACGACGGCGTGCGCCCGTCGCTGGCCCTCGGCGTGGACGGCCTGCGCGACCTGAAGGTGACCGACGCCGGCGACGTCGAGATGTTCAGCGGCGACGCGCACGCCGCCCACGCCGCGCTGGAGCGGGCCGTGCACACCGTCGCGGCGGCCGGGAAGATCCCGTTCATCCTCGGCGGCGACCACTCCATCGCCCTGCCCAACGTCACCGGCGTCGCCCGCGCGACCGGCTGGGGGCGGGTGTCGATCCTGCACTTCGACGCGCACGCCGACACCGGCGACAGCTCGTACGGCTCGCTGATCGGGCACGGGCAGCCGATGCGCCGCCTCATCGAGTCGGGGGCCGCGCGGGGTGACCGGTTCCTGCAGATCGGGCTGCGCGGCTACTGGCCGGGGCCGGAGACGCTGCGGTGGATGGCCGGGCAGCGGATGCGGTCCTACGAGATGACCGAGGTGGTCGCGCGCGGCCTGGACGTGTGCCTGACCGAGGCGTCGCGGATCGCGCTCGACGACTGCGACGGGGTGTACCTGTCGGTGGACATCGACGTGGTCGACCCCGGGATGGCGCCCGGCACCGGCACTCCCGAGCCGGGCGGGCTCACCTCGCGGGAGCTTCTCGACGCGGTGCGGCGGCTCAGCTACGAGCTGCCGATCGTCGGGGTGGAGGTGGTGGAGGTGGCTCCGGTGCACGACCACGCGGACGTCACCGCGTTGCTGGGCAGCCGGGTGGTGCTGGAGGCCCTGTCCGGGCTGGCCCGCCAGCGGGCCGAACGACGCGGCTCGACCGGCCCCTGGGAACCGGGCGAACCACTCCTGAAGCCCTACGCGGACTGATCCCAAGCCGCCTGGACTGGAAGTCCTGCACGGACCGATTCGAAGCCGCCTGGACCAGAGGTGCTACGCGGGCTGGTCCGGGAGGCGGGCCGTGACGTCGTCGGCCAGCCGCCGCGCCGCGCCGATCATCGCCGGGAGCTCCCCGGCCAGGGCGAACACCTCCTGGACCCGGGCCTCCAGGTCCGGCGGGGCGGTGGCCAGAACCGCCGCCTCGGCGACCAGGCCCTTCTCGTTGACCACCCACCGCCGTTCGGCCCCGCAGATCCCGTGGGCCAGCACCCCGACGGCACGGAAGACGCACCCCGCGGCGTAGAAGGCGTCGCCGCGCTTGGCGCCCTTGCCGGCGGCGGTGAGGACGAACCCCGGCTCCCAGCGGGCCGCCGCGACCAGGGCCGTGCGAAGGGCGTCGGGGTAGGCCGAGACGCGTCGCCGTACCTCGGTGAGCTCCCCGGTAGGGTCGGCCAGGACCCGGCCCAGGGCCAGCTCACCGGGGTAGGACAGGGCGTAGACGCCCAGCGGGTGCCCGACCTGGTGGCCGATCTCGACGTGGCCCTCGGCGCAGTCGGCGTAGTGGCGCGCGACCCGGTCGAGGTCGCGGTAGAGCCAGTCGACCTGGGTGCCGCCGACGGTCAGCCAGCCGCCGCCGTCCACCCACGGCCCCCACCCGCCGGGTTCGGTGAGCTCGGCCGGGCCGCCGGTGAGTTCCTCGGCCGCCACGCGCAGGGCGGCGGTGTCGAGCGGGCCGCGGTAGTAGAGGCCGAGGTCCCAGTCGGAGTCGGGCCGGTGGGCGCCGCGGGCCCGGCTGCCGCCGAGGCAGACGCCGACGACCCCGTCCACCTGGGCCAGCCGGTCCGCGGTCCGCGTCAGCCAGTCAGGAAGATCCATGACTGGCCAGCATACGCACCCCTCCCGGCCAGCCGGGTCGCGCGGGACGGTCAGCCGGCGGCGGTGGGCGAGGAGGGCGGTGTAGAGGGCCGCGACGTCGCTGGGTGGTCTCAGCCGGTGGCCGTGAGGCGGTGGGCGAGGAGGGCGGTGTAGAGGGCCGCGACGTCGCCGGGGTGGTCCAGGGAGCGGCCGGTGAGCTGTTCGATCCGGCCGAGCCGGTTGCGGATGGTGTTGCGGTGGCAGTACAGCCGGCGCGCCAGCTCGGCGGTGGACTGCCCGCTCTCCATCCACGCCGCCAGCACCTCCAGCAGCGCCTCGCCGTCGGGCCGGTCGAGGACGCGGCCGAGCACCGCGGATCCGACCCGCTCGGCCAGGTCGGGGGCGGCGGCGACGAGGGCGCCGACCGGGCGGCTGTCCACGGTGGCCGCCTCGCGGCTGCCCGGCGGCAGCCCCGACCGGACGAGCTGGGCCACCCGGTAGGCGGCGGCGGTCTGCGGCAGCCGCTCGTACGGCTCGCTGATCCCGATCCGGCCGCGCCCGCCCAGCGCCGCCCGCACCCCGCGGCAGGCGGTCACGATGCCGACCTGGTCCTCGGCCCGTGACCGCCACACGCCGCGCAGCCCGATGGTCGCCAGGGCGAGCCCTGGATCGGCCACCACGCAGAGGTAGGGCCCGGTCGCCGGCAGGCCGAGCGCGTGGGCGCTCCCGCCGAGCACGCTCCAGTCGCTCACCCGTCCCTCGATGAGCGCGTCCAGCAGGAGCTGCCGCCGGTGCGCCTCCCGCTGGGCCAGGTCGAGCAGCGCCTGCTGGTAGCTCTCGGTGACGGCGACCGAGTAGGTGTCCACGAGCCTCCAGACCGAGGTCATGGAGGTGGCGAGCGTCTCCAGCGGGTAGCCGGGCTCGGCGGTCGCGCGTTCCACCATGCTCTGCCAGACGACCCGGAAGCCGATGCGGTAGGCGTGCAGGACGGTGCCCAGCGGCACGCCCTGCTCGGCGCGGCGGCGCGCGGTCTCCTTGGCCGCCCTGGCCTCGGTGGGCCGGGCCTCGGCCAGGTCGGCCAGGTGCTCGGTGAGGTTGAGCCGGTTGTCCTCGCCCACCTCGGCCAGCCGTTGCGCGGGCAGGGCGGCGTAGGTCTCGTTCTCGGCGACGATGGCGGCGAGCATCCGACCGGCCAGCGCGGGCACCTCGGGCAGCAGGCCGGCGGCGAGCCTCGCGATCCAGGGATCCTCCAACGGCCTCTCCTCTCCGGCAAGGGCGCCCAATCCTACCAATCGATCGGTAGCTGTGGCTTGGCCTGCGGTGTCCGGCAGTTTTCTGCCGGTGCACGGGCAGCTTCGTGCCACGCGACGGCCTTCCGGAGCGCCGCCCGTCCCGGCCAGGGTGGAGCCACCCCTGAACAGGAGGAGAACCATGCAGCAGTTGAGACAACCCTGGTGGGCCGACGCCGTCGGCCCGCAGGAGGCGGCCGGCCCGCTCCACGAGGGCGCCGAGGGCCGGGTCTATCTCGGTCTCGCGCCGGTCACCGCCACCCCGGCGGTGGTCACCATCGCCGGAGCGATGGTGGTGGCCTACGCGGCCGGGGCGCTGGTCGGCGAGACCCCACGGCAGCCGGGGTGATCGCGATGCTCCAGACCACGCCGCCCGCCGTCCCCGCCACCACCCGGGCGCTGGCCGAGACCGACCCGGGCTACGTCCGGGCGTCGCTCGCGCCGGTCACCGTGACGCCCGCCGTCGGCTTCGCCGCCGGAGTCGTGGCCGGCTACGCGCTGGCCAAGGCCATCGGCGCGCTCCCGCCCCAGCCGGAATGACCCGGACCCATCATCAAGGAGAACCCGTGCACGACACAGCCTTCCTGCGCCGGCCAGGCGCTCTGACCGACCTGCGGGTGGACGACCCGCACGGCCGGATCGCCACCGAGCAGGCGCCGGTCATGGCCACCCCCGGTCTGGTGGTGGGCATGGCGGTCGGCTACGCGCTGCTGAACGCCTTCGAGGCCGGCAAGGGCGCCGGCGGCATCCAGCTCCCGCAGCCGGGCTAACCGAACCGGCGGCCGGTCGGCCGGGACCCCTGGCACCGGCGCCCTCCGGTGCCCCGGCCGCCGGCTGATCCGCCGCAGTCCGCCGGTCCGGCGGTGCCTCCCGCCGCCGGACCGGCCGATCGCCCGCACTCCTTCCGGAAGGTCGTCACCATGCCCTCACCCTTCAGAACCAGGGCCGGGGCGGCGCTGTCGGCGCTGCTCGGCCCCGTCCCCCTGTCCCGCTCCCAGGCCCTGGGCGCCTCCGAGCGCCTGTCGGCGGTGACCTCGCTGCTGTCGAGCCTCGAACACCTCACCCACCGCCGGCATCGACGGCCGGGCGGGCTCAACGACTGGTCGATCTCCCGGGAGAGCTACGCCGGGCAGAGCCGGCCGGTGCGCCGGCTGCTCGACCTGGCCGCCGCCGAGCGCGTCAACACCGCCCTGCACGCCGGGCGGGTGGCCGCGAGCGCGGCGCTGCTGCTGCCCGGCCACGGCCGCTGGCGCGGGGCGGCCAACCTCTTCCTCGGCGTCAGCGGCGCGTTGCTCTACCCGGTGCACCGCTACGGCACCGACGGCTCCGACCAGGCCGCCGGTCTGGTGCAGACCGCGACCGGGCTGGCCAGGCTCTCGACCACGCCGCAGGTGCAGGACGCGCTGCTGTGGTACGTGGCGATCCAGTCGAACCTGTCCTACCTGGTCTCCGGCTGGGTGAAGCTGCTGGGCCCGGACTGGCGCAGCGGCTCGGCGCTGTCCGGGGTGATGCGCACCAGGACTTACGGCAACCGGCACGTGTGGCTGCTGACCCGGCGCTTCCCCCGCTCCGCCCGGCTCGTCGCGCACGGCGTGCTCGCGCTGGAGTGCCTGTTCCCGGTGCTCTACCTCAAGGGCGGACGGCTGACCCGGCCGGTGCTGGGCAGCGCCCTGGCCTTCCACGTGGTCAACGGGTTCGTGATGGGGCTGGGGCGGTTCATCCCGTCCTTCGCCGCGATGCACCCGGTGGTGGCCTACACCAGCACGCCGCGCAGCCATCCCGCGGTCGCCGGGCGGGACGACCGCCTGCTGGGCTCGCTCGCCCTGCTGGCCGGCGCCGCGGCCGTGGGCGCGGCCTCGGTCGCCGTCAGCCGCCGGCTGCGGGTGACCGACGGCGCCCAGGGCGGGTGGACGGTGCCGACCCGGCACGGCAACGAGCTCAGCCCCATGTCGACCGTGAGCGCCGGGGGCGCCGGTCCGGTGGTCGTCTTCGAGCACGGGCTGGGCGCTTTCCCCGCGCACTTCGGCTGGTACACGCGCGCGCTCAACGCCGCGGGCGTGGAGTGGCTGGCCTGCGCGAGGGCGGGGTACGGGCCCAGCAGGCGGCTGGCGGCGGAGCCGTACACGCTGGAGGAGTCGGTCGGCGACCTGGCCGACCTGGTGGCGGCAGCCGTACCGGAGGGGCGGC
The DNA here is from genome assembly GCF_040655795.1 of Nonomuraea sp. NPDC050310. Taxonomy (NCBI): domain Bacteria; kingdom Bacillati; phylum Actinomycetota; class Actinomycetes; order Streptosporangiales; family Streptosporangiaceae; genus Nonomuraea; species Nonomuraea sp. NPDC050310. Next base: position 168,717 of record NZ_JBFAKP010000007.1, on the reverse strand, counting down.
AGGTGGTGCTCGCCGGCCACTCGCTGGGCGGCGAGATCGCCCGCCGCGCGGCGGTACGGCTCGGCGAGCGCGTGCACGCGGTGGTCTACCTGGACAGCTCGCACCCCGGCCAGCTCAACCGGTCCGGGCAGCAGGACAAGAACTCCGGGATGATCGACGAGACGGTCGGCGCCCTCATGGTCAGCCTGCGGCTCGGGCTCGGGGTCCTGATGCAGACGCCGGAGTGGATCAAGAACCTGCCGGCTCCGCTGCGCGGCCGGGCGATGGCCGAGTACGCCGACCCGCGCCTGTGGACCGCGGCCCGACGCGAGTGGCGGGCCGCCGAGCGCGACTTCCGCGCCTTCGACGGCGCGCTCGACCCGCTCGACACGCACGCGCTGGTGCTGTCGGCACAGCACACCGTCGACCGCGACCCCGAGCACCTGCTCATGCACCAGGACCTCGCCGCCGCCCACGCACCGGAGCGGGTCGTGCGCACCGTCGTCGTCGAGGGCGCCGACCACGACGGCATCCTGACCAGCCCGGAACACGCCGCCCCGGCGATCCGGCACCTGCTGGACTTCCTCGCCGAGATCGGCAGCCCGGCTACGGTGGAGGTCCGATGAACGGCGCACGCGACCTGCTGGCCCGGCACTTCGGCGGCCCGGCCGGCACCGCCCGCCTGGTCGCGGGCCTGGCCCTGCTGGGCACGGTCTGCTCCCAGCACCCGCACGAGGCCTTCAGCCGGGTCATCCGGTTCGACCGCTTCGCGGCGCTCTTCCCGAACTGGCGGTTCTTCGCGCCGACCCCTGCCCAGCACGACTTCCAGTTCTACTACCGGACCCTCGACGTGGCCGGGCAGACCTCCGAGTGGCGGCCGGTGGAGCTCATCGCCGGCCGCCGGCCGCACCAGATCCTCTGGTTCCCCGAGCGCCGCGCCGAGAAGGCGGTCTTCGACCTGGGCGCCGAGATCCTCCGCTACCTCGACCGGGGCTTCGGGACGGCTCGCACCCAGCCCGCCTTCCGGCTGCTGACCGGCTACATCCGGTCAGAGATCGAGCGCTCGGGCCCGCCCGGCGTGAAGGGCTTCCAGTTCACCCTGGTCCGCAACGCGGGCTACGACGACGGCGAGGAGCCCGAGATCCTGTTCGTCTCCCCCTACACCCCGGCGGGCGGGCCGCGATGAGCGCGGGCATCGTCGGCGGCCTGGCCCGCGGCCAGCGCGCGCTGCTCGGCGGCGGGGTGCTCCTGGGCATCGTCGGCGTGGGCTTCACCCTGCTGCAGCCCGTGCTCCTGGCCCGGCTCATCGAGGCGGCCGGGCAGCACCGCCCGGTCACCGGGCTGATCGTGCTGCTGGCCGCCCTGTTCGTCGCCGACGCCGCGCTCTCGGCGGTCCAGGGCTACCTCATCGGCCGCGCCGGGGAGAACATCGTCCGCGACGCCCGGGTGACGCTGGCCGGCCGGGTGCTGCGCGCCGAGCTGGCGCACATGAACGGCCGACGCCAGGGCGACGTGCACACGCGGCTCGTCTCCGACACCTCGCTGATGAAGATCGCGCTCACCCAGAGCCTGGCCCAGATCATCCTCAACGGGCTGATCGTGCTCGGCTGCGTGGTGATGATGGCGCTGACCGACGGCTGGCTGCTGCTGGTCACCGTCGGCTGCCTGGGCACCGCCGCCGCCTGTTCGGTACGGCTGGCCCGCGGGCTGCGCCGGGCGGCTCTGGCCAACCGGGAGGACACGGGCGAGTTCGGCGCCGACCTGCAACGCGTGCTGTCGGCCCTGCCGACGGTGAAGGCGGCCGGCGCCGAGGAGCGCGAGCAGCGCCGCCTGGCCGGGCTCGCCGACCGGGCCCGCGCCTCCGGCAACCGCGTCACCGCGCTGAACGCCCTGCTCTACCCGGTCCTGAACGTGGGGCTGCAGGCGTCGCTGGCCGCGGTGATGGGCCTGGGCATGGCCCGCGTGGCCACCGGCGCCCTGGGCACCGCGGACTTCACCGCCTTCACGATGTACCTGTTCTACCTGGTCTCCCCGCTGGTCCTGGTGTTCCTGTCCCTCGGCACCTTCCAGCAGGGCCGGGCGGCCGTGCAGCGGGTGGACGAGCTGGCCGTACTGCCGCAGGAGGACCTCGGTCTCGCCCCCGGCGCGACGCTCCCGCTGCCGTCCGGCGGCGGGCCGGCGGTGGAGTTCCGCGGGGTGAGCTTCGCCTACGGCGAGCGGCCGGTGCTGGACGGCGTCTCCTTCGAGGTCCCGGCCCGCGGGCTCACCGCGCTGGTGGGCGCGTCCGGCGCGGGCAAGACCACGGTCTTCCAGCTCATCGAGCGGTTCTACCGGCCCACCGGCGGCGCGGTCCTGCTCGACGGCAGGGACATCGCCGGCCTGTCGCCGGTGCAGATCCGCGGCCGCGTCGGTTACGTGCAGCAGGACAGCGCGGCTATGCGCGGGACGCTGCGCGAGAACATCGTCTACGCCGCCCCCGACGCCGACGAGGCCGACATCCGGGAGGCCGTTGAGCTCGCCGGCCTGACCGAGGTGGTCGCCGGGTTGCCGGACGGCCTCGACACCCTCCTCGGCGACCAGGGCGTCGGGCTGTCCGGCGGGCAGCGGCAGCGGCTGTGCGTGGCTCGCGCGCTGCTGCAGAAGCCGTCGGTGATCCTCCTGGACGAGGCCACCGCGCACCTGGACTCCGACGCCGAGTCCGCGCTGCGCGACAGCCTGCGGCGCATCGCGCGCACCTGCGCCGTGGTGGCCATCGCGCACCGCATCTCCACCGTGGTGGAGGCCGACCGTATCGTGGTCCTGGACGGGGGCCGGGTGCGTGCCGTCGGCACGCACGCCGAGCTCGTGCGCGGCGACGACCTCTACCGCCGGCTCGCCGCCGCCCAGTTCGCCGAGGCGGCGGGCGCGGCGAGCAACCCGATGGACAGCACGGCGGAAGGCGGGGCGATGGCGCTTCTCGGACCCGAGCCGAGCCGATGAGCGGCCTGGACGCGGCGGTGGCCGGCAGCGAGCCCAACGACCTGGACGCGGCGGTGGTCGGCAGCGGGCCCAACGGGCTGGCCGCCGCGGTCGTGCTGGCCCGCGCCGGGCTGCGGGTGGCGGTGCACGAGGCGGCCGACACCATCGGCGGCGGGCTGCGCGGGGCGGCGCTGTTCGACTCCGAGGTGGTCCACGACCTGTGCGCGGCGGTGCACCCGATGGCGGTCGCCTCCCCGTTCTTCCGCGAGTTCGGCCTGGCCGGGCGTGGCGTGCGGATGGAGCGGCCGGAGATCAGCTACGCCCACCCGCTCGACGGCGGCCGGGCCGCGCTGGCCTGGCACGACCTCGACGCCACCTGCGCCGGGCTCGGCCCGGACGGGCCGCGCTGGCGGCGGCTGATCCAGCCGCTGCTGGCCCGCAGCCGGTCCCTGGTGGACCTGCTGCTGTCGGACCTGCGCACCCCCGCCGGTTTGGGAGTGGCGCCCGCGCTGGTGAGCCGGGTGCTGCGGCACGGCAGCCCGCTCGGCGCGCGCCACTTCCGGGGCGAGGAGGCGAGCGCGCTGCTGGCCGGGGCCGCCGCGCACACCATCGGCCCGCTGCCGTCGCTGCCCGGCGCGGCGGTCGGGCTGCTGCTGGCCCAGCTCGCCCACGGCCCCGGCTGGCCGCTGCCGCGCGGCGGCAGCTCGCGCATCGCCGAGGTGCTGGCCGACGACATCCGCGCGCACGGCGGCGTGCTGCACACCGGGGTGGAGATCACCGACCTGCGCCAGATCGGCGGCGTGCGGGCGGTCCTGCTCGACGTCTCGCCGACCGCGCTGCTCGCCCTCGCCGGCGACCGGCTGCCCCGCGGCTACGCCCGCGCGCTGCGCGGCTACCGGTACGGCCCGGCCGCCGGCAAGGCGGACTTCCTGGTGTCGGAGCCGATCCCGTGGAAGGCCGCCGACGTGGGCCGGGCGGGCACCGTGCACCTCGGCGGCACCGCGGCCGAGATCTTCCGCCAGGAGCGCGCCAACGCCCGCGGCGTAGCCGGGGAGCGGCCGTTCGTGCTGGTGGTCGATCCGGCCGTGGCCGACCCCGGCCGCGCCCGGCCCGGCCGGCGGCCGGTGTGGGCCTACGCCCACCTGCCGCCCGGCTCGGACCGGGACCCGCTGCCGCTGATCCGCGCGGCGATCGAGCGGTACGCGCCCGGGTTCACCGACACGATCGTCGCCGAGCGGGGGCTGTCCGGGGCCGGGTACGCCGCCTACAACCCCAACTACGTCGGCGGCGACATCGGCACCGGGGCGATCACCTTGCGGCAGAGCGTGCTGCGGCCGGCGCCCCGGTGGAACCCCTACCGGACTCCCCTGCCTGGCGTGTACCTGTGCTCCGCCGCGACCCCGCCGGGGCCGGGCGTGCACGGGATGTGCGGGCTGCACGCCGCCCGGGCGGTGCTGCGCCACGAGTTCGGCCTGCCGGTGCCACCGCTGAGCCCTTGAGAGCCGGTGCCGTCGCCGAGCCTTTGAAGGGTCTCAGACCCAGCCTCGTTCGCGGGCGGTCAGGGCCGCCTGCGCGCGGGTGCCGGCGTCGAGCACCCGCAGCAGCTCGGCGATGTGCCGGCGGTAGGTGCGCAGGGACATGCCGGCCCGCCGGGCGCCCACCTCGTCCTTGCTCACCGTGCACATGCAGGTGAGCACCCGGCGCTGCGTCTCGGACAACCGGACCGGCTCGCCCTGGCCGGTGACCTCGGCGAAGCCGGCGGCCGCCGCCCACAGCCGCTCGAAGAGGCTGACCACGCCGCCGACCAGCGCGCCCTCCTCGATCAGCAGCGCGCCGCGCGAGGTGTCGCCGGGGTCGATCGGGACCAGCGCCGTGCGCCGGTCGAAGACCAGCATCAGGTCCGACAGCTCCCCCGCGACCCGGACCTGCGCGCCGCCGTCGTGCAGGTCGCGCAGGTAGCCCAGGGAGACGGGGTCGTCCAGGGCCGAGGCTCGCACGAGGGTGCGCAGCCGCACGCCCCGCCGCAGGAAGCGGGCGTCGGCCGAGCGGGCGCGGGCGAGCTGCTCCGGGCTCAGCGCGTCGTACGGCTGGGCGGCCAGCACCTCGTGGCGGGCGCCGAAGGCGAGCTGGTCGAGGTGGGCGCGCACCTGCCCGGGGTCCTCCAGGCGGCGCAGGGGCGGGTCCGGGTCGCCTGCCGTACCGGCGGGGTGGTCGTCCTGGAGCGAGCGCAGGATCGGCCGGGGGTCGGCGAGCTGCCGCATGGTGCGGTGCATCGCCTCGAGTCGCTCGTCCATCAGCAGGGGGACGGCCACGCCGGGCTCGGTGGCCCAGGTGCGCTCGTCGTCGCCCTGCAGGAGGTTCAGGTCGCGCAGGCGCGAGATCGCCTGCCTGGCTCGCTCCTCGCCGATCGCCAACGCCTGGTGGGCGTCGTGCGCCGGCGTGCACGGATGTCGCAGGAAGTAGCGGTAGACGTCCTCCTCCGCGCGGGTGAGCCCGAGGACGGACATGGTGTGGCCCTGCATGTCGCTCCTTCGTCGTGGCCGGGTGCCGGAAAGAACCACGCAGCACAAAGTAGCCGCATCAGGGGCACATCTGACCTCATGGACGCTTCGCCGTCCCAACTGGGGGCGGCGGCCCGTCCGCGCGGCACGCGGCTTGTGCGGCCGCACAAGCGGGCTCAGCCGAGCCGGATGATCCCCCGCGTGGCCGCCACGGTCACCGCGGCGGTGCGGTCGTCGACGCCGAGCTTGGTGAAGACGTGCAGCAGGTGCGTCTTGACCGTCGCCTCGCTGATGCACAGGTGCGCGGCGATGGCCTTGTTGCTCAGGCCCCGGGCGACCGCGCCCAGCACCTCGATCTCCCGGCCGCTCAGCGAGCCGGGCGGCTCGGTGCGGGCCCACGACAGCACCCGGGTGGCGATGGCCGGCGACAGCGCGCTCTCCCCGCGGGCGGCCGCCCTGACCGCCTCGAAGAGCTGCTCGCGGCGGGTGTCCTTGAGCAGGTAGCCGATGGCTCCGGCGTCGATGGCGCGGGAGATGTCGCTGTCGGTGTCGTAGGTGGTCAGCACGATGACCTTGGCCGCCGGGTCGTGCTCGCGGATGCGGCTGATCGCGCTCGCGCCGTCCAGCTCGGGCATCTGCAGGTCCATCAGGGTGACGTCGGGCCGGAGTTCGAGCGCCAGCCGTACCGCGTCGGCGCCGGAGACCGCCTCGCCGACCACCTCCAGGTCGGCCTGCGTGCCGAGCATGGCGCGGATGCCGTCGCGCACCACCGGGTGGTCGTCGGCGATCAGGACCCGGACGGTCATCGCGCGGCCGCCGGGAGGCTGGCGACCACGGTGGTGCCCTCGCCGGCGGCGCTCTCCACCAGCAGCGAGCCGCCGAGCTGGGCCATCCGCTCGCGCATGATCGACAGGCCGTGGCCGGTGGCCGCGCGCCCGGGGTCGAAGCCGTCGCCGTCGTCGTGGACGTCGAGCACGATCAGGTCCTCCATGTAGGAGAGGGTCAGGGTGAGCCGCTCGGCGCGGGCGTGCCGGCGGGCGTTGGCGACCGCCTCCTGCGCCACCCGCAGCAGTTCGGCCTGGACCTGCGGCTCCAGCGGCCGGGGCGCGCCGGTGAGCACGGCGTGCGCGTCGATGCCGGTCTCGTCGCGCAGCCGGCCGGACAGCCGCCGCAGCGCCTCGGGCAGGCCGCCGTCGTCGAGCTCGCCGGGCCGCAGGGCGTGGACCACGCGGCGGCTCTCGGCGAGGTTCTCCCGGGCCGCGCGCAGGGCCTGCGTCAGGTGCCGGTCCTCCGGCAGCCGCTCCTGCGCCGCCTCCAGCAGCATGACCACGCTGGCGAAGCCCTGGGTGAGGCTGTCGTGGATGTCGCGGGCCAGCCGCTGCCGCTCGGCGGCCACGCCCGCCTGCCGTTCGGCCGCCGCGCGCGCCTCCTGGGCGGCCTGCAACTGGTCGATGAGCTGCTGGCGCTCGGCGCTCTGCCGGGCCACGGTGTAGAAGTAGCCGACCGCGGTCGCCGCGCTGATCGCGATCAGCCCGGTGATGGCCAGCTCGGTCCAGGTGATCGTCCCGCCCTCGTGGTAGCTGTGCCACAGCCAGCCGCCCGCGCACGAGACCACCGCGACCAGGCCGACGCGCAGCGCGTCCATGCAGTACGGCACCAGCACGCTCAGGCAGACCACCAGGAAGGCCGAGTCGACGGCGAACAGCCCCAGGCACAGCAGCCCGCCGCCGAGCACGTACGGCAGCGGCACCTCCCCCGCCGGGGGCGTGCGCGCCACGAACCACACCGCGTACCAGGCGGCCAGCCCGGCGACCAGCACCCAGGGCAGGATCTCGCGCACCTCCATCAGCGGCCCGGCCGAGGTCAGCACCAGCCACGAGGCGAAGAAGGCGTGCTGCCAGCGCCGCCGCGACCGCTCCCAGGACTCCACGGCACCGACGATAATCAGCCGGACGCCGGCGCGGCATCAACCAGTCGACTGACCCGGCGATCGGTGGCCCGCTCGATGTGCGCGAGCCGGGCCCGCGGCCACACTCGGAACGTGATCGCCTTTCCCAGCCCGGCCGAGTCCGTGTGGCATCTCGGCCCGCTGCCCATCCGGGCCTACTCCCTGCTGATGGTGCTCGCCGTCCTGGTCGGACTGTGGCTCACCCAGCGCCGCTGGGACGCCCGCGGCGGCGAGCCCGGCGCCGTCGGCGAGATCGCGACCTGGGCGGTGCCCTTCGGCATCGCCGGCGCGCGGATCTACCACGTGGCGACCGACTGGCCGCAGTACTTCGGCCCCGGCCGGGAGCTCTGGCGCGTCCTGGCGGTCTGGGAGGGCGGGATCAGCATCTGGGGCGCGGTCGCCGGCGGCGCGCTCGGCGCGTGGCTGGCCTGCCGCCGGCGCGGCGTCCCGCTGCGCGACTTCGCCGACGCCGTCGCGCCCGGCCTCGCCTTCGGCCAGGCCATCGCGCGCTGGGGCAACTGGTTCAACCAGGAGCTGTACGGCAGGCCGACCACGCTGCCGTGGGCGGTGGAGATCGACCCCGAGCACCGGCCGCCGGACCTGAAGGACACGGCCACCTACCACCCGGCCTTCCTCTACGAGTCGCTCTGGAACCTCGGCGTGGCCGGGCTCGTGCTCTGGGCCGAGCGGCGCTTCCGGCTGGAGCGCGGCCGGACCTTCGCGCTGTACGTGGCCGCCTACAGCTCCGGGCGGGCGTGGATCGAGTGGCTGCGGGTCGATCCCGCGCCGATCGTGCTCGGGCTGCGCTTCAACGTGTGGGTCTCGCTGCTGGCCTTCGGGGCGGCGGCCGGTTACCTGGCCGCCACCCGCTCCCGCGCCGAGCCGGTCAGAGGATGACCTGGCGTTACTCGCACCCGCGCTTGCCGGCCTTGGCCACCGGACCGGCGGCGACCGTCGAGCGCGGGGTGGCGTAGCCGCCCATCGTCGCGTAGAAGACCCGCTCCCGGGTGGACAGCTTGGCGACGAGGTCGGCCGCCCCGGTGCGCACGTCCATCACGTAGACGTAGCTGCCCACCACGGTGTTCTCCTTCTTGCCCGGCCGCTCGCGCCCGGCGGAGACGACGATCTCCCTGCCGTTCAGCCAGTCCACCACGTCGGCCTGGTAGACGTCGGCGGGCAGGCGCGGCCTGACCTTCTTCATCGCCCCGGTGCGGGTGTCGAAGGTGGTCAGCCAGACCGGCGTGGTGTCCGGGCCGCACGCGGGCGGGTCCTTCGGCACCAGGTTGGCCGCCCGCCCGTCGCGTGCGGCGAACGCACCCCAGATGAGGTGCTTGCCGGCGTACTCGGGGATCTTCGCGCTGACCGGGCGGCCGTCGCCCAGCGTGCGGAAGAGGCGGCCGGCGTGGAGCGTCACGCGGCCGGAGCCCGGGTCGGCGTCCAGGACGGCGAAGCCCTTGCTGAACTTGCGCGCCTTCCCGGTCTCCACCTGCACCAGCGTGGCCTGCGCCGCGTCGGCGGTGGTGGTGATCGCGAGCTGGCTGCCGTCGCGGACGAACTTCAGCGTGAACGGCGAGCCGATCGAGCTCGCGCGCACCTTGTACGGCATGGACCAGGTCTCCCCCGAGGCCAGGTCCCGCACGACCACCTTGTCGTCGGCCGCGCGCTGGAAGGCGATGCGCGTGCCGTCCGGGCTGATGGCGAACGCGCCCCGGTCGCCCCAGTCCTTGCCCTGCTCCCAGCCCAGGGCCTCGGGCACGGTGTGGATCGTGCCGTCCTTGGCGACCAGCCGCCACGTCGTGCAGGCGCCGGTGGGCTCCCCGGCGATGTCCTTGGCGTTGCCGCACAGGTACGCGAAGCCCGCCGGCCCGGCGCCGGAGCCCGGCAGCTCCGGGAAGGCGGCCTTCGCGGTGTTGGTGGCGGTCGCCGTGGTGGTGGCGGTCGCGGTGGTGGCCGCGGTCGCGGGCGCGGCCAGCCCGCAGGCCAGCAGGGCGACGGCCGCGGCGGCGGACAGTCTTGTGATCATGTTTCCCCCGGGGGTGCTAGTGGCTGTGCCCTGTTGGAGTCCGCACCGGCGGGAAAGGTTCGGACCCGGGGAGCCCATGGTCACAGCGGACGCAGATGCTCGACGGCGACGCGATGCTCCTCGGCCAGCCGCCCCGCGATCAGCGACCGGTGGCACGCCTCGGGATCACGCTCGACGCAGAGCAACGCCACGCGCCCGCCGCCCGGCAACGCCGCCGCCAGGGGCGCGAGGTCGGCGCGGGCGAGGACCTCGGCGGTGTAGCGGCGGACGTACCCCGCCGCGAGCTCACGCCGGGAACGCTTGCCGACCCTCTGGCGCGCGTCCTCGGCGTACTGCAGGCGGCGCAGCTCGGTGGTGGGGGCGAGCTCCAGGTGGTGCTCGTAGGCGATCCCCGCCCGGGCGAGGGCCGCCTGGAGCCGCAGCGAGTTCGCCCACGCGTACTCCGCGCCCCGGACGCCGCGGCGCTGCCGTACGTCGGCCAGCAACCGGACGTCCGCCTCCCGCAGCCGCCGCAGGAAGGACTCGGCGTCGAAGCCGTAGACGCCGACCGTCACCATGCCGTCCACCCCGATCACCCGCCCCTAGGCGACAGCCGTCGCCTCCAGCTCGACCATCAGCTCGGGGATGGCCAGCCGGGTCACCCCGAGCATCGTCGTGGCCGGCGTCACCCGCGCGGCCCCCAGCCTGGCCGCCAGCACCCCGTAGTGCTGGAACAGCAGGTCCACGTCCGTGGTGTACACGTTCAGCCGCACCACGTTCGCCAGGGTCATCCCGGCCTCGTCGAGCACCGCCTCCAGGTTGTCCAGGCTCAGCGCCACCTGCGCCGCCATGTCACCCGCGTGCTCCGGCTTGCCTTCGGCGCTCATCGAGGTCTGCCCGGAGACGTGCAGGGTCCGGGTCTCCCCCGACACCAACTCGCCCTGGTTGTAGCCCAGCTCCAGCGACCAGGTCCACGGGTTGACGGCAGTACGTTCCATCGCCATGTCGGCTCCCTTTCGATACCCGGCCGGACGCAGACCGTCCGGCTCGGTGCTGGAAAGCCTCGCAGGCAATCACGACACCCTCTGTCGTGTATTTCACCCCGATTTCCGAGCCGCGCGCAGTCCCCCTCCAGGTGGTCGATGCGCTCCTGCAGCGAGGTGAGGGCGCTCTCGACCGTCTCGCGGGGGAAGAGCTGCGGGATGTGCTGGTGGCAGTTCCAGTCGAAGGCCTCGACCTCGATGAGGACCGTGCGTTCCACCTAGGCGCGGTAGCCCTCCACGGCCAGGGGGGAGTCGCCGTCGACGGTGCGGGCGCGGCCGAGGATCTTCATCCGGGCCTGGTGGGCGTAGTCCATGAGGAACAGCGAGACCCGGTCGTCGTGGTCGAGGTTCCCGACGGTGATGTACCGCCGGTTGCCGCGGAAGTCGGCGAAGCCGAGCGTGCGCTCGCCGAGCACGCGCAGGAAGCCGGGCGGCCCGCCGCGGTGCTGGAGGTACGGCCAGCCGGTGGATCCGACGCTGGCCAGGTAGAAGCTCTCGCGCGTCTCGATGAAGGCCTGCTCGTCGGGTCCGATCCGGTCGCCCATCCGGCGCGTCATGAGAGGTACCTCTTCCGGGACGAAGCGATCTACCTAACGGCTATACCATCGGCCAACCATTAGGTGATCGCCGCGCATTCCCGGCGAGGGATCGTGTCAGTCCGGCGGGGCGGCGAGCCGCCGGGATTCGGCCGCCGCCCAGCGGAAGACGCCGCGGGCCATCACCGACCGCTCCTGCTCGGCCCGGGCGCCAAACACCGCCGCGCGAACCGCGTGCAGCGCCGGGTCGTCCGGGGCGGCGAGCACCGCCAGCTCCGCGAGGTGCCCGGCCAGCCGCAGGTCTCCCGCGACGGCCGCCGAGCTCGCCGCGTCGGCCAGCCGGTGCGGCCCGCCGGCCAGCCCGGCGAGGGCGCCGGCCAGGACCGCGTCCGGGGCGGGCTTGAGGGTGGCCGGGTTGCCGTCGTACCAGCCGCCGTAGAGCCGCCAGATGTTCCTGACCACGAACTCGGGCTCGTCGTAGAGCGGCCGCAGGTAGGGCCGGCCGGCCAGGTGGGCGGGCGGGCGCACCTCCCGCACGATCTCGTCCAGCCGCGCACCCGCGTTGAGCAACGCGAGGGTCTGCTCGACCAGGCTCTCCAGCCACTCGGCGGTCTCCTCCAGCGCCTGGCGGACCCGCGCGGCCCCGAAGATCGGCACGCCGTGCGCGGGCAGCAGGGTCTCGGCGTCCAGCGCGGCCATGCGGCGCAGCGCCCGCGCCCACTCGGCCGGATAGCGCTGCACCTTCTGCGGGTTGCCCGCGTTGGGCGCGACCCAGATGAACAGGTCGCCGGCGCACAGCGTGCGCCGCTCGGGGATCCACGCGACGGTCGCGTCGTCGGTCTCGCCCTTGGCGTGGAACAGCTCGAAGGTCAGCTCGCCCCGGACGAGGGTGAGGCTGTCGCGGTAGGTGCGGTCGGGCAGCCGGAAGCGGCTCGGCCAGGTCAGGTCCGGCTGCTGGAACTGGCGCCGGTTGACGACGGTGTTGTAGCCGTTGGTCAGCACGTACCGGTCGAACCGGTCGAGCACGGCCTCGTGCGCGATCACCGTCGGCCGGGGCCGGCCGAGCTCGTCGGCTTCGGCGTCGAAGGGGTCCACGCCGAAGACGTGGTCGATGTGGCCGTGGGAGTAGATCGCCTCGGTGAGCGGTTCGGCCGTCCAGGCGCGCACGTCGGCGTGGAGCCTGGCGGCGTCGCCGGGGTTGCCGGTGTCGAACAGCACCAGCCCGTCGCCGGTGCGGAAGGCGGCGACGTTGCCGAAGCCGGCCCGCCAGCCGATCCCGGGCGCGACGTCCTGGACGCCCCGCCCGGCCGCGGTGAAGCCGAAGACCCCGCCTTCGGCGCGGCCGTGCCAGACCTCGTCGGCGTGCTCGGCGAGGGAGGGGCTGGTGGTCATCGTTGGTCCTTTCCGAGGGTGCGCGGGTGGCCGCGGTGCCGGGGCAGCCCGCCGTGGACGGCCACGCCGCCGAGGAAGGTGGCCAGGACCTCCAGCCCGGCCACCGCCTCGGGCTCGACCGCGAGCGGGTCGGCGGGCAGCACCGCCAGGTCGGCGTAGCGGCCCGGGGCCAGCGTGCCGACGACGTCGCCGGCCAGCAGTTGCCATGCCGCGTCGGCGGTCTGGGCGCGCAACGCCTGGGCGACGCCGATCCGCTCGGCCGCGCCCAGCGTCCGGCCGCGCCGGGTGGTGCGGGTGGCCGCGACGCTGACGTTGTGCAGCGGGTCGGCGGGCGTGACCGGCGAGTCGTTGTGCAGCGAGACCCGCATCCCCGCCCGTACGGCGGAGCCGGCCGGCGCCCACCGGGCGGCGACCTCCGGCCCGAACAGCTCGTCGGCCAGCACCTCGCCCCAGTGGTGCAGGTGGTCGGGGAACAGGCTGCAGGTGACGCCGAGGGCGTGGGCGCGGGCGAACTGGTCCTGGCGCATCGCGCTGACGTGCTCCAGGCGCAGCCGGGGCCATCCGGCGGGCGGCGGCGCGAGTTCCTCCCAGACGTCGAGGGCCAGGTCGATGGCGGCGTCGCCGTTGGCGTGGCAGGCCAGTTGCCAGCCGGCTCCGCCGTACGCCTGGAAGATCTCGGCGAGCTCCGCGTGGTCGTAGCGGGGGGCGGCGCGGTGGCCGGGCGGGAGGCCGAGGGCGCGGGTGGCGGCGGTGTCGAGGTAGGGGAAGGTGGCCGCGAGGGTGCCGACCCAGGGCGAGCCGTCGGCCCAGACCTTGATGCCGACCTGCCGGACGAGGTCGTCGCCCGCCCCCGGGGCGACCGCGCTGGCGAGCGCGGGGGTGGCCGGCTCGTACAGCCGCAGCCGGGTGCGGATCGCCCCGGCCGTACGGGCGGCCTCCAGCGCCGGGCGGTAGGCGGGGGCGAAGCCCATGTCGCTCATCGTGGTGATGCCCCGGGCGGCCAGGCGCGCGCTCTGGGCGGCCATGGCCGTGGTGAAGCCGGGACCGAGCAGGGCGGTTGCGAACGGGGCGGTGAGCAGTCCGATCGCCGCGGGTCCGGTGGCGGTGCCGTCCAGGGTGCCCTGCGGGGTACGGCCGAAGCCCTCGCCGGGGTGCTCGTCCAGCCCGGCCTGGCGGGCCGCGGCGCTGTTGAAGTAGGCCAGGTGCCCGGAGTTGTGCAGGACGACCAGCGGGCAGGCGGGCGCTCGGCGGTCGAGCCAGTCCAGGTCGGGCCGGGGCAGGCCCGACTGCAGCAGCGCGTCCCAGCCGTTGGCCAGGACGCCCGTACCCGGCCGGGTGGCCAGGGCGGCGTCGATCGCGGCCAGGACCGCTTCCGCATCGGGTGCGGTGACCGGGCGCACGTCCACCACGCCGCCGGCCGCGCCGAGCCCGTCGGCGACGAAGTGGCCGTGCGCCTCCACGAACCCCGGCAGCACGCAGCCGTCGCCGGCGTCGGCCACGACGGTGCGGGGGCCGCGCAGCCCGTCGAGGTCGTGCGGTTCGCCGAGCGCGAGGATCCGGCCGTCGCGGACGGCCAGCGCACCGGCCAGCGGCCGGACGGGGTCGAAGGTACGGATCCGCCCCACGAAGATCAGGTCGGCGACGCCGCGCACGTTGCGTGGGCCGGGGGCCTCGCTCATGCGAGGTAGGCCAGGGCGGCGCCGGTCAGGGCGGTGACGCCGTGGCGCAGGCCCTCCTCGGCGGAGGGGGCGAAGCGCGAGTTGTGGTTGCCGGGCACGGTGCGGAGCTTGTCCTCCGGGCCGTCCCCCGGCGCCGCCTCCCACACCTGCCACGGCGTGCCGCCGAAGAACCAGAACGCCGTCGGGATCGCCGTGCCGCCGTTGTGCTCGGCCAGGCCCAGGTAGGAGAAGTCCTCGCTGCCCATCAGCGGCCCGTGCTCGATCACCGCCTCGGCCCCGAACAGCTCGGCGTGCACGGCGCTGACTGTGGCGTCGGCCCCGGGGTCGTTCAGGGTGAGCGGGAAGCGGCCGGTGACCTCGACCTGCGGGGGCCGCGGGCAGCCGGCGGCGGCGCACTCCCCCTCGGCCATGCGCCGGATGGCGGCCAGCACCCGCTCCCTGGCCCCGTCGGTGCGGGTGCGCAGGTTGAGGGCGAGGTAGGCCTCGTCCGGGATGACGTTGGCCTGCGTGCCCGCCCGCAGGACCCCGGTGGTGAGCACGACCGGATCGCTCGGCGAGGTCTCCCTGGAGACGATGGTCTGCAGCCGGGTGACCAGGTGGGCGGCGGTCACCACCGGGTCCACGCACAGCTCCGGGGTGGAGCCGTGCCCGCCCCGGCCGAGGATGCGCACGTCGATCGTGGTGGAGGCGGCCATCAGCAGGCCGGGCCGGTGGATCGTGGTGCCCGCCGGGGTCGGGCCGACGTGCTGGCCGAGCGCCACGTCGGGCCGGGGGAAGCGGGTGAACAGGCCGTCGCCGAGCAGGGCGAGCGCGCCCTCGCCGACCTCCTCGGCGGGCTGGGCGACGACCACGAGCACGCCCGACCAGGAGCTGCGGGCCCGGCTGAGGGCTTCCGCGGCCCCGGCCAGGCAGGCCAGGTGCAGGTCGTGCCCGCAGGCGTGCATCACCCCCGGCACGGTGCTGGCGTACGGCAGGCCGGTCCGCTCGGTCACCGGCAGCGCGTCGAGGTCGGCCCGGAGCAGGACCACCGGGCCGTCGCCGTTGCGCAGCACGCCGACGACTCCGGTCCCGCCGACCCGCTCGGTGACGGTGAAGCCGGCGGCGGCCAGCCGGGCGGCGACCGCGGCGGCGGTGCGGTGCTCCTGCCACGACAGCTCGGGATGGGCGTGCAGGTCGCGGTAGAAGGCCGCCAGGCCGGTCAGGTCGAGACCGGTCAGGATGGCGCGGGTCGTCTCCGCCGCTCGGCTGCTCAACGGGTCTCCTCCAGGGACAGGGACGGCGCGCTGTCCAGCAGCCGCCGGGTGTAGGGATGGGCGGGCTCGCGGTAGATCAGGTCACGCGGCGCGTGCTCGACCACCCGGCCCCGGTGCATGACGGCCACCTGGTCGCAGACGTGCCGGACCACGGCCAGGTCGTGGGAGATGAACAGCATGGTCAGGCCCAGGCGTTCGCGCAGCCCGGCCAGCAGGGCCAACACCTCGGCCTGGACCGAGCAGTCCAGCGCCGAGGTGATCTCGTCGGCGACCAGCACGTCCGCGCCGGTCACCAGCGCGCGGGCGATGGCGATGCGCTGGCGCTGGCCGCCGGAGAACTCGTGCGGGTAGCGCCCGGCGGCGGCGGCGTCCAGGGCGACCGCCTCCAGCGCGCCGGTGATCTTCGCGGCGTGGGCGCGCGGGTCGGCCCGGCGGGGGTCGGCGGCCTCGGCGAGCGCCCGGCCGATGGTCATCCGCGGGTTGAGCGAGGAGTAGGGGTCCTGCGGGATGAGCTGGATCCGGCGCCGGGCCTCGGCCAGGCTTCGTCCCCGCAGGGCCGCGTGGTCGGCCCCGTCCAGCAGCGCCCGGCCCGAGCGGGGCCGGACCAGCCCGACCACGACCTTGGCCAGGGTGGACTTGCCCGAGCCCGACTCGCCGACCAGGCCGGTGGTGGTCCCGGTGGGCACGGTGAGGCTGACGTCGTCCAGGATGGTCTGGGCGCGGGCGCCGTGGCCGAACACCACGGTCACGTTCTCTGCGGCGAGCGTCACGACGCCCCCTCCGAAACCTTGGTCGCCAGAGCGTGGCAGGCCGCCCAGCCGCCCGGCGACGGCACCGGCGGCGCGGGCTCGGCCGCGCAGTGCGGCAGGGCCTCGGCGCAACGGGCGGCGAACGCGCAGCCGCTCGGCCGCTCGGCCGGGGCGGGCGGGCGGCCCGGGATGGTCGCCGGCGGCTCCCCGGCCGGCCCGGTCAGCCGGGGGGTCGCGGCCAGCAGCGCGCGGGTGTAGGGGTGGCGGGCGCGGCCCTCCCGGAGGTCGGCGACGGTCAGCTCCTCCACGACCCGCCCGGCGTACATCACCAGCACGCGGTGGCACAGGGTGGCGATCACCCCGATGTCGTGCGAGATGAACAGCACCGCGGTGCCGTCGCGCTCGTTGATCTCCTTCACCAGGGCGAGCACCTCGGCCTGGACGGTGACGTCCAGCGCGGTCGTGGGCTCGTCGGCGACGAGCAGCCGCGGTCCAGGGAGCACCGCCGAGGCGATCATCGCGCGCTGGCGCAGGCCGCCGGACAGCTCGTGCGGGTACTGCCGCAGCCGGGCCTCC
This sequence comes from Nonomuraea sp. NPDC050310, assembly GCF_040655795.1. Lineage (NCBI taxonomy): Bacteria > Bacillati > Actinomycetota > Actinomycetes > Streptosporangiales > Streptosporangiaceae > Nonomuraea > Nonomuraea sp. NPDC050310. Next base: position 152,101 of record NZ_JBFAKP010000007.1, on the reverse strand, counting down.
GGCCGGGTGACGCCGACGCTCTCCAGCGCCTCGACCGCCCGGCGGCGCGCCTCGGCCCGGCCGGTCCCCCGGTGCCGGCGTAGCACCTCGGTGATCTGGCCGCCCATCCGCAGGCCGGGGTTGAACGACGCGGCGGGGTCCTGGTAGACGACGCCGATCTCCAGGGCGAGCCGGCGGTCCGGCGCCGGCCCGAGCAGGTCGAGGTCGTCCAGCCGGAGCACGGCCGCCTCGGCTCGCACCTGGTCGGGCAGCAGCCGGGCGACGGCCATCGCGGTCAGGCTCTTGCCCGAGCCGGACTCGCCGACGATGCCCACGATCTCGCCTCGCCGTACGGTGAAGGAGACGCCCGCGACCAGCTCAACGCCGTCAGGGCGGGAGACCCTGAGGTCCTCCGCCACCAGGAGCGCGTCCTGCGGCACCTCCGGCGCCGGAGCCGCCGCGCGGGAGACGGCTTTGCCGGTACGGCGGAGCGGACCGGCACGCCGCGGGTCGGCGGACTCGGCCAGCCCGTCGCCGACGAACCCGGCCAGCACCCCGGTGAGGGTGATCGCGATCGCCGGTCCGAGCGCCTCGCCCGGGTTGGTGTAGAGGGCTTCCAGCCCGGTGTCGAGCAGCGAGCCCCAGTCGTAAGCGGGCGGCTGGACGCCCAGCCCGATGAACGACAGCCCCGACAGCGCCGTGAGCGTGCCGGCGAAGCAGACCGAGATCAGCACCAGCAGCGGTTCGGCGATGTTGGGCAGCAGGTGGCGGGTGAGGATCCGGCTCGGCGGCACGCCCAGCAGCCGGGCGGTGGCGACGTGGTCGCGGCCGGCGACCGAGGCGGCGAGGTTGGCGGTCAGCCGGGCGAAGGCGGGGCTCCACGCGACGCCGATCGCGACGACCGCGGCCGGGCCGCCCGCGCCCAGGATGGCCGCGACGACCAGCGCGAGGATGACCGCGGGGTAAGACACCATGACGTCGATGAGCCGCAGGCCCACCTCGCGGACGCGGGCGCCGCTCACCCAGACCGCGGTGCCGAGGCCGATGCCCAGGACGGCGGCGATGAGGGTGGCGAGGGCGGTGAGCACGAGGGTCAGCCGGGTGGCGACCAGCGTGCGGGCCAGCACGTCGCGGCCGAGCGCGTCGGTGCCGAGCGGGTGGGCGGCCGACATGCCCTCGCGTGCGGCGCCGGTGAGCCGGGTCGCCGCCTCGTCCCAGACGAAGGGGGCGACGACGCCGACGAGCACGATCAGGGCCAGGCCGGCCAGGCCGAGCACCAGGCCTTTGGTCCAGCGGATCACGGGTGGCTCCTCGCGGTGAGGGTCCTGGGGTCGAGCAGCCCGAGCAGGATGTCGACCAGGGTGTTGAGCAGCGTGGCGAGCAGCCCCAGGACCAGTACGGTGCCCTGGATGACCGGGTAGTCGCGGTTGAGGATCGCCTCGACGACGCGGGTGCCGAGGCCCGGCCAGGCGAAGACGCTCTCCACGATCACGGTGCCGCCGAGCAGGCCGGCCAGCATCAGGCCGCCCATGGTCAGGGTGCCGGTGAGCAGGTTGGGCAGGGCGTGCCTGCCGTACAGGACGAGGGCGGGCAGCCGGTGGCCGCGGGCGGCGCGCAGGTAGTCCTGGCCGAGCACGACCGCGGCCTCGCGCCGCACGATGCGCGCGAGCACGCAGCTCGTCGGCAGCGCGACCGCGGCGACCGGCAGGATCAGCGCGGACAGGGTCTCGGCCCCGGCGGCAGGCAGCGCGCCGAGCCGGATGGCGAAGATCAGCACCAGCAGGGTGCCGAGGACGTACTCGGGGGCGGCGCCGAGCAGGCCGGTGACGAAGGTGAAGCCGGTGTCGAGCCGGCGCCGCCGCCCGCCGCGGGTCAGGACGGCGACGGTCAGGCCGAGCGGGACCGCCACCACGAGCACCACGGCGATCGCCAGGAAGGCCAGCTCCGCGGTGAAGGGCAGCCGGCCGGCGAGTACCTCGGCGACCGGCTCGCCGGTCTGGAAGGAGGTGCCGAGATCGCCGCGCAGCAGGCCGGCGGCGTAGGAGCCGAACTGCTCCGCCTGCGGCCGGTCCAGGCCCAGCTCGTGGCGGAGCAGGGTGACCTGCTCCTCGGTCGCGCTCTGCCCGGCGAGCGCGCGGGCCGGGTCGCCCGGGATGAGCTGCACCATGCCGAAGGTCACGACCACGAGGGTGACCAGGACCGCGGCGAGGCCGCCCAGCCGGCGCAGCAGGAAGCCGAGCCAGGGGTGCGGCCGGCGCACCGCGGCCGCGCCGGCCCGGGTGGCGGTCCCGGCCATCAGCCCTTGATCCGGAAGGTGGTCGGGTCGGGCGTGCCGTTGACGACGGCCCCGTCGGCGTTCTTGCCGTAGACGAAGGCGACCGGCACGGTGGCCAGCGGCACCACGTCGTTGCGGCCGAGCAGCGCCTGCTGCGCCTCGGCCCAGCCGGCGCACTTGGCGGCCGGGTCGGCGGCGGCCATGGCCTTGCCCATGCCGGCGGTGAAGGCGTCGTTGCGGAGGTCGCCGAAGTTGCGGCCCCGGGGCGGGGGCGGGCCGGTCAGGAGCAGCGCGCCGGAGGTCAGGGTGCCGGCGAAGTTGAGGTGCGCCATCACCGTGAGGTCCCACTCGCCCTTGTCGGCCAGGACGTCGCTCGCCCAGGTGGCGTTGTCCACGTTGCGCAGGGTGACGTCGGCGCCGGCCGCGCGCAGCGCCTCCTGCACGTAGGCGTTGCCGGAGCCGTTGGCGACGCCGTTGGTGCCGGTCAGCCTGATCTTCACCCCGGCGAGGACCTGCTTGGCGGCGGCCGGGTCGGTGGCGGTCACCAGGGCGGCGTCGGTGCTCGCGCACTCGCTGGTGCTGTCGCTCCAGCTCTTCATGGCCTCGCCCTTGCCGCCGAAGACCTTGTTGAAGGCCTGCGGGTCGAGCGCCTGCGCGACCGCCTTGCGGATCTTCGGGTCGGCGCCTGGGTGGCCCTCGCGCTGGTTGAAGACGACGAACATGCGCGGCAGGGGGGCGGTCTTCAGCGTGTAGCCGCCCTGCGTGAACCGGGCGGCGTCGGGGCCGGTGAGCGCCACGTAGTCCAGCCCGCCGGTGCTGAGCTGGTTGGCCGCGGTGCTCTCGTTGGCCAGGACGGACAGCTTGAGCTGCGCGGGCGGCGTGCCCTGCGGCGCGTACGCGGGGAAGGCCGGGTAGCCCTCGCGCAGCGTGAAGGTGTAGGAGCGCCCGCGCTGCACGTCGGCCAGGACGTACGGGCCGGTGCCCGCCCCGGCGACCGGCCCCCGGGCGAGGGCCTGCGGATCGGCCAGGCCGGCGGGGCAGACGATGCCCGCGTTGGTCAGAGACAGCCCGACCAGCAGGTCCGACCACGGCTGGGCCAGGGTGACGGTCACGGTGCCGGCCTGGTCGTCGGCGGTGATCGTCGGCGCGCCGGGGCCGAAGGCGAAGACGACGCCCGACGAGCCGGTCTTCGGGTCGGCGAAGCGCCTCAGCGATCCGGCCACCGCGGAGGCGGTGAGCGGCTTGCCGTCGGTGCAGGTCAGGCCCTTGCGCAGGGTGAAGGTGGCGCCGGCGGGGGTGGCGTCCCACGTCTCGGCCAGGCCCGGGATGATCTTGTTGCCGGTGTCCCGGTTGACCAGGGTGGCGTACTGCAGGCGGGCCAGGCTGTAGTCGGTCGCCGCGGTGCCCTTGGCGGGGTCGAAGGTGTTGGCGTCCGAGGTGGCGGCGAAACGGAACACGGCGCCTGCCGTACCGTCCCGGCCGGAGGTGGGGCCCGCGCCCGGACCGGCGGAGGTGGTGCAGGCGGCGAGGGTGAGGACGGCCGAGACGGCGACTGCCGCCGGGACGGCCGGACGGGGTCGGATCATGACTTCTCCCCTGGGGGGACGGGGGCGGGAGCGATGGGGACCAGACTCGGGCTTGGCCTGTTCCGCGGCGTAAAATGCACGAATGCCGTCAGGAAGCCGGGCCGTACGCACGGATCCCGCACTCGACGAGCTCGACCTCGCGTTGATCAACGCGCTCCAGCTCGATCCCCGCGCGCCCTGGAGCCGGCTGGCGGCGCCGCTCGGCGTGGACGCGGCCACCCTGTCGCGGCGCTGGGCCCGGCTCAGCGCCTCGGGCGAGGCCTGGGTGACCTGCGCCGCCGGGCCCTCGCAGGTGCCCTACCACGCCTTCGCCATGGTGGAGGTGGGCTGCGTGCCCGGCGCGCTGGAGGAGGTGGCGGCGAGGCTGGCCGCCGACCCGCAGGCGATCAGCGTCGAGTGCACGACCGGGCGGCGCGACCTGCTGCTCACGGTGATCACCACCGACCTCGCCCGCGCCGGCGATTACGTGCTGCGCCGCGTCGGCGCCCTCGACGGCGTCCGGTTCACCCGGACCCACCCCGGCCAGCGGCTCTACCGTGAGGCCAGCCGGTGGCGGCTCGACTCGCTCAACCGGGAGCAACGCCTCGGCCTGGAGCACGGCTCACCCGCCGCCCGCGACTCCGGCCTGCTCCGCCCCGACGAGCTCACCCTGATGCACGCGCTGGCCGCCGACGGCCGCCGCTCCTACGCGGCGCTCGCCGAGCTGCTGGGCTCGTCGGAGGCGCGGGTCCGCCGGCTGCTGAACGGCATGCTCTCCAGCGGCCGGGCGGTCCTGCGGTGCGAGGCCGCGCACCGGCTGGCCGGCTGGCGGGTGACCGCCATGCTCTGGCTGGCCGTCCCGGCCCCGCTGCTCGACCCGGTCGCCGACGGGATCGCCGAGCTCCGCGAGACCCGGATGGTCCTGTCGGTCGTCGGCGAGGCCAACCTCATGGTCAACGTGTGGGTCCGCTCGCTGGACGAGCTGTCGGCCTTCGAGGCCCGGCTGCTGACGGCCTGGCCCGAGGCGTCCGTGGTGGACCGCTGCGTGACGCTCCGCTGGGTCAAGCGCCTGGGCCGCCTGCTCGACCCCGACGGCCGCAGCACCGCCGCGATCCCCATGGACGCCGCCGCCCGCTCAGGGCCCTGAGACCGGCGCCGGGGGTCAGCTCACCGCCAGGTGGACGTGGCGGTGACGCGGGGTCTCGGCCTCGTCGAGCAGGACGATGGCGAAGTCGGCGTAGGAGATGCGGGCCGCGGGGTCGCCGTGCCGGCCGATCTCGTAGCGGCCGGTGCGCTCGCCGTCGTGGTCGAAGTCGCCCACCGGGCTGATGTACACCCAGTCCAGCGGGTTGTCCTCGGCGCGGAGCACCTCCAGGCCGGCGGCGTGGCCGAGGCAGAAGGGGCGGAACTGGGCGGGGAAGCCGGGCTGGTCCATCAGCGGGACGCCGGCCGGGTCGGGCAGCAGCGAGGCGAGGCCGACCGCCACCAGGCGGCGCACCCCGGCCTGCCGCAGGCCCTGGTTGAGGGCGCGGGCGGCGGCGGGGAAGAAGGTGTCCGGCTCCACCACCGCCGCGGCGTTGACGGCGGCGTCGTGCCCGGCGGCGAAGGCCGCCACGTCCGCCGGGTCGGTGACGTCCCCGGCGACGACCTGGACGCCGGCGTCCAGCGGGCCGGTGTAGCGGGACGGGTCACGGACCACCGCGGTGACCTGGTGCCCGCGGCGGACCGCCTCGGCGACGGCCTGCCGTCCGGCCCGGCCGCCTGCGCCGAAAACCACGAACTTGCTCATGATGGAATACCTCCTGGTGCCTCGGTGCTCCGAGCTGGTACCTCGGTGCCCCCGACGGTAGCCATCGGGGTGGTTACCTCCCGGATACCGAACTCCCGCCCCACCGTCGACGAGCAGGAGAGACCATGACGCACCGGCGGCCGTTGCCTGCTGACCTGTTCGACGAGCTCTGCCCGTCGTCGCTACTGCCCTTCCGCTTCGGCGACAAGTGGGCCGCGCTGGTCATGTACTGCCTGGAGGCGGGCCCGCGGCGCTTCTCCGAGCTCCGGGTCCCGCTGCACCGCGTCACCCCGAAGGTGCTCACCCAGTCGCTGCGCGGCCTGGAACGCGACGGCCTGGTGTCCCGCACCGTCCACCCGGACCCGCGCGACGGCGTGGAGTACGCCCTGACCCCGCTGGGGCGCAGCCTGCTCGAACCGCTCAGGGTGGCCTGCGAGTGGGCCGCGGAGCACTGGGACGAGCTGCTCGACGCCCGCGAACGCCACCTCGCCTCGTGAAAGCCCTGAACGCAACCGGCGCCCCTCCCCCAGGCTGAGGGAGGGGCGCCGGTGGATCGTCAGCGCAGGGGCAGGATCCGGGTGCTGGTCTGCTTCACCCGGTTGCCCGCCGCGTCCCACGCCTCGGCCCGGAGGCTGACCGCGCCGGTGGTGGCGCGGAGGGCGGGGTAGCGGACGGAGGCGGTGTACCGGCCGTCCCGCTCACGCTTGAGCGTGACCGGCTGCCAGGTGGCCCCGTCGTCCGTGCTGGCCCAGACCTTGAGGCCCGCGATCTTCGGCATCGGCGCCGTCGAGCGCGAGTGGTAGGCCTCGACCTCGAAGGTGTGCCGGCGACCGGCCGCGACGCTGTTGTCGGCCTCGCCGCCGAGGGCGTAGCTGACGAACACCGCCGGGGTGGGCCGGCAGTGCTCGCCGGTCCCCTCGATGAACCAGGAGTTGCAGGCCGCGCCGGGCTGGACCGCGCCGGCGGCGGGCGGGCCGGTGAAGGTCCACTCGACGTCGTGCACGGCGTTCTTGGCGGTCAGCCGGTAGACGCCCTCGGTGGCCGGGAGCGTGAAGCGCGGCGCGTTGCCGGCCACCGGCTCGACGCCCTCCCGGGCGATCTCCTTCCCGTCGCGGTACAGGTGCGTCTCGTAGTTCGGGGTGAACGGCTGCGCGACCGACCAGTAGGCGTCGCCGTCCACGCGGGTCGCGCCGACGCCGGAGACCTCGGAGAAGTCGGCCCACAGCTTGTCGCCCTGCACGCAGATCGCGCAGGTGAGGCCCAGCGGCTGCTGTTCGAGCACGCCGGCCTTGGGGTCGGGCAGCGCCGCCGCGGCGTCGCCCACCGTCGCCGCGCCCGGCGTCCCCGGCGCGAACCACACCTGCCCGGTACGGCCCGGCCGCGGATGGACCTCGGTCAGGTAGCGCGCGTTGACGCCCTGGGTTCCGGTCGGGTCGAGCGCCATGCCGCGCAGGTGCGCCACCGTCGGGTCGGTCGGCCACACGTACTCGGGACGGACCTGCGGCCCCTCACCGACCAGGTCGGATTCGGAGGGCGAGATGCCCCAGCGGGTGGCGTCGTCCACCTTGAAGGCGTAGGTCCACTCCCAGAACCCGGTCGAGCGAGGCGCCCGGATGGCCAGGTCGACCCGGGCGGTGTCCCGCTCGCGCACGGTGTAGTGCAGGGAGTCGGGGATGCGCCCCTCCTCGTACGGGGTGAGCGCGTAGGTGTAGGGCGAGTACCGGTGCCCCTCCACCCGGATGGTGACCGGGCCGCGTCCGGCCTGCTCCCGCAGGGCCAGGCCCTCCTTGGTGGACAGGTGGGCGTTGGGGATGCCGATCGGCTTGGGCGGGCCGGAGAACGGCTTCTGCCACATCGGCAGCGGGACCGCGCAGCCGGTCTCGGCCAGCGGGTAGATCAGCAGACCGGCCGCCCCGGCGTCGCGAACGGCGCCGATGCGCTCGATCTGCGCGCCGCAGACGGGGTTGCCGAAGGGGTCGTGCACGCCTTCCGCGCCCATCAGGACGAGCTTGCCGCGCAGGTCGCGCCCGGCGAGCTCCTCGGGGCTGCCCTGGCCGACGTCGGCCAGCTTCAGATCGGCGGTGCCGGTGAACGGCTTCCAGTCGGGGTGGCTGTCGACCTGGCCCTGCCAGTGCAGGTTCACGGCCGGGTCGAGCTTGGTCGCGCCGCGCCGCCCGAGCACGCTCATGGCGACCTCGGCGCGGCCGAGGGTCCACTGAGTGGAGAACCGGAAGCCGCCCTTGGTGACCTTCTCGGTCGGCGACACCCACAGCTTGCCCCACGAGCCGGTCGGCACGCCGTTGACCAGGGCTCCGGAGAAGACCTGCCCCTTGGCGTTGGTGCGCTGGTAGAAGGTGTTGTAGCCGTTGTTCAGCGGTTCGGCCGGCTTGGGGGTGCTGAAGCGGACCTGGGTGGTCTTGCGGACGTCCAGCGTGATCTCGGTGTCGCCGGTGACGGTGAGCTCGGGCTCGAACAGCCAGGCGCGGTTGCGCTTGCTGTCGGCGTCGACCCACTCCACGATCTGCAGGACGCTGATCGTGCCCACCGGGACGCGGGTCACCACGACGCCGTGGTCGACGATCAGGTGCGGGCCGAGCTGGCCCTTGCGGCCGTCGAGGTCGATGACGTCCTGGGCGAAAGGGGTGATCGGCTTGCCGTCGCGGCCCAGGGTGCGGATGGTCAGCTCGACCGTCGGCACGTCGCGCACCGCGCCGACGGGGGTGGTCAGGCGCAGGCCGTCGGCCTCGGCGGTGACGGCTCCGCCGTACAGGCCGATGGGCAGCCCCTCGGTCTTGAGGGTGACGGTGGTGGTGGCGGTGCCCTTGGCGGGGACGGTCAGGCTGGCGTCGGCGACGCTCAGCCCGTCCATGGCCGGCTTCAGCGCCAGGGTGACCGGCTGGTCGCCGAGGTTGGTGTAGGTCAGCTCGCGGGTCTGCGGCTTGCCCGTGGCGTCGATCAGGCGGAAGTCGAGGCTCGGGGTCACGGCGAAGACGCGCTGCGTCGCCGCGCGGCCCGCGTCGACCAGGCCCGCGCCGCGCTCGTAGACCGTGCCGCCGGTGTCCTTGGCGGTGGACATCAGCGCCGCCTTGAGCTGCTGCCCGGTCCAGTCCGGGTGCGCCTGGGCGACGATGGCCGCGGCGCCGGCGACGTGCGGGGTGGCCATGGAGGTGCCGGAGGCCTTGGTGTAGTGCTCGTCGACCGGGCTGCCCATCGCGGTGCCGGCGGCGCGGCCGGCGGCGATGTCGACGCCGGGGGCGGTGATGTCGGGCTTGAGCGCGCCGTCGCCGACGCGCGGTCCCTGGCTGGCGAAGTCGGCCTGCTTGCCGGACTTGTCCACCGCGCCGACGGTCAGCGCGGCGTCCGCGGTGCCGGGCGTGCCGACGGTCTCCTGGCCGCCGTTGTTGCCCGCGGCGATGACGAACAGCGCGCCGGTGGCGGCGGACAGGTCGTTGACCGCCTGGCTCATCGGGTCGGTGCCGTCGGTGGCGTTCGCGCCGAGGCTCATGCTGACCACCTTGGCGCCGGCCGCGGTGGCCCACTCCATCGCCTCGATGATCCCGGACTCCGCGCCGGACCCGCCGTCGTCGAGCACCTTGCCGACCAGCAGGCGGGCGCCGGGCGCGACGCCCTTGTTCGCGCCGTTGGAGGCGGCGCCGGAGCCGGCGATGGTGGTGGCGACGTGGGTGCCGTGGCCGTGGCCGTCCTTGACGGTCTCGTCCGGGATGAACGAGCGCGCCTCGGTGATCTTCCCGGCGAGGTCGGGGTGGGCGGCGTCGATGCCGGTGTCCAGGACCGCGACGGACACGCCGGCGCCGTCGTGCCCGGCCTTCCACGCCTCCGGCGCACCGATCTGCGGGACGCTCTCGGCCAGGTCGGCCTTGACCTTGCGGTCCAGCCAGACCTTGGCGACGCCGCCCTGCAGCCGGGCGGTCCCCTTGGCGTCGGGAGCGGCGTGCAGCGCGGCCCAGAAGGCCCCGGCCTCGCCCTTGGTGACGTCGAGCGCGGCGCCGTTGATGCTCTCCAGCGTCGCGGTGGGCGCGCTGGCCGGCATGGCGTCGGCCGAGGTCCGCGCGGCGGCGAAGCCCTTGGGGTACTGCACGATGACCGGCAGGTTCTTGGTCTGGGCGTCGGTGTAGCCGTTCTCGGCCAGGTACTTGACGTTGAACAGCTCGCGGTCGAGCAGGCCGGACTGGATGGCGGGGAAGGCGTCGTCGGGCAGGGCGTAGACGCCGTCCGGCCCGGTGCGCACGAAGAGGGAGGCGACGCGGCCGTCCGGGCGGGCGCCGCCCTGCTGGCTGATCTCGTAGCGCCCGGCGCCGACGTCGGTGAGGGTGATCCGGTCGCCGGTGATCAGGGTGACGGTGTGCGGTCCCTTGCCGACGCCCTTCAGGGCGAAGGGCTGCTGCGGCGGGGTCTGGTTCTGGGTCTGGTTCCGGGTCTGGGCCTGAGCGGTGGGCTGGATCGCCAGGGTGCCGGCGGCCAGCGCGAGGACCGAGGTGAGCGCGAGCGAGCCGCGCCGGAGCCGGCTCACGCCGCTCCTCCCGGTGGGGTGGTCATGCGCATGAGGGGGTGTCTCGCCTTTCGCGGGGGGTGATCACAGCGGCTCGAAGCCGTCCGGCGGCTGGGACTCCTCGGGGCTCTCCTGCTCGTCCGGTGGGAGTTCGGGCCCGGATGGACCGGGGCGGTCGGGCGTGTCTTCGGGCATGGCAAAAGACTCGCGCGGCGGGCGGGGCGGCAGGTATGGGGCGGGCATGGGGTGAACACCCCAATTCCGGCGCACCCGGCTGGGGTACCCGGGACAAGGATCACCCGCCTGGGGTGCCCGGGACAAGGATCACCCGCCTGGGATGCTCGGGACACGGGTCAGCCGCCTGTGGTGTCCGCGCCCGGGACGAGGATCATCCGCCGAGGTGGCGGCCGAGTTCGGTGCGGGAGCGGGCGCCCAGCTTGCGCATCGCCACGCCCAGGTGCTTGTCGACCGTCTTGGGCGACAGGAACATCTGCCGCGCGATCTCCTGGTTGGTCAGCCCGGTCGCCGCCAGCCGCGCGACCTGCGCCTGCCGCGCCGACAGGCCGGCCGCCTCGCCGTCCACGCCCGCGCCGGACCGGATCCGGCCGGCGGGCCGCAGGCCCCAGCGGCGGCCGAGCTGGGTGGCCCGGTCGAGGTCCCAGCGCGCCTCCAGCCGGGTGTAGGTCTCGACCGCCCGGGTCAGCGCGTCCCCCGCGCCGGGGTCGCCGAGCTCGAACAGGCACGCCGCCTGCTGCTCGACCGCCTGGGCGGCGTCGTAGGCGGCGGGCAGCTCGGCGTAGGCCGCGGCCGCCTCGCCGTAGCGTTGCGCGGCCCGCGCCCAGCGCCCCGCGTGCGCGTCGAGGTGCCCGCGGGCCTGCGCCAGCGCCGGTACGGCCAGCGGCGCGTCCATCCCCCGCAGCCGGTTCTCGTAGCGGCCGGCCAGCTCGGCGGCCTCGCGCACCCGCCCGTCGGACAGCAGGGCCCCGGTCAGCGCGGGCAGGGCACGCACCCCCACCGGCCACAGGTCCCTGGCCTCCCACCCGGCGACCACGTCGGCCGTCTCCGCGAGCGCCGCCCCGGCCCGTTCCCCGGCGGTGGCCAGGCGCAGCAGCATGGTCACCGGGGCGCCGAGCATGTCGAGGTCGCCCCGCACCCGCAGGTCGCGCACCAGCCCGGCGAGCATGGTCCGGGCGGCGTCGAGCCGGCTGGGCGCCGGGGCCAGGCAGGCCGTGATGAGGTCGACCTGGAGGCGCTCGTGCGGCCGGTTGCCGCACTGCTCGCGCAGTTCGGCGAGCTCCTCGCGCAGTCCCTCCCACGCACCGGCGTGGTAGCGGGCCAGGGCCAGGCCGGCGCGCAGGCCGAGGTCGTCCCGGGCCGAGCCGCTCGCGCCGCGGCCGGCGTCGAGGGCGGCCTCCAGCAGCCGCGCCGCCACCCGGTGGTGGCCGGTGTCGACGGCGGAGCCGCCGACGGACCGGTAGGCGCCGACCTCCCGGCGGCCGGTCGGGCGGCCGCCGGTCTCGGCCAGGATGCGTTCGGTCAGCGCCCACCAGCGGGGGTCACCGGAGCTGACGAAGACCATCGCGACCTTGCCGAGCACGAACACCCGCGGCCCCGGCTCACCGTCGGCCGGCACCGTCTCCAGGGCGCGCTCCAGCCAGGGCAGGCGCTCGGCGAACGGCACGTCGGCCATGGTGGGCAGGCCCATGCCGACCATGGCCCAGGCGGCCAGTTCGGGCAGGTCGGCCAGGTCGGGCACCGCGTCGGCGAAGGCCTGCCGTACGCGGGAGTTGTCCACCCGGATGGTGTCGAGGTAGAGGGCGAGCAGGATGCGCAGCTCGCCGCGCAGGCGCTGGGGCAGGTCGTGGGTCAGCGCCTCCTCCAGCAGCTCGCCGATGGCGGGGATGCGCAGGGTGTAGGTGGCCGCCCAGCCGAGGCGGATGGTCAGCTCGGCCCGCCGTACCGGGTCGAGGCCGGCGTGCCGCAGCACCTCCTCCAGCAGGCGTGCGGCCTCGGCGTCGTTGCCCAGCCCGGCGGCGTGCTCGGCGGCGGCGACCGCCGCGGTGACCCATTCCTGCGGCCGGCCCGCGTGCCGCAGGTGGTGGGCGACCTGCCCGAGCGGGACGGGCCGCAGCGTGCGGATGGCGGTGGCCGCGGCGGCGTGCAGGGCCTGGCGGCGGCCGAGGGTGACGCCCTCGTAGACCGCCTCGGCGGCCAGCACGTGCCGGAAGGCGACCAGCCCGCCCTGCTCGGTGAGCAGCCCGGAGGCCAGCGCCTCGTCGAGGGCGTCGGTGCCGCTCACCCCGGCCACCTCGACGAGCGTGCCGGCCGGGACGGCCAGCCGCAGCACGGCCGCCGCCTCGGTGACCGCGCGGGCGCCGGCCGGCATCCGCGCCACGCGCTCCTGGACCGGGGCGCGCACCCCGGCGGGCACGTCGAGCTCGTCGAGGGTACGGCGGGCCCAGCCGCCCTTCCAGCGGATGAGCTTGCCCTGCGTGCGCAGCATGGCGAGCAGTTCCTGGATGGCCAGCGGCAGCCCGGAGGAGCGGGCGCACAGGTGCTCGGCGAACTCGGCCGACACCTCGTCGGTCTGCAGGATCGCCGCGGCCAGGGCGCGGGTGCCGGCCACGTCCAGCGGGCGCAGCGCGATGTGCTCGCCGGCGACCGCGTCGGCCGGGCGGGCGGTCGCCGCGCGCAGCGCCGGATCGGCCTCCTCGTCGCGGTAGGTCAGCACCACCGCCAGCCCGGCGGGCTGCGCCCGGACCAGGTAGGTCAGGAACTCGATCGTCTGCTGGTCGGCCCAGTGCAGGTCCTCCAGCACCAGCACCGCCGGGGTCAGCGCGGCCAGCACCTCGACCAGGGCGCGCAGCACGCGGTGCCGTTCGGCCGCGCGGTCCTCCAGCGGCGCGGGCGCCTCCGGCAGCACCTCCTGCAGTTCGGGGAGCAGGGCGCGCAACGCGCCGGTCACCGGCGACAGGGCGGCCCCGCGTAAGTCGGCGGCCCGTCCGCGCAGCGCCTCGACCACCGGCCCCAGCGGGAACGGCTCCCTGACCTGCCCGCAGCCGCCCTTCAGCCAGCGCAGCCCGGCGACCTCGGGCCGGCCGGCCAGTTCGGCCACCAGCCGGGTCTTGCCGATCCCGGCCTCGCCCGCCACCACGCTCACCGACGGCAGCGAGGGCACCGACCGCACGGCCGACACCGCCGCGACCAGCCGGTCCAGTTCGGCCTCCCGTGCCACCAGGACCGGCGACACCGCACCTGTGATCACGGGATGACCTTACACAGCGGCCGAAACCGGGATCTTTACCGAGGCGGCAGATCTCGCTTAACCCCCGCTGGAAAGGGACCCGACGGGAGAGGAGCCGACCACATGACCACCACCGAAGCGGCGGGAGCCCTCGTCCTGTTCGGCGTCACCGGGGATCTGGCCAGGAAGAGCCTGCTGCCCGCGCTCTACCGGCTGGTCGCCGACGAGCGCCTGTCCGTGCCGGTCGTCGGCGTCGTGCGCGGCGACTGGACCCCCGAGAAGGTACGGCGGCGCGCCCGCGAGGCGATCTCCGCGCACGGGCGGCTGGACGAGGAGGTGTTCGCCAGGTTCGCCGAGCTGCTGCGGGTGGCCCACGTGGACTACGCCGAGCCGGACTCCTTCGCCGACATCGCCGAGCAGACCGAGGGGCTGGGCTTCCTGGCCCATTACCTGGCCGTCCCGCCGGCGCTCTTCGCCACCGTCGCGGCGAACCTGGCCCACGTGGGACTCAACGACCACGCGCGCCTGGTGGTGGAGAAGCCGTTCGGCCACGACCTGGCCTCCGCCCGCGCGCTGCAGGCCGAGCTGACCCGGTCCTTCCCCGAGGAGCGGCTGCGCCGGGTCGACCACTTCCTGGGCAAGGACGTGATCGAGGACCTGCTGGTGTTCCGCTTCGCCAACACGCTGCTGAGCGCCACCCTGGCCCGGCCGCACGTGCGCAGCGTGCAGATCACCATGGCCGAGGACTTCGACGTGGGCGAGCGCGGCTCCTTCTACGACGAGGTGGGCGCGCTCCAGGACGTGGTGCAGAACCATTTGCTGCAGACGCTGGCCTTCCTCGTCATGGAGCGGCCCGAGGGCGAGGAGCCGGAGGCGATGCTGGCGGCGAAGGCGGCGGCGCTGAAGGCGGTGCGTGCCGTACCGGCCGGGGACTACGTGCGCGGGCAGTACGCCGGCTACCTCGACGTGGCGGGGGTCGAGCCCGGCTCGGTCACCGAGACCTACGCGGCGCTGCGGCTGTACGTCGGCACCGACCGCTGGGACGGCGTGCCGTTCACCATCCGGGCGGGCAAGGCCATGGCCGCCACCACCCTGGAGATCGTCGTGGAGCTGCATCCGGCGGACGCGGCGGACCCCAACCTGGTGCGCTTCCGGCTGTCGCCCGATCCGGGCGTCACCTTCGACCTGCTGGCCAAGAGCGCGCGCCGGGCCGAGCCCGACCACGTGGCGGCCCGCGTCGACTTCACCTGCCTGTCGGGTGACGACGTGCGGGCCTACGAGCGGGTGCTGGCCGACGCCGTCTCGGGCGACCCGCGGCGGTTCGCCCGCATGGACCAGGTCGAGGAGTGCTGGCGGATCGTCGCCGACCTGCTGGACCCGGCCGGCGAGCCGGTGGTCTACCGGCCGGGTGGCTGGGGCCCGGAGGAGGCCGACCGGCTCACGCTGGACGGGCACTGGTTCCCGCTGGAGAACGGCTGACCCGCGGGGCCTTGCAATATCCAACAGATTTGGTAGGAAAAGGAGGAATCAAGAGAAGGGAAGCCCTGCATGCCCCTGCCCGACTTCCTCGTCATCGGCGCGCCCAAAACCGGGACGACCGCCCTGCACGCGGCGCTCCAGGGCCACCCGGAGCTGTACCTGTCGGCCGTGAAGGAGCCCAAGCACTTCCTCACCGACGGCCGCCCGCCGGCCGGCGCCGGACCGGGGGACGCCCGGACCTCGCGCGAGCACGTCTGGCGGCGCGCCGACTACGAGGCGCTGTTCGCCGCCGCGCCCGCCGGGACTTTACGCGGCGAGTCGACGCCGTTCTACCTCTACGACCGGGCCGCCCAGCGGCGCATCCACGCGGCCGTCCCGCACGCCCGGCTGATCGCCGTGCTGCGCGACCCGGTCGAGCGCGCGCACTCCAACTGGGCGCACCTGTGGTCGGCGGGCCTCGAACCCCTGGACGACGTGGTGCGGGCCTGCGCCGAGGAGGACCGGCGGATCGCCGCCGGGTGGGCGCACTTCTGGCACTACGTCCGGCTCGGCCGCTACGGCGAGCAACTGGCGCACCTGTACACGCTCTTCCCGCGCGAGCAGGTGCTGACCTTCCGCTACCGCGACCTGCTCGACCACCCGGCCGACACCCTGGACCGCATCTGCTCCTTCCTGGACGTACGGCCCGGCCTGATCTCCGCGCTGCCCAGGGAGAACGTGACCGCCCAGCCCACGGCGACGCCGTTCCACGCGCTGCTGTCGGCGGTGCGCCGCCGGCTGTCCGGTGGGCTCGGCTCCCGGCTGCAGGACCGTCTGCAGCGGCCCGGTCAGGCGCGGATCCCGCTCACCTGGGAGCAGCGGCAGCGGCTCATCCCCCACTTCGCCGCCGACATCGAGCTGCTCCAGGACGTCACCGGCGAGGACTTCGGCGACTGGCTGCGGCCCCGCGAGCGCTCCGGCGGCCAGGTCGGGCCGCGCCCGCCGGGCCAGCGCCAGGCCAGGAACGGGCGGCCGGCGTGACTCCGGCCCGCCCGCACCACGGGCCTCAGTGCAGCTCGGTCCGCAACTCGTGGGCGCCGTCGGGCCGGGTGTACTCGTAGTACAGCCGGGTGCCGCCGCCGGGCAGGTCCACGAGATCGACGTAGCGCAGCCCGCCGCCGCCGTGCGCGGAGGTCGCGGCCGGGGCGGCGCCCATCGGGCTGAGCGCGGCCGGGTCGCGACCCCAGGCGAGCCCGGTGCGCTCCTCGTAGTTCTCCGCCGCGCTGGCCCGGCCGTCGTAGAAGGCGAGCACCTGCTCGCCGGCGAAGCGGACGGCCGACACGCGCGTGCCGCGGGCGTCCCAGGAGCCCGGCCGCCCGCTCAGCGCGGTGCCGTGCCAGGCCCACTCCAGGCCGTCCTCGCTGGTGGCGTAGTCGGTGACCATCCGGTCGGCCTCGTCGGGATCGGCCAGCGGGTGGACCGAGGCCCACAGGTGCCACCGGCCGCCCCGGTGGACGATCACCGGGTCCTTGACCCCGGTCTTGGGGTCGCCGGGCAGGACGGTCGTGCGGGTGCGCGGGTCGAAGCCGGCCGGGTCGGCGGCCTCCAGCACCTCCACCCGCCAGTGCTTGGTCCCCGGCGTGGCGCAGCTCAGGTAGAGCCGCCAGCGACCCTCGGGGGTGCGGACGAGCGCGGGCCGCTCCAGCGACTCGGCGGCCATCTGCTCGCGGGCGATGGTCGTCACCGGCTGGAAGCGCTCGCCGTCGGCCGAGCGGGCGACCACGATGGCGTAGCCGCGGCCCGCCCCCACGGGCCGGCGCAGCCGGTAGGCCAGGTAGATCTGCCCGTCGGCGGCGACGGCGCTGGG
Organism: Nonomuraea sp. NPDC050310; assembly: GCF_040655795.1. Lineage (NCBI taxonomy): Bacteria > Bacillati > Actinomycetota > Actinomycetes > Streptosporangiales > Streptosporangiaceae > Nonomuraea > Nonomuraea sp. NPDC050310. The sequence goes on along the minus strand of NZ_JBFAKP010000007.1, from coordinate 135,414 downwards.
CGCGCCGGCCCAGTACCCCTCGCCGGTCCGGGGTGGTTCGATCGCCACAACGGATCTGTCCGGGGCGGGGAGCAACGCGTCGATGTCGGAAGACACGTCGGTAGGCACGTCGGTAGGCACGTCGGTAGGCACGTCGGTAGGCACGTCGGTAGGCATGGATGCGACGGTAGAAGCCTTGCTCGTTCCGCGCACGCGGACTCACCTGCCCTTGTCAATTCATGCAATCCCTATTTACTTAAAGGGTAATAGACGCGGCGGCGGCGCTCTGCGGATCCAGCAGGATCAGCACGGTCAGCAGGACGATCCAGGCGACGACCGCGGCCAGCAGCAGCCGGCTGACCGACGGCCGGCGGCGGAAGAACGGCGGCGGCTTCACAGCCACCCGCTCTTGCGCAGCAGCCGGTGCACGATGATCACGGCCACCACCATGACCCCGAGGCTGAGCGGATAACCGAGCAGCCAGTGCAGCTCGGGCATGTAGTCGAAGTTCATTCCGTAAATCCCGGCGATCATCGTGGGGACGGCGATCAGCGCCGCCCAGGAGGAGATCTTGCGCATGTCGGCGTTCTGCTGCATCGCCGCCGCGCTCTGCTCGCGTCCCACCAGGGCCAGGTGGGCGCTGAGCGCGCTGGTCAGCAACTCGTTGTGCTCGTCGACCCGGGCGTCCACCCGCAGCAGATGGTCGAGGACGTCGCGGAACTGCTCCCGGCTCGCGGTGCACTGCTCCACCCGGCCCTTGACGATCTCCTCCAGCACCGGGATCAGCGGGTCCTGCGCGGTCCTGAACTCCAGCACCTCCCGTTTGAGCGAGTAGATGTCGGCGGTGACGTCGTCCTGCTCACCGCTGAACACCCGCTGCTCCAGGGCGATGAGGTCGTTCTCCACCTCGTGCGCGATGCGCCCGTAGGTGTCGACGACCTCGTCGCAGATGGCGTAGAGCACCCCGGCGGGGCCGGCGGCCAGCAGCTCGGGGTCGGACTCGATGCGCCGCCGTACCCCGCCCAGCGGGTTGGCCTTGCCGTGCCGGACGCTGAGCACGAAGTCGCGGCCCAGGAAGAGGTTGATCTCGCCGACCTCGATGTCGGAGCTCTCCTCCACGTACAGCAGCGGCTTCAGCACGATGAACAGGGTGTCGTCGTACCGTTCGAGCTTGGGCCGCTGGTGGGCGTGGATGGCGTCCTCCACCGCCAGCGGGTGGAGGCTGATCTCGCTGGTGATCAGGTCGAACTCCTCCTGCGTCGGCTCGTGCAGGCCGATCCACAGGAAGCACTCGCCCCGGCTTCGGGCGGCGGCGAAGGCATCGCTGATGTCGCCGTCGATCGTGTGCCGAACGCCGTCGCAGTAGATCGCTTTGTCGACAATCACGTCGGGCATTCTCCCCCATCCGGGACGGTGCTCAGGACCGCGTCGCTCACCCCCGGTCGAGCGCGAGGTTGAGTTCCAGCACGTTGACCGCGGGCCGGCCCATGAAACCCAGCGCCCGGCCGGTGGTGTGCTCGCCGATCAGGTCCCGGACCCGGCCGGCGGCCAGGCCGCGTTCCCGGGCCACCCGCGGGGCCTGGAGCTCGGCGTAGGCCACGGAGATGTGCGGGTCCAGGCCCGAGCCGCTCGCCGTCACCGCGTCGGCCGGTACGGCAGGCGTCCCGGCCGTCCCCCTGACCGGCACGGTACGGCCGGCGGTGTAGTCCTCGCCGGGCCGGCCGCACTCGACCCGGACGCCCTGGTAGACGGCGAGGAACGGCTGGGCCGGGCAGGCCTGGTTGACGCTGACCGCGCGCACCGGCGTGCCCACCGCGGGGAAGACCTTCAGCACCGCGCCCACGCCGTCCGGCGTGCAGTACGGCCTGGCCCCGCTTACGCCCTCCAGCTCGCCGACCGCCTTGGACCGGGCGCAGACCCGGGTGAGCAGCGACTGCCGCCCCTCCTGCCCCGCCGCCGGCAGGGTGTCCAGCACGTCCTCGGGGCCGAGGTTGCTCGCGGCGCTGGCGAGCGGGTCGTAGCCGTCGCCGGCGGCCGAGGGCCGCGACTGGAAGTACTTCCCGATCGGCACGCCGGCGGCGTCGGTGAAGCTCTGGCCGATGAGCGCGCTGCCCACCACCCGGCCGTCCTTCTCGACCAGCGAGCCGCCGGCCTTGGCGGGCAGCACCGCCTGGGCGACGCCGGTGGTGACCAGCGGGTAGGCGACGCCGAGCACGGCGGTGAGCACGGCGAGCGCCCGCAGCGCGGCCAGGTGCTGGCGGATCCAACTGGGCAGACGTTCCATCACACGATCCCCGAGATGAGCAGGTCGATGAGCTTGATGCCGAGGAACGGCGCCACGACGCCGCCCAGGCCGTACAGGGTGAGGTTGCGAGACAGCAGCCTGGCCGCGCTGGAGGGCCGGTAACGCACGCCGCGCAGCGCCAGCGGGATGAGCGCGACGATCACCAGGGCGTTGAAGATCACCGCGGACAGGATCGCCGATTGGGGCGAGGCCAGGCGCATGAGGTTGAGCGCGTCCAGGCCCGGGTAGACCGCGGCGAACATGGCCGGGATGATCGCGAAGTACTTGGCGATGTCGTTGGCGATGGAGAAGGTGGTCAGCGCGCCCCGGGTGATGAGGAGCTGCTTGCCGATCTCCACGATCTCGATCAGCTTGGTGGGGTCGGAGTCGAGGTCGACCATGTTGCCGGCTTCCTTGGCGGCGCTCGTGCCGGTGTTCATGGCGACGCCGACGTCCGACTGCGCCAGCGCCGGGGCGTCGTTGGTGCCGTCGCCGGTCATCGCGACCAGCCGGCCGCCCTCCTGCTCCTTCCTGATCAGCGCGAGCTTGTCCTCGGGGGTGGCCTCGGCCAGGAAGTCGTCCACGCCCGCCTCGGCGGCGATGGCCTGCGCGGTCAGCGGGTTGTCGCCGGTGACCATGACGGTGCGGATGCCCATCCGGCGCATCTCGGCGAAGCGTTCGCGCATGCCCGGCTTGACCACGTCCTTGAGGTGCACGACGCCCAGGACGCGGCCCTTCTCGGCCACCACCAGCGGGGTCCCGCCGGCCGCCGAGATGCCGTCGACCAGGGTGCTCACCTCGGCGGACGGCAGGCCGCCCTGCTCGCGCACCCAGGCCAGGACCGCCGAGGCCGCGCCCTTGCGGATCTGCCGGCCTCCGGCGTCCACGCCGGACATCCGGGTCTGGGCGGTGAAGGGCACCCACTCGGCGCCCTGCGGCTCGGGCTCGCGCAGGCCGTACCGCTCCTCGGCGAAGGCGACGATGGACCGGCCCTCCGGCGTCTCGTCGGCCAGCGACGAGAGCTGGGCCGCCGAGGCCAGCTCCCGCTCGCCGACCCCGCCGACCGGCACGAACGCGCCGGCCTGGCGGTTGCCGAGGGTGATGGTGCCGGTCTTGTCCAGCAGCAGCGTGCTGACGTCCCCGGCGGCCTCCACCGCGCGGCCGGACATCGCCAGGACGTTCCGCTGGACCAGGCGGTCCATGCCGGCGATGCCGATCGCGCTGAGCAGCGCGCCGATCGTCGTCGGGATGAGGCAGACCAGCAGCGAGACCAGCACGATCCCGCTCACCCCGTCGCCGGTCAGCGCCAGGGAGTCGGCGATGCCGGGGTTCTCGGCCTTGGCGTGGACGGCGAACGGCTGCATGGTGATCGTCGCGACCAGGAAGATGATCGTGAGCGCCGCGAGCAGGATGTTGAGCGCGATCTCGTTCGGCGTCTTCTGCCGGTCGGCCCCCTCGACCAGGGCGATCATCCGGTCGATGAACGACTCGCCGGGCTTCTGGGTGATCCGCACGACGATGCGGTCCGACAGCACCCGGGTGCCGCCGGTCACCGCCGAGCGGTCGCCGCCGGACTCGCGGATGACCGGGGCCGACTCGCCGGTGATCGCCGACTCGTCCACGCTGGCGATGCCCTCGATCACGTCGCCGTCGCCGGGGACGATCTCCCCCGCCTCGACCACCACCTCGTCGCCCTGCCGCAGCTCGGCGGCGGCGACCAGCTCGCCGGAGACCCGGCGGGCGGTGGTGTCGCGCTTGGTGGCGCGCAGCGTCGCCGCCTGGGCCTTGCCACGGCCCTCGGCGACCGCCTCGGCCAGGTTGGCGAAGAGCACGGTCAGCCAGAGCCAGGCCACGATCGCCCAGGCGAACACGCCCGGCTCCAGCACCGCGAGGACGGTGGTGAAGACCGCGCCGGCCTCGACGACCAGCATCACCGGGTTGCGCCAGAGCGTGGCCGGGTTGAGCTTCCTGACCGCGCCGGGGAGCGCGGCGACCAGTTGCCTGGGGTCGAGCAGGCCGCCCCCGACCTTGCGGGGGGCGTCGACCGGGTGCGCGGTCATCAGAACAGTCCTTCTGCGATGGGTCCCAGCGCCAGCGCCGGGAGGAAGGTGAGCGCGACCAGGACGACGGTGACCCCGGCCACCAGGCCGACGAACTGCGGCCGGTGCGTCGGCAGCGTGCCCGCCGACTCCGGTACGGGGGTCTGCCTGGCCAGCGAGCCGGCCAGCGCCAGCACGAAGATGATCGGCAGGAAGCGGCCCAGCGCCATGCAGAGGCCGAGCGCCACGTCGTACCACGGGGTGTTGACGGTGACACCGCCGAAGGCCGAGCCGTTGTTGTTGGAGGCGCTGGTGAAGGCGTAGAGGATCTCGGAGAAGCCGTGCGGGCCGTCGTTCAGCATGGCGGCGAGGCCGGCCTGGTTGCCCATCGCGACCGCGGTGCCGGTCAGCACCAGCACCGGGGTGACCAGGAAGTACAGCGAGGCCAGCTTGATCTCGCGGGCACCGATCTTCTTGCCGAGGTACTCGGGGGTGCGGCCGACCATGAGGCCGGCGACGAACACGGTGATCACCGCGAGGATCAGCATCCCGTACAGGCCCGCGCCGGCGCCGCCCGGCGCGACCTCGCCCAGCATCATGTTGACCAGCGTCATCATGCCGCCGAACGGGGTGTAGGAGTCGTGGAAGGAGTTCACCGCGCCGGTGCTGGTGAGCGTGGTCGCCGCGGCGAAGGTGGCCGAGTCGGCCACGCCGAAGCGCACCTCCTTGCCCTCCATCGCCGCGCCCGCCGCCTGCGGGACGGTCGCGCCGCCCTGGAGCTCGAAGACGTTGACGAGCGTCATCGACGTCAGGGCCAGCACGGACATCACCGCGAGGATGGCGTAGCCCTGGCGGACCTGGCCGACCATCCGGCCGAAGGTGCGGGTCAGGCAGATCGGGATGAGCAGGATCAGGAAGATCTCGAACCAGTTGGTCCAGCTCGTGGCGTTCTCGAAGGGGTGGGCGGAGTTGGCGTTGTAGAAACCGCCGCCGTTGGTGCCCAGCACCTTGATCGCCTCCTGGCCGGCCACCGGGCCTCCGGTCAGGTGCTGCGTGCCGCCGGCCAGGCCGGTGATCTCCTGCGGGCCGGCGAGGTTCTGGACCACCCCGCCGGCGACCAGGACCAGCGCGCCCACGAAGGCGATCGGCAGCAGGATGCGCAGCGTGCCGCGCACCAGGTCCACCCAGAAGTTGCCGATGGTGTCGCTGCCCCGGCGGGCGAACCCGCGCACCAGCGCCACGGCCACCCCCAGGCCCACGGCGGCGGAGACGAAGTTCTGTACGGCCAGCGCCGCCATCTGGGTCAGGTGGCCCATGGTGGACTCGCCGGAGTAGGCCTGCCAGTTCGTGTTCGTCACGAAGCTGACCGCGGTGTTCCAGGCGACGTGGTCGGGGACCGGGGCCATGCCCAGGCTCAGCCACAGCTTGTCCTGGAGGCGTTGCATGCCGTACACGAACAGGACCGACAACACGGAGAAGGCCAGCAGGCTGCGGGCGTAGGCGCCCCACCGCTGCTCGCCGTCCGGCTCCACGCCCAGCAGGCGGTAGAGGCCGCGTTCGACCCTGCTGTGCCGGGGGGTGGTGTAGACGCGGTGCATGTGGTCGCCCAGCGGCCGGTAGACCAGGCCCAGGGCGACGACCAGGGAGACGATGAAGATCCAGCCCATGTCAGAACCGCTCCGGGAACAACAGGGCTGCCACCATGAAGACCACCATGACGACGGCGGCCGCCAGACCGATGGCGTTGACGGCGCTCACAGCCGCTCCACCGCCTTCACCACGAACCCGAAGACCACGAAGATCGCGATCGTCAGGGCGACGAAGATGACGTCACCCATCCGTACTCCTCAACTCGATTCCGCCACCACCGGGACCGGTGGCTGCGGGATCAGCAAACCGCCGTTTTGAGGGGATTTGGCCGTTCTTGACGACCTTCATACGGATGGCCGCCCAATATTGACGCCCTCCCTACGACCCCCGGTCCCGCCCGGCCCGCGCGCCCGCTCCAGCCAGGCCGCAGGGCGATCTCGGCCACAAAGTCCCCGTAAGGTGGGTTTCTGTGCTGTACGGCAGAACCGCGGAACTCAGCGCCCTGACCGAGCTGATCACCCGCGCACGCGACGGCTCCGGCGGGGCGCTGGTCCTGCGCGGCGAGGCGGGCACGGGCAAGACCGCCCTGCTCGACGCGGCGACCGCACAAGCCGGAACGATGCGGGTGCTGCGGACGACCGGGGTGGAGTCGGAGTCCGACCTGACCTTCGCGGTGCTGCACCAGCTGGTGTGGCCGGTGTCCCCCCTGCTCGACGCCCTGCCCGCCCCGCAACGACAAGCCGTCCAGGCAGCCCTCGGCCAGGCGGACGGCGGCGGCGACCGATTCCTGCTGGGCGCAGGCGTGCTGTCCCTCCTGGTCGAGGCCGCAGCGCCGGACGGGCTGCTCTGCGTGGTGGACGACTTCCAATGGGCCGACCGAGCCTCGGCCGACGCGCTGCTGTTCGCCGCCCGGCGGCTGAGCACCGAACGGATCGCCCTGCTGCTCGCCGTACGGGAAGACCTGCCGCAGCGAAACCGGCCCCCGACCCAGCACGGCCATCCGGCCGCACCGGTGACGGTGGAGGTGCGCGGGCTGCCCGAGCCGGCGGCGGCCGAACTGCTGGAGGCCCGCCACGGAGCCCTGGCCGCCTCGGTGAAACGGGAGCTCATCGAGCTGACCGGCGGCAACCCGCTCGCCCTGGACGAACTGGCCGCCCGCCTGACCCCCGGCCAGCTCGCCGGCCGGCACCCCCTGCCCGACCCGCTGCCCGGAGGCGCGCGGCTGTTCGGCGACCAGGTGGCCGCGCTGTCGGCCGAGGCCCGGCGGGTCGCCCTGGTCGCCGCCCTGGAGACCGACCTCACCGTGGTCCTGCGCGCCACCGCCCACCTGGCCGGACCCGGTACGGCGGCGCCGACCGGCCGGTCCGAGACCGATGAGCGCGGGCTGGCGGAGCTTGAGGCGGGCGGGCTGGTGGAGGTGGCCGACGGTGGGGTGCGGTTCCGGCACCCGCTGGTACGGGCCGCGGTTCTGGAGGGGACGGCACCGGCTGAGGTGCGACGGGCGCGGGGCGTGCTGGCGGAGCTGACCACGGGTGAGCGGCGGGCGTGGCATCTGGCCGGGTCCGCGCTGGGCCAGTCCGAGCCGGTGGCGGCGGCCCTGGCCGAGGCGGCGGGACGGGCACGGGAGCGAGGCGGGTACGGCGCCGCCGCGACGGCCCTGGCCAGGGCGGCGGAGCTGACGCCGGATCCACGCACGCGTGCCGTACGGCTGAAGGACGCCGCGGTGACGGCCTGGCTGGGCGGCCGGCCCGGCCAGGCCGAGTCGCTGCTGGCCGAGGCCCGGGAACGGGCCGGCGGCGACCCCGCGCTCACGATGGAGATCGCCCAGCTCAGGGGCAGGTTCGAGCTGAACTCCGGCAACGCCGCCGAAGCGGTGCGGATCCTGGCGGCGGGCGACACCCTGGACATGCTGGCCGACGCCATGGAGGCGGCCTCGTACGTGGGCGACACGGCGTCCATGATCGAGCTGGGCCGCCGGGCGGCTGCCCACCCCGAGGGGTTCCTGCGGGACGCGGTGGCCGGGGTCGGCCTGACGCTGGCCGGTGAGACGGCGGGCCCCGGGCTGCTGCGCCGGGCACTGGCCGGCGTGGACGAGCTGGAGGACGCGGCCGGTCACCTGTGGGCGACGGCGGCGGCGAGCGCGCTGGGCGAGGCGGATCTGGCCACCGAGCTGGCCGGACGGGCCGGGCAGGTGGCGCGGGTGTCCGGGATGACCGGGCAGTTGCCGGTGGTGCTGGAATTCGTGGCGACCGCGGACCGGCTCGCCGGGCGGCTGGCGCGCAGCCAGGCCGTGTCGGAGGAGGGCCTGGCCCTGGCCCGGGAGGCGGGGTACACGAACACGGTGGCCGCGCACCTGGCCAACCTGGCGGTGCTGGCGGCGCTCCGGGGCGAGGAGGAGGCGTGCGAGCGGCTGGCCCGTGAGGCGCTGGCGATCGCTCTGCCGCACCGGGTGGGGCTGCGGGTGGGGGTGGCGGCGTACGCGCGGGCGATGCTGGACCTGTGCCTGGGCCGGTATGCGGCGGCGTACGACCGGTTCCAGGCCATCGCGGCGGCCGGGCCGGGGGCGGGGCACTGGTCGGTGGCGTGGCGGACCACGCCGGACCGCATCGAGGCCGCGGTGGGCGCGGGGGACGAGGCCGGGGCGCGGGCGGCGCTGGAAGCGTACGAGCGCTCGAGCGCCCACGCGGCGACCGCCGAGTCCCGCGCCCTCCTGGCCCGCTGCCGCGCCCTGACCGGAACCGGCCACGCCGAGGGTCCCAGCGAGCCCCAGGTCGCCGGGGAGTCGGGCTTCCGCGAGGCGTTGCGCCTGCACACCAACCCGTTCGAGGCGGCCAGGACCGCGCTGCTGCTGGGCGAGCGGTTGCGGCGCGCGCAGCGGCCGGGTGAGGCACGGGCGCATCTGCGGCAGGCGTGGGAGACGTTCGAGCAGGCAGGAGCCCTGCCGTGGGCCCGCCGCGCCCAGGAGGAGCTGCGAGCGGCCGGAGAGAGCGGCAGCGCTCCCCCGCCGAGCCTGCTGGAGGCGCTCACCCCGCAGGAGTCGCGCATCGCGGGCCTGGTCGCGGACGGGTTGTCGAGCAAGGAGATCGCCGCCCAGCTCTTCCTGAGCCCGCGCACGGTCGAGTACCACCTGTACAAGATCTATCCCAAGCTGGGCATCGGCTCCCGTACGGAACTGGCGCGGCTAGTAGTTCTACTGAAGGCACCGGTAGCCGGGACGGGCATGCTCTGACTCATGCAAAACATCGCCATCTGGAGTGAAGAGTTCGGCGCCGCCACGGACGAGCCGATCCTGTTGATCATGGGTTCGATGTCGCAGGGCATCCTGTGGCCGGACGAGCTGGTCGGGCGGCTGACCGCCGGGGGCCGCCGAGTGATCCGGTACGACCACCGCGACACCGGCCGGTCGGACACCGTGGACTTCGCGGCGCAGCCGTACACCTGGGAGGACATCAAGAACGACGTCTACCGCGTGATGGACGCGCACGGCCTGGACAGCGCGCATCTGGTGGGGCATTCGGCGGGCGGGCTGCTCGCCCAGCTCATCGCGGTGGAGGCGCCGGAGCGGGTGCGGTCGCTGACCGTCATCGCCGCCTCGCCGCTGGGCGGGGGTGAGGGCCAGGTGCTCCTGCGGGCGCTGACCGGGCAGCCGCAGCCGGAGGGCAGCCTGCCGGAGCCGTCGGCGGAGTTCGTGGACTTCTTCCGCGCGCTGATGGCCGCGCCCCCGGCGGAGGATCGGCGGGGGGTGATCGACGGCATGATCGCCGAGCAGCGGGTGCTGCACGGGACCGGGTTGCCGTTCGACGAGGACGCGGCCCGGCGGCTGCAGGAGCGGGTCTTCGACCGGGCGCGGGACCTGTCCGCGGTGGCCAACCACCGGCTCGCGGCCGCGGCCGGGCCGGACTTCGAGCCGGTGGGGGTGCTGGACCGGGTGAAGGCGCCCACGCTGGTCATCGAGGGCAGCCACGAGCCGGTCAAGCCCGGGCACGGGGCGATCATCGCCGAGCGGATCCCCGGGGCGCGGCTGCTGATCGTGGACGGGATGGGGCACACCCTTCCGGCGGAGACCCACCGGGAACTGGCCGACGCCATCCTCACCCACACGGCCGGGTGACTCCCCCGCTCACCCGGCCGGGTGGACCCCCCTCTCCCTCCACGTCCACCTGAGCGGCAGGGGTGGGCGAGGTGGCGGAAGGGTCCGCGTGGGCGGCGGGGGTGGGCGAGGCGGCGGAAGGGTCCGCGTGGGCGGCGGGGATGGCCGAGGTGACGGAAGGGTCCACCTGAGCGGCGGGGGTGGGCGAGGCGGCGGAGGGGTCCGGCCGGGTGGCGCGGGTGTAGCGGGCGGCCAGGGTGGTGAAGGCGGCGGCGAGGGCGGGCGGGCCGATCACCTCGATCTCGGCGTCGAAGCGCCCGAGCGCCGCCGCCAGCCCGGTCCACGACCAGGAGCCGAGGACGAGCCGGCACCGCCCCGGCCCGAGCTCCTCCACGATCCCGTCCCCGGCGAAGGGGGCGACCTCGGCGGCGGGCCGGTGCAGGACGACCTCCCCCAGGCAGGGCCAGGCGGCCGTCGTGCCGTCGGTGCCGCGGAACCGCCCCCGCAGGAACGCCGCAACGTCCCCGCCAGGCAGTTCACGCGGCTCGAAGCGCGGCCCGGTGGGGACGCGCGGCCGCACCCGGTCGGCCCGGAAGACCCGCCAGTCCTCCCGGTCGAGGTCCCAGGCCACCAGGTACCACCGCCCCCGCCAGGTCACCAGGTGGTGCGGCTGCACCCGGCGCCCCACGTCGAGCTCCGGCGCGTAGGCGAAGCGCAGCTCCTCCCGAGCGTGGATGACCCGGCTCAGCTCCAGCAGCAGCTCCGGATCAGGACCGCCCACCGCCCCCACCGCCGTGACCTGCAGCAGGTCGATCCGGTGGCGCAGCCGCGGCGGCATCACCTGCCGGACGGTGGCCAGGGCCCGGGCGGCGTCCTCGGCGACGGCGGTGCCCGCCCCCACGGCGCTCTGCAGGGCGACCGCCAGCGCGACGGCCTGGCGGTCGTCGAACAGCATCGGCGGCAGCCGGTTGCCCGCGTCCAGGCGGTAACCCCCGGCCGGTCCCTTGACGGTCGTGATCAGGTAACCCAGCTCCCGCAGGCGGTCGATGTCGCGGCGCACGGTCCGGGCGGTGACGTCGAGCCGCCCGGCCAGGTCCTCGCCCGGCCAGTCCCGGTGCGTCTGCAGCAGCGAGAGCAGGGCGAGCAGCCGGGCGGAGGTCTTCTGCATGTCGTCCATTGTGCGCGCAGTACAGGACAGAACCTGTCCGCTACCTCCGGCATCGTGGCGGACGAGCCGCCCGGCTCGACCGTTCGAGGCAAGGAACAGATCATGTCCGTCAAGACCACCACCCACCTGAACTTCCGGGGCGACGCCCGCGAGGCGCTCGCCTTCTACCAGTCCGTCTTCGGCGGGCACCTGGTGGCCGTCACCTACAAGGACGCCGGCGCCGTGCAGGAGGAGAGCGAGGCGGACTGGGTGATGTGGGGCGAGGTGTCGGCCCCCGGCGGCTTCCACGTCATGGCCTACGACGTGCCGTCGTCGCTGGGGTGGCACCAGGGCGAGCGGCCGTTCTTCGTCTCCGTGCGCGGCGACGACCCCGAGGAGATCCGGGCCCTGTGGGCCGGGCTCGCGCAGGGCTCGGCCGTGGTCCGGCCGCTGGAGCCGGCCCCGTGGGCCCCGCTGTACGGCATGCTGACCGACCGGTTCGGCGTGACGTGGGTCCTGGATGTGGCGGCGCCGTACCAGGGCTAGAGCGGGGCGGGCCGTCCACCCGGGGCGGTGGACGGCCACCCCGCCAGCGAATGTCTACTTTGTCATTACTTGCCGGTTACGCCGAGCCGCCTAGCGTGGATGTCATGGCTATCTGGCGCTCTCCCGACGGGACCGAGGTCGAGGCGATCGTGCTCGACGACCGGCCGACGCTGCGCGTCACCAGACGGTACGGCGAGCGCACCGTCGTGGTCGGCTACTGCGCGGACGTGATGGACCTCGCCGGTCTCGGCGTGGACGTCGGCGCGCTCGCCGAGGTGCCCGCCTGACGCGCCTGGCCGCGGCTTGCCGTACCCCTGCTGACCTGGGTATTGGCGTGATCGCCCGCACATATCCGTTGATCCCGCTACCGTCATGGGCTGTGCGGGAGGTGATCCGTCCTCAAGGCGGCTGACCTTCGCCCCCCGCCGGCCCGCCCTCCCTCCCGGGCCGGACCCGTCACGCCCTGCGCATGACCCAGCACGCCATGCGGCCGAGACCGGCCGCCGTGAGGCTCCCGGACGGGGGCTCAGGAGGTAGAGATGTCGGAACAGACCCGAGACCGGAACAGCTCCGGCCCGCTCGCGCCGGAGCAGCGGGAGCAGGCGCGCGAGATCGTCACCAGGCACCTCGACGCCCGGGTACGGCTGGCCGAGTCGGTCCTGGCCGCCGCCCAGCAGGACCTGCAGGCGCGGCACACCGAACGGCAGCAGTGGATCGGGCTCCAGGTGCTGAGCGCCCCGATCGCCCGGGAGATCGAGGCCGCGGCGAGCGACGCCTACACCGGCGCGGCGCTCGACGTGATCCACGACAACGGCGGGACCAGCGAGGCCGCGCGCCGGCTGCGGGAGGAGCACCGGCTGCTGCAGGCCTACCTGCACAGCGAGGGGCTCACGGCCGGCCGTACCCCGCCGGGCTAGCGGCGCCGGAACACCACCAGGGCGACGTCGTCCTCCCTGGCGCCGAAGCTCTCGATCAGCCGGTCGGCGAACTCCTCCAGGTCGGGCCCGATCGTCTCCGCGCTCTTGCGCGCCACCTCCAGGCTCTCCTCCAGCGGCACGCCGCGGTCCTCGACCAGCCCGTCGGTGAACATCAGCAGCACGCCGCCGGGCGGGATGTGCACCTCGTCGACCCGGTAGGTCTCGTGGGTGACGCCGAGCAGCAGGTTGCCGAAGGCGTGGTAGCGGGGGTGGCCGCCGGGCTCGACCAGCACGGGCGGGATGTGCCCGGCGTTGGCGACCAGAGTGCGGCCGGTGGCCGGCTCGGTCAGCACCAGGCAGACGGTGGCGGTCATCCGCGGGTGGTAGCGGCGCAGCACGTCGTTGAGCAGCGCCAGCGACTCCCCCAGATCGACCCGCCCGAGCAGCGAGGCGCGCAGCGCGTGCCGCAGCTCCGCCATCACGGTGGCGGCGCGCAGCGAGTGGCCCTGCACGTCGCCGATCGCGACCAGCACCCGCTCGCCGAGTTCGAGGACCTCGTAGAAGTCGCCGCCGACCTCGACGTTGTCCAGCGCGGGCCGGTAGCGCCAGCCGAGGTCCAGGCCGTCGACCTCGGGCACGCGCGCCGGCAGCAGGCTGCGCTGCAGGGTGAGCGCGATGGCGTGCTCCTCGGCGTAGGAGCGCAGCGAGTCCACGGCGAGCGCGACCGCCTGGCCGATCTGGCGCAGGATGACGCGCTCGTCCTCGTCGAGGTCGGGATCGGGGTCGACGCCCAGGCAGATGGCCGGCCGGCCGCTCTTGGAGCGCGACAGCACCGCGACGATGTCGCGTTGCGCGATGGTGTCGGGGGCGACCCGCGACCATTCCTTGATCGGGATGAGGTGCAGCTTCGTGCCGGGCCTGTCTTCGAGCACCTGCTCGGCGAGCTGTTCGAGGGCGCCGGGCGGCACGCTGCGCGCGGTCACCTCGCCGGTCGCGGGGTCGGCGGTGAAGCGGCGGGTGCGCCCGTCGGCCGGTACGGCCAGCGCCCCCGCGCGTCGGTCGAGGATGCGGCCCGCCCCGGCCACGGCGGTGGCCAGCAACGCGTCGAAGCTCTCGGCCGCGTTGAGCGCGAGGGTCAGGTCGGTGAGCGCGCTCAGCCGCCGGGCCAGCCGGTCGGACCGCTGCCGCGCCCGGTAGTAACGCAGGGTCGCCTCGACCGTGGCGGCGAACTCGTCCGGCTCGACCGGCTCGGCGAGGTAGCCGTCGGCGCCGCGGTGCAGGCCGAGTGCCCGGTCGGCCGCGGTGACGGCCGCGCCGGAGATCTGGATCACCGGGATGGCCGAGGTGGCCGGATCGGCCTTGATCCGCTCGCACACCTCGTAGCCCGACAGATCGGGCAGCCGCACGTCGAGCACGACCAGGTCGGGGCGGACCGAGCGCACCTTCTCCAGCGCTTCGAGCCCCCCGGTCGCCTCGACCACGTGGTGCCCGGCCCGGCGCAACCAGCTCGACAGGATGTACAGCTTGGTCGGGGTGTCGTCCACGACCAGCACGGTCGCCTGCCCGCCGTCAGCCATCGGCCCTCCCCAGCGCCTGCCGTACCGCGCCGAGCAGCGCGTCACGGCGGAGCCCGTGCTTGGCCAGCACGACGCGCGCGCCGGCCGGGTGGTGGTGCGAGGCCGCGGCGGTGATGATGATCACCGGGATGTCCCGCAGCCGCTCGTCCTCGGCCATGCGCTGGATCAGCGCGGCCCCGCCCATGACCGGCATCAGCAGGTCGAGCAGCGCGAGATCCGGCGGGTCGGCGGCCATGGCGGCCAGCGCCGCGGGGCCGTCGGCCGCCTCGTCGATGCGCTCGGCGAACCCGGTCAGCATCCGGCGCACCCCCGAGCGGAAGTTGTCGTCGTCGTCGGCCAGCAGCACCCGCCCCACGACCGGCACGTCGGACGGCTGGTGCGGCAGCCGCAGCGTCGCCGTCGTGCCCTCGCCCTCCCGGCTGCTCAGCCGCAGGGTGCCGCCCATCGCCTCGGCCAGTCTCCTGGCGTACGGCAGGCCGAGCCCCGTGCCCTTGGCGCGGAGCTGCGCCGGGCCGGGCACCTGGTAGAACTCCTCGAAGACCCGCTCCAGGTGCTCGGCGGGGATGCCGATGCCGGTGTCGCGCACGGTGAAGACCAGCTCGCTGGCCGCCTCGTCGGGCCGGACGGTCAGCTCGACCTCGCCGCGCTCGGTGAACTTCAGGCTGTTGGCCAGCAGGTTGCGCAGGATCCTGGTGAGCATCGCCTCGTCGGCCACCAGCCGGGGCGACGGCTCGGGCACCTGGACCGCCAGCGTGACCTGCTCGGCGCCCGAGGTGGGCAGGAGCGTCAGGTGCAGCCGTTCGACCAGCGCGACCACGTCCACCTCGCCCGGCTGCGGGTCCAGCCGGCCCGACTCGGCCTTGGCCATGTCCAGGAGCTCGCTGACCAGCGCCAGCAGCGTCTCGGCCGAGGAGCCGATGAGCTCGATCTGGTGGAGTTGTTCGCCGGCCAGCGGCTCGCCGCCGGGGCCGGTCAGCAGCCGCACCAGGCCGATGATGGAGTTGAGCGGGGTGCGCAGCTCGTGGCTGACGGTCGCCCAGAAGCGGTCCTTGGCGTCGCTGGCCTCGCGCAGCTGCGTGGACTTCTCGTCCAGCTCGGCGTAGAGCGCGACCACGCCGCGGTTGGTCTCCTCCAGCTCGGCCGAGAGCTGGTTGTACAGCGCCATCACCCCGCGGTTGGTCTCCTCCAGCTCGCCGTTGAGCTGGCGGACCTCCTCCAGGGTGCTGGCCAGGTCGCGGTTCTGCTGGCGCAGCTCGTCCAGCGCGCTGGCGGGGGTCAGGTCGTCGATCCTGGCCCTGATCTCCTCGGCGCTCAAGGCTCCCGTCCCTCCTGTCAGCCGCTTGCGCAGGACGATGCGGCCGTCGGTGGCCTCGACCGTGTCCATCAGCCGTCCGGCCATCGTCACGCCCTCGGCGGGGCGGTAGCCGTACCCCGGGGTGAACTCCAGCGAGACGGCCAGGTCCGCCCCGTCCAGGAGGAAGCGGACGGTGACGCCGCGGACCGCGGCGACGATCTCGCGGCCGACCTCGCTGAGCGCGGTGGCGACGCGGATCTGGTCCTGCTCGGACATGCCGGTCGCGGCGGCCACCTCGCGGCCCACCCGGCGCACGGCGAAGACGTCCTGGTCGTCGGCGACCAGGAGGCGGCCCAGTTCGGCGCTCACGCCGCCGCCACGGGCGAAGCGGCGCGCAGCACCGCGACACAGGCGTCGTCGCGCCGGGTACCGGCCTCGCGCAGCAGGGTGGCGGCGACGACGGCCGGGGCGCGGGCGGTCACGCCGCGCATCCCGGACAGGTCCCAGCGCTCGGACAGGCCGTCGGAGTGCAGCACGACCAGGCTCTGCGGGCTCACCGCGTAGTCGTACTCGCGCAGCGTGCGGCTGTGGTGCCCCGCGATGCCCGGCACCGAGATCATGCCCTGGCGGCCGTCGGAGCGGACCACCCAGCCGGAGATGTTGCCCAGCCCGGCGTACCGCACCGTGCCGGCCACCCGGTCGAGCCTCGCCACGGCGACCGCGCCGCCCCGCGTGCCGGCCAGCGCGCGGTGCACGCGCCGCAGCGTCTCCGCCGGGGAGCTGCCGAACGGGTCGCCGTCCACGAAGGCGCGCACGGCCTGGCGGGAGGCGTTGGCCGCCGGCTCGCCGTGGCCGAGACCGTCACACATCATGATCACCGCGAGCTCGGGCGAGTCGGCGCAGGCGAAGGCGTCGCCGGAGACGACCTCCTCGCCGATCGGCCGGGTCAGGCCGCTCACCCGCAGCGGCGGGGTCGGCACGTCGGCCTTGGTGAAGCACATGGCCAGGACCGTTCCCCGGCCGGGCATCGAGTGCACCTCGTGGGCGCTGGCCATCCTGGCGATGCCGCCCAGCCCGACGCCGAGCGTGCCGGCGGTGGAGTAGCCGTCGCGCAGCGCGCGGTTGAGGTCCTGGATGCCGGGGCCGCGATCCAGCGCGATCACCTCGACCGCCTCCACGCTCTCGGGGTGGACGCGGATCAGCATGCCGCCCTCGACCGCGTGCTTGATCAGGTTGGAGGCGGCCTCGGTGACCGCCAGGGCGACCCGGCCGCTGTCGTGCTCGTCGAAACCGGCCGCCTCGGCCAGCGCCGTGGCCCGGCGGCGGGCGGCGCCGATGGCGCTGGAGTCCTCGATCGCGGTCCAGACGTCGTCCCTGGACCTGATCACCTCGCCCACTTGATCACCGTCACGCGGGTGCCCGCCCCGGGCTTCGACTCCAGGTCGAACTCGTCGACCAGGCGCCGCGAGCCGCTCAGGCCGAGGCCGAGGCCGCCGCCGGTGGTCCAGCCGTCGGTGAGGGCCAGCTCCAGATCGGGGATGCCCGGCCCCTCGTCGGTGAAGGTGAGTTTCAGGCCGTCGCGCAGGCCGTTGCTGACGACCTCGATGCGTGCCCGGCCGCCCCCGGCGTACACCAGGGCGTTCCTGGCCAGCTCGCTCGCGGCGGTGACCAGCTTGGTCTGGTCCACCAGGGAAAGGCCCACCCCCTGCGCGCGGGTGCGGACCTCCTGGCGCACCAGCACGACATCGCTGTTGCCGGCGATGGGCAGTTCTACCGCGTCGCTCACCGGCGCACCGCGGGGGCGCCGCGTCCGTCGAGCAGCGCGACGCCCTTCTCCAGGTTGAGCGCCGTGCGCACGCCGCCGAGCGAGAGGCCGAGCTCGACCAGCGTGATGGCGACCGCCGGGCGCATGCCGACGACGATGGTCTCGGCGTCGAGCATGCGGGAGATGGAGGCGATGGTGGCCAGCATGCGGCCGATGAAGGAGTCGACGATCTCCACGGCGGTGATGTCGATGATCACGCCGCGGGCGCCGTGCGTGACGACGGCGTCGGCCAGGTCCTCCTGCAGGGCCAGCACGCTCTGGTCCTGCAGGTCGATCTGGATGGAGACGATCAGGATGTCGCCGAGCTTGAGAATGGGGACGCGGTCCATCAGGCGTGTTCCGTCCCGACGACCACGCGGCGTGACCCGCTGCCGGTGATCTCCACCCCGCTCTGCCGCAGCGCGTGGGCGAGCGCGTCGGACAGCGACGCCTTGGTGACGATGTCGCCGAACTCGATGCCGAGGGTGACGATGGTGTGGGCGATCTGCGGCCGGATGCCGGAGATGACGCACTCGGCGCCCATCAGCCGGGCGGCGACCACGGTCTTCAGCAGGTGCTGGGCGACCTGGGTGTCCACGGCGGGCACGCCGGTGATGTCGATCACCGCGTGCTCGGAGCCGGTGTCGACCAGCGCCTGGAGCAGCTTCTCCATGACGACCTGGGTGCGGGCGGAGTCGAGCGTGCCGACCAGCGGCACCGCCAGGATGCCCTCCCACAGCTTGACGACCGGGGTGGACAGCTCCAGGAGCTGCTCGGCCTGGTCGGCGATGATCTTCTCGCGGGCGGTGGCGAAGGTCTCGAAGGTGAGCAGCCCGAGGTCGTCCACGATCTTGGAGAACCAGATGAAGCCGCGCAGCGTCGCGAAGTCGCCGCCGTCGGCCACCGACTCGTACACCGCTTCCTTGAGGCTGAAGACGACCACGGCGGTCTCGCTCGGGGTGAACCCCTCGCGCGCCCGCGACCTGGACAGCTCGGCCAGCAGGCCGCGCAGTTCGGTGGCGTCCCCGCCGTCGGCCAGCGAGCGCAGCAGCGCCTGGTAGATCTCCCGCAGGCGTACGGCAAGCGCTCCCGGGTTCTCGTGGGCGCCCGCGGCGGAGGCGGCCAGCTCGGTCCAGCGCTTGAAGATGATCTCCTCGCGCTCGCGCAGCAGCGCTTCGACGCGAGGCCGGTCGGCATCCCCTCGGAGGGTCAAGGTGTGCTCCCATACGTGGTCAAAAGGTGTATCTGCTTGTCAGGCTACCGGTCACCCGGCACGGTCTCAGGTCGGGAACGGCCCGGCCGCCTGAAGCGCCTGCTCCAGCGTGGGATGCACGTCGAAGTGGCGCAGCGCGCCGGTGATCTCCATGAGATGCGCCGGCCGGGGCTGGAGGGCGGCCAGGTGGAGGCTGCCCCGCGTGCCGCCCTGGCCGCGCAGGTGGATCAGCAGGCCGAGGCCGCTGCTGTCCAGGAAGGACAGCCCGCCCAGGTCGAGCACCAGGGCCCGGCCGGGGTCGGGGTGGTGTTCGGCGACATACCGTTCCAGCATGGCCACGTTGGTGGCGTCGAGCTCACCGGAGACGGTGATCAGCGTGCCCTGCAGCAGGCTGACGCTCATCAGCGACAGCGGGGTCGGCACGACCCGGCTACCGGCGTCCGGGTGATCGGACAGCACGGCCGAGGCATCCATCGTCGAGCCCTCACTTATCCGACACCTGAAGGTGAATACCTGAATACCGCTTCATCATACGTGGCCCGCGAGGGTTCGACGATCGAAGTGCGGGCATCGAGTGCCCTCAGATCGCCCCTTCATGCACGGTGGCGGACATCGGCGGCGGACACTAACGTCTGGTGGCTATGAGAACGCTCCGGCAGGTGGCGACCGCGGCTCTGCTCACGCTCGGCGCGGGCGCGTGCTCCCTGGTCGAGGGCGTGGCCGCCCCGGCCGGCACCGCCGCGCCGAGCAGCCCGGCTCCCAGCTTCCCACCCGCCGTGACGTTCACCGACGTCGCGCAGGGCTGCGAGCTCCTCGACCCGGAGACCCTCGCCAAGTACGCCCCCGGGGCGGACTGCCGCCCGGACCCCGAGGACGACCGGAGGACCCAGAACGAGCACCAGGTGCCCATCCTCCAGCGCGGCCCCCGCTGGGCGCCGGGCGGCGGCCCGCCCGAGGGCGAGTTCAGCGGGGTCATCGACGTCCATCTGAAGGTCAACCAGGACACCTTCACCGAGTTCAAGGAGAACGCCCACCGGTCGGTCTCCGGCGGGGCACTCATCGACGGCGAACCGGTCGCGGGCGTCGGCGACGAGGCCGCCCTCTACTACGCCATCGGCGACGGGCAGGGGTACAACCTCGACCGCACCACAGGGATCATGGTCTCGCGCTGGGGCAACGCCACGCTGCGGGTCATCTATTGGCACTACAAGGCCAAGAGCGACCGCAACCCCTCCGAGCGGCAGATGCGCAAGGCCCTCACCGCGATCACCCGCGACGTCTACGACGACCTGAGCTGATCGGCCGTCGCCAGCCGGCAGATGGTCTTGGTGGTGAGGGTGGCGCCGATGCGCGCGTAGAAGCGTTGCGCGGCCACGTTCGCCTGGGCGACCTCCCAGCGGATCACCAGACCTCCGGCCTCCTCGGCGACGGCCCGCATGAGCCGCTCGCCGACGCCGTGCCCCCGCTCTCCGTCGGCCACGTACAGGTCGTCCAGCGCGAGGTAGTCTCGGCCCGCCCACAGGCTCACCCGCCGGAGCCACGAGACGTACCCGACCGGCCTGCCGTCCCGCTCGGCGACGAGGTAGCCGACCTCGGGCCGGCCGAGGTAACCGGCAAGCCGGTCGACGGTCACCGTGACCGCCCAGCCCTCGTCCTGGTGCTCGGCGAGCGCGCGCATGAGCCCGTGCACCATGGCGGCGTCCTGGGGCGTGGCGCGGCGAATCGTGATCATCCCTGTCCCTTCGCGGTGGAGGTCCGGCGCGGCCGGGGTGGGGTGATCAGGGCGGCGATCACGATTCCGGCGCCCGCGGCGGCGGCCGCCACGGTGAACCCGCCGGTGAACCCGCTCAGCGTCGTCCCGGCCAGGCTCGCCGCCGCGACACTGGAGATCACCGCGGCGCCGGCCGAGGCGCCGAACTCGTGGAAGGTGCTCACGATCCCGGAGGCGATCCCCGCCTCGTGCGGCGCCACCTGACCGAGCGCGGTCGCCGAGGCGACCACGAACAGCGCCCCGGTCCCGGCCGCGGCCACCGAGACCCCGGCCACCACGCCGACCGGATGCATCCACACCGCCGGCACAGCCAGCCCGGCCGCCGCCACCGCCAGCCCCGCGACGGCCAGCACCCGCGCCCCCCACCGCCCGATCAACCGCCCGGTCAGGTTGGCGCCCACCATGGTGAGCACCGCCACCGGCAGGAACAGCACACCCGTGAGCAGCGCCCCGTAGCCGAGCGCCTGCTGGAAGTAGAACGTCCCCAGGAAGAACACCGCGATCATCAGCGCCGTCGCCATCAGGATGAGAAACGCCCCGGTCGCCACCGGCCGCCGCACCAGCAGCCGGACGTCCATCAGCGGCGACCGGGCCCGCCGCTGCCACACCACGAAGAGCACGTAACCCACGGCCGCGGCCAGGACCAGCCAGCCGGTGAGCGGCGTGACCCACCCGCCCTCCCCCGCGGCGATGAGCGCGTAGATCAGCGACGCGGAGGCCGCCGTCACCAGCACCGCGCCGAGGACGTCGAGCCGCGTCCCCGCAGCGGCCCAGGCCCGCTGCCTGGGCAGGAGTACGGCCAGCAGGACGGCGATCACCAGCCCGATGGGCACGTTGACGTAGAACACCCACGCCCAGCCCGGCCCTGCGGTGAGCAGGCCGCCGAGCAGCACCCCGAGGGCGGCCCCGCCACCGCCGAGCGCGGACCACACGCCCAGCGCCCGGTTGCGCTCCTCCCCCTCGAACAGCCCCACGACCAGCGACAGCGCCGCCGGCGAGAGCAGGGCCGCACCCACCCCCTGACCGATCCGGCCGCCGACCAGGGCGGGCGCGCTCTCGGCCAGGCCGGTGGCCAGCGAGGCCCCGGTGAAGATCAGGAGGCCGGCCAGCACGATCCAGCGGGCGCCTAGCAGGTCCGAGATCCGCCCGCCGAGCAGCATGAGGCCGCCGAAGGTGAGCGTGTAGGCGCTGACCGTCCAGGTCAGCGCCTCGCGGCTGAGGCCGAGGTCGGTCTCGATGTGCGGCAGCGCGAGGGCGACGACGGTGACGTCGAGGATCAGCATGAGCTGGGCCACGCCCAGCAGGCCGAGGATGCGCCAGCGCGCCGGGTGTGCCGTGGGTGGGGTCATCGGGTTCTCCAATCGGTTAACTCGTATGTCCATATACGAGCTTTGCCGTCACTATAACTCGTATATCTGCATACGCGTTAGGGTGAGGCATGGCCGACTCCTCCGTGCGCCCGAAGCGCCGTGCCGACGCCGAGCGCAGCATCGCCCGCATCGTCTCCGCCGCCCGCGACCTGCTGAGCTCCGACCCGCACGCCAAGACCGACGACATCGCCAAGGCGGCGGGCGTGGGACGGATGACCCTCTACGGGCACTTCGCCACCCGGGCCGACCTCGTCGAGGCCGCCCTCATGGACGCGTTGCGGGCCGGGGACGAGACGTTGTCGTCGGTCGACCTGTCCGGGCACGCCGGCGAGGCCATGACCCGGCTGCTGGAGTCGAGCTGGCAGGTCGTCGCCGAGTCAGCGGCGTTGCTGGCGGCGGCCGAGGAGGTGCTGCCTCCAGGGCGGGTGCGTGAGCTGCACGAGGAGCCTGCTCGGCGGATGAGCGAGCTCGTGCGCCGGGGGCGGGAGCAGGGCGTCTTCCGGACCGACCTGCCTGCTACGTGGCTGGTCAACGTCGTGCACTACATCCTGCACGGGGCAGCGGCCGAGGTCCGGGCCGGCCGCCTGGAACCGCACCACGCCGGGGACGTGATCACCCGATCCGTGCAGGCCGTGCTGGCCGTACCGGCTGACCGGGGCGAACCCGGCAAGGGGAACAGCCGGGCCGACCGAGAGCGGCGGGGCGGGCCCGGCTAGAGGAACAGCCGGGCCGACCGAGCGGGGCAGGGCGAGTCTGGCTAGAGGAACAGTCGGACCGGGCGAGCGGGGCGGGGCGATCCGATCTGAGGAGCGGCCGGGCCGATCGGGAGCGGCGGGCTTCGCGGCGTGGCTGGGCGGGCCGGTCAGGCGGCGGGCGGGGAGCGGCCGCTCAGGCGGTGGGCAGGGCGGCGGCGACGTCGGCGGCTCCGGCCTGGTTGAGGACCACGGGGTCGAAGCCGTGGCGGGTCAGGATGGTCGCGGCGATGGACGCGCGGCGGCCCGATCCGCAGACGACCAGCAAGGGCCGGCTGGGGTCCAGTTCCGCCGGGATGCCCTGGGCGATCAGGTCGGGCAGGAAGCGCTCGACGGCGCCGGGCAACGGGGCGGCCTCGCGCTCGCTGGGCATCCGGACGTCGAGCACCTGGGCGCCGGGCAGCCGCTCCAGGAAGGCGGGCAGGTCGAGGAGCTCGAAGCGGGCGGTCGCGGCCGGTCCGAGGTCGCGCAGCACGCCGCGCACGTCGTCCAAACCGATCCTGGCCAGTTGGACCAGCGCCTCGGCGACGTCCTGGCCGGGCTCGGCGACCAGGACGATCGGCTCGCCGTACGGCAGGAGCCACCCCGCCCAGCTCCCGAAGTCGTCGGCCAGCTCGACGCCGGTCGAGCCGGGCAGGAAGCCGGCGGCCTGGGCGGTGCGGGGCCGGAGGTCGAGCACGTGAGCCTCGCCGGGCACCTCCTCGACGCTCAGCTCGGGCGTGGAGCGCTGCGGGAGCGGCGGCACTCCGAGCAGGTTGACGGGGCCCACGTGCTCGTAGAAGGCCGGGATCGGCATGGGCGCGGCGAGTAGTTGGTCGGCGAAGGCGTCCTGGTCGGGCAGGGCGAGCAGCGGGTTGCCGTCCTGCTCGGCGCCGATGGTGGAGGTGTGCCGGCCCACGCCGCTCGTGCTGCAGAAGGAGCCCTCGCCGTGGGTCGGGTACAGGCCCACCTCGCGCGGCAGACCGGCCAGGCGGTGCAGCGAGCCGTGCTGGAGCTTGGCCAGCGTGCGGGCGCGCTCGGGGCCGAGCAGGTCGGGACGCCCGGCGGAGGCGACGAGCAGGCTGCCGCCGGAGAACACCGCCACCGGCTCGCCGTCGATCAGCACCAGGTAGCTGGTGTGCTCCGGGGTGTGCCCTGGGGTGTGGATCGGGCGGATGGACAGGCCGCCGGTCGCCGGGAGCTCCTCCAGGTGGAAGGCCGGGGTGTGGGGGTAGGCGGCGGCTGCTGCGGCGGGCAGTACCAGCTCGGCGCCGGATCGCAGGGCCGCCTGTTCGGCGCCGGACAGGTAGTCGTTGTGGAGGTGCGTTTCCAGGACGTAGCGCAGTTCGACGTCGTGGTCGGCGGCGGCGGACAGGAAGCGGTCGATGTCGCGCTGGGGGTCTACGAGGATGCCCTTGCCGTCGTGGGTGAGCAGGTGGCTCTGGTCGCCCAGTCCGGGCGTCCGGAACGAGATGATCTTCATGCGCGTGCGCCTTTTGTCAGTACCCCGGGGGGTATATGTCGTGGATGGATAACCCCAGGGCGAGCCAGTAAACCCCTTGGGGTATGGGCGGGTGACACGTCCGGGCCGAGGCGACCCGGAGACGGGGCCAGATGGAGGGCCGGCGTCGGACCCGCAGACCCGCCCGAAGACGGAACCGCCCGAAAGCGGAGCCACCCGAAGACGGAGCCACCCGAAGACGGAGCCACCCGAAGACGGAGCCACCCGAGCCGGAGTCGGGTGAGCTGGTGGCGGAGGTGGGTCAGGCGAGGGCGAGGAAGAGCTTCTCCAGCTCCTCGACCGGCATGGGGGCGGCCTCTCCCCTGGCCTGTGCCTCCTGGCAGTGCCGCAGGCCGCTGGCCACGATCTTGAAGCCGGCCCGGTCGAGCGCCTTGGAGACCGCCGCGAGCTGGGTGAGGACCTTCACGCAGTCCTCCCCCGCCTCGATCATCGAGATCACCCCGGCGAGCTGACCATGGGCCCGGCGCAACCGGACCGTGGCGTCGCCGACCATCGTTTCGTTCAGCTCCATACCCCCCAGGGTATCCACGGAGGGAGCCGACGCCAAACGAGTCCGCACGTCACGCCGACTTCAGGACACCTCCCGCAGCCGGAAGCAGCCGGGGCACGAAGCTGTAGTCGACCTCCGGCAGGCGCCGGATGCCGCTCGCGCTCACCCAGATGAGGGTGATCCGGGCGGCGACCCCGGCCAGCCGGGGCGGGATGGCCAGGTGCCCGTCCCAGCCCTGCCGGCCGTCGGCGGTGAAGGGCCGCCAGGCGAGCAGGAAGGCCGGGTTGTCGCCCCTGGACAGCACCATCGGCGGCAGCCGTAACGGCCGTTCCTCGTCACGGGGGACGGCGCTGTAGTCGGCGCTTCGCAGGCGGGTCAGCTGGGCGGCGGGGGCCCACAGGTACTCCACGGCCGTTCCGGGCCGGGGGATGGCCAGGCGCCCCTCCCAGCCGGCCGCCGTGGATCGGCGCCAGGCCAGCAGGAAGGCGGGGACCTCGCCCGAGTGGAGCACCATGGGCGGCATCTGCAACGGTTCGACAGCGTCCATGCCCGGAGGGTAATCACGCCGACCGACAATTTCGGCGCGCCCCGCGACCTGTCGCGCGTGCGGCCGGCCGTACCCGGAAACCAGCAGGTCAGCGGGCTGACGGAGCGGAGCGCGGCGGCCCGGCCGATGACAGACGATGCGACAGCCGGCATCGAGAGAGCCTCTGGGCGGGGCACCGCCTCCTCGGGGCTCGGAGCTCGCGTTCTACCCTGGGGCCGCACGCGACCGACCGAGGAGGACCCCCATGTTCATCCAGCCCTGGGACGCCGGCCTGGACGAGGCCGAGTGGCAGACCTGGGTCGCCGAGGGGCACGACTTCGGGCAGTTGTGCGTGAACGGCCTGCCGGGGCAGGCGCCCGTGGTGGTGCCCACGCACTTCGCGTATGACGGGGGCGATCTGCTCGTCCATCTCGCCCGGCCGAACCCGGTCTGGAAGGCGATCGAGCACGACCCGGACGTCACGTTCACCGTGATCGGGGACTACGCCTACGTGCCGAGCACGTGGCGGGCGGCGCCGCGGGCCGATGTCGCCGACGGGGTGCCGACCAGCTACTACGCGGCCGTCCAGTTCACCTGCCGGGCGGTCGTGCTCGACGATCCCGAGGAGAAGGCCGAACTGCTGCGCCGGCAACTGGCTCACTTCCAGCCCGAGGGCGGGCACGCCCCGGTGGTCGTGGGCCAGGCGCCTTATGGGCGGATGTTGTCGGGGATTCGCGGGCTGCGGCTGGAGGTCGCCGAGGTGCGGGCCAAGTTCAAGTACGACGACCACAAGCCGGTCGAGCTCCGGGCCGAGGTCGCCGATCGGCTCACCGGCCGCGCCCAGGGCCTCGACGAGCCGACCGCCCGGCACCAGCGCCGCCGCCTCGACCGGATCGGCGCCTGGAAGCCGGCCTGAGCCACGGCTGGGCCGCAGCAGGTCGAGCGGGACACCGATCAACGGCCGGTGCGGGTCAGGGACGTGAACTCGTGCCGGTCCTGCTCATCGGCGTGGGGTCTGCCAGCGGGTCTCCAGGTGGCCGTGCCGGAGCCGGCCGACCAGGCGGACGCGGAGCGTCTCCGGGAGGGCGCCGCCGCCGGCGTCGCGGCTGATCATGACGTGGCTGTGCCGGGCGGACAGCTCGTTGACGTCCACGATCATGCCGGGCGCGAGGATGAGGTCCACCCGGCCGCCGCTGACCTTCAGCTCGATGACGAGCTCGGGCACGGTGCACACCGCTTCGCTCAGGTCGAGGTGCACGTCGCTCCACGAGGTGCGGAGCAGGAGGCGGTGCGGCAGGGTCCAGCGGCCCTCCCGGCGGACCGTGCCGTGGCTCTCCTTGATGGTGAGCAGCTCGGCGGCGGGCTCAGCGGAGTACGGCAGGGCGGTGGTGAGCCCGGCGCCGGGCCTCGGCACGAGGTCGGCGACCAGCGGGGCCAGCGCCTCGACGGTGCGGGCGGCCAGCGCGGCGTCCACCCGCTCGTCGAACTCGACCGGTTCGAGCCGACCGTCGGTCACGGCGGCGCGCAGCACGTCGATGATCCGGTCACGCTCGGCGTCGGACGCCCGGAGCGCGGGCGGACGAGAGGGGTCCACCGGTTCGGGGTGGGAGCCACGAAGCGCGGGGTCCAAGGGCGCGGGCGGGCGGGTGGGGTCTGCCGGCATCCGGCCTCCTCGGGGTGCGGCGGCGGAAGGGGCGTGCCGCCGGCGTTGCGGACAGAGTCGGCCCGGACCGGCGGCGCGAACCGCGCTCCTGTTCTATCTTCACTTGTTTGCGCCGTCAAAGTGGACCTCGACGGCTACCAGCGGTCGGTGCAGCGGCTGGTGCCCTGCTCGCCGGCGTAGGGGAACCAGCCGCACGCCTGGAACCGCAGGCTGGACTGGTTGCTGGTGGGCCACATCTGCGACCAGGCGTCGTACCCGTCGATGCCGATCCGCTGCAGCCGGGTGTAGCAGCTCTGGTCGCCCTTGTAGACCATCATGTAGACCTCGTCGCCGGCCCTGGTGGAGCCGGTGAGCCGGGCCCAGCCGTACTCCTTGCCGTTGAAGCGCCGGGCGTGGAGCTCGACCGCGCGGCCCTCGAAGTGCACGCGGCGGACCACCCGGCCGCGGACGTCGCCGGGCCAGGGGAGCTGGTCGCTGCACTGGGTGACGATCCTGGACTCGTAGGGCTCGGCCGGAGCGGGCGGGTCGGCGGCCGGGGCGGGGGTGAGGAACAGGGCGAGCAGGGCCGGAAGCACTCCGGGAAGCATGATCATGTCCCCGGCCTCCCCGGCCAATGATCATGAGAATCTGATCGCTGCTTCAAGATCGTCCAAGGGCGGTTCCTCCTGCTATGGTCGCCCGCATGCGATCGAGTTACCTCGCCTGGGACGACGCGGTGGCGCTGTTCGAGCGCCGGGGCCTGCCGGAGTCCACGTACGAGAACCTCTACGAGGAGGAGTACATCCTGGTCCCCGGCCCGGCGACGGTGAGCGGTGAGCTGGCGCTCGACGACCACAAGCGGACGCCGTGGCTCGACGGCACCCCCGAGGCCGCCACCGGGTACATCGTGGACGGCGACCTCGACGTCGACGGGAACGTCGTCGACCCCGACTACGGCGACGCCGCCCTGATCGTCCTCGGCGACCTGCGGGCGCGGAACCTCTACCTGGCCGGCGACGCGAAGCTCGTCGTGCGCGGGCACGTGACGGCCGAGGCCGTCGTCGGCGACATGACCGGCACCCTGGTGATGGTCCACGGCGACCTGCGCGCCACCGTCTCGATCTTCTGGAACGAGTTCTGCCCCGACCTGGTCGGCGGCACCCTGCGCGGCCGGACGCTCAAGCCCGGCTACCTCGACCTGGCCCAGGCGGAGATCGGCGGGCTGGCCGATCCGGCGCCCGATATTCCGCTGAGCCGCCTGCTCGTGCCCGAGCTGCTGGTCACCGGCACGCCGGGGCCGGACGACCTGGCCGAGATCGGTGTGCGCGGCGACGTCCTGCGCGAGCGGCTGCTGGCCGGGCTGCCGCTCGTCGTCGCCTCCTGAGCCGCACGCGACCGGGTCAGACCAGGTCGGGCCAGAACGCCGACTCCTCGCGCAGCGGATCGGCCTCCAGGCCGGCGTCCGGCACGTCGAAGACCCGGGCCGCCCCGTGCTCGCCGTACCGGGGCCAGCCGGGGTCGCCGGAGCGCACGAAGGCGGCCCAGGCCCCGTGCATCCGCGCCGCGAGCTCGGCCGGCGGGTGCGGGCCGCACATGCGCTCCACGCCGGGCGCGTCGAGGCAGTCGAAGACGAACGGCAGGTCCACGCAGTGCCCGGCCCCCGTCGCGCCGCCGTTGGCCGGGGAGCGCCAGCGGAAGTCGTACAGGTGCACCGGCCCGGGATGGGCCTGCGCCACCCGCAGCGTCGGCACGCGGAAGAGCCGGTCGGTCAGCACCTGGCCGAGCACCTCCAGCCCGGCCGGCCATCGCTCCTCGTAGAACTCGCGCTCCCGGGGGCCCACGTCGAGCGCCCGCAGCGCCTCGGCGTACTCGGCGGCCTCCAGCGGCCCTCGCTGCGCGCGCAGGACCTCGTTGAACTCCTCGGCCGCGCTGCCGACCAGCAGCGGCACCCCCGCCGCGGTCCCGGACCGGAGCACGTCTAGCGGGTCCCCGGCGACGACCTCGCCGTCGACGAAGGGGTTGAACCCGCGCGTGCCCTCGCCGAAGATCCGCCCCAGCACGCCCTCCCCCGGCCGTTCCAGCCCGGCGTGCGCCTCGGCCGTGGCGCGGGGGTCGAGCGCGGCGAAGGCCTCCCGCGTCGGCGGCACGCCGAGGTGCCCGGCGTAGCGGCGTGCCCAGGCCGTGGCCGACTCGGCGTCCTCCCACGCCACCGATCCGCCGCTCATGTCGATCACGCGGTGGAACAGCCCGGCCGCCGCGGGTACGGCCAGCAGCGTGACGGCCGCCTGGCCACCGGCCGACTGCCCGCCCACGGTGACCGCTCCCGGGTCGCCGCCGAAGGCCGCGATGTTGGCCGCCACCCATTCCAGCGCCCGCACCCAGTCGCGCACGCCGAGGTTGGCCGAGCCGCCGGCCAGGGGCAGGAAGCCCTCCGGGCCGAGCCGGTAGTTCGGCGTGACCAGCACCACGCCGGAGCGGGCGAAGCCGCCGCCGTGGTACCAGGGGCTGGCGTTGCCGCCCGCCGCGAAGCCGCCGCCGTGCAGCCACACCAGCACCGGCAGGCCGGACCCGCCGGGGTCTGGCGTGAAGACGTTGAGGTTGAGGTAGTCGTCGCCGCCGCGCAGGAGTTCGGGCACGCCTTCGTTGTAGTCGGCCGGTGGTTGCGGGGCCGCCGGGCCGTACGCGTGGCAGGGCCGCACGCCCGCCCACCGCGCCGGCGGGCGCGGCGGGCGCAGGCGCAGCTCACCGACGGGCGGCTCGGCGTACGGCAGGCCGAGGAACTCGGCCACGTCGCCGGCCCAGCGCCCGGAGACCCAGCCGTGCGTGGTGCGTGCCTGCGGATCCATGGGGTGTTCCTACCCCGATCCTCAACCCGCGAGGACCTCCGCGGCGGCGGTGACGGGCGGGGCGGCGGCCGCGCGGCGGCGGGCGGCGCACTTGGCCTCGATCAGGTCGAGGATGGGCCGGCGCACGTCGATGCCGTCGAAGCCGCCGAAGTTCGGGAAGGAGTTGGTCTCCAGGATCACCGGGCCGTCGGCGGTGCGCAGCAGGTCGGCGCTCATCAGGTCGAGTTCGGCGGCGCGGGCGGCCTGCTCGGCGACCGCGATCTCCGTCTCGGTCAGCTCGACCGGCCGCGAGACGTCGCCGGGTCCGTTGGAGCGGAAGTCGCCGGGGCGCCCGCGCTGCTCGGCGGCGGCGAAGAAGCGCCCGCCGACCACGAGCACGCGGTGGTTGCAGCCCGCGGCCTCGGCGTAGAAGCGCTGGACGAGCAGGGTGTGGCCGCGCTCGCGGATCGAGGCGGCCTTGGCCGGCAGCTCCGCCGCGTCGCGGGCGAGGGCGACCTCGGCGCCGCGGGCCCCGTCGGGCTGCTTGAGCACCACCGGGTAGCCGAAGGCGGCGGCGAAGGCCCGCAGCTCGCGGTCGTTCGGGCACAAGGCGGTGGCGGGCGTGGGCACGCCGTGGGCGGCCAGCCGTACGTGGGTGGCGAACTTGTCGGCCGAGCGCAACACGGGGTCGGCGGAGTTGAGGTGCGGGACCCGCTCCTCCACCGCCGCCAGGACGGCCAGCCCGCCGAGCGCGTCGGTGGAGAGCTGGTGGATGATGCCGTCGACCACCAGCGGGCGGCCGTTGGCGCACAGTTGCGGGCCGAACTCGTCGAGGCAGACGCTCAGCTCGGTCCAGGGCACCACCAAGGGCCGGTGGCCGCGCTCGCGGGCGCCGTCGGCCAGGTAGGTGATGTCACTGTTGGGCAACTCGGTGCCGTGCACGATAAGAAGAGCCAGGCTCTCGGTGTTGTGTTCCACGCTGGGTCGCTACCCGGTCACTTAGCGTGATATTCCCCGCGAACAGCCGAGAACCAGTCGATCGTTCTGCGCAATCCCTCGATCGGGTCGACCCGCGGCTCCCAGCCGAGTTCGAGCTTGGCCAGCGTGGTGTCGGGCCGGCGGACCATGGGGTCGTCCTCGGGCCGCTCGATGAAGCGGATCTCCGACGACGACCCGGTCAGCTCGCGGATCGTGGTGGCCAGCTCCAGCATGGTCAGCTCGTTCGGGTTGCCGATGTTGACCGGGCCGGCGAAGGTGCTGCGGGCCAGCCGCAGCACGCCCTCGACGGTGTCGTCCACGTAGCAGATGGAGCGGGTCTGCGAGCCGTCGCCGGTGACGGTGATCGGCTCGCCGGCCAGCGCCTGCCGGATGAAGGTCGGGATGGCGCGCCCGTCGTGCGGGCGCATGCGCGGGCCGTAGGAGTTGAAGATCCGCACGATGCCGGTGTCCACGTCGTGGGTGTTGCGGTAGGCGGTGGTCAGCGACTCGGCGAAGCGCTTGGCCTCGTCGTAGACGCTGCGCGGGCCGACCGGGTTGACGTTGCCCCAGTAGCTCTCCCGTTGCGGGTGCTCCAGCGGGTCGCCGTAGACCTCGCTGGTGGAGGCCAGCACGAACCGGGCCGCCTTCTGCCGGGCCAGGCCGAGCGCGTGCAGCGTGCCCAGGCTGCCCACCTTGAGCGTCTCGACCGGGTAGGCCAGGTAGTCGGCGGGCGAGGCGGCCGAGGCGAAGTGCAGCACCAGGTCCACCGGGCCGGGCACGTGCACGAAGCCGGTCAGGTCGCAGTCGATGATCTCGATCCGGCCGAGCAGCCCTTCCAGGTTGTCGGCGACGCCGGTCAGGAAGTTGTCCAGGCAGACCACTTCCAGGCCCTGCTCGACCAGCCGTTCGCACAGGTAGGAGCCGAGAAAGCCCGCTCCGCCGGTCACCACCGCACGCATGAGATCGCCTCCAGGACGTCCGATACCTCGATCCGCAGCAGCCCGGGGTCGACCGAGCGGCCGTGCGGATCTCCTTCCGAGCCTTTCCACAGCACCACGTGCGGCCCATCGGTCAGCGGGCCCCACCGGGCCGGCGGCGTGGGGCCGAACAGCAGCACCGACGGCGTGCCGTACGCGGTGGCCAGGTGGGCCACGCCGGTGTCGCCGCAGATCACCAGCCGGGCGCGCCGGACCAGGTCGGCGAGGGCGGGCACGTCGGTCTCCCCCGCCAGGACCTCGGCCCGCCCGCCGGACAGCTCGGCCACCTCGGCCGCCAGCGGGCGTTCGTCCGCGCTGCCGGTCACCACCACCTCGCCCGGCAGCGCCGCCACCACCTTCGCGAAGCGTTCGGCGGGCCAGCGCCGGGCGGGGTAGGCGGCGCCCGGGTGCACGACGATCGGCCCGCCGCCGAGGTGGGAGCCCAGCCGCAGGTCGAGCGGGTCGGCGGCCAGGCCGTACCACTCGAGCAGCTCGCACCAGCGCCGCACCTCGTGTACCTCCTCCCGCCAGGGCGGGCCGTCCTCGCCGTGGGTCAGCAACCGCCCCGGGCGGGTACGGCGCAGCGCCTCGACGCTCTGCGGCCCCTTGCCGTGCAGGTTGACCGCCACCTCCGGCTCCCGGACCGGGACCGGCCCCGGGCCGCGCACCTCCACCACCTCGTCCACCGGCAGCAGCGGCGCCAGCGAGGCCGGCCCGGCCAGCACGAGCCGCCGGCCCGGGAAGCCGCGCCGCAGCGCCCGCAGGGCGGGCACCGCAACCAGCAGGTCCCCCAGGCCGAGCCCGCGCAGCGCGACTACGGCCACGAGCTCTCCGTCGAGGGGCAGACCACGAGCTCCCGCACCTCGCACCCGGCCGGCTGCGACAGGGCGAAGACGATGGTCTGCGCCACGTTCTCCGGCTTGTTGAGCTTGGCGTCGGGCCCCGGCTTGTACTGCTCGGCGCGGTCGTCGAAGAAGGCGGTGGCCATCCCGCCGGGCACCAGCATGGTCACCCCGACCCGGCCGGCGAGCTCGGCGGCCAGCGCGCGGCTGAAGCCGACCACGCCGAACTTCGAGGCGCAGTAGGCGGTGGCGTCGCTCAGCGCCCGCAGCCCCAGCGTGGAGGCGCAGGTGACCACCCGGCCGTGCGAGTCGAGCAGGTACGGCAGCGCCGCCCGCACCACCGAGGCGGTGCCGAGCAGGTTGACCATGATCACCCGCTCCCAGGCGTCCGCGTCCACGTCGCCGAGCTGCCCGCAGGCGTCCACGCCGGCCGCGGTGACCACGCCGTCCAGCCCGCCCGCGCGCTCGGCCAGCTCGCGGACGGCCCGCTCGGCCTGGGCCCGCTCGGCCAGGTCGGCGACGGCGTGGTCGAACTCCTCGACCGGCCGCACGTCCACCACCAGCGGGCGCCAGCCCGCCTTGGCGACGGCCCGCGCGGTGGCCAGGCCCAGCCCGGAGGCTCCTCCGGTGATCAGCACGTTCATTCAACGCTCCTTCTGTGCGGCGGCGATCAGGTTGGTGGTGGAACGGCCGGGGACGCTGGACAGCACGACCGCCTCGGCGCCGATGCGGTCGAGCACCTCCTGCTCGGGCAGGCGGCGCTCGGAGTAGTCGCCGCCCTTCACCCAGACGTGCGGGCGCACCTGCTCGATCACCGCCTCGGGGGTGTCCTCCTCGAAGACCAGGACGGCGTCCACGCAGCCGAGCGCGCGCAGCACCTCGACCCGATCGCGCTGGCCGACCAGCGGGCGGCCCGGGCCTTTGAGCCGCCGCACCGACTCGTCGGAGTTGACGCAGACGATCAGCGCGTCGCCGAGCGCCCTGGCCCGGCGCAGCAGGCTGACGTGCCCGGCGTGCAGCAGGTCGAAGCAGCCGCCGGTGGCGATGAGCTGGCGGCCGGAGGCGCGAACCAGCTCGGCCACCTCGATGGCGGTGCGCGGGCGGTCGCCCATCTCGGCGCGTTTGAGCCGGATGGCGGCGGCTCCGCCCTCGGCCACGAACCGGGAGGCCTCGGCGACCCCGGCGGCCACCGCCTCCTCGGCCGAGCGGCCGGCGCGCAGGGCGAGCGCGGCGGCGGAGGCCAGCCGGTCCCCCGCGCCGCAGGCGTCCTGCCCGGAGCCGAGGGCGGGCGGCGGCACCCGGGTGTGGTGGCCGTCCGCGCAGGCCAGGCTCGCGCCCTGCGCGCCCATGGTCACCGCCACCGCGCGGGCGCGCAGCAGGTCGGTCAGGTGCCGCGCGGCCTGGTCCGGGCCGGTGTACGGCTCGCGGCAGAGCACCCGGGCCTCGGCCTCGCTCGGCGTGACCAGGGCGCAGCCGGGCACCGGGAGCGCGCCTCGGGGATGCGGGTCCCACACGACCGGCACGTCCAGCCCGGCCAGTAGCTCCCGGGCCGCCTCGGCGACGCCCCGGCCGTAGTCGGAGACCAGCACCGCGCCGGCCCGGCGGAGCACGGCGGCCACGGGCCCGTCGCGAAGCGCCGCGCGGGCCGGGTCGGCGCCGGCCGCCCGGCCGTCGCCGGTGTCGATGCGGACCAGCGTCTGCCCTCTGGCCCGCACCCGGGTCTTGCGCACGGTGGTGCCGCGCATCGGCACCCGGACCACCTCGACCCGCCCGGCGAGCAGGCTGTGCAGGGTACGGCCGGCGTCGTCGTCGCCGAGGGCGGTCACCAGGATCACCTCGTCGTCGTCGCGGGCGGCCAGCAACGCGGCCAGCCCCGCCCCGCCGGGACGCAGTTGCTCGCTCGTCCCCTCCACGACCGGCACCGGAGCGTCGGGGGCCAGGCGCGCGGCCTCGCCCTCCACATCCACGTCGAGCAGGCAGTCGCCCACGACGACCAGCGGTCCCCGCTTCATTGACACCCCTCCTCGACCGACTCGCAGAGCATGTGGATCATGGCGAGGTGCACCTCCTGGACGGTGGCGGTCTCGGCCTCCGGAACCGCCACGGCCTCGTCGCACAGCTCGGCCAGCGGGTTGGGCGCCGGCCCGGTCAGCGCCCAGGCGATCAGCCCGCTCTCCTGCGCGGCCCGGGCCGCGGCCAGCACGTTGGGGCTCGACCCGCTGGTGGACAGGCAGATCAGCACGTCACCGCGGCGGCCGTGCGCGCGCACCTGGCGGGCGTAGACCTCCTCGGCGCCGAAGTCGTTGGCGATCGCGCTGACCGTGGAGGTGTCGGCGTGCAGCGGGATGGCGGCGAACGGCTGGCGCTCGCCCTTGTAGCGGCCGACCAGCTCGGCGGTCAGGTGCTGCGCCTCGGCGGCCGAACCGCCGTTGCCGCAGGCCAGCAGGCGGCCGCCGTCGCGCAGCAGCACGGCGAGCTTGCGGCCCCAGGCCTCGACGGTCGCGGACTGGGCGTCGACCATCGCCAGGGCGTCTCGCAGTCTGGACAGGTGGGCGTGCATGCTCATCCTCCCGCCGGTGCCATGCGGAGCCGGGCTCCGCGGACGACTCGCTGGTAGATCTGCTCGGTGCGCTCGGCGACGCGGGGCCAGCCGTACCGTTCGGCGGCGCGGCGCGCGCCGGAGGCGCCCAGGCAGGCCCGGCGCTCCGGCTGTTCCAGCAGCTCGCGCAGGGCCCGGGCCAGCAGGTGCGGCTTGCGGGGCGGGACGAGCACCCCGTAGCCGGCGACGGTGTCGAGGTGGCCGCCGACCGCCGAGGCGATCACCGGCACGCCGCAGGCCATCGCCTCCAGCGGCACCATGCCGAACGGCTCGTACCAGGGCACGGTCACCAGCACGTCGGCCGAGCGCATCAGCTCGGGGACGCGGTCGCGCGGCACGCTGCCGATCACCTTGACCCGGCCGGTGAGCCCGAGGGTTTCGGCCAGCCGTACCAGCCGGACGGCCTCGGGGTCGGCGGCCGAGCCGCCAGCGATGATCAGCTCGGCGCCGGGCACCTCGCGCAGCGCCCGCAGCACGGTGTCCACGCCCTTGCGCGGGACCAGGCGGCCGATGCTGAGCACCCGGTGGATGCCGGGGCGGGGCGCGATGCGGCCCTGCGGGCGGAACAGGGACAGGTCCACGCCGCAGGGCACGATGCTGAGCCGTTCCTCGGGCACGCCCATGGCGGTCAGCTCGCCGATCTCGTCGTGGCAGGTGGCCAGGACCGCGGCGGCGGCGCGGCCGATCGCCGCCTCGACCTCGACGCGGCCGGCGGGGCTGGTGTCGTCGCGGCCCTGCCAGCGGCGCTTGACGCTGCCGAGCGCGTGGAAGGTCTGCACCACCGGGATGGCGCGGCCGGCGGCGCGCAGGGCGGCCTGGCCGCTCATCCAGAAGTGCGCGTGCGCCACGTCCGGCGGCCGTCCGGCCCAGATGCGGGCCAGTTCGCGGGCGAAGTCGCCCATGTGCGGGAGCAGGTCGTCCTTGGGGATCGGCGCGGCGGGTCCGGCGGTGATGTAGCTGACGCGGGCGCCGCCGGCCAGCGGCAGGCTGGACGGCAGGTCGGGCGAGTGCCGGCGGGTGTGCACGACCACGTCGTGCCCGCGGGCGGCCAGGGCTTCGGCGAGTGCGGCGACGTGCACGTTCTGTCCGCCGGAGTCGACGCCGCCGATCACGGCGAGCGGGTCGGCGTGCTCGGAGATGAGATCGATTTTCATCTGATGAGCTCCCTCACTGCTTTCACCACCTGCTCGGCCGACACGTCGGTCAGGCAGGGATGACCCGGAACGGGACACAACCGCGCGCGGCTGGCGCGGCAGGGGGCGTGCTGGTCACCCAGGAGCACGCTGGGCACTCCGTAGGGGGCCCAGCGTCCGGCGGGCACGACGGGGGCGAACAGGCTGACCACCGGCGTGCCCACGGCGGCGGCCAGATGCGCGGGGCCGGTGTTGCCCGAGACCAGGACGCCGGCGCGGGCCAGGATCCCGGCCAGTTCCGGCAGGCTGGTCCGGCCGCCCAGGTCGAGGCCGTGCGATCCGGCCACCTCGGCGGTCAGCTCACGTTCGCCGGGGCCGCCGGTCACCACCACGGCCAGGCCCTCCTCGGCCAGGGCGGCGACGGCTTCGCGGTGCCGCCCGGCCGGCCAGGCGCGGGCGGGGACGCTGGCTCCCGGATGCACGACCACGTAGCCGGGCGGGCCGGTCAGGTGGTCCGTCCCGGGCAGCGGACGGCGTACGGCGAGGCGGCCGTCGTCGCCGCCGGCGAGGGTGTAGCCCGCCGCCCGGGCGACGGCGAGCATGCGCTCGGCCTCGGGCACGTCGATGCTCTCGTCGACCTGGACCCGCACGTCGAGCAGGGAGCCCGGGTAGTCGTTGCTGATGGCGGTGATCCGCTCGACGCCGTGCAGGCGCAGCAGCAGCGCCAGAGGCAGCGCTGACTGGTGGAAGGAGGTGAGGATGATCGCCTCGTCCACCTCGGGCAGGCCGCGCATCAGCCGGGCCACGTGGTGGGCGCTGACCGGCGGGGCGGCGGCGTCGATCCACGGGGCCCGCCACTCGACGATCTCGGCGACGCCGGGCAGCAGCTCGGCCGCCGCCCGGCCCAGTGGTCCCACCAGCAGCGTCACCCGACCGGCCGTGTGGGCCACCGCTCGCACGGCCGGCCCGGCCAGCAGCACGTCGCCGGCGTTGTCGAGCCGGGCGACCAGCACGTGGCGGCCCATCAGGAGGCGACCTCGGCCGGTTGCACACCGAGGGCGGGCGCCGTCTCCAGCGCCGTGTCGGCCAGCCGGAGCCGCAGCTCGCCCCGGAGCCGGTGGAAGCACGCCGCGGGCGGGATGAGCGCGCTGGTGACCACCATGGTGGCGATCTCCTCCGGCGTGCGCGGCCCGGGCTCGATGCGTTCCCAGGCGAACTTGGCGGTCAGCGCCGCCCAGCCCAGGAAGGCCAGCCGGGACCGGCCGCTCAGCAGGAGCAGCAGGGTGGTCAGGGCGTGCCGCGGCAGCAGGCCGGTGGCGCCGATCATCGAGCGCCACTCGCGTCCGTGCAGGCGGCGCATCAACGCGTCGTCGGCGTTGCCGCGCTGGCGGTGCACGCTGGCGAACCAGCCGTCGTCCCGGACCGGGTGGACGGTCACCCGCTCGCCGCGGGCCAGCCGGAACCCGGCCTTGGCCAGCCGCAACGCGAGGTCGGCGTCCTCCCGGTAGGCGCGCGGGAACCGTTCCTCGAACCCGCCGACCTCCTCCAGCGCGGCGCGCCGGTAGGCGAGGTCCGCGGTGATCCACTCGGCCGTGGCCAGCCCGGCGGTGTTGCGCTCGGCGTCGGTGGGCCGGCGGTCGGTCGGCAAGGGCACCTCGATGCGGCCCTGGCTGCCGTCGATGCCGGGCACGGCCAGGTCGGCGGCCAGCCGTTCGGTCCAGCCGGGGCCAGGAACCACGTCGTCGTCGAGGAAGACCACCCATTCGGTGCCGGCCGCCCGCCAGCCCACGTTCCGGGCGGCGGCCGGCCCGCGCCCGCCCGAGCGCAGCACCCGCACGTGGGCGGGCACGTCGAGCGGCTCGCCCTCGCCGGGGCGGTCGTCGACCACGATCACCGGCAGCCCGTCCGGGATCGCCGCCCGCAGGGAGGCCCGGCCGACGGTCGGAATCACGACGGTGACCATGTGGCCCTCCTGATCACGAACGGACCCAGCACCAGCACGTCCACCGGCGAGGAGCCGAAACATTCGAGCGCGTCGCGCGGCGAGTCGACCATGGGGCGGCCGGCGGTGTTCAGGCTGGTGTTGACGACGACCGGCAGCCCGGACAGCGCCTCGAAGCGGGCCAGGGTGCGGGCCAGCAGCGGGTCGCCGTCCTCGGAGACGGTCTGGATGCGGGCCGTGCCGTCGACGTGGACCACGGCCGGGATCCGATCGCGCCACTCGGGGCGCACGTCGTGCACGAACAGCATGTACGGCGAGGGCATCGGCCCCCGGCCGAAGATCTCGTGGGCGCGCGACTCCAGCACCATCGGCGCGATCGGCCGGAACTGCTCGCGGCCCTTCACGTCGTTGAGCCGCTCGGTGTTGCGCGCGTGGCCCGGATGGGCCAGCAGCGAGCGCCGGCCGAGCGCGCGCGGGCCGTACTCGCTGCGCCCCTGGAACCAGGCGATGATCAGGTCGTCGGCGAGCGCCCGCGCCACCTCCTCGGCCAGGTCGGCGGGCCGGCTGTACGGCACGCGGGCCACGTCCAGCCAGGCGGCGATCTCCTCCTCGCTCCAGCCGCGCCCGAGGTCGGCCCCGGGCATCGGGGCGGCCCGCTCGCCGCGCGTGGCGGCCAGGTGCAGCGCCCCGCCCAGCGCGGTGCCCGAGTCGCCGGCGGCCGGCTGCACCCAGATCTCCTCGAACGGCCCCTCGGCCAGCAGCCGGGTGTTGGCCACGCAGTTGAGCGCCACTCCCCCGGCCATGGCCAGCCGGCGCTGCCCGGTCCGCTCGTGCAGCCAGCGGGCCAGGTCCAGGAGGACCTCCTCCAGCCGCGTCTGCACGGTGGCGGCCAGGTCGGCGTGCTCCTGCGTCCAGCTCTCGCCCTTGCGCAGCCGTTTGGCGTAGATCGCCCAGTCGATCGGCGCGACGTGGAAGCCGCCGTCGCCGGTCGCGGCCACCAGGCGACGGAAGTCGGGCAGGAAGCGCGGTTTGCCGTAGGAGGCCAGCGCCATGACCTTGTACTCGTCGCTGGAGCGCAGGAAGCCGAGGTGCTCGGTGACCTCCTCGTACATCAGGCCGAGCGAGTGCGGCAGCTCCTGGGCGGCCAGCGTGGTCAGCTCGCCCTGGACGTAGACGCCGGCCAGGTGCGAGACCGCCTCGCCGCGGCCGTCGCAGACCAGCACCGCGCACTCCTCGTACGGCGCGGCCAGCCCGGCGCTGGCGGCGTGGGCCACGTGGTGGGGCACGAACTCCACCTGCGCCGGATCGAGGCCGGGCAGCGCGGTGGCCAGGAAGTTGGGCGCGCGGCGGGCGTAGGTGGTGCGCAGGTCCTCCCAGGGTGCGACGGTGTCGCGGACGAGGGCCGGATCGTAGGAGTAGGCGACCCCGTCCAGGTCCTCGGGGCGCAGCCCGTGCGCCTCCAGGCACCAGGCGGCGGCCTGCTCCGGTAGTTCCCAGGCCGAGAAGGGCACCGGACGTTTGCCGTGTTTGCGGCGGCTGAACCTTTCCTCCTCTGCAGCGGCGACGATCTTCCCGTCGATGACGAGAGCGGCTGCCGGGTCGTGGAAAATCGCGTTGATCCCGAGAAATCTCACCGCGCACTCCTTGCTGGAGACCGGGATGGAGACCGGTTAGAAGCGCTACCCAGAGAAGCGCTTCTCAACCCAAGGCCTCCCGAAAAGTGCAGCTCACAGGCATGCAGACCTGCACGTTGTCACGGAGAGTAGTTTTCGCGCGGTTAGGACCCGCCGGGCGCGGGTAACCGCTGCCGTATGCCGGCTCCGCTGAACATCCTGTTCTGGCACGTGCACGGATCCTGGGCCACCTCCTTCGTCCAGGGCGCCCACTCCTACGTCGTCCCCCTGCTCCCGGATCGCGGGCCGTTCGGCCGTGGCCGGGCCCAGACCTTCCCCTGGCCGGACTCGGTGCGCGAGGTGCCCTGGGATCGGTTGCGCCACGAGCGCTTCGACGTCGTCGTCTACCAGCGCATGGAGGAACTCGACCTGGCCCGGGAATGGCTCGGCACCGTGCCGCCCGGCATCTACGTCGAGCACAACACCCCCAAGGGCGACGTGCCCGAGACCCGCCACCCGCTGGCCGGGCAGTCGGCCGTCCCGATCGTGCACGTCACCCACTTCAACGCGTTGTTCTGGGACAACGGGCAGGCGCCGGTGCGGATCATCGAGCACGGCGTGGTCGATCCCGGGCATCTCTACACCGGCGTCCTGGACCGGGCGGGCGTGGTGGTCAACGAGCCCGTGCGCCGCCTGCGGGTGGCCGGGACCGACCTGCTGCCGCACTTCCGGGTGCCGCTCGACCTGTTCGGCATGAAGGCCGGCGGCCTGCCGTACCCCGCCTACGACCTGTCGCAGCGGGAGATGCACGCCGCCCTCGCCGAGCGCCGCGCCTACCTGCACCCCTACCGCTGGACCTCGCTCGGCCTGGCGCTGATCGAGGCGATGATGATCGGCCTGCCGGTCGTCGCGCTGGCCGCCACCGAGGCCGTCGAGGCGGTGCCGCCGGAGGCCGGGGTGATCTCCACCAAGCTGCCGGTCCTCGTCTCCGCCCTGTCGGAGTTCGTCGGCGACCCCGCCCTGGCCCGCGAGTACGGCGAGGCGGCCCGCCGGGCGGCGCTGGCGCGCTACGGCATCGAGCGCTTCCAGGCAGACTGGGACGCCCTGCTCGGAGGGGCATAACGCCTGGTAAAGGGGTATGCCGAGGGGCATGACGCAATTCGGGTACACGATGTTGTGCGAGCAGACGCCGCCCAAACAGCTCATCACCGACCTCGTCGTCGCCGAGCGGGTGGGCTTCGACTTCTCGGTCATCTCCGATCACTACTTCCCGTGGATCGAGGCCCAGGGGCACGCGGCCTACGCGTGGTCGGTGCTCGGCGCGGCGGCCCAGGCGACCGAGCGCATCCCGCTGATGACCTTCGTCACCTGCCCGACGATGCGCTACCACCCGGCGGTGGTGGCGCAGAAGGCGGCGACGATGGGCGTGCTGTCCGACGGGCGCTTCACCCTGGGCGTCGGCGCCGGGGAGAACCTCAACGAACACGTGATCGGGCACGCCTGGCCGGCGGTCCGGGTGCGGCACGAGATGCTCGCCGAGGCGCTGGAGATCATCACCGCGCTCTTCACCGGCGACTACGTCTCCTACGAGGGCGACCACTTCACCGTGGAGTCGGCCAAGCTGTTCGACCTGCCCGACTCGCCGGTGCCGATCGGCGTGGCCGTCTCGGGCAAGGCGTCGGTGGAGATCGCCGCCGAGCTGGGCGACGCGCTGGTCGCCACCGAGCCTAAGGCCGAGCTGGTCCAGGCGTTCGACGCCGCCGGGCAGCCCGGCCGGCCCAAGTACGGCCAGATCCCGGTCAGCTACGACACCGACGCCGAGGCCGCCCGCGAGCGCGCCCACCGGCTCTGGAGCTGGGGGACGGCGGGCTGGAAGGTCATGGCGGAGCTGCCGGCGCCGGTGAACTTCGAGGCGCACGCGCAGACCGTCCGCGCCGAGGACGTGGCCGCCAGCGTCCCGTGCGGGCCCGACGTCCAGGCCTATGTCGAGGCGGTCCGCGCCTACGTGGACGCCGGCTTCACGCACGTGGCCCTCTGCCAGATCGGCGCCGACCGCCAGGAGGACTTCCTGAACTGGGCCGAGGCCGACCTGCTGCCCGCCCTGCGCGAGATCTAGGAACGCAGTCTCATAATCAAATCTCAGATTCTGAAGTTTTGAGATAGCGGTAGACGGTCGCCCTGGACACCTGGAAGCGGGCGGCGATCTCCTCGGCGGCCACGCCGTCGGCGTGCAGGGCACGGGCCTGGGCGGCCTGGGCGGGGCCGAGCAGGCTGGGCCGCCCGCCCCCGCGCCCCCGGGGCCGGGAACGTGCCGGGACCGGGGCCGGTGGCGCGGCCGGAAGCGGGTCGCCGAGGAGGGTCCGGGCCCCGGCCAGGATGAGGGCGCGCAGCCGCTCGGCCGGCTCGTCGCGGAAGAGCACCACGGGGTCGGCCAGGCCGGCGACCACCTGGCAGGCGCGGACCCGCTGCTCCAGGCCGCCGCCCGGGCCGGCCACCAGGTCGTTGGCCAGGGCGATCGCCGCGCGGAACCGGTCGGCGATCGGCGCCTGCACCAGCAGGGTCATGTCCTTGACCAGCATGGTGAGCGTGTGCCGGTGGCGCAGGTGGACGTCGACGTAGCCCTCGATCGCCCGCCACCGCACCCGCTCGGGGTCGTCGCCCGCCTCGGCCTCGGCCAGCACCGCCTCCAGCTCGTCCAGCAGCGGGATGGTGAGGTGCTGGAGCAGGTGCTCCTTGGAGTCGAAGTGGTAGTAGAGGGCGGCCTTGGTGATGCCGACCCGGTCGGCGATGGCCTGCATGGAGGTCGCGCGGTAGCCGCGGGCGGCGAACA
This sequence comes from Nonomuraea sp. NPDC050310, assembly GCF_040655795.1. Taxonomy (NCBI): domain Bacteria; kingdom Bacillati; phylum Actinomycetota; class Actinomycetes; order Streptosporangiales; family Streptosporangiaceae; genus Nonomuraea; species Nonomuraea sp. NPDC050310. The sequence continues at coordinate 93,143 of NZ_JBFAKP010000007.1, read as the reverse complement.
GGGCGCGCGCCGCCTCCAGGATGCGCTCGGACGTCATCGGCTTCACTTACCTGCGGTCAGTTCTTGGGCTAGAGTCCCTACCGGCAGTCAGTCTAGACCGGTGGGGTTGATCCGTATGCGTACGAAGGTGTCCTTCCGTTCCGGCGGCGTCGAATGCGCCGGGTACCTGGTCCTGCCGGACGAGCCCGGCCCGGTGCCGTGCGTGGTGCTCTGCCACGGGTTCAGCGGGACCATGGACCGGCTCGTCGAGCACACCGAGCGCTTCGCCGCGGCGGGGCTGGCGGCGCTGGTCTTCGACTACCGCGGCTTCGGCGAGAGCGGCGGGGAGCCGCGCCAGGTCCCGGACATCGACGGCCAGCTCGCCGACCTGCGCGCCGCGGTGGCCTTCGCCCGGGGGCACAAGCGGGTCGATCCGCGCCGGGTGCTGCTGTGGGGCAACTCGCTGGGCGGCGCGCACGCCGTCACGGTGGCCGCCGGCGACCCGCGGATCGCCGGGGTCGTGGCGCAGATCCCCTTCAACGGCTTCCCGAAGAAGGTCGAGGGCCGCTCGGCCTGGGAGACGCTGCGCCTGCTGGGCGCGATCGGCTGGGACGCGCTGCGGGGCCGGCTGGGGCTCCGGCCCTTCTACATCCCGATGGTGGGCCGGCCCGGGCAGCTCGCGGTGACCGCGACCGCCGAGGCCGGGCGGCACATCGAGGCGCTCACCGGGGGCGGCTCCACGTCGTGGGTCAACATGGTGGCGCCTCGGGGGCTGCTCGGCATGATGCGGTACCGGCCCGCCGAGGCGGCCGCCCGGCTGGGCTGTCCTCTGCTGGTGTGCGCCGCGGCGGAGGATCGCGAGACGCCCCTGGAGAGCACCCGGGCCCTGGCCGGGAGCGCCCCGCTGGGGGAGCTGCGCGTCTATCCGGGGACCCACTTCAGCTTCTACACCGATCCGGAGTTGCGGGACCGGGTGGGGGCCGACCAGGTGGCCTTCTTCCACCGGGTCGCCGCGCCCGCGTGAGGCCGGCCCGCTCGGGACCGTACGTCAGCCCGCCCAAGGCCGGCCCACTCGGGACCGTACGTCAACCCGCCCAAGGCCGGCTCACCGGCGACCGTACGTCAGCCTGCACAGGTCCGGCTCACCGGCGACCGTACGTCAGTCTGCGCAGGGCCGCCTCGGCCGGTCCGCGCCGGCCGCGGCCGGACAGCAGCGCGGCCAGCAGTACGGTGACCAGCCAGGTGAGCACGGCGATGCCGGACGCGGCGGCGTCCCCCACCCGCGTGCCGAGCCCACCCGCATAGGGCGCGAACACCGCCACGAAGATCACCGACTGGAGCAGGTAGCAGGTCAGCGACCACTGCCCGCACGCCACGAGCGCCCGCACGACCGGCCCCGGCCGCCCGCGCCGCGTCCGGCCGGCGACCAGCCCGATGATCGCCGCGTAGGCGAGGCCACCGGCGATCCCGGTCACGCTGTGCAGGGCGTAGGCCGAGACCGCGACCAGGTCGGCCGGCGCCCAGAGCCGGGTGTCGATCAGCATCAGCGGCACCCCGCCCACCAGGGCCAGGGCCGTGCCCACCACGGCGACCCGGGAGAGCAGGCGCGGCTCGGGCTGCTCCAGCAGGCGGCGCCGCGCCGCCCAGAGGCCGAACAGGAAGGCCGGCACCACGCTGGCTGCGAAGTAGGTGGGCGTCATCCCGGACCAGCCGATCAGCCGCATGACGATCGCCTCCAGCGGGTCGGCGATGGCGGCCGGGGTGTCGCCCTTGGGCGCCGAGACGGTCAGGAACCCGAAGCCGAACAGCACCACGACGTGCAGCACGACGCCGATCACCGCGGCGCGCAGCACGGCCCGGTCCTCGCGCCGGACGAACCCGACCAGGACCAGCCCGATCAGCCCGTACGCGCCGAGGATGTCGCCGAAGAACAGCAGCAACGCGTGGCAGAAGCCGAAGGCCAGCAGCCACAGGCTGCGCCGGCGCAGCACCTTGCGCACCTCGGGCCAGCTCCGGCCGGTGGCCGCCTGCCGGTTGGCGAGCTGCACCAGGCCGTAGCCGAACAGGGCGGCGAACATGGGCAGGGCGCGCCCGTCCACCAGGAGGATCTGGATCCCGGCGACGAGCCGGTCGAGCCCGCTGCCGTCGAGGGCGTAGCCGCGGAAGCCCGCCTCGTGGCCGGAGAGGTACATGTGCGCGTGGGCCAGCGCGATGAGCAGCAACATGAGGCCGCGCGCCAGGTCGGGAGCCAGGGCGCGGCTGGCGACCGGGGTGGCCCCGGGGAGGGGTGCCGGTGGGGCGATGGACATGGGGGTCCCCTTGGAATTAGATACACGACTGTAGCTATCGGCCAAGGTAAGCTACAACCGTGTAGCTAAGCAAGGGGGTGTCGATGAACGAGCACAACGCCCGGCCGCGCCGCCGCGGTGAGGCACTGATCAAGGCCATCCACGACGCCGCGCTGGAGGAGGCACTGGCGGTGGGGCCGGGACGGCTGACCATGGACGGCATCGCCCGCCGCGCCGCCACCCCGCGCACGACCCTGTACCGCCGCTGGTCGGACCCGGTCGAGGTGCTGCTCGACGCGCTCTACCACCACCATCCCGTCGAGGAGCCCACCCCCGCCGCCGACGACCTGCGGGGCGACCTGATCCGGTCGCTGCGCCTGATGGCCGACTGGGCGCTCAGCCCGGCCGGGCGGGCGGTCAAGGCGATCCTCACCGACCCCAAGAGCATGGCGCTGATGTCGGAGGCGTTGTTCGAGCGCGTCTTCGCCGGCCGCGGCGGCACCTTCACCAGGACCGTGCTCCAGCACTACGCCGACCAGGGCCGCTTCCCCGCCGAGCGGCTCACCCCCGTCGCGGCCGACCTCGGCGAGGCCCTGGTCACCAAGCGCCTCATCGACACCGGGACCGCGCCGTCCGACGAGGAGCTCGCCGCCATCGTCGACCAGGCGATCCTGCCCGCCGTCGGCTTTCCCCCCGCAGCCCCCCGGTGACGCGAGAGCCCGGCCGGACCCGAAGGTCCGGCCGGGCTCTGGGGCAGGCGGAGATCAGCGGAGGTCGAAGCGGTCGAGCTCCATGACCTTCGTCCAGGCCGCGACGAAGTCGGTCACGAACCGCTCGCGGGCGTCCTGGCTGGCGTAGACCTCGGCCAGGGCACGGAGCTGGGAGTTGGAGCCGAAGATGAGGTCCACCACGGTGGCGGTCCACTTCAGCTCGCCGGTGCTCACGTCGAGGATCTCGTAGACGTGCTCCTCCGACTCCGACGCCTTCCACCGGGTGCCCGGGGAGAGCAGGTTGGTGAAGAAGTCGTTGGTGAGCACGCCGGGCCGGTCGGTGAGCACGCCGTGCCGGGTGCCGCCGTAGGTGGCGCCGAGCGCGCGCAGGCCGCCCACCAGGACGGTCATCTCCGGCGGGGTCAGGTTGAGCATGTAGGCCCGGTCGACGAGCAACGTCTCCGGCGGGGTCTTCTCCCCGGGGCGGACGTAGTTGCGGAAGCCGTCGGCGCGCGGTTCGAGCACCCGGAAGGACTCGACGTCGGTCTGCTCCTGGCTGGCGTCGGTGCGGCCCGGGTGGAAGGGCACGGTCACCGGCACGCCGGCCTCGCGGGCCGCCTTCTCCACCGCGGCCGAGCCGGCCAGCACGATCAGGTCGGCGAGCGAGATCTTCGCGCCGCCGGCCGCGTTGAACTCGCGCTGGATGCCCTCCAGCACGGGCAGGACCGCCGCGAGCTGCGCGGGCTGGTTGATCTCCCAGTTGCGCTGCGGCTCCAGCCGGATGCGGGCGCCGTTGGCGCCGCCGCGCTTGTCGGTGGCGCGGAAGCTCGCCGCCGAGGCCCAGGCGGTGGTGACCAGTTGCGCGGTGGTCAGGCCGGAGTCGAGGATCTTGGCCTTCAGCGCGGCGATGTCGTTCTCGCCGACCAGCTCGTGGTCGACGGCCGGCACCGGGTCCTGCCAGAGCTGGGGCTCGGGCACCCAGGGGCCGAGGAAGCGGCTGACCGGGCCCATGTCGCGGTGCAGCAGCTTGTACCAGGCCTTGGCGAAGGCCAGCGCGAACTCGTCGGGGTTCTCCAGGAAGCGCCGGGAGATCTTCTGGTACTCCGGGTCGACGCGCAGCGACAGGTCGGTCGTGAGCATCGTCGGCTTGTGCTTCTTCGCCGGGTCGAACGGGTCGGGGATGATCGCCTCGGCGTCCTTGGCGACCCACTGCTTGGCCCCGCCGGGGCTCGTGGTGAGCTCCCACTCGTAGCCGAAGAGGATCTCGAAGAAGCGGTTGCTCCACTGTGTCGGCCGGTCGGTCCAGGTCACCTCCAGCCCGCTGGTGATGGTGTCCGGGCCCTTGCCGGTGCCGTGGCTGCTCAGCCAGCCGAGACCCTGCGCCTCCAGCGGGGCGGCCTCGGGCTCCGGCCCGACGTGGTTGTCGGCGATGCCGGCGCCGTGGGTCTTGCCGAAGGTGTGGCCGCCGGCGATGAGCGCGACGGTCTCCTCGTCGTTCATCGCCATCCGGGCGAAGGTCTCGCGGATGAAGTGCGCCGCCGCGGCGGGGTCGGCGTTGCCGCGCGGGCCCTCCGGGTTGACGTAGATGAGGCCCATCTCGGTCGCGCCGACCTCGGGCGCCATCGAGTTGTCGGAGACGTAGCGCTCGTCGCCGAGCCAGGCGTCCTCGGGGCCCCAGAAGATCTCCTCGGCCTCCCAGACGTCCTCGCGGCCGAAGCCGAAGCCGAAGGTCTTGAAGCCCATCGACTCCAGGGCCACGTTGCCGGCCAGCACGAGCAGGTCGGCCCACGAGATCTGCTGGCCGTACTTCTGCTTGACCGGCCACAGCAGGCGGCGGGCCTTGTCCAGGTTGGCGTTGTCCGGCCAGCTGTTGAGCGGGGCGAAGCGCTGGCCGCCGTCGCCGGCGCCGCCGCGGCCGTCGTGGATGCGGTAGGTGCCCGCGGCGTGCCAGCTCATCCGGATCATCAGGCCGCCGTAGTGGCCGAAGTCGGCCGGCCACCAGTCCTGGGAGGTGGTCAGCACCTCGGTGATGTCCCGCTTGAGCGCCTCGACGTCGAGCTTGGCGAACTCCTCGGCGTAGCTGAAACCCTGCGGGAGCGGGTTGCTCTTGGAGGAGTGCGCGCGCAACATCGACAGGTCGAGCTGGTTGGGCCACCAGTCGCGGTTGGTGCGCGGCCGGCCGCCGGTCTTCGGGGTCGGCGAGTCGATCGCGGGGTTCTCGCTCTCGCTGCCGTGGGCGGTCACGGAGTCGTGCGCGACCGGGCAGCCGCCCGCTTCACCCGTGTTCTTGGTGTCAGGGAACGCGTCGTGGTTCTCGGTCATGGGAATCCTTCCGAATCAGCTCACGGAGGAACAGTTGCGGCACAAGCCCCAGTAGATGACCTCGGCCTCGTCGATCGAGAAGCCGTGGTCGTCGGAGGCGGTCAGGCAGGGGGCCGCGCCGACCGCGCAGTCGACGTCGGCGACGGCTCCGCACGATCGGCACACGATGTGGTGGTGGTTGTCGCCGACCCGCCCCTCGAACAGGGCCGGGCTGCCCGGCGGTTCGATGCGCCGGATGAGCCCCGCGGCGGTGAGCGCGTGCAGGCCCTCGTAGACGGCTTGGAGGGAGACGTGGCCGACCCGCTCGCGCACTCCTGAGGCGAGCGCCTCGACCCCGAGGTGGTCACCCTTCCGGACGGCCTCGAGCAGCGCGACGCGGGCGGCCGTCACCCGCAGGCCGGCACCCCGCAGTTCCTCGGCGGTGGTCGGCTGCTGAGATGCGGTCATGGTCCCACCGTACACGCTAATAAACATGAATGATTCAAGAAAGAGATTCGCACAAGTATCGACTCGTCATCGCTGCTCGGACGGCCTGCGTCCCCCATCCTCCGCCACCGCGGGCCGGATTCGCGAGGATCTTGGCGGGAGACTGCCCGGCGAGTCGCCGGGCAGTCCTCACGCGCCCGGTTTCCTGGCCGGCTGCGCGTCCAGCCAGGCCGCGACGTCGGCGACGACCGCCGGGTCGACGTGCTGGGGCCGGTCGTAGTCCTCGGGCGTGGACGGGCCGGTCCCGGCGAAGAACAGATGGTCGGCGGCGGCGTGGACGCGGATGGTGACGTCCGGCCGGTGGGCCAGGCCCGCTCGCCAGCGCGCCAGGTCGTCCTCGACGGTCACCTGGTAGTCGCGCCCGCCCTGGAGGATGAGCATCGGCGTGTCCAGGGCCGCCGCGGCCGCGACCGGGTCGTAGCCGCGCAGGTCCAGCCAGTACGCTCCGGACAGCCCGAACGGCAGGTCGGCGGCGGGCGTCGAGGGCGACAGGTCCGGGCCGTCGACGACGGCGGCCTGCCGCGTGATCGCCTCGACCGCGGCCTCGGCGGCCGGGCCCGGCTGGGCCGCGGCCAGGTGCCGGAGCACGCGCACGGCGGCGTGGTGCATGGGCTGGGCGTCGGCGGCCAGCAGCACCAGCCCGGCCACGGACGGCTCGGCGGCGGCCACCCGCGGGGCGACCTTGCCGCCCATGCTGTGCCCGGCGACGTGCACGCGGGCCGCGTCCACGTCCGGATGGCGCTGGAGCAGGCGGACGGCGGCGACGGCGTGCGGGACGTACTCGTCGCTCATCGTGAAGTCCGGGCGCGCGGCCACCTGCCCGGCGTGCGCGTGGGTCACCTTGTCGAAGCGCAGCACCGCGATGCCGTGCCCGGCCAGTCCCCAGGCCAGGTCCTTGAGCGGCTTGTTCGGGCCGGCGCTCCCGTCGCGGTCGAACGGCCCGCCGCCGCCGAGCAGCACCACGCCCGGCCAGGGCCCGCGCCCGCGCCCGCGCGGCAGGCTCAACGTCCCTCGTACGGCCAGCTCGCCGGAGCCCACGGTGACCTCGTGCTCCTCGAAGCGCTCCGGGCGCGCGTACGGCGGAGCGGCCCACGGCTCGGCCGGCGCGGGCACGAGCCGGAGGTCGTGCAGCGAGCCCTGCTCGTCGACCGCCAGGAGCACCCTCAGCTCGCCCCGCTCGTAGCTCACCGGCACGCTCACCAGCACCGGCCCCTCGCCGCCGGGTGCGGGCTCGGCGCTCGGCCCGCCGATCCCGGTGATCGGTCCCAGCCGGGCCACCTGACTCTCCCACGCCAGCCGCAACGTCTCCTCCGGCACCAGCGCCTGGAGAGCGGGCGCGAAGGCCCGCGTGACCTCGGCGAAGCGTCCCTCCCGCGCGAACCCGACCATCGCCACCGCGACCGCTTGCGGATCGTGTCCCATTCGACTCACACCTTTCTCATTTTTGAGAAAGGTAACACAGCATGAGATCGTAGGGTCGTGGACCCGTTGGAGCTTCTGGCACATCCGGTCCGGCTCCGCATCGTGCACGCGCTGCGCGGCGGCCGGACCCTCACCACCTCGCACCTGTGCGCCCGCATCCCTGACGTCTCGAAGGCCACCGTCTACCGGCACATCGACCTGCTGGTGGCCGGAGGCGTCCTGGAGGTGACCGAGGAGCGGCGGGTGCGCGGCGCGGTGGAGCGGCACTACCGGCTCCGGCAGGAGCGGGCGGCCCTCGACCCCGCCGCGGTCACGGCGGCGACGCCGGAGGACCACCGGCGCGTCTTCGCCGTGGCGATGACCGCGTTGCTCGCCGAGTTCAACGCCTACCTCGACCGTGAGCACGCCGACCCGGCGGCCGACCTGGTGGGCTACCGCCAGCACGGGGTCTGGCTCAGCCGGGAGGAACTGGAGGAGCTGATCGCCAGGCTGCGCGAGGCCATCGTGCCCGCGCTGGCCCATCCGCCCGCGCCCGATCGCGCGCAGTACCTGCTCAGCCCGATCCTGTTCCCGATCGAGGAGCCGCCTGCCTAGGGTGGTTAATCATTTGCCTAGAGGTCATAGGAAAAGCTACGGTGAAACGCATGAGAGCGATAACCGAGGCGGACATCCGCGCGTCCTTCGTCAACTGCACCAAGGGCGAGGCCAAGCGGCTGGCCGTCCCTCGCGACCTGGCCGCGCGGCCGTGGGAGGACCTCGACTTCCTGGGCTGGCGCGACCCCGCCTCGCCCGAGCGGGCCTACCTGGTCGCCGAGTCCGGCGACGCTCTGGTCGGAGTGGCGCTGCGGCTGGCCGCGCCGCATGCCGGGCACGTACGGCGCAGCATGTGCTCCTTCTGCCTGACGCAGCACAGCGGGGACGGCGTGGCGCTCATGACCGCCCGCCGGGCCGGGCGCGACGGCCAGCAGGGCAACTCCGTGGGGGCCTACCTCTGCAGCGACCTGGCGTGCTCGCTCTACCTGCGCGGCAAGAAGGAGGTCGGGCCGGGCGGCCGGCTGCCCGAGTCGCTCAGCCTGGAGGAGCAGGTCGCGCGGACCAGCGGCCACGTGGCGGGCTTTCTCACCAAGGTGACCGCCTGACCGCCCCCTCATGACCCGGCCCCGGCCCTCCGCTTGACCGCCGCCTCCGTCTGACCTCGAGCTCTCCGCAGGAGGCCCGCCGGATGACTACAGTTGGTCCGTGGCTGTCCTGATCCGCACGGACGACGTGGCGGCGACCCGCCGTACCGACGCCTGGCTGAGCGTCATCTGCGACACCCTCGGTCCGCTCGACGTGCGCATGAACCGCGACGCACCGCTGGAGGGCGAGATCCACTCCGGCCGGCTCGGCTCGGTCGGCGTCGGCCGCATCCGCACCTCGACGCCGCACAGCGTGCACCGCACCCGAGGGCTCATCCGGGGCGGCGGCCCCGAGCTCTACCGGGTCGTGCTGGTCATGTCGGGCCAGGTCGTGGTCTCCCAGGACGACCGGCAGGCCCGCCTCGGCCAGGGCGAGTTCGCCGTCTACGACTTCGCCCGCCCCTACGACCTGGCCTACAACTCCGGCGTGCACCTGGCCGTCTTCAGCCTGCCGCGCGACATGGTGCACGTGGAGTCGATCGGGCGGCTCACCGCGGTGCCCATCCCCACCGGCGACGGCACCGGCGCGCTGGCCGCGCCGCTGATGCGCCGGGTGGCCACCGACGTGGAGAGCTACCAGCCGGCCAGCGCCGCCCGCCTGTCCACGGTGGTCACCGACCTGATCGGCACCGCGGTCGCCGAGCACGCCGGCCGGGCCGCCGAGGCGCCCGAGGAGTCGCAGACCCGGATGCTGCTGTTCCGGGTGCACGCCTTCATCGAGGACCACCTGGGCGACCTGTCCCTCGCCCCCGCGACGGTCGCCGCGGCCCACCACCTCTCGCTGCGGCACCTGCACCGGCTGTTCGCCACGCAGGACACCACCGTCTCGGCGTGGATCCGGCACCGCCGGCTCGAACGCTGCCGCCGCGACCTGGCCGACCCGGCCCTGCACGACACCCCCGTCGCCGCCATCGCCGCGCGCTGGGGCTTACCGGACTCCGCGCACTTCAGCCGCCTGTTCCGCGCCGCGTACGGCCTGCCGCCCTCGGAGTACCGCCGGGCCCGGCTGCTTCGTGGCACGGATCGGCAAGCGGGTGGCACGCAGATGCAAGCCCCGGCGGGCGCCTCCGGACCATCCTGGTGGACATAAGCCGACCACTCCGAAAGGAAGCGGAAATGTCCTACACGCTCTTCGTGAACCTCCCGGTCAAGGACCTCCCCCGTTCCAAGGCCTTCTTCACCGACCTGGGCTTCCAGATCTTCGGCATGATGGACGACATGGCCTCGGTGGTCATCAGCGAGCGCACCCAGGTGATGCTCCTCACCGAGCCGGCCTTCGCCGGGTACGCCCGCAACGAGATCGCCGACCCGGCCAAGTCCACCCAGGCCATCCTCGTGCTCGGTCTCGACGACCAGGGCCAGGTGGACGAGCTGCTGGACAAGGCGATCGCCGCCGGTGGCACCGAGATCGGCGAGCCGGTCACCGCCGGTGGGCGCTACTCGCGCAGCTTCGCCGACCCCGACGGCCACCACTGGGCCGCCCTGTGCCTGGTCCAGGCGTGAGCCCTGATCCCGTGAGCGGGTACGTCACCTCGGCCGACGGCACCCGGATCGCCTACGACCGATGCGGCAGCGGGCCGGTGGTGATCCTGGTGCACGGCGCCTTCACCGGCCGGGACCACCCCACGCTGCGAGGGGTGGCCGCCGCGCTGGCGCCGTGGTTCACGGTGGTCAACTACGACCGCCGGGGCCGGGGCGGCAGCACCGACACGCAGCCGTACGCGGTCGAGCGCGAGGTCGAGGACCTGGTGGCGCTCGTCGAGGCGGGCGGCGGGCCGGCGCTGGTGTTCGGCGGGTCGTCGGGGGCGGCGCTGGCGGTGCGCGCGGCGGCCTCCTGCCCGGCGATCGGCAAGCTCGCGCTCTGGGAGCCGCCCTACCACGTGGACGACAGCGCGCCCCGCCTGCCGTACGGCCTGGCGGGCGAGCTGGAGGCGCTGGTGCGCGCGGGCCGGCGCGGCGACGCGGTGGAGGCGTTCATGGTCGCGGCGGTCGAGCTGCCCGCTGAGGCGGTGGCGGCCATGCGGGCGCACGAGTCATGGGGCGGCATGGAGGCACTGGCGCACACGCTCGCCTACGAGGCGCACGTCATGGGGCCGGGCAACCGGCTTCCGGAGGCGCTGCTCGGCCGGCTCGACCGGCCGGCGCTGGTGCTCAACGGGGAGCTGAGCCCGGGGTGGATGAGGCTCGCCGGGCTCGCCGTGGCGAAGGCCCTGCCGCACGGGGTGCATCGCGTGCTGGAGGGACAGGCGCACAACGTGGAGCCGCGGGCGCTGGCGCCGGAGCTGCTGGAGTTCTTCACCGCCTGACGGGGTGACCGGTGCTTCGCGGCCAGGCGGCCTGGCTACGGGGTGACCGGTGCTTCGCGGCCGGGCGGCCCGGCTACGGGGTGACCGGTGCTTCGCGGCCGGGCGGCCTGGTTAGGGTCTTCTCATGCGCGCCGACCGGTTGGTCTCGCTGGTCCTGTTGTTGCGGCAGCACGGCCGGCTGTCGGCGGCCGCGCTGGCGCGGGAGCTGGAGGTCTCCACCCGGACGGTGCTGCGCGACATCGAGGCGCTGTCCGCGGCGGGCGTCCCGGTCTACGCCGAGCGCGGCCGGCACGGCGGCTTCGCGTTGCTGCCCGGCTTCCGTACCGAGCTCACCGGGCTGAACCACGACGAGGCCCTCGCCCTGCTGATCGCCGGTTCGCGGCGCGGCGCGCAGGCCTTCGGCCTGGGCTCGGCGCTGGCCTCGGCGATGCTCAAGGTGGTGGACGCGCTGCCGGAGAGCTATCGCGTCACCGCGGCCGGCGCGGCCGAACGGCTGCTCATCGACCCGGAGACCGACCTGCTCTCCCGGCGGACGAGCCCCGAGCAGGAGGTGCCGGACGCGGTGGTCGCGGAGATCCGGCGGGCGGTGCTGGCCGGGCACCGGCTGCGCATCCACTACGCCGCCTCGGGGCAGGGCGCGGAGTGGCGCACGGTGGACCCGATCGGCCTGGTCACCGTCCGCGACCAGGGCTACCTGCTGGCCACGAGGTCCGGCGAGGACCGCACCTACCGGCTGTCGCGGGTGCGGGCCGCCGAGGAACTGCCGGAACCGGCCCAGCGGCCCGACCGGGTGGATCTGGACCAGGCCTGGCGGGACCGCAGCACCCGCTTCCGCACCGGCGGCGAGCAGGTCGTCGTGCGGGTGCGGCTGCATCCGGGGCAGCGTGAGGCCCTGGTGACGACCGCGCTGGCCGTGCTTTCCGAGGAGGCGGAGGCCGACGGCCGCCTGCGCATGGAGGTGAGCTTCCAGGACCGCCGGCATGCCGAATGGGCGTTGTGGCAGCTCGCGACCGGTGCCGAGGCGCTGTCGCCCGAGTGGTTGCGGACCCGTCTGCGCGAGCGTGCCACGGCCATCGCGAACACTTACGCCGCCCCTATGGAATGAAGCATTCCGTTCTGCTATTCTGGAACAGAACAAGCCGTTCCGAAGAGGGAGCCTCCCATGATCCGCGACTTCCAGGTATCCATCCCGCAGGCCGACCTCGACGACCTCCGCGACCGGCTCCGCCGTACCCGCTGGGGCACGGAGATCCCCGGCCAGGGATGGAGCCGCGGCGTACCGGTCGACTACCTCAAGCGGGTGGCCGCCTACTGGGCCGACGGCTTCGACTGGCGGGCCATGGAGGCCCGGCTGAACGAGCTCCCCCAGTTCGTGACCGAGATCGACGGCCAGGACATCCACTTCGCGCACATCCGCTCGGCCGACCCCGACGCGGTCCCGCTGCTGCTGGCGCACGACTGGCCCGCCTCCTACGTCGTGTTCCTGCCCATCGTCGAGCTGCTGAGCGAGCACTTCCACCTGGTCATCCCGAACGTCCCGGGCGTCGCCTTCTCCGGCCCGCTCACCGAGGCCGGCTGGAACACCGGGCGGATCTCCGCCGCCTTCCTGGAGCTGATGGACCGCCTCGGCTACCCCCGCTTCGGCGTGCAGGGCCAGGGCGGCGGCGCCTGGTACGCGGTCGAGATGGGCCGCCTGGCGCCGGAGCGCGTCATCGGCGCCCACGTCAACGGCTACGTGACCTTCCCCTCCGACGACCCGGCCGACTTCGCCGGCCTGACCGAGGACGAGCAGGCGCGGCTGGCCCGGCTGCAGCACTTCCGCGACGACATGATGGGCTTCAACGTGCAGCAGTCCACCCGCCCGCAGACCCTCGCCCACGGCCTGCACGACTCCCCCACCGGGCAGCTCGCCTGGATCGCGGAGAAGTTCAAGGAGTGGACCGACCCGGCCGCCGAGCTGCCCGAGGACGCCGTCGGCCTCGACCTGCTGCTGGCCAACGTCAGCCTGTACTGGTTCACCGGTACGGCCGGCTCCTCGGCCAACCTCTACTTCGAGAACGCCCACGACCCGGGCGCCTGGGCGCCGAAGCCGGCCAGCACCGTCCCGCTGGGCGTCGCGCTGGCCAAGAAGACCGACATCACCATCCGCCGCTACGCCGAGCGCAACGCGCCCGTGGTGCACTGGAGCGAGCTGGAGGAGGGCGGCAACTTCCTGCCCGCCGAGCAGCCGGAGGCCTTCGCCGCCGACGTGCGGGCCTTCTTCGCCGGGCTCGGCCGCTGAAGCTGGAGCCCCGAATTCCCGGCGGCGGCGAACCAAAGGGCCTGGCGCGGCATCCAAACAGATCACGGCAGCGGAAGGGGCTTTTGTGATCATCTGGTGGAGCGCCACGCCCCCGGCGGGCGCGGCGTGAAGATCCGCAAGCGCGCCCCTCGCCCGAAGCAGCGGATCGACGTGGGCCGCCTGCCCGAGGAGGTCGTCGCGCTGATCGACGCGCTCGGGCCGGGCGAGACCCTGGTCATCACCAGGGACGAGGCGTCGATCGCGACCGTCGCCAGCACCGTCGCCGTGGTCGAGGGCGCGGTCGTGGGCCTCGAGGCCGCCGCCGAAACCGCTCCGGAGGAGGAGCCGGTGAAGCTCGACGGGGTGACCGTCGTCGCCACCGCGATGGAGCTGTCCCGCGCGGCCCGGGTCGCGCTGTCGGACCAGCTCGGGGACGACTACGTGGTGCTCGACCTGCACGCCGCCCCCAAGACCACCGACGTGCTGCTGGTCCCGGCGGGCAGCCCGCAGCTGATCGGCGCGCTCCGGGCGATGTTCCCGAAGGCCCGCGTGATCATCACCGAGATCGAGGACGACGAGCTCGGCGTCCAATACCACGGCCCGGTCCGGCGGCTGCTCGACGCCGGGGCCGACGCCTACCTGCCGCCGGCGAGCCTGCCGATGCTGGCCCGGCAGCTCGACTACACGCTCACCCAGGGGCGCGAGCTCGCCGCCGGCCGCGGCACGCCGCTCCAGCTCACCCCGGCGGCCGAACCCGAGGACGCGACGGATCGGCCCGGCGGCGGCGCGGGCGCCTAGCATGGAAGGGTGTCCTCCTCCCAGGTGGTGTGGGACGTCGCCCGCCCGGCGCGGCCCAGCCGGATCCCCGGACTCACCATGGCCGGTTTCGGGGGTCTCGCCCGCACTCCGGCCGACCTGCCGCTGATCCCGCACCCGGCGGTGACGCTGGCCGTGGTGTTCGGCGGCGGTACGGTCACCGTCACCCGGCCGGGCACGAGCGGGCTCAGCGGGCTCGAGGTTCGCGGCAGCCTGGCGGCCGGGCTGGGGCTCGGTTCGGGTCCGGTCCGGGTACGGCACGCCGACGCGTTCGGGTGCGTGCAGATCCGCCTGTCCCCCGTGCTCGCCCACGCCCTCCTCGGGACCGGACTCGACGAGCTGACCGGCCTGGAGCAGGTGTGGGGCCGCTCGGCCGGGCACCTGGCGGAGCGGCTCGCGGAGGCGCCCGGCTGGGCCGCCCGGTTCGCGCTCACCGAACAGGCGTTGCTCGCCCGCCTGGACGGCGTCCGCGCCGACCCGGAGGTGGCCTGGACCTGGCGGCGGATGCGGACCGGCGGCGGCCTGGTCAGGGTCGACGAGCTGGCCGGCGAGGTCGGGTGGAGCCGCAAGCGGCTGTGGTCACGCTTCCGGGCACAGATCGGGCTGGCGCCCAAGCAGGCGGCCAGGCTGGTGCGGTTCGACGTCGCCGCCCACCGGCTGGCCGCCGGGGTGCCGGCGGCGCGGGTCGCGGCGGAGTGCGGCTACAGCGACCAGTCCCACCTGCACCGCGACGTGCTGGCCAGCACCGGGCTCACCCCCACGGCGCTCGCCGTCGCTCCGTTCCTGGCGGTGGACGACCTGGCCTGGTCTTCGAGGCCGGTTCGTCAGGACTCCAGGGCGTGCAGGTAGGCGTCCAGCCCGGCCGCGCCCTTGAGCATCGCGCGTCCCCAAGCCGACAGGCGGGCCTGCCAGTCGGCCAGCGTCGACTCCAGCGGGGCCACGCCCCCGGCCGAGCGGACCTGGGCGATCAGCGGGGCGATCTGCTCCAGGAGGTAACCGCCGCGCCGCAACTGGTGTGCCAGCCGTACGTCCCGGACGTCGGCCGCGCTGTAGACGCGGTAGCCGGTCCGCGGGTCACGGGCGGGGCGGATCAGGCCGGCGTTCTCCCATTTGCGCAGCGTCGCCGGCCGCAGGCCGAGCCGCCTGGCCAGCGGCCCGATGAAGGTGTCGCCGCGCTCCTGCGGCACCGGGGCCAGGTCCCGCAGGGCGGCCTCGACGGCCTGGAGGGTGCGCCGGTCGTCGAGGAGCTGGCCGTGGCTCTCGTCCACCAGCCGCAGCGCCTGCTCGACCTCGCCCCGGTTGACCGCCTGCATGATCGCGGTCGCCGTGGGGTGACCGTACCCGGGCACGAGGGCGAGGAAGGCCCGCAGGGCGTGCGCGTGCAGCGGCGTGTAGGCGCGGTAGCCGCTCGCGGTGCGGGCGGCGGCGGGCAGGATGCCGGCGTCCTCGTAGTTGCGGACCGCCTGGGTGGACAGGCCGTGCTCGCGCGCCAGGTCCACGGGTCTCATGCCTGTCCTGCCGTTTGAAGGTTTACACCGGCTTCATCCAGCCTGATCAGGGCCAAGTTTACACCGGTAGTTCAACGATAGCGTTGAAGGCATGGACATCAAGGACTTTGCCCGGCCGTTCGACGGCGCGGGCGTCTCGGCCTTCCTGCGCTCCCTGCCCGCCGCCCCGCGGCTGCTCGGCCTGGGCGAGGCCCGGCACTTCGTGGGCGAGCTGGGCGAGGCGCGCAACGAGCTCTTCCGCCACCTGGTCGAGCACGAGGGCTACCGCTCGTTCGCCCTGGAGAGCGACTGCCTCATGGGCCAGGTGGTCGACCGCTACCTCGCGACCGGCGAGGGCGACCTCGACGAGGTCATGGAACGCGGCTTCAGCCACGGCTTCGGCGCCTCGCCCGCCAACCGGGAGCTGGTGCGCTGGATGCGGGCCTACAACGCCGAGCACGGCACGCGGCTGCGCTTCTTCGGGTTCGACGGGCCGCTGGAGTACTGGGCGGCCAGCCCGCGCGAGGCGCTGACCGGCCTGTACGCGCTGCTCGACGGCCCGCTCCTGGCGGCGATCGTCAGCGCGGAGACCCTCGACGAGCTCCTCGGCGCCGACGAGCGGTGGTCGAACGAGGCCGCGGCCATGGACCCGGCCCGGTCGATCGGCCGCTCCCCCGAGGCCGAGCGGCTCCGGGTGATCGCCGACGACCTGGTGGCGCTGCTGGAGACGCGGACGCCGCAGCTCGACCCGGCCGAGCGGGAGCAGGCCGAGCTGTATGCGCGCACCGCCGTGGGCCTGCTGCGTTACCACTACTGGATGGCCGACGCCTCGCCGCAGCGCTGGGGCCGACTGTCGGCCCTCCGGGACGCGATGATGGCCGCCAACCTGCGGGCGCTGGCCGCGCACGGCCCGGCCCTGATCTACTCCAGCAACCTGCATCTGCAGCGCGACCAGAGCGTGATGGCGCTGGGCGAGCAGTCGCTGGAGTGGTGGAGCGCGGGCGCGCTGGTCTCGGCCGCCCTGGGCGAGCAGTACGCCTTCCTCGCCTCCGCCCTGGGCACCCTGGACGGCGACGCCCCGGCCCCCGGCACCGTCGAGGCCCTCCTGTCCGGCCTGCCGTGGGACGCCGCGCTCGTCGACGCGCGCCGCCTGGCCGAGACCGCCGGCCAGGCCGACCGCCGGGTGACCGGCGACTTCGCCTACTTCCCGGTGGACCCCGCGCGGCTCGGCCGGATCGACGGCCTGCTCTTCCTCAGGCGCGCCGACGACGTCAAGCGGCTGGGCTGACCCGGGATCTGCTGGTACGGCAGGCGGGCCGGTCAGGGGGCGGGCCAGTGGCGGAGCATGGCGTCCAGGGCATCGAGGCTGCGCGCCCAGGACGCCTCGACCTCACGCTCGGTCCGGCTGAACCCGCCGGCCGTCTCCAGGCTGACGTAGCCGTGGAAGGTGCTGTGCAGCAACCGCACCGCGTCGGTCTCGGCCGGCTCCGGCAGCGCGTAGCCCCGCAGGAGGGCCCGCGTCATCTCCGAGTGCCGCCGGGCGGCGCTGGCCTCGGCCGTGGCGTCGTCGAGCTCCATCCGGGCCGCCGCGTACCGGCCGGGGTGCGCCCGGGCGTAGTCGCGGTAGGCGTTGGCGAAGGCGACCAGCGCGTCCTTGCCCGCCCGTCCGGCCAGCGCCGTCGCCACCTGGTCGGCGAGCTCGGCGAGCGCCAGGAGCGCCACCCGCACCCGCAGGTCGTGGGCGTTCTTGACGTGCGAGTACAGGCTGGCGTCCTTCACCCCGAAGCGGCGGGCCAGCGCCGAGATGGTCACGTTCGCGAACCCGACCTCGTCGGCCAGGTTCGCGGCCTCCAGCGTCAGCCGTTCGGCGCTCAGCCCGGCTCGCGCCACGCAGCCCTCCCAGGGTGTCGACGGTTTCCCTAGACCTTAGAGGACCTCAGAGGTACGGCCCGCTCCCGGGAGATCCGCACGCCGGTGATACGGAAGCCGCTGCGCGGCAGGGTGGGGATGCGGTTCAGCGGGATGCGCAGGTCCTGGTCCGGGACGGTGTAGCTGAGCCGCGCCAGCCGGACCGCCAGCGCGCGGAGCACGCCGACGGCGACGGCCTCGCCGGGGCAGCGGTGGCCGGTGTGCGGGTCGCCGCCGCCCTGCGGGATCAGGTCGTCGCGGCCGATGCCGACGTCGAGGAAGCGCTTGGGGTCGAAGGAGTACGGGCGGTCCCAGCGGGCCTCGTCGTGGTGCTGGCCGTACAGGTCGAGCAGGACCAGCGCGCCCTCGGGGATCTGCTCGCCCCGCCAGCTCAGGTCCTTCACCGCCTGGCCGCCGACGTAGGGGGCGAAGGGGTAGAAGCGCCGCACCTCCTGGGCGAACGCCTCGGCGTAGGCCGGGTCGCCGCCGCTCAGCCTCGCACGGTTGTCCGGCCAGCGGTGCAGGGCGTGCGCCGCGAACGCGACGTACCAGGCCACTGCCACGGTGGGGCGGATGATGTTGAGCAGTTCGACCGCGGCGAGCTGCGGTGTGAGTTGCTCGCCGTCCTCGTCCCGGTGCCCGGCGACGAGCGCGGCCACCGAACCCGGTGCGACGCCGGCGGGTTCGGAGAGGAGCCGGGCCAGCCGCTTCTCCAGGCGGACGCGGGCGCGCCTGGCCCGCCAGTGACGGGCGCCCAGCGTGCCGAAGCCGTCGACCAGGGAGACCAGGTCGCGGGCGGTTCCGTCCACGTCGGCCGGGTCCAGCGGGACGCCCGACCAGCGGCAGACCGCCTCGGTGATCGCGCGGCCCGCCTCGTCGAACATCACCACCTCCCGGCCGTCCGCCCAGGTGGCGGCGCGGGCGTCCCAGCACTCGCCCACCTGGTCCACCAGGTCGGCGACCCGTTCGGGGTCGGCCAGCACGGAGAGGAACATCGCCTTGCGGGAGCGGTGGGCGGGGCCGTCCAGGGTGTGCACGGCGCCCTTGCCGGTCAGGGTCGCCTGGACCGGCTCGGGCAGGGCGCCTGCTCTTCGGACGTGGCGTTCGTCGTAGAAGAATCTGGCGGCTTCGGGGCCGCGGATGGCCACCGCCGGCTTGCCCATCACCCGGAGCCGTGCGGGCGCGCCGCCGGTGTGGCGCAGGAGGCCGGGCAGCCAGGCGTAGCCGCGGGCCAGCATCGACAGGGTGCTGTCCACCATGGGGAAACGTCGGATCGTCATTCGTGACGCTTGCCCCGCGGGCCGGAACCGAAACCGGGGCTCTGGCCTGGTGAGGGGGTTGAGGGGGTGGGCTGCGTCACTCGGCGCGGGCAGGATCCGTCGCCGTCCCCGAGCGCTCCGCAGCCCGCAGCGGAGTGTCGGTCAGTTGCTGAACGAGAGGGCTACGCACCCCGCCGCCCCTGGGGTGCCGTCGTGACCGCTGCCCTGGGTGCCGCTGTCCTGGGTGCTCGTGTCCTGGGTGCTGGTGTTCGGGGTGGCGCCGGTCTTTCCGGCGGTGGGGTTCCCGTCGCCGCCCTTGCCGCCGTCGCCTCCTGTTCCGGCGTTCGCCGGGCAGGCGGTCAGGGCCGTGGCCGACCGGGCCTTGCCGCCGAGTCCGCCCGCTCCGCCGTACCCGCCTGTGGCCTCGGCGCCGGGCGTGCCCGGGCGGCCGGCGGGCTGGACGTGGATGATCGAGGTGCCGACCCGGCAGGAGACCCCACCGCCCTTCCCGGCCGCCCCGCCCACAGCGACCGAACCGCCGGCCGTACCACTGGTGCCGTCCTTACCTGTGCCTGCCGTACCCGGGTCGGACAGGGCGGCGGCAGGGGTGCCGGGGCCGCCGCCGGTGGTCCCCTCGGCGGTGACGGAGCCGAGCTTCCCGGCGGGCCCGTCGAAGGTGACGCTGGTGACCTCGGGCGCGGCACCGGGCTGGGCGCTCACGGCGGAGGTCCCGCCCTTGCCACCGGCCCCACCCGCGCCGACCTTGATGACGATGTCCCCGCCGGCGCGGTAGGGCCCGCTGCAGACGAGGGCCCCGCCGGCCCCTCCCCCGCCGCCTCCGCTGCCACCGGCCCCACCGTGCCCGGCACCGCCACCCCCACCGCCACTACCGGCGCCGATGAGCGTGACGGTCAGGATGCGATAGCCGGCCGGCCCGGTGCAGGTGAAGGTGCCGGGCTCGCGGTAGGTGGGCGACGCGTCGCTCGTCCCGAGCGGGCACACCGCCGGGGCGGCGGAGGCGTAGGCGGGGGTGACGGCCCAGAGCAGCCCGCCCATCAGGGTGACGGCGGCCCCGCCCAGGGCACCCCACCTGTTCGTCGACAGCACAGAAGTCCTCCTCTCGGCTCCGCGAAGCCGGGGCGCGCAGGAGGACTCGCCCGGAGGCGCCGAGGTCGGTCCTGGTCCTCGGGCGGCCCGGTTCCGCGCACCGAACCTAACCGCGCGGCCACGGGGAGTGACGTTCCGTGCACGACATGTGGAGCGATCTTGACCCGCTCTCGAACCGGAGCCGACAAGGCCGGGCGGGCGCCGAGTCACGTCCGCCCGGAGGAGAGGTCAGGGCCGCTTGCCCAGGGCTTGGCGGATGACGTCCCGAGCCCGGTCCATCATGGCGACCGGGGTGCCGACGAGGAGGTTCTTGATCGCCGACTCGGTGCCGGGGTGCGGGTGGGTGGGGGCCAGGGCCTCGGCGGCCTTGACGCCGGCGGCCATCGCCCGCCGCTCCGCCACGCTGGTGTGCTGGATGATCTTGTTGAACTCGTAGCGTTCCTCGCTGCGCGCGTGGGCCTCGACGGCGGCCCGCAGCGTGAGCAGGTTCTTGGTGAAGTCGGGGTCGTCCGGCCCCGCCTGGTCCATGTGCTGCAGGAGCTCCTTGGCCTCGCGCTCCTCGGCCAGGCGGTCGTCCACCAAGCCGTCGCCGCCCTCGATCTTCATGCGGGCGAACGGGTGCACGATCTCCTCCTCCGCGGTCTCGTGCACGGCCAGCAGCCGCACGAGCCGCGTGAACGCCTCCGCCCGCCGGTCCGGTGCGGCCTGCTCGACCTCGTCGAACAGGTTCCGGATCATGCCGTGCTGCGCCAGCAGCAGCTCGATGACGTCGGTCTCCTGCATCGTCTCCGGCTTGGTATGGCCGTCTGCCATGGTCGGCTCCTTCCGTGGAGCCCTCGGGCTACCCGGGGGCGGCCCCGTTAAGCGGGGGCTCGCTCGCACCATGCTGCGGAAACGGCATCTGGCGGCCGTCGCGCGGCAGGTTGGTGCCTCGTCCCTGGGGCTCCCGCCGGGTGGCCCCCTACTGTCGAGACACGCCCCCCGCGACGCTCATCTCCCCGGGGGGCGGCCACTCTCGTCTGAGGAGACCTTCATGCGATACGTCCTTATCGGCCTGCTTTCCGCCAGTGCGTTGCTCGTGAGCGTTCCCAGCTTCGCCGACACCCGCGCCCCCGAGCAGAGCAGCGCCGGCTGGCCGGGCCTGGGGCCGAGCTGCCCGGAGCGGGCTCCGGAGGGGGCGCGGTTCGTGCGGCGCGTGCAGCCGCCGCTCGGCCTCGGCTACGACCTGTACGTGGTGACCAACGCCGACGGCTCGGAGAGCTACATCCCGGTGTACTGCTTCGGCCGCTGACCCGGCCGGCCGGAGGTGCGGCCGGGTGTTCAGAGCCGCACCAGCATCTTGCCCACGTTGCCGCCCCGCATCATCTCCAGGAAGGCCGCGGGCGCCCGCTCGATGCCGTCCGCCACGGTCAGCTCGGTGTGCAGCGAGCCGTCGGCCAGCCAGCCGGCGGCCTTGCCGATCCACTCCGGGAACAGGTGGAAGTAGGAGTTGACCAGCATCCCGCGCAGCGTGGCGTCCTTGGCGGCCAGCTCGAACAGGTTGCCCGGGCCGGGGGCCGGCTCGGTGGCGTTGTAGGAGCTGATCGCCCCGACCAGGGCGATGCGACCGCCGGGGCGCAGGGCGTCGATCGCGGCCACCAGGTGGTCGCCGCCGACGTGGTCGAGGTAGACGTCGACGCCGTCGGGGGCCGCCTCGGCCAGTTGCCCGGCGAGCGAGCCGGCGCGGTAGTCGATCGCTGCGTCGTAGCCGAAGTCCTTGACCAGCCGCTCGGTCTTCACCGGGCCGCCCGCCGAGCCGATCACCCGGGAGGCGCCCAGCTTGCGGGCCAGTTGGCCGGCGATGCTGCCGACCGCGCCGGCCGCCGCCGAGACGAGGACCACGTCGCCCTGCCGTACCGGGGCGACCTCGGTCAGGGCCGCGTAGGCGGTCAGCCCGGTGGTGCCCAGGACGCCCAGCCAGGCCTCGGCCGGGGCCAGGCCCGGGTCGGCGACGGTCGCGGCGGCAGCGTCCACGACGGCGTACTCGCGCCAGCCGAGGAAGTGCACGACGGTGGTGCCGACGGGCAGTTCCGGGGCGCGCGAGAGCACGACCTCACCGATCGCGGCCCCCTCCATCGGCTCGCCGAGCCGGAAGGGCGGCAGGTAGGACTCGCGCGGGTCCATGCGCCCGCGCATGTAGGGGTCGACCGACATCCAGGTGTTGCGGACCAGGACCTGGCCTTCGGCCGGTTCGGGCATCGGGGTCGTGGCGAGCGTGAAGTCCCGCGGCTGCGGCTCGCCGACGGGGTGCGCGGCGAGGTGGATCTCACGGTTGACGGTCATGACGTGCTCCTCGGCGAGGGGTGTGCGGTTCGTTGCGTGCTCCACCTTCGGCCAGGCCGCGCACGATCGGCTGACGATCGGCTGCGGGTACCATGGCCTGGTGCGATTCGGGGTTCTTGGACCGTTGGCGGTGTGGACGGACGAGGGCCGGCCGGTGCGGGTGCCCGAGGCGAAGGTCCGGGCGCTGCTGGCCGTTCTGCTGGCGCACGAGGGCCGCACCGTCTCCGCCGACCGCCTGGTCGAGGACCTGTGGGGCGACGAGCCGCCCGGCAGCCCGGGCAACACGCTGCAGACCAAGGTCTCCCAGTTGCGCCGCGCCCTGGAGCAGGGCGAGCCGGGCGGGCGCGAGCTGGTCGCCTTCCAGGCCAGGGGGTACGTCCTGCGCGCCGCCGACGTGGACGCCGCGCGGTTCACCGACCTGCTCGCGCGGGCGCGCGCGAGTGCCGCACCGCAGGAGAAGGCCGCCCTGCTGGACGAGGCGCTCGGGTTGTGGCGCGGCCCCGCCTACGCCGACTTCGGCGACGAGGAGTTCGCCCGCATCCCGGCCACCCGCCTGGAGGAGCAGCGGCTGACCGCGCTGGAGGAGCAGGCGGAGGTACGGCTGGCGCTGGGCGAGCACGACCGGGTGGCCGACGAGCTGGGCGAGCTGGTGGCGGAGCACCCGCTGCGTGAACGGCTGCGGGCCGCGCACCTGCGGGCGCTCTACCGGTCCGGACGGCAGAGCGAGGCGCTGAGCGGTTACGCCGAGCTTCGCGAGCGGCTCAGCGAGGAGCTGGGCCTCGACCCCGGCCCCGAGCTGTCGGCCCTGTACCAGGCGATGCTCCGGCAGGACCCCGGACTGGACCCGGTGACGCCGCCGCGCGGGCCGCGCACCAACCTGCGAGCCCCGCTCACCGAGCTGATCGGCCGGGAACGGGACGTGACCGAGGTCCGCACGCTGCTGGACTCGACCCGGCTGCTCACCCTGACCGGCCCCGGCGGGGTGGGCAAGACCCGGCTGGCCCTGGCCGCCGCCGAAGGGCTGGGCGCGGCCTTCCCCGACGGCGTGTGGCTGGTCGAGCTGGCCGGGGTCTCGGGCGGCCCCATGGCGGTGGCCGAGACGATCACCGCCGAGCTGTGCGTGCGCGACGAGCCCGCCACCGGCGCCCGTCCCGGCGTGCGCCCGGCGGAGCTGGCGCACCGGCTGGCCGACGCGCTGAGCGGGCAGCGGCTGCTGCTCGTGCTCGACAACTGCGAGCACCTGGTCGAGCCGGTCGCCGAGCTGGTGGCGTCGGTGCTCGGCGCCGCGCCGGGGGTGCGGGTGCTGGCCACCAGCCAGGAGTCCCTGGCCCTGCCCGGCGAGACGCTCTACGCGGTCGCGCCGCTCGGCCTGCCGTCCCCCGGCGCCGCCGGCCCGGACGAGCTGGGGCAGGCGGCGGCCGTGCGGCTCTTCGTGGCCCGTGCCTCGGCCGCCGCGCCCGGTTTCGTGCTGGACGCCGAGAGCGCGCCGTGGGTGGCGGCCATCTGCGCGCGGCTCGACGGGCTGCCGCTGGCCCTGGAGCTGGCCGCCGCGCGCATGCGGGCCCTGGGCGTGCGGGGCGTGGCCGAGCGGCTGGACGACCGCTTCCGGCTGCTGGCCGCCACCGGCAGAGGACGGCCGGCCCGCCAGCGGACGTTGCGCGCGATGATCGACTGGAGCTGGGAGCAGCTCACCGAGCCCGAACGCCTGGTGCTGCTCCGCCTGGCCGTCCACCCGGGCGGGTGCACGCTGGAGGCCGCCGAGCAGGTCTGCGCGGAACCCGGGCTCGACGTCGCCGACCTGCTGGACCACCTGGTCGCCAGATCGATGGTCGAGTCGCTGGGCGGGACCCGCTACCGGCTGCTGGAGTCGATCGCCGCCTACTGCCTCGAACGGCTCGACCCCGCCGACCCGGCCTTCGCGCGCCGCGACCGCTACTACACCGAGCTGGCCGAACGCGCCGAACCCCGGTTGTACGGCAGCGCCCAGCGGGAGTGGCTGGAGCGCCTGGACGCCGAGGCGCACAACCTGCGGGCCACCCTCGCCCACCTCACCGACGGGGCCCAGGCCGCGCGGCTGGCGGGCGCGCTGGCGTGGTACTGGTACCTGCGCGGCAGGCACCGGGAGGGCCAGAGCGCGCTCGCCCGCGTCCTGACCCTGCCCGGCGGCGACTCGCCCCGGACGGCCGCCTGGCACGCGGGGTTCGCCATGCTCACCGGTGACGGCACCGACCTTCTGGAGCGCACCCGGGCGGTGGCCGGCTCCGCCGGGGCGGGCGATCCGCGCTCGCTCTGGTTCCTCGCGCTGGCGCACCTGACCTTCGGCGACGCCGCCACGGCCGGTGACCTGCTCGACCGCGCGTTGGCCGGTTTCCAGGCCGCGGGCGACCGCTGGGGCGAGGCGGCGGCGCTGGCCGGGCAGGCCAAGCAGGCGGTCTTCCAGGGCGAGCACGACCGCGCCGCACGGGCCGGCCGCCGGAGCATGGAGCTGTTCGAGCAGCTCGGGGACGGGTGGGGACAGCTCCAGGCCGCCGACCTGCTCGCCTACGTCGCCGAGATCGGCGGCGAGTACGGCCTGGCCGAGCGTCTGCACCGCACCGGCCTGCGGCTGGCGGAGGAGCTGCGGCTGTGGGTGGACGCGTCCTACCGGTGGTCCGGGCTCGGGCGGATCGCCCTGCTGACCGGCGACCTCGAGCGGGCGCGGGAGTGCCACGAACGGGGGTTGCGGCTGGCGGGCGAGCAGTCCAACCGGTTCGCCGAGGAGTTCGCCCGCGTCGGGCTGGGGCTGGTCGCGCGGCGGGCCGGTGACCTGGACGCGGCCGAGGCGTACTTCCTGGAGTCGCTGGCGTGGAACGGGCGGCTGGAGGCGGACTACGGGGTGCCGTTCTACGGGGTGACGTTGCTGCTGTCCGAGCTCGGGTTCGTGGCCGAGCAGCGGGGGGCCCTCGGGCCGGCCCGATCCTGGCACGAGCAGGCCCTCGCCGCCGCGCTGCGGCTTGGCGACTCGCGGGCGGTGGCCCTGGCCAAGGAGGGCCTGGCCGGCGTCGCCGCGGCCGCCGGCTCGTTCGCGGAGGCCGGCCGGCTGCTCGCGGAGGCGGAGGATCTCCGTGCGTCAGTGGGCGCGCCCCTCCCACCCGGCGAACGAGGCGACGTCAACCGCATCCAGGCCGCCATCCACTCAGCCCTGGACGCCCCTATTCACTGACCCTCCGCTCAGTCTTGGCCCCCCATCCACCGCCCCTCCACTCGGCCCTGGGTGCGACCGATCGCCTACCCTCCACCCGGCTCACCCACCTGGGTGGGGGCGCGCCCGTCCCCTGGTCCTTCGCCCGGGCGTTTCCCTAACGTGCGGCGGCGGTGAGGACGGCGTGGGCGGCGGTGCGGAGGGCCTCGTCGTCCTCGACGGAGCGCCAGTGACGACGCTCGACGGGCCGCCAGTTCCGGTAGGTGTACGGGCGTTCGTCGGTGTCGACGAGCGCGCGAAGCCGGGGCAGTGCGGGGGCGACACCCTCGGGGTCGGCGGCGGCGATCTCGGCGAGCAGGGCCAGCGGCTCCAGCCGGGTGGGCGGCCGCCAGCCGCTGGGCTCGGTCACCTGGTCGACCAGGGTCATCAACGCCGGGACGACCTCGTCGGCACGGCGGCTGTGCTGCCACAAGGCGCGGGCCACGCCGAGGGTGCGCTCGTGACCGAGGGACCGGGCCCGGTGGATCAGGGCGCGGAGGCGGTCCAGGACCTGGCCGGTCGGGGCGATCTCGCACAGGGTGAGCAGCGCGGGGACGGTGTCGGAGGCGGCGGTGGCGGGTGCGGTCAGCGACAGCAGCGCGGGGACCACCTCGGCGGGGTCGCCGGTGACTCGCCACAGGGCCCGCAGGTGCCGAAGGGCCAGCGCAGGGCGCAGCGTCCGTAGCTCCTGCCGCAGCCACTCCGCTCCCCCGGCCGCCGCCGGTCCCAGCTCGGCGTAGATCTCGGCGCGGTACCAGGCCGGGGTGGGCCCGGCGTCAAGGGCGGTGAGGACGGGTCCGGTGTCCCCGGTGAGCCGCCAGTAGAGGAGCGGGTCGAGGCGCTCCCGGTTCCGGCCGCGGGGGTCGAGGGGGCCGAGGAGCGGGCGCAGCCTGTGCTCCCGGCCGACCGCCACCGGGCCGGGGGCGATCACCGTGAGCGCGTACGCCGCCCAGATCGCGTACTCGGTGTCGAGCAGTTCCACCAGGTCCGGCACCACGGGAGCCCCGGCGTGATGCCAGGCGGCCAGGACCTGGGGGTAGTGGAGCCGGTCGTGCCGGGCCGCCATCTTGACCAGCAGAGGGGTCAGCAGGTCGCGGTGGTGTACGGCCAGCGGGGCGAGCAGCTCGCAGAAGTTCAGCTCCAGGTCGCTCCAGCGGCCGACGTTCGACAGCGGCAGCCAGTCGCGGAAGCCGTCCCGCCGTTCCCGGCGCGGGCCTGCGGACATGCGGGCGGCCAGCACGGGGACGCATCGGGGGTCGCCCATCTTGCCCAGGGCCCACAGGGCCTGGGTCCGGACCAGGGGGTCCGGCTCGTCGTCCGAGGTCGTGTGCGCGGCGACCGCATCGGCCCAGGGGCGGGAGGCGGTCGCGCACATGGCCAGGATGCGCAGGGCCAGGGCCCGGTTCGCGGGCAGGGGGTCGTCGACCAGGCCGGCCACCTCGGGCAGCAGAGCGGGAACCACCGAACGCCGGTCGGCCAGCAGGGCCGCCGCCAGCTCCAGGCCGCCGGTGCGGTGCTCCGGCCGGGGGTGGCGCAGCAGGCCGCGGGTGAGCGCCAGCCGCCCGCCCAGGTCCCCGCCCAGCAGCTCGCCGACCTCCCGCACTTCGGAAGCCTGCAGGTCGAAGAGGTCGGGGCGGGCGGCCGAAGGATGGTGGCCGGGGTCCGGGGAGGAGGGGGCGGAGCGGGCGGGTGAGGGGTGCCGGGTGGGGTCCAGGAGGACTTCGGCCGCTGTTCGGGCGTAAATCGGGTCGTCGTGGGTGGGGAGGACGCGGCGCAAGGCTCGCAGGGCGGCCACGCGGAGGTCTGGCCGGCCAACGTCCATCCGGGGCAGGTGGGCTCGGAGCCAGGTCAGGAGGTTCTGGCGGTGGGGGCCGCTGGTGTGGAGGGTCAGCTCGGCGATGGAGGCGACCATGCGTTCGGCCGCCACGGCGTCGGGTTCGGCGTCGCAGCGGGACTGGAGGAGGCGCGTGACCTCCTCGGCCCGGGCGGTCGCCTGCGCCAGGGCGGCGGCGGTGCTCCGCCGTACGGGCGGGGAAGGGTCGTCGAGGAGGGCGCAGAGGTCGGTGACGGCGCGGTCCCACACGGTGGGCCAGGTGGCCGCCGGGAGCGAGCGGATCTGGGAGGCCGGGGACGGGCCGGGGCCGGTGCGGAGGGAGGCCATGGCGGGCAGCCGCATCTCATGGCCGAGGGCCTGGGCTCGGGCGGCGGTGGCGGCGATCTCTCCGACCGCGTCGATGAGCGGGGCCCGGACGGGCACGGACGGGTCGGCGGCGGCCAGGGTCAGGAACGGGAGCAGTTCGACGGCTGCCGGGTAGAGGTACTCGCCCTGGGCGCACACCCGCCGCAACGTCCGGACCGCCGCTTCGGCCGCCTCCGGACGCCACAGGTCCGTGACGAGCGCCGGGCCGTGGCTCGCGGCGGTGGCGGGGGTGAGCACCACCGGCCAGTTCACCGCGGCCAACCGCGCCTGGATGTCCTGCCTCTGCTCTCCGCCCTTCATCCAGGCGAGTCTGGCGGATGGCGGTCACGGGAGCAGAGGCGGGGGCCGTGGAAGACCCTCGCTAGGATCACCCGACATGACTCACGACGATGCCCAGCTCCGCGAGCTCGTCCGCCGTTTCGCCGGCCTGGACCTGGCCGGGTGGGACGATGCCGCCTTCGACCGCGCCCGGGAGCACCTCGGCTGGCAGCCGGCCCGTTACACGCCTGAGGAGGAGGCCCTGCGGACGCGGTTCCCCCGGCTCTACGGGGAGGAGTACGACACCGGCCTGGGCGGCGAGCGCGGGACGTTCGCGCGGCACGGCGCCGATGACGTCCGCACCCAGATCTCGCTGCGCGTGGGGAAGGGGGACGAGATCTTCCTGGCCCTGCGTTCGCTGCTGGAGGAGGTCCTGGGGCCGCCGTCGCTGCTGCGCGGGCCGGGGCCGATGTTGCGCTGGCGCCACCCGGTCCGGTTGCTGGAGCTCGAACGGTTCAGCGGCACCGCCCTGCTGCGGGTGTGCCCGGCCGTGGCGGTGGAGAAGGACGAGTACCAGGTCGCGCAGTGGGCGGAGGCGGAGGACGGGCTCGGGCAGCTCGGCTACTGGCAGATGATCAGCCGGCGGCCGGAGGCGACCGACCTGTTCATCCCGGGCGGCTACGTGGCGAACGACTGGGCGGAGCTGGAGGAGCGGCTGGCCGAGACGCTGCGCTCGGTGGTGGCCGATTTCGCGCTCCTGGACCCGTCGAGCCACTTCACCGCGGTCATCCGAACGCCGCGCGAGCGCGCCTTCGCGCAGTGGACCACGGACGCGGAGTGGGGTCTGGAGATCCAGGCCGGCATTCCCACCGACGCCGGCTCCACTTGGGAGGCGGACCTGATCGCCCTGGGCTGGTCGCCGCCGCGATCGCCCGACGACAAGGGCCGGCTGATCCGGCACTTCCCGGTGCTCGGGCGGGAGGAGGCCGAGACCGCCGCCCGGCTGCTGGTCGCCGCGCTCCGCTCGTACGGCGTGCCGTACGCCGGCCTGTCGCATCTGGTGATCTCGCCCCCGGTGCACCTGCTCGGGATCGGCCTGCCCCTCGCCCCCTGACCGGACACCCCCGGCGTATCACGATTTTCCGGCCGTAACATGATCTGTCATGAAGATCATGACTCTGGCGGCTTCCCTGGCCGCCGCGGCGTTCGTGCTGGTCACCCCCGGCGTGGCGAACGCCGAGCCGCTTCCGACGGGTTGTTCGAGCGGTTTCGGCTACCCGAAGAACGGCGTCTACGTCTACACCTGGGCCAAGTGCACGGGCGGCGGCGGCTACGTCCAGGCGATCGCCACGTGCAGCAACGGCTCCACCAGGACCACCGTGCGCGGCCCGTGGGCCTACGTCGGCAGCTACTCGACGACGGGGCACTGCCCGAGCAGCCACCCCAAGGCCGTGGCGCACACCTACGCCATCAAGAAGTACTGACCCTTCGATGATCCCGCTGTGAGCCGGCGGGATGCGGTGGACCGCATCCCGCCCGACCGCACAAAAACCTACCGACTGATTGGTAGTAGGGCGATGAGCGGGTTATCCTGCCGACTGACAGGGAGTTCTGACCGAAAGGGTCCCCATGCCAGACCGCGTCCTCGCCCGGCTCACCCTCGCCGAACGTGCCTCGCTCACCTCGGGCCAGTCGCTCTGGCTGACCCAGGCGATCGACCGCGCCGGGGTGCCCTCGATCACCCTGAGCGACGGCCCGCACGGCGTGCGCCGCCAGCCCGCCGGGGGCGACCACCTGGGCGTCGAGCACAGCCTGCCGGCCACCTGCTTCCCGCCCGCGGTCGCGCTCGGCTCCTCCTGGGACGCCGATCTCGTCCGCCGCGTGGGCGAGGCGCTCGGCCGCGAGGCCAGGGCCATGGACGTGCAGGTGTTACTCGGGCCGGGGGTGAACATCAAGCGTTCGCCGCTGTGCGGGCGCAACTTCGAGTACTTCTCGGAGGACCCGCACCTGTCCGGCGTGCTCGGCGCCGCGCTCGTCTCGGGCGTCCAGTCCCAGGGCGTCGGCGCCTGCGTCAAGCACTTCGCCGCCAACAACCAGGAGACCGACCGGCTGCGGATCAGCGCCGAGATCGACGAGCGGACGCTGCACGAGATCTACCTCCCGGCCTTCCACCACGTGGTGACCACGGCCCGGCCGTGGCTGGTGATGAGCGCCTACAACCGGCTGAACGGCGTCTACGCCTCCGAGCACCCGTGGCTGCTGACCGAGCTGCTGCGCGAGCAGTGGGGCTTCCGCGGCGTGGTCGTCTCCGACTGGGGCGCGGTCGACGACCGGGTGGCGGCGTTGCGCGCCGGGCTCGACCTGGAGATGCCGAGCTCCGGCGGCGGCACCGACGCCTCGCTGGTGGCCGCGGTCGAGTCCGGCCGGCTGGACCCCGAGGTGCTCGACGCCGCCGCCGGCCGCGTGCTGGACCTGGTGGAACGCGCCACCCGCCACGCCGCCGAGCCGGCCCCCACCGGCTGGGACGCCGGCGGCCACCACCGGCTGGCCCGCGAGGCCGCCGCGCAGTGCGCGGTGCTGCTGAAGAACGACGGCGTCCTGCCGCTGCGGCCCGCCGATCGGGTCGCGATCGTGGGCGAGTTCGCCCGGACCCCACGCTACCAGGGGGCGGGCAGCTCGCACATCGTGCCCACCCGGCTGGACGACCTGCTCACCGAGGTGCGCGCGCTGGCCGGGCGGGAGCCGGCGTTCGCCCCCGGCTACCGGCCGGCCGAGACCGGGCGCTGCCCGGAACTGGAGGAGGAGGCCGTCCGGGTGGCGGGCGGGGCGGAGGTGACCGTGGTGTGCCTGGGCCTGCCGGCCGCCGACGAGTCGGAGGGCTACGACCGCACCCACCTGGAGCTGCCGGCCAACCAGCTCGCCCTCCTGGAGCGGGTGGCCGCGACCGGGACCCGCGTCGTGGTCGTGCTGTCCAACGGCGGCGTGGTACGGCTGGCGGGCTGGGACCACCTGGCCGCGGCCGTCCTGGAGGGGTGGCTGCTCGGCCAGGCCGGCGGCGGCGCGCTCGCCGACCTGCTCTACGGCGTGGCCAACCCCTGCGGCCGGCTGGCCGAGACGATCCCGCTCCGGCTGGAGGACACCCCCTCCTACCTGACCTTCCCCGGCGAGCTCGGCGCCGTGCGCTACGGCGAGGGCGTCTTCGTCGGCTACCGGCACCACGACGCCGTGGGCGGCCAGGTCGGCTACCCCTTCGGCCACGGCCTGTCCTACACCCGCTTCGGCTACGCCGACCTGGAGCTCGACCAGCAGGGCACCGAGGAGGACCTGGTGGTGCGGGTCTCGGCCCGGATCACCAACCTCGGCGAGCGGACCGGCCGCGAGGTCGTGCAGGTCTACGTCGGCGCGCCCAGCACCCAGGTGCGCCGCCCCGAGCGGGAGCTGCGGGCCTTCGGCAAGGTGGAGCTGGCACCGGGCGAGAGCGCCGTCGTGCGCTTCACCCTCACCGCCCGCGACTTCTCCTTCTACCACCCGCTGCGCCGGCGCTGGACGCTGGAGCCGGGCACCGCCGTCGTGCACGTCGGGGCCTCCTCCCGCGACCTGCGCCTCAGCGGCGAGGTGACGTTGACCGCCGAACCGCCCCGCGTGGTGCTGACGCCGGAGTCCCCGCTGGCCGACTGGGCCGCGGTGCCCGGCGGGCTGGAGGTGCTGCGCCGCGAGATGCGGCCGCCGGCCGAGACCGGCCAGCCGCACTCCCGCTTCCTCAGCGACTCCGGCCTGCGCATGGCCGGCTCGGTGCCGCTGCGCCGGCTGGCCCGCTTCCCCGGCGCCTACCTCGACCCCGACAAGCTGGAGCGGCTGGCCGCCGAGGTCAACGCGTTGCTCAGCCGGTGATGGAGTCGAGGTAGGACTCGAGCGCGGCCAGCAGGTCGAAGTCCGGCTCGATGAGCCACTGGATCTGCAGGCCGTCCAGCACCGCGACCAGCGCGGGGCCGGCGACCGGGCGGGTGACCTCGCCGGCCTCCCGCGCCTTGGTCACGGCCTCGTCGAACAGCTCCCGGCTGGTGCGGTAGCGCTTGACGAAGAAGTCGTGGGCCGGGTGGGCGGGGTCCGTGGCCTCGGCCGAGAGCGTGGTGAACAGCCGCATCACCCCCGGCTCGGCCATGTTGCGCACCATCAGCTCGCGCAACGCCAGGCGGAAGCTGCCCAGTTCCTCCCAGGTGGCGTAGAACCACGGCACGTCGACGTCGGTGCGGTGCTGGAGGACCTCGGCCAGCAGGTCCTCCTTGGTCGGGAAGTAGTGCAGGACCCCGGCCAGCGTCAGCTCGACCTCGGCCGCCACGTCCCGCATCGACGCGCCGCGGTACCCGCGGACGCTGAACAGCTCCCGGGCCGCGCGCAGGATCTGCTCGCGGCGGGCGATGCCGATGGCGTACGGCTTTCGCGAAGGCATGCGATCACCCTAACAACCCACCGATCAGTCGGTGGCTTTGTCCACCCGAACCGAGACCGGAACCGAGACCGGAACCGAGACCGGAACCGAGACCGGAGCCGGAAGGCCGGCCGGGACCGGAACCGTCCACCGGTGCCGCCCTGACCCCACCTCGAACGGCTCACCGCCCGGCAGGTGCACCAGCGCGCTGGTGTTCGGCGGCACCACGGCCGTCACCTCCAGCTCGCCGTCCAGCTCGCCGTCCAGCTCGCCGCCCTGCTCGCCGGCCTGCTCGCCATCCAGCCGCCAGGCCGCCTCGGCCGGGCCGTACGGCGTGCGGAGCGCGGCCCGCGCCCGGGTGAGCCCGCCACCGGGCCGGGGCCGGATCAGGAGCCTGCGGTAGCCGGGCGCGGCGGGCGCCAGCCCGGCCACGCAGCGGTGCAGCCAGTCGGCGACCGCGCCGAGCGCGTAGTGGTTGAAGGAGGTCATCTCGCCCAGGTTGACCGTCCCGTCGGGCCGCAGGCTGTCCCAGCGTTCCCAGATCGTGGTGCCCCCCATGGTCACCGCGTACAGCCACGAGGGGCACTCGCGCTGCAGCAGCAGCCGGTAGGCGGTCGCCACCTGCCCGGCCTCGGTCAGCGCGTCGCACACCAGCGGGGTGCCGAGGAAGCCGGTGGCGATGCGGTGGCCGCCCTCGGCGATCACCTCGGCCAGCCGCCGGCCGGCGAACTCGCGCTGGCCGGGTTCCGGCAGGAGGCCGAAGGTGAGGGCGAGCGCGTACCCGGTGGCCGAGTCGCCGAGCACGGTGCCCTCCGGCCGGACGTAGGCGGCGGCGAACGCCTCGCCGACCGCGGCGGCCAGGGCCTGGTAGCGCTCGCGTTCGGCGTCGCGGCCCAGGACCTCGGCGGCCCGGGCGAGCACCCCGGCCGAGTGGGCGAGGTAGGCCGTGGCGACGACCTCCTTCGGGGTGCGCCCGGCGCCCGGCCGGTCGGGCGGGGCGGCCGGGTCCAGCCAGTCCCCGAACTGGTAACCCTCGGTCCACAGCCGCGACGGCCCGGCCAGCTCGGCGACGTGGTCGACGTAGCGGCACATCGCGGGGAAGCACCGCTCCAGCAGGCCGGCGTCGCCGTAGCGCCGGTAGAGCGTCCAGGGGACCAGCACGATGGCGTCGCCCCACCCGGCGGCGGCGAAGACCGAGCGTTCGCCCAGCACGTTCGGCACCGCCACCGGGACCGCGCCGGAGGGCGCCTGCTCGGCGGCCACGTCGGCCAGCCACGACTCCAGCAGGCCCGCGCAGTCGTACAGGAAGGCCGCGGTCGGGGCGAAGACCTGGAGGTCGCCGGTCCAGCCGAGGCGCTCGTCGCGTTGCGGGCAGTCGGTCGGCAGGTCGAGGAAGTTGCCGCGCATGCTCCACACGGCGTTCTCGTGCAGCCGCTCGACCAGCGGGTCGGAGCACTCGAAGCGGCCGGTGCGCGGCATGTCGGTGTGGCAGACGACGGCTCTCACCAGGCCGGGGTCGGCGGGTCCTTCGACGCTGGCGTAGCGGAAGCCGTGGAAGGTGAAGCGCGGTTCCCAGACCTCGGGGCCGCCGCCGCGCAGGACGTAGACGTCGGTGGCGGCGGCGGTGCGCAGCAGCCGGGTGGCCGGCTCGCCGTCCTCCAGCACCTCGGCGTGGCGCAGCACGACGCGCTCGCCCGCCGCGCCCTCGGCGGTGATGCGCAGCCGGCCGACGAGGTTCTGGCCGAAGTCGAGCACGGTCCGGCCGGAGGGCGAGGTCAGCACCTCGACCGGGGCCAGTTCCCCGGTGCGGCGCACCGGCGGGCCGGTGGGCGCGACGAGGGTGGCGAGGTCGTGCTCCACCACCTCGACCGGCCGCCAGGTCGCGGGGTCGGGCGGCGGCGCCGGGGACGACCAGCCGGGCACCTCCAGGCGGGCGTCGTGGGTCTCGCCGTCGTAGATGCTCGCGGCGATGAGCGGCCCGGCGGCGCATCTCCAGCCGGGGCCGGTGCCGAAGGTCCGGGTGCCGCCGTCGGCGAAGGTGAGCTCCAGTTGGGCCAGCAGGGCGAGCCGGTCGCCGTAGATGCCGGTGGCCCCGCCCTCGAACCCGAGCCGGCCGCGGTACCAGCCGTCGGCGAGGATCGCGCCCAGGGTGTTGGGGCCGGGCCGGATCAGGCCGGTGACGTCGAAGGTCTGGTAGCGCAGGCGGTGGTGGTAGCTGGTCCAGCCGGGGGCCAGGACGTGGTCGCCGACCCGGACGCCGTTGAGCTCGGCCTCGTAGACGCCCAGGGCGGTGACGTGCAGCCGGGCGGCGGTGACGGCCTGCCGTACGGTGAAGTCGCCGCGCAGGAGGTGCTCGTCGGCGGGCGGGGAGACGAAGCGCGCCGACCAGTCGGCGGGGTGCAGGAGCCCGGCCTCGAAGGCGGCGGGCGGGCTCCAGCCCGACCAGTCGCCCTCGGCCGAGCGCACCCGCACCCGGACCTGGACGCGCTGGCGCGAGGTCAGCGGGGCGAAGGGCCACGGGACCAGCACGGATTCGGCCGATTCCGCGGTGAAGCGCTCGGTGCCGGCCTCGATCTCGTAGGCGCTCTGCCGCCAGCCCGGCCGGTCGGTGGCGGTGGTCCAGGACAGCCGCGGGCGGCTCTCGCCGAGCCCGAGCGGGTCGGTGCGGTGCTCGGCGCGGGGTGCGGTGACGTGCACGGCGGGCACCCGGCCTCAGCGGCGGACGGCCGCGGCGACCGCGTTCACCACGAGGGAGCGCCACTCCCGTGCCGACGGCAGCAGCCCGGTGAGCAGATGGGAGCCGTGCACGTGCCCCTCGAACTCGCGGAAGGTGACCGGCACGCCGGCCGCGGCCAGGCGGGCGGCGTAACGCCTGGCGTCACCGGCGACCGGGTCGCACTCGGCCGAGACGATCAGCGCGGGCGGCAGCCCGGTCAGGTCGGGGGCGTGCAGGGGCGAGGCGATCGGGTGCGTGGGGTCCTGGCCGTCGAGGTAGGTGTCGATCACCCACACCAGTTCCGCCTTGGTCAGCACGTGGCCGACGGCGTAGGTCTCCACGGTGGAGGAGGCGCGGGTGAGGTCGAGGGCGGGGATCTCCAGCACCTGGAGCACCGGCATCGGGCCGCCGCGTTCCTTGGCCAGCAGGCACACCGCGGCGCTGAGGTTGCCTCCGGCGCTCTCCCCGCCGACGGCGATGCGCTCGGGGTCGTAGCCGACGCGGCCGGCCTGCTCGGCCACCCATTCCAGGGCGCGGTAGCAGTCCTCGGCCGGGATCGGGAAGGGGTGCTCGGGGGCGAGGCGGTAGTCCACGTTGACCACCACGACCCCGGCGCCCGCCGCCACCGCGCGGGACCTGCGGTCGGCGTCGTCGAGGGTGCCCATCACCCAGCCGCCGCCGTGCAACTGGACCATCGCGCC
The DNA here is from genome assembly GCF_040655795.1 of Nonomuraea sp. NPDC050310. Classification (NCBI taxonomy): domain Bacteria; kingdom Bacillati; phylum Actinomycetota; class Actinomycetes; order Streptosporangiales; family Streptosporangiaceae; genus Nonomuraea; species Nonomuraea sp. NPDC050310. Next base: position 57,748 of record NZ_JBFAKP010000007.1, on the reverse strand, counting down.
GGCGGGCGGGCCGTCCGGGCGGTACACCCGGACGGTGATCTCCCCGTCGGGGCCGCTCACCTTGATCTTCTCCTCGACGATCTCGGCGACCTCGGGCTCCTCCTGGACGTAGTCGGCGTAGGCGGTCTCGCCCGCGGCCTTGCGCGCGGCGTTCAGGCGGCGGCGCCGGACGGCGTCCTGCGGCGCGGGGGGCGCGGCGTGGATCATCGCGACCAGCGGGGCGATCTTCGGGTCGACAGGCATGTGAACTCCAGGGATCGGCGACGTCAACGAAAGCCTACCAATTGATAGGTAGTTTTTGTTAGCCTCGCCGCATCCCGAACCCGAGGAGGTTCCGATGCCGAGCTCTCGCGTGGCCGCCGCCACCCTCGCCCTCGTTCTCACCGCCACCGCCTGCTCCTCCGGCGCCTCCGGCCCGGCCGGCACGGCGGAGCCGACCCTCACCCTGGCCGTCGCGGCCGACGTGTCGACCTGGGACCCCGCCGTGGGCGCCGGCGGCAACTCGCTCGGCTACCTCCAGGCCGTCTACTCCTCGCTGACCACGCTCAACCCCGACTTCTCCGTCTCGCCCGGCCTCGCCACCAGGTGGGCCTACGACGCGGCCAAGACCACCCTGACCCTGACGCTGCGCGAGGGCGTCACCTTCTCCGACGGCACCCCGCTCGACGCCGAGGCGGTGCGCGCCAACCTGCGGCGCGGGCTGGACACGCCCGGCGCGACCCAGTCGGCGCTGGCCGGCATCGCCGACGTCCAGGCCACCGGGCCCGCCGAGGTCACCATCACCCTGAAGAAGCCCGATCCGGGGCTGCTCTACCAGCTCTCCATGGTGCCGGGCATGATCGCCAGCCCGAAGGCGTTCGCCACGCTCAAGACCCACCCCGTGGGCAGCGGGCCGTACGTCCTGGACCTTACGGCCAGCACCCGCGGCACCTCCTACACCTTCGTGCGCAACCCCCGGTACTCGCTGCCCACGCCCTACGGCTTCGGCAAGGTGGTCATGAAAGCGCTCCCGGACACCAACGCGATGGCCAACGCCGCGCTCAGCGGCCAGGTCGACGCCGGCGGCGTGCCCATGGCCACGCTCCCCCAGGTCGAGGCGGGCGGCCTGGCCCACCGCACGATGCCCGGGCTGATCATGGGCATGTGGATCGTCGACCGCGCAGGCAAGCTCGCGCCCCCGCTGGCCAAGCAGAAGGTACGGCAGGCGATCAACCACGGCCTCGACGCCGAGGGCATCCTCAAGGCCGTCGACAAGGGCCATGGCAGCCGCCGCACCCAGATGTTCGCCGCCGGCACCCCCGCCTACGACGAGACGCTCAACACCCGCTACCCCTACGACCCGGACAAGGCCCGGCGGCTGCTGGCCGAGGCGGGCTACCCGGACGGCTTCGAGCTCACCCTGCCGAGCGAGAACACCTACGTCCCGGCGCTCTACCCGATCGTCGCCCAGCAGCTCGGCCAGATCGGCATCAAGGTGACCTACAAGCCGGTCACCAGCAACCTCATCACCCAGCAGTACCTCGCCGGCACCTACCCGGCGTTCATGTACACCTATACGGCCACCGAGAACTGGCTGGACGCCTCGCTGTTCCTGGCCAAGGGCGGCGTGTTCAACCCCTTCCACACCGAGGACGCCAAGGTCGAGGGGCTGCTGGACGAGATCTCGGTCGCCGACGACGCCGCGCGCGGGCCGCTGCTGCGCGAGCTCAACGCCTACGTGGTGGAGCAGGCGTGGTTCGCCCCGCTGTACGCCTCGCGAAACCTGCTGGTCTGGAAGAAGGACAAGGTCAAGGTGGAGGCCGCCGCCGACCAGCTCTTCGTCTTCCTGCGCGACTACCGGCCGGTGAGCTCGTCATGATCAAGCAGTTGTCCCGGCGGCTGCTCGGCGCGGCCGTGCTGCTGCTGGCGATCACCGCGATCACCTCGCTGCTCACCGCCCTGGTGCCCGATCCCACGCACAACCTGCTCGGCCCGACCGCGACCGCCGAGCAGATCCTCGCCAAGCAGCACGAGCTGGGGCTCGACCGGCCGGCGGGCGAGCGCTACCTGGGCTGGCTGGCCGGCGCGGTCCGCGGCGACCTGGGCGTGTCGTGGTTCACCGGGCTGCCGGTGGCCGAGACGATCGCCGCGCGGCTGCCGGTGACCGCCTCGCTCGCGGTGGCCGCCACGCTGGTCTCGGCCGTGCTCGGCATCGCCTTCGGCCTGGCGGCGGCGGTCCGGCGGGGCGCGCTGGACCGCCTGCTGCAGGCCGTGGCGGTGCTCGGCTTCGCCGTGCCCGGCCTGTGGGTGGCCCTGCTGCTGATCATCGTCTTCGCGGTGCAACTGCGCTGGCTGCCCGCCACGGGGTACGTGGCCTTCGCCGAGAGCCCCGCGGGCTGGGCGCGCTCGCTGGTCCTGCCGGTCGCGGCGATCGCCGCCGGATCGGTGGCGGCGGTGGCGGCGCAGACCCGCAACGCGGTGGCGGCCGTGCTCGCCCGGGACTACGTCAGGACGCTGCGCGGGCGCGGGCTGCCCCGGTGGCGGCTGCTGCTGCGGCACGTGCTGCGCAACGCCGCCCCGACCGCGCTGACCGTGGTGAGCCTGCAGTTCATCGGCCTGCTCGGCGGGGCGGTCGTGGTGGAGCAGATCTTCGCCGTCAACGGCCTGGGCAGCCTGGCCGCCGCCTCCGCCAGCCGCGCCGACATCCCGGTCGTACTCGGCGTGGTCGTCGTCGGGGTGCTGATCGTGCTGACCGTCAACCTGATCGTGGACCTGCTGGTGAGCTGGCTCGACCCCAAGGTGCGCACCCGATGAGGACCGCTCTGCTGCGGCCGGCTGCGCTCCTGCCCGCCGCCTTCCTGCTGCTCGTGGCCGTCGCCGCGGTCGCCGGCCCCTGGCTGGCGCCGTACGGGGCCGATCATGTGGACCTGACCGCCGCGCTCGCCGGGCCGGGCGGCGCCCACCCGCTAGGCGGCGACGGCTCCGGCCGCGACGTGCTCAGCCGGCTGCTGCACGGCACCGGCGCCACGGTCGCCGGGGCGCTGCTGGCCACCGCGGTCGCGCTGCTCCTGGGCGTGACGGCCGGCACGCTGGCCGGATACTTCGGCCGCTGGGCCGACGCCGTGGCGAGCTGGGTGTTCAACCTGCTCATGGCGTTGCCGGCGTTCATCGTCGTGCTGGCCTTCGTCGCGGTCCGCGGGCCCGGGCTGGTCGGCACCATGGCCTTCGTCGGCTTCCTGTCCTCGCCGTCGATCTACCGGCTGGTCCGCACCGCGACCCAGCGGGTGCGCGGCGAGTTCTACATCGACGCCGCCCGCGTCTGCGGCCTGTCCGACCCGCGCATCGTCGGCCGGCACGTGCTCCCGGTGGTCCGCTCGGCGATCCTCGTGCAGGCGCCGCTGCTGTTCGGCGCCGCGCTGCTCATCCAGGCGGGCATCGACTTCCTCGGGCTGGGCGAGCCCGGCGCGGCGAGCTGGGGCTCGATGCTCAACGACGCGGCGGCCAACGTCTTCCGCGCGCCCTGGCTGTCGCTCTGGCCCGGGCTGGCCATCGCCGGCACGGTCCTGGCCGTCACCCTGCTCGGCAACGCGCTCGGCGACTCCCCCGCCGGCGCCTCGGCCGATGCCCCGGCCCGGCGGCCCGCCGTCCGAACCGCTGCTCCCCGGCCCGGGTCCGTCGCGCCGCCCGAGGACGCGCTGCTGGCCATCGGCGGGCTGACCGTCACCCACCGCGCCCCCGGCGGCGAGGTCACCGTCGTGGACGGCGTCGATCTCCACGTACGGCCCGGCGAGGTGGTCGGCCTGGTGGGCGAGTCCGGATCGGGCAAGACCCAGACCGTGCTGGCCGCCCTGGGCCTGCTGCCGCCCAGCGGCCGGATCGCCGCCGGCGAGGTGCGCTTCGGCGGCACGGACCTGGCGGCCCTGGACGAGCGGGGCCTCACCCGGGTCCGCGGCGCGCGCATCGGCTACGTCTCCCAGGAGCCGATGTCCAACCTCGACCCGAGCTTCCGCACCGGCAGCCAGCTCACCGAGCCGCTGCGGGTGCACCTCGGGCTGTCGCGGCGGGCGGCCCGGCGGCGGGCCCTGGAACTGCTGGCCCGGGTGGGCGTCGCCGACCCGGAACGCATCTGCCGCGCCTACCCGCACGAGATCTCCGGCGGCACCGCCCAGCGGGTGCTCATCGCCGGGGCCATCTCGTGCGACCCCGAGCTGCTGGTGGCCGACGAGCCGACGACCGCGCTCGACGTGACCGTGCAGGCCGAGGTGCTCGACCTGCTGCGCTCGCTGCAGCAGGAGCGGCGGATGGCCGTGCTGCTGGTCACGCACGACCTGGGGGTGGTGGCGGACATGTGCGACCGGGTGGCGGTGATGCGGGGCGGGCGCGTGATCGAGGAGGCCGGGACGCGCGAGCTGTTCGCCCGGCCTGCTCAGCCGTACACGCGGGCGTTGCTGGCGGCCAACCCGCACCACGCCGAGCCGCGCGAGCGGGCGGCCGTGCCGGGGCCGCCGCTGCTGGAGATCGACCGGCTGCGGGTGTCCTACCCCGGGCGGGGGCTGGGCCGGCCGCCGCTGCCGGTGCTCAGGGGCGTCAGCCTCACCGTCGCCGCGGGCGAGACGCTCGGCCTGGTCGGCGAGTCCGGCTCGGGCAAGACGACGCTCGGCCGCGCGGTGCTCGGCCTCGCGCCGGTCTCCGGCGGCGGCATCCGGTACGGCGGGCATCCCCTGCCCGGCCGCCGCGAGCGGGCCCGGCTCATCCAGGCGGTCTTCCAGGACCCCTACAGTTCCCTCAACCCGGCCATGAGCATCGCCGACATCCTCGCCGAACCGCTGCTCACCCAGGGCGGGCTCGGACCGGCCGAGGCGTCGGCCCGGGTCGCCGCGCTCCTGGACCGCGTCGGCCTGCCCGCCGGCACCGGCGCCCGGCACGCCCGCGAGCTGTCCGGCGGCCAGCGCCAGCGGGTGGCCATCGCGCGCGCCCTCGCGCCAGGACCGCGCCTGATCATCTGCGACGAGCCCGTGTCCGCGCTCGACGTCTCCACCCAGGCGCAGGTGCTCGCCCTGCTCGCGGAGATCCAGCGCGACAGCGGGGTGAGCTACCTGTTCATCTCGCACGACCTGGCCGTGGTGCGCTCCCTCTGCGACCGGGTGGCGGTGATGGCCGGCGGCGTCCTCGTCGAGACCGGTCCCGCCGCCGAGGTCACCTCGGCCCCGCGCGATCCGTACACCCGCCGGTTGCTGCTGTCGGCTCTGGTCCCCGACCCTGAGGAGCAGGCGCGCCGCCGGGCCGTCCGGCTGAGCATGGGTCCGGGCCGGGATTCAACACTTTCGCGGGCGGCCGCGTCAGGGAGGGGCAGACCGAGGAAAGGTGACAGGTCATTGGACGACGACTCCCGTTTCGCGGACTTCGTCGCCGAGCGGGCGGACGCGCTGTTGCGGTACGGGTACGTGCTCAGCGGCAACGCCCACGACGCGGCCGATCTGACGCAGGAGGCCCTGGTCAGGCTGCACCGGGCGTGGTCGCGGGTACGGCACAAGGGCGACCCGGAGAGCTACACCCGGGTGATCATGGCCAGGCTGCACGTGAGCGTCTGGCGGCTCCGGCGGCGCGAGCGGCTGGAATGGGAGCTCCCTGAACAACCGCACGTGGACGTGCTGCCCTCCGACGTGGAGCGGCGGCTGTGGCACGCGCTCGAGGACCTGCCCAGGAAGCAGCGGGCGGTGCTGGTGCTCCGGTACTACGAGGAGTTGCCCGACGCGGAGATCGCCCGGGTGCTGGGCGTCTCGCGCGGGACGGTGCGCAGCCATGCCTCGCTGGGCCTGAGCAAGCTCCGGCTCACCGTGGCCGACCTCATGACGAGCAACGGGAGCGCAGGATGACCGGGAAGTGGGAAGACGACCTCCGCGACGCCCTCGTCCACGCCGCCGAGGCCGCCCCGCGGGCGCCGCGGGAGCTGCCGGCGCTCGTCGCGTCCCGGTCCAGGCGGCGCAGGGCGCGGAGGCAGGCCCTGCTCGCGGCGGCCATGGTGGCCGTGATCGCGGGCGGGGTGGCGGTCGCGGTCCGGGAGAGCGCCGGCCCGGCCGTGGAGCACGCGGTGCAACCGGCCCGGCCCGAGGAGAGCCGGTCGGCGGCCGGGGAGACCTCCCAGCCGGTCCCGCGCCGGCCCGTGATCACGGCCGCGGACCCGGTCGGCGAGGTCTGGCCGGGCGCGGTGTGGAAGATCCCGGCCAAGCTGCCCGGCGGGCAGAAGCTGCGGCCCCTGCTCTTCCTCGACGACCGCACCCTGCTGGCACAGACGTGGGAGAGCTTCGAGAAGGCCGACGCCATCCACGCCTACGACCTGGAGACCGGCGACAGCCGGAAGATCGCCGACATCCGCACCCCGAAGGGTGTCCACGCCTCGGAGTTCGCCGTGGGCTCGGGGCGGATCGTCTGGCAGACGATCAAGGTGGCCGGGCGGCGCGGCACCTCGGAGTTCTGGTCGGTGCCGGTCACCGGCGGCACACCGGAGGCGATCGCCACCGGCCGCCCCGTCAAGGGTCGCGGCGACGCCCTCGCCGTGGTGGGCGACCGGCTGGTCTTCTCGCTGCTGGAGGGCGGCGTCCACACCGTGCCGCTGGCGGGCGGCGAGGTGAGCGCGGTCGCCGGAGCCGAAGGCCACCACCTGCTGAGCTGGCCGTGGGTCGGGACGCCCGGCGAGTACACCCCGGACAACGAGCCGAGCTTCGCGAAGCTGCGCAACGCCGAGACCGGCGAGACGAGCGAGGCGGTCGTCCACCCGGGTGAGAAGTTCGTCCGGTGCGGCGTGCTGACCTGCACCGGCGTGCGGCCGGACCAGACGCCGTTCCAGCGGCGGCGTGACGGGTCCGGGGAGCGCGTGCTGCCCGAGGAGGCGCCGCACGGCCTCGCCGCCGACCGGTTCATGACCGTCCATCTGCCGAAGGGCGGTCAGGTCCTGCACGACCTGGTCACCGGGAGGTCGGGCGATCTGGGACTGCGGCCCGACAAGCTCGGCCGGTCGGTCAGCGTCCAGCCCGCGCTGGGTGACGGCAGGCTGGTGCAGTACCCGCTGGGGAAGGAACTCGTGGTCATCGACCTGGCCAGGATCGAGTGACCCTGCTGGAGCCGATTCCGCCGGACGGAACATCGCCGGTTCCGTGAGGCGGAACTCGGCATTGGGCTGCGGCCGCACCAGCCGCCACGCTAAGCCGCAGCCCAGCACCCCCAGCCAGAAAGGTCGCGATGCGCCACCTTCTCCGCAACGCCCTGGTCACCTCAGGCGCGCTCGGCCTCCTGCTCACCTCCGGCACCGCTGTCTCCGGCGCCGCCGTACGGACCGACGGGAGCGACGAGAACATCCCGTCGGTCTGCGGCGACCGCCGCCCGGACGACCCCGGCCCCGGCACGTACGGCATGCAGCTCGACGGCAGCTTCCGCCACCCCGACCTCACCCCCGCCGGTGAGGAGCGCTTCTCCTTCCCCGGCGGCGCCAAGGACCTGTTCCCCAAGACCAAGGGCTACGACCCGGGCTCCTACACGGAGGGCCCGATCAAGGTCGAGGCCGCCTACCGTGGCCCGCAGTTCACCCCCGACTACTTCCACACCTGGCAGAACATCGTCGACTTCGACGGCCGCCGCTACCTCTTCCAGTACGACCGCAGCGCGGGCCGCGTCTACGACGTCACCGACGTGCGCAAGGTCAAGATCGTCGAGAGCCTCAGCCGGGACGACGTCAAGGTCGAGTACGGCGAGAACGTCGAGCTGCACAAGAGCAAGGACTGGGACGCCTACGACTACTGGGGCGCCTCGACCATCCAGTGGAGCCCGTCGCTCAAGGCGTACGTGATGGTCCAGTCGTTCGAGCAGAAGCGCCAGGTCGGCGAGCTCGGCGACAGCGTGGAGCACTCCAAGTTCCACAATGCGGACGGCGTGAAGAAGCTGCGCGAGCAGACGAGCTTCAAGGGCTTCAAGGTCTACCGGCTTGACGGGCCGCGCAAGAAGGACTGGAAGCTGCTGTCCACCGTCACCACGGACGCCAGCTACGCCGACCCGCTGAACGCCGCGCCCGGCGCGCACCAGGGGTCCGGCTCGCTGGACGTGCCGTACTGGACCGGCGGCAAGTACATGTTCATCGCCGCCGCGCCGCTGGACACCTGGAGCAACACCGAGGCGCCGACCTACCTGTACTCGGCGGGCTACCAGGCCTACGACATGTCCGACCCGGCCAAGCCCCGCAAGGTCGGCGAGTGGCACCGGAAGGGGCAACTCGCCTCGGAGTCGGCCGCCTACGCCAAGAACCCGCGGTGCGGCAACCAGACCTCGTGGATGGGCGCGCGGATGCCGCTGTTCATCCCGAAGCCGGTCGAGGAGGGCGGCAAGTACGCCTTCGCCGCGCTGGGCGGGTTCGGGCTGTCGGTCCTGGACATCTCCAACCCGGCGGACATGAAGGAGATCGCGCACCTCGAACTGCCGATGTCGGTCGGCGGCACCGAGGCCGACAACGTGGACGTCTCGCAGTACGAGAAGACCGGCATGGTCTACGTCTCCGGCTACCCGCTGGGCGAGGACTGCCACGAGCCGTACAAGGACGTCTTCCAGATCGACGCCCGCGACCCGCGCGCTCCGCGCATCGTCGGCGCCCTGCCCAGGCCGAAGCCGGTCGCCGGGGCGAAGTTCGCCGACTACTGCCAGCGGGGCGGCAGCTTCGGGCCCAAGCGGTCGGGCGCCTACACCTCGCCCGGCGACCCCGCGCAGGGGCTGCTGCCGTACGCCTTCTACAACGCGGGCGTGCAGTTCTTCGACACCACCGACCCGCGCAAGCCGAAGATCGCCGCGCAGTTCGTGCCGTCCGGGTTCAGCAAGGGCGTGCCGGACTACGCGCTGGGCAACCAGACCCACGCCATCTACGTGGAGTGGGACCGGAAGCTGGTGTGGGTCTTCACCAACGACGGCATCTACGCCGTCTCCAGCAAGAAGCTGCTCGGCGCCCCGACCCTGACCGGGCCGGCCGCGCCGTTCCGCAACAGCGCCCGCTAGGCGGGCCTGCCGGAGGCCGGGCCCGACAGCGGCGCCCGGCCTCCGGAGTGCGCGTCACTGCGCGTCCTTCACCTCTTTGACCAGGTTGTCGAGCGTCGCGACCGGGTCGCCGATGAAGCTGGCGGTGCGGTCCTCGCCCTCCTTGACGACGCCGGCCACGGCGACCTGGTCGCCGGACTTGATCGCGTCGAGGTTCTGGTCGCCCATGCCGACCTGTGTCTCGTCGTTCACCACCCAGGTCCAGGAGGTGCCGTCCGCGCTCTCCACGGTGAGCGAGGTGTCGGAGACGCTGTCCACCTTGCCCCACTGGGTGCCGACCTTGACGGTCTTGCCCTCGGTGCCGCGGATGGTGGTCTCGCTGTACAGCGCGCCGACTTCGTTGAGCGCGCCCGGCTGGCCGGTGGACGTGTCCGTGCCGGTGTCCGTGGGACTCGGCGACGGCGACATATCCGTGGCGCCCTCCGAGGGCGCCATATCCGTGGGGCTGGGCGACGGCGACATGATCGATGCGGTGCCGGCCATCGCGGGTGTGGCGAACAGAGCACCCGCGACAGCGCCCACGGTCAGGGCGGTGACGAACTTGCTGCTCACGTGATCTCCCACTTTGAGGAAACGGACAAATGACATTCAATGCCACGAACCGTCAGGGCAGTGCGATGGCGGTGTCGGCGTTGGGCAAGGGAACGGCCTGGAAATCGGCTGGTAGGTAAGCCGGGGTTCGGGCGTCTTGCCCGCTCTGTCCGGGAGGGCTAGCCTGATCGCCGTTCCGAGCGGGGCGGGCGAGCTATTCCTGGGGGGCGCAGCATGGGCGCGGAAGAGGATTTCCAGCAGGTCGGGGCCGAACTGGCCGACCTGGGGGTGCGGGCCTCCAGGATGATGGGACGGCCCGCGTTGAAGGATCAGGCCGGCAAGGTCTTCGCCAGCCTGCAGCGCGACGGCGCGATGGTCTTCCGGCTGGTCCGCGACACCCCCGAGCACACCGCCGCGCTCGAACTGGCCGGGGCCCGCCTCTTCGACCCGACCGGGCAGGGCAGGACGGTCAAGGACTGGGTGGTCGTCCCGCACACCTTCGCCGAGCAGTGGACCGACCTGGCCGAAGCCGCCCTCAGCCGCCCCCGCTGACCTCTTTCGTCGGCCCGGATCGGGACCCGGGCGGAGCCTGATCAGCGAGCGCGCGACCCAGTCATCGACGGTAACCGCGCTCTGTGCCCCTGACCGGCTCCTAGTTAGACGCCCATCCACACTTTCGACGGCCACCCTCCCCAGCCCAGGCCGGCTGCCGGGACGAGGGGGACGGTCAGGGGCGGGGGCCTGCGCCGTGGAGCAGGGTGTCGATGATGCGGGCCGCGAGGGTGTCCGGGTCGGCGTCACGGTCGGCGCCGCCGTGCAGGGACTCGCCGATCAGGGCGTAGTAGACCCGGCGCACCCAGTCGAGGTCGGCCGCCTCGTCGATGAGCTTGCTTTCCTGGGCACGCCGCAGGACGGCGATGCAGCGGAGGGCGACCTCCTGCTGCAGCTCGGCGGCCTCGCTGCCGGGTTCGGCGGGCAGGGACAAAGCGAACGCCCAGGCGCTCTTGACCTGGAGCACGTTGGCCGTGATGCGGTGCATCGCCACCAGGGGCGGCGCGGTGTCCGGACGGCCGTCGTCCACCGCCTGGGCGAGCTGGCGGGCCGCTGAGGAGGCCAGCGCATCGGTCAGGGCCTGCCGGTTGGCGAAGCGCCGGTGGATGGTGGTGCGCGCGACGCCCGCGGCGGCGGCGATCTGTTCCATGGACGCGCCCGGGTCGGCGGCCAGGACCTGCTCGGCCGCCTCCAGGATCGCCCGCACACTCCGTTCCGCGTCCGCGCGTAGCGCTCGAGTGGTCGTGTCACCCATAGGGCCTCCTGTTATCTCATTTCTCGCGTCAGACGATACATGCTCGATGCGACCGAAGCTCTAACTGCATCATCACTGTTGCAGTTTCGCGGATTACTGGTACGGTCTCATCTCAGTTGCTCCACCGACTGAAGGAGAAGACCATGAACAGCACCGCTTTGATCACCGGCGCCTCGTCCGGGCTGGGCGCCGAGTTCGCCGCCCAGCTCGCCGCCCAGGGACACGACGTGATCCTGCTGGCCCGCTCCGGCGACAAGCTGGCGGCTCTCGGCGACCGGCTGGCCGCCGAGCACGGCGTGCGCGCCCACGTGCTGGTCCAGGACCTCGCCGAGCCGGACGCGGGCCGCCGCGTCGCCCGGGAGTTGGCGGCCCGGGGGCTGAGCGTCGACGTGCTGGTCAACAACGCCGGGTTCGGCACCTGCGGCCGGTTCGAGGAGATCTCCACCGCCCGCGACCACGACCAGCTCATGGTCAACGTGGTCGCGCTCGTCGATCTGACCCACGAGCTGCTGCCCGCCATGCTGGAGCGCGGCCGCGGCTCGGTGATCAACGTCGCGTCCAACGCGGGCTTCCAGCCCTCGCCGTACTTCGCGGTCTACGGCGCGTCCAAGTCCTTCGTGCTGAACTTCGGCCTCGCGCTGCGCCAGGAGTACCGCCGCCGGGGCATCCGCGTGCTCACCCTGTGCCCCGGGCCGGTCGAGACCAACTTCTTCGACACCATAGGCACCCGCCGGGCCGCCGTCACCGGCTCCATGACCACCGCAGAGCCGGTCGTCCGCGCCACCCTGAAGGCGCTGGAGCGCGACCGCGGCTACGTCGTGCCGGGCTTCGGCAACGCCCTGGGCGCGCATCTGACCCCGCGCCGGCCCCGCAAGCTGGTCGCCGCCATCGCCGAGCGCGTCACCCGCAAGGTCCTTTCCCCTGCCATCACCTCGTCCAAGACGCCGGAGCACGCCGCATGAGAACCTCGGCCGCCCCCCTCGCCGCCGCCTCGGCCATGCTGCTCGTCGGCACCTCGACCGCGGTCTCCGCGATCATCGCCGGCTACCCGGTCTTCACCGGGCAGGCCCTGCGCTACGCGCTCGCCGCGGTGATCCTCCTGGCCGTGGTCCGCTTCCAGCGGCTGCCGCGCGTCCGGCTGACCCTGCGGGACCTTCTGCTCCTGCTCGCGCTGGCCGCCACCGGCCTGGCCGGGTTCAACCTCTTCCTCGTCGAGGCCACCCGGCACGCCGGCCCGGCCATGATCGGCACCGTGATCGGCGCCGTCCCCCTCGTCCTGGCGCTCGTCGGGCCCCTGATCGAACGCCGTCGGCCCGCCGCCCGCACCGTCGGCGCCGCGCTCGTCGTGGCGCTCGGGACGGCGGTCGCCGCCGGGCTCGGCTCGGGCAGCCTGCAGGGCCTGTTGCTGTCGCTCGGTGCGCTGGCCGGCGAGGTGGCCTTCTCGCTGCTGGCCGTACCTCTGCTGCCCAAGCTCGGCCCGCTGCGCGTGGCCGCCTACCCGGCGGCACTCTCCGTGCCGATGTTGCTGGCCGCCGGTCTCGTCCTGGACGGTACGGCGGCGCTGCGCCTGCCCACGCCGGGCGAGGCGGCGGCGTTCGGCTACCTCGGCGCGATCGTCACCGCCGGGGCCTTCTTCCTCTGGTACGACGCGCTGCGGCGGCTCGGTGCCGACCGCGCGGGGTTGTTCGCCGGACTCGTCCCGGTCGGCGCACTTCTCACCACGTTCGTGCTCGGCCTCGGCCGGCCGGGTCCCGCCGACCTCATCGGCGCCCTGCTCGTCACCGCGGGCGTCGTCGCCGGGATGCGCCGGCCGGCACCCCGACCGCCGGCGGCGGCCGGTGAGCGCCGAGGCGCTCTTGCGCTCGTGAGCGCGACGCGCCGCTAAGGGAGCGGCGTGCCCGGCGCCTGGGCGTGCCGCAACTGCACGCAGCAGTCGCCGGGACGAGGGGCGAGCACCGCCTCCACCGCCGTGGCCCGCAGCCCTTCCACGTATCCGCTCAGGAAGGCGTGGTTCATGCCGCAGACCAGGTCGGGGGCCTGAGCGGCGAACGGGTGGAAGGGGCAGTTGCGCAGCCGTACCCGATCGGGAGCTTCGCGGGCGGGCTCGAAGCCGTGCTCGTCCAGCATCTGCTCGCACAGGGTCAGCCCGCGCTCCGCGCCGAGCCGGCCGGGGCGCAGCCGCTCGCGGTCCCGGTCGCCGAGCTCGCGCCCGTGCTGCCCGGCGGTCCGTACGGCGGCGCCCGGCGCGCTCTCCCCCGCGCCCGCGCCCAGCACGGCCCGCAGGAGCAGCGCCGCCAGCAGCTCGTGGCGGCGCTCGGGGATGCTGATCTGGAGCGTGCGGTCCGCCGGCTCGTAGACCTTGGGCTGCCGGCCGACCTTCCGCATCCCGTCCGGCGCCGGGTACCGCGTGCCGAGCAGGCCCGCGTCGACCAGCTTGTCCAGGTGGAAGGCGGCCAGCTTGCGGGAGATGCGGACCTCCTCCGCCACCTCCTCCCGGGTGACGGGCCGGTGGGCGCGGCGGACGAAGGCGAAGATCTGCCGCCTGGTGCCCTCGCCGAGCACGCTGAGGGATTCGAGCTTGGCGTCCGCCGGGCTCATGTCGGAGGTCACACCCCCACGATAGCGCCAGCCCCTGTTGCCGGACAGCTCGTCACGGCCATTTCACCAGTTCTGCTTGACCGCCTGTCTTAATAAGACCAAAATTCGTTGGTGAAAAGGAGGTGGCTGTGACGACTGTGTCCCCCATCCGGCAGGCGCCCGACCTGGCCGCCGCCGAGGAGGCCGCCCGGACGTTCCTCGCGGCCCTCGGCATCAGCACCGAGTCCGAGAGCCTGCGCGGCACCCCCGGCCGGATGGCCCGCGCCTACGCCGAGCTGTTCAGCCCGCGCCCCTTCCACCTGACCACCTTCCCCAACGACGAGCAGTACGACGAGCTGGTCCTGGCCCGCAGCATCCCGTTGCGGTCGGTCTGCGAGCACCACCTGCTGCCCTTCGTCGGCACCGCGCACATCGGCTACCTGCCGGGGCAGCGGATCCTGGGGCTGTCGAAGCTCGCCCGCGTCCTGGAGCACTTCGCCTGCCGCCCCCAGGTGCAGGAACGGCTCACCAAGCAGGTCGCCGACTGGCTCCAGGACCAGCTCGACCCCAAGGGCGTCGGCGTCGTCATCCAGGCCGAGCACACCTGCATGACGCTGCGCGGGGTGCAGGCCACGGGGACGACCACCATGACCTCCACCCTGCTCGGCACGCTGCGCACCGACGCCCGTTCCCGCAGCGAGTTCCTCGCCCTGACCGGCCTGTGCTGAGGATTGCCCTCAGCCCCGGTCGCCGGGGCGGTCGACGATCGTCGAGGCCACCAGGGCCGTGCTCCACACCGAGCCCTTGGGCAGGGCGGGCACGTCCTTCCGCCCGAGGAACTCGTCCCGCAGCCAGACGGTCCGGGTGCCCCAGTAGCGGTAGGTGACCGGGTCGAGGACGGTGTAGCGGCGGCTGGGCCGGTCCTCGTCCGTCTCCAGCCAGACGCCCAGGCCGGCGCGGCCCGCGGCGTCGCGCACGCCCTGCTCGATCCGGACGCCGGGGATCAGCGCCAGGGCACGGAACATCGCCGATTCCAGCCGGGGCGGCATCGAGCCGTACCGGCTCAGGTAGAGCATGATCACGTGGTAGCCGCGGATCGCGGCGGGGGGCACCCGGTGGGGCACGCCCTTCTCGCGGGCTCCCCTGATCCAGTGCGGGTCGGCGGTGATCTTGGCCAGCAACTTCACCGGATCGGTCGGCAGCGCGCGCAGCTTGGCGTCGTACTGCTGCGGGGACAGGTCGTCGTCGCCCGGGTCGCGGGGGTCGCCTTCCGGGCCGACGGACAGGTCGCCGTTCTCGTCGTAACTGGCGGCCTGGCGGCCGTCGTAACGCAGCCACTGCTCGACGGTCTTCGTGGTGTCGGCGTTCGGCTGCTTGTCCAGCGTCCTGGTGTAGTGCCACTGCGTGGGCAGCGGCACCTGGGCGCTCTCCCGGCCGCCCGCCACCTCGGCGGCCCGCGCCAGCACCACGCCGGAGTCGAGGCGCACGATCGGCGCCGTGCTCACGATGCCCGGGACCTCTACCTGCGGTTGCGGCCGCAGCACGACCACGGCGAGCGCGGCGGCGGTCCCCAGCGCCCCGACGACGAGCAGGCGGCGGCCCAGCGTCCGCCGGCGCTCCCGCATCCGGGTCAGCAGCCGCCGCCGTTCCGGGACGACCCATTCCGGGCCCGGTTCGGGGACCTCGGCGCGCCAGGCGCGCAAGGTGCGCAGGTCATCCATCGAGGGACTCCTCTCGGGTCGTCACGGGGTTGGAGCCGCCGAGGGCCAGACGGGTCCTGGCCCTGGCCCGGTGCAGGCGGGAGCGGACCGTGCCGAGCGGGATGCCCAGCGCGCGGGCCACGTCCTCGTAGGTCATGTCGGCCCAGGCCACCATCAGCAGGACCTCCCGGTCGCCCGCCGACAGCCCGGCCAGGGCAGCCGCCAGCCCGGCCTGCTCCGCGGCCACCCGGTCGTCGACCCGCTCGGCGTACGGCTCGGCGATCTCGTCCACCCCGGTGCGGACCAGCGCCCGGTAGAAGCGGATCTCCACCCGCCGGTGCCGGCTGATCAGCCGGGCGGCGATGCCGTACAGCCAGGGCCGCGCGTCCGGGTGGCCGCTGTCGTAGCGGTCGCGCCGCCGGAAGGCGGTCAGGAAGGTGTCGGAGACGACGTCGTCGGCCAGGGAGGGCCCCAGCCGCCTGGCCACGTAACGCCGCATCGCGGGTGCGTGCCGGTCGAAGAGGCCGGCGAAGGCCTCCGGGTCTCGCCGCGAGCGCCGGATCAGTTCGGCGTCGTCGATGCTGCCGAGATCTTCGGCGATCACATGGTGCTCCCGTCCCTGCGCGTCGGTTCGTTCGACGGCTTTCGCCCGCTGGGGCGGCCGGGGTTCGCGGACGGGGACGTGACGTGCGTCACAGCGAGGGTTCGGGGGCGTCGGCCGCCGCCAGCGCGGCCGGGGTCGCGGTCCTGAGGAACGGCACGACGGTGGCCAGGGCGGCGACGGCGAACAGGGCGAAGGCGGTGCGGATGCCGAGCCACTGGGCCAGCACGCCGACCAGGCCCGCGCCCAGCGGCATCGCGCCCCAGCTGAACAGGCGGGCGGCGGCGTTGTAGCGGCCGAGCAGGCCCGGGTCGACGAGGCGCTGGCTGATGGTGCGGGAGTTCACCGTCCACAGGATGCCGCCCATGCCGCCGAGGAAGGCGCCCGCGCCCACGATCCACAGGTTGGTGGTGAACACCGGCGCGGCCACCATGGCGGCGGTGCCGACCAGGTCGGCGAGCATCGACCAGCGGCGGCCCAGCAGGCGGTTGACGGTGGTGACGGTGAGCGCGCCGACCAGGCCGCCCGCGCCGAGCGCGCTGAGCAGGAGGCCGTACTCGCGCGGGTCGAGGTGCATGAGCTGGGTGGCGACGAGCGGGATGAGGGCGAGCCAGGCGCCCCAGCAGGCGCTCAGCACGGTGAGGGCGAGCGCCATCAGGCGCAGCAGCGGCTGCTGCCACAGGGTGCGGAGTCCTTCGGCGATGCGCTGGTTGACCGTGCCGGACGAGGTGGACTTCTGCGGCTTGAAGCGGCCGGCGAGCAGGATCAGGATCAGCGTGCCGAGCAGGTAGCCGAGGCCGGTCCAGCCGAGGGCGACACCGACGCCGGCGGCGATGAGCAGGCCGCCGGCGAAGGGGCCGCAGAACTCGTTGCAGACCGTCTCGGCTCCGGCCAGCCAGGCGTTGGCCCGCTCGCGCCGCGCCGGGGCGACGGCGGTGGGGACGAGCGTGGCCGCCGAGGTCAGGGCGATCACCTCGGCGACGCCGAGCGTCAGGCCGGCGAGGTAGAGGGCGGGCAGGGTGACGCCGTCGCCCACGGTCAGGGCGATCAGGCCGGCGACGACCAGCAGGCGGGCGCCGTCGGCCAGCCACAGCAGCAGGCGCCGGTCGAACCGGTCCACCAGGACGCCGACGTGCAGGGCGATGAGGAGCCACGGCAGCGTGAGGGTGAGCCCGACCCCGGCCACCTGGGCCGGGGAGCCGGTCAGCCGGGTGGCCATCAGCGGCAGCACGACCTTGGTCACGCCGTCGGCCAGGTTGGTGATCGCGGTGAACCCGACCAGCACGACGGTGTTGCGCCCGCTGCGGTCCGCCGGCGCCGATCCGGCGTCCGGCTCCAGCACGCTCGTCATCACTAACCTCCTAAAGGCGTTTGGTGGTCAGTATGCGCACACTTCCGCCGTGAGCGCCACCAGGAGGGATAACTGGTAAAGTGCTTTCGCAGGTTGATCCGTTGCGGAAGGTGGCACGAGATGATCGAGCCTTCACCGGCCGCGCGCCTGATCGAGGCGTTCGTCAACACCGTCGACCTCGAGAACGGTGAGGACGACGTCGCGACCCCGGACGAGCTGGCCCGCTGGCTGGCCGGCCAGCAGGTGGCCGACGGCTCGCTCCGGCTCACCGCCGGGCAGCACCGCGCCTTCCTCGACCTCCGTGCCGGATTCCGCGAGGCCCTCGACCCGGAGCATCCCGTCTCGCCGGACCACCTGGCTCCGGCCGAGGCGATCCTGGCCGGGGTCCCGCTGCTGGCCGCGCTGGGCCGGGAACCGCTCGTCCCCTCCCCCGCGCTGCCCCCGGCCGAGACCGCGCTGGCCCGGCTGGCCGTCGCCTGGGCCACCCTCGTCCTCACCGGCCAGATCCACCGGCTCAAGCGCTGCGCCGAGCACACCTGCCGCGGCGCCTTCTGGGACTCCTCCAAGAACCACAGCCGCCGCTGGTGCTCGATGCGCCTGTGCGGCAACCGCACCAAGGCCCGCCGCTACGCCGCGCGCCAGCGCCGGTAGCGCCGGTCAGCGCTCGCCTTCGCCGAGGTGCGGAGCGCCCGCCCAGCGCCGGCAGATCGTCAGGATCTGCGGCTCGGTGGGCTGCTCGACCAGGGGCGCGTTCCCCGGCCAGGCCCGGAGCCCGTCGAGGGCGATCTGCAGGTAACGGCGGTAGAGACCGGGGTGGACCTGGACGGAGTGCTGCGCCAGGTCGGTGACCAGCCAGAAGATCATCATGATGTCCTGGCCGACGACCCCGTCCCGCAGGTCGCCCTCGGCGCGTGCGCGGTCGAGCAGGCGCCCCATGACCTCGGCGACCACCTCGACGGCGGTCCCGCCCAGGCGCCAGCCGCCACCACCGAGCGCCACGTCCCGCAGGCCGAGGTTGTCCACCAGGAGTTCGGTGATGCGCTCCAGGAGGAGGGTGAGGCCGTCCCAGGCGCGCTCGGCCTCGCCGGCGCGCTGCGCGACCTGCGTCAGCTCGCTCAGCGGCTGTTCGAGGGCCGCGTGGATGAGCTCCTCCTTGTCGGCGAAGCGCCGGTACACCGTGCCGACGCCGACGCCGGCGTGGTGGGCGACCTCGTTGAAGCCGACGGCTAGGCCGCGCACGGCGAAGAGCTCCTGGGCGGCGCGCACGATGCGGTCCCGGTTGCGTTCCGCGTCCCGGCGCAGGGAGCCGCGCTGGGCCGGCTCCTGGGTGGCAGGGGGTCGCGGCGTCACCGTCCCAGGGTACCGACTGGCGGCCGGATGGGATCAACATCACAGAGCAAACGGATGAGTGCTATCCACTTCTGATTAGACTGCAGATCCGGATATGTCATATCCGCTTGCGGCCCCCGAACCAGAAAGCGAGCCCTCACCATGGCCGAACTGCTCTACCGGCTGGGCCGGTTCTCCGCCCGGCGGGCCTGGTGGGTGATCACCGCCTGGGTCGTGGTTCTGGCCGTCGCCGTGGGGTCGTTCCTGGCGTTCGGCGGCGCGATGAGCACGACGATGACCATCCCCGGCACGCCCACGGCGCAGGTGACCGACCGCCTCAAGACCGAGCTGCCGATGGCCAGCGGCGGCACCGGGCAGATCGTGCTGCGCGCCGGGACGGAGTTCACCGCCGCCCAACGCGAGGGCATCACCGCCGCGCTGCGCAAGGTCGCCGACCTGCCCGGGGTCGACCAGGTCGCCGATCCGTTCGTCTCCGACGCCACGCGCGCCGAGCAGGCGAAGAAGATCACCGACGGCCTGGCGAAGGTCGAGGGCGGCCGCGCCCAGCTCACCAAGGGCCAGGAGCAGCTCGACCAGGCCCGGGCCCAGACCGAGGCCGGCCTGCAGCAGGCCGCCGACGACCCCCGCCTCAAGGCGACCCTCGCCCAGCTCGACACCAAGCAGGCCGAGCTCGACCAGCAGAGCGAGGTCCTGGAGCGGTCCGAGCGGCAGTTGCAGGCCGGCCGCGACCTGCTGAGCATGGCCGAGGGCATCCGCACGGTCTCCGCCGACGGCTCGACCGCGGCCGCCACGGTCGTCTTCGACCTGCCGCAGCAGGAGATCACCCCCGAGACCAAGGAAGCCGTCACCGAGACGGTCGCCGCCGCCCTGCCGGGCGGCGTCAGCGCCGACTACTCCGTGGAGATCGCCCAGGGCGAGGTGCAGATCGGCGGCGTCGGTGAGGCGGTGGGCCTGGTCGTCGCGGCGATCGTGCTCATCGTCATGACCGGCACCCTCGTGGCCGCCGGGCTGCCGATCCTCAACGCGCTGCTCGGCGTGGGCGTGGCCGTCGCCGGTGCCATGGCGCTGTCCGGCACGATCGAGATGACGTCGGTGACGCCCATCCTGGGCGCCATGCTCGGCCTGGCCGTCGGCATCGACTACTCGCTGTTCATCCTCCACCGCCACCGCCGCCAGTTGAAGGCGGGCATGACGGTCAGCGAGTCCGTCGGGCTGGCCAACGGCACCAGCGGCAACGCCGTCGTCTTCGCCGGCAGCACCGTCCTCATCGCGCTGCTGGCCCTCAACGTCACCGGGATCCCGTTCCTCGCGCTGATGGGCACCGTCGGCGCGGTCGCCATCGCGGTCGCGGTGATCCTCACCGTGACCCTGACCCCGGCGGTGCTCGGCCTGCTCGGGCACCGGCTGCTCCCGCGCCGCGAGCGCAGGGCCGTCGCGGCGAAGGCCGCTCCCGCGGCGGCGCCGAAGCACGTGCTGCCGACCACCAACGGCCGGGCCGTGCTGCGCATCCTGGTCGGCGTCAGCGCGCTGGCCCTCATCGCCATCCCCGCCGCCTCCATGCGGCTCGCCCTGCCGACCGGCGCGTCCGAGGCCGCCGACTCCACGCAGTACCGCGCCTACACCGCCATCACCGAGAAGTTCGGGGCCGGCGCCAATGGGCCGCTGGTCGTGGTCGCCGACCTCGTGCACGGGCAGACGGGCGACGACCTCGTGGCGGCGCAGGCCGCGCTCGGCAAGCAGCTCATGGACGTCGACGGGGTGAACGCGGTCGCGCCCGTCGGGGCCAACGCCAAGGGCACCGTGCTGGTCTTCCAGGTCGTCCCGACCGGCGGGCCGACCTCGGAGTCCACCGCCGATCTCGTGCACGATCTGCGGGGCCGTACGTTGGAGCTGGGGTCCGACGGCGTCACCCTGGCGGTCGCGGGCAGCTCCAGCGCCAACATCGACATCTCCGAGAAGCTCGCCGACGCGCTGCCGACCTACCTGGCGGTCGTCGTCGGCCTGTCGCTGCTGATCCTGATCATCGTGTTCCGCTCGCTGCTGGTGCCGCTGATCGCCACCGGCGGCTTCGTCCTGTCGCTGTTCGCGGCGCTCGGCGGCGTCGCCGCGGTCTACCAGTGGGGCTGGCTCGGCGCCCTGTTCGGGGTCACCGACCCGGCGCCGATCCTCAACTTCCTGCCGACGCTGCTGGTGGGCATCCTGTTCGGGCTCGCCATGGACTACCAGCTCTTCCTGGCCTCAGGGATGCGGGAGGCCTACGCGCACGGCGTGCCCGCCCGGCAGGCGGTCACCGAGGGCCTGCGGGCCGGCCGGGCCGTCGTCACCGCCGCCGCGGTCATCATGATCTCGGTGTTCGGCGGGTTCATGTTCTCCCACATGACGATGATCCGGCCGATCGGCTTCGCGCTGGCCTTCGGCGTGCTGGTGGACGCCTTCGTCGTGCGCATGCTGATCGTCCCCGCGGTCATGCACCTGGCGGGCGACAAGGCGTGGTGGCTGCCGCGCTGGCTCGACCGGCTCCTGCCGGACGTGGACGTGGAGGGCGCCAAGCTGGAGCGGAACCACCAGCCGGCGCTCGCCCGAGAGCACGAGCCCGCAGGCCGCTGACCTGCGGGGGCCCGCCCGGTCAGGGGATGCCCAGGCGGGCTCGCGCCTGGTCGATCAGCGGGGCGAGGTGGAAGTCGATCGACCGCGCGACGCGGTCCTCGATCGCGCCCTCGTCGGGGCCTCCGGCGAGGACCGCGAGCCGGGCCAGGTCTTCGGGCGTGTGCCGCTCGGCGGCCTGCCAGGCCGCCTCCACCTCCAGCCCGCGCCGTACGGTCGCCATTTCGAGCACCCCGGCCCGCACGTAGGTCCCGTCGCCGTGCCGTACCTCCAGCCGGCCGCCCCGAGTACGGCTCCGAGGAACGCGTGCTCGGCGAGGCGCTGGCCGGGATGCGGCGCGCGTCGGTCGGGATCTTCACCAAGGTGGGCCTGCCGACCGGCACCGGCCCCGACGACAAGGGCCTGTCGCGCAAGCCCATCACCGACAGCGCAATCTCCGCATGGACGACATCGACCTCTCCCAGGCGCACCGCTTCGATGAGGAGACGCCGCTGGAGGAGACGATGGCCGCGTTCGCGGATCTGGTACGGCAGAGCAAGGTGCTCCACCTCGGCGTCTCCGAAGGGCGGGCCGACCAGATCGAGGCCGCCACCGCCCTCCCGGGCAGGCCGACCCGCAAATACCGGCCCGAACAGCAGCAGCCGCCCGCCGAGAGCCGCGCCACCAGTTCCCTCGGCGGCCGCGGCGACCTAGCCGAGCACGACAGCGGCAAGGTCGCAGCCCGTTCGACGTGATGCGGCCTGGAAGTCCTGAGCGTTCCGCCCTCGCCTCCGAACCGGTCATGACCGGACAGACACACCACCGAGGTTGCGATCCGGTGACCGCTGCTGCACGTAGAGTCACCCTATGGATGAGGAGCGGATCATCGCGGTCGCGACCAGGCTGTTCGCGGAACTCGGGTACGACGAGTCGACCCTCAGCCTCATCGCCGGGGCGGCGAACGTGCAGCCGGCCGACATCGTCGCGCTCTTCGGCGGCAAGCAGGGGCTGTACCAGGCGGTGATGCGCCGGGTCGACGCGGTGGAGCGGGACGCGCTGCGCACGGCGCTGGCGGGCTTCTCGCCCAGCGCCGAGTCGAGCAAGCGGCTGGCCGACGCCTACCTCGACCTCATGGCGAGCAACCCGCACATCCCGCTGCTGTGGATGCACCGCTGGATGGGCGACGCGTCCGACTCGCCGGAGATGGAGGAGGGCTACACCCGCCCGCTCGTCGACGACATCGTCGCGGAGATCGAGCCGCTCATGCCGCCCGGCGTCGATGCCCGCTACTTCGTGTGGACGATCGTCTGGTGCGTCTTCGGGTTCCTGACCGGCGGCGTGCTCGACCGGCCCCGCGTGGACCGCGAGGTACGGCCGGCGGAGCTGGCCAGGTTCCGGGCCCACCTGCACCAGATGATGGACCGGATGCTGATGACCTAGCCCGCCTGCGCCGGGCGGTCCGGCTCGGAGAGGTCGCCCAGCGGGCCGAAGAAGCCGACGATCCGGGTCAGCCGGCCGTCCGCGCCGACCTCCGCGAAGTCCAGCCCGTCCGGCAGCGCCGTACCGTCCGGGAAGATCAGCCGCCAGGCGAACCGGGCCAGCCCGTGATGGTCGTCCACCCGGCTGACCCGCACGACCCGCGTCCCGGGACGGGCGCTTAGCACCCCGTCGATGTGGGCGAGCAACGCGTCCAGCCCGGCGGCGTGCACGGTCGGGTCGGTGTAGGTCGCCCCGTCCGCCCAGACCTCGGACAGCAGCGCGCGCCGCCGGTCGGGGTCAGGCTCGCTCCAGGCGGCGCAGTACGTGTCGATGAGAGCAGTGAGGTCGGCCATTTCGCCATTCTCCCGGCTCATCGGCCTCCGTGGGTGATGAACGGCTCGGTGAGGTGCGGCGTCGCCAGGTGCAGCGTGGTGCCGGCCGCGTGGTCGAGCAGGCGCTTCCTGGAGCGTCCGGCCGCCTCGGCGTCGACCTCGTGCGCGTAGACGAGGTCGGGGTTGAGCAGTTGGAGCGCGTGCACCAGGAGGTCGCCGGTGACGAGCACCTGCTCCCGTCCGCCGGTGACCAGCACGCTCTGGTGGCCGGGTGTGTGACCGGGGGTGGCGATCGCCCGGCCGGTGCGCAGGGGCGTGTCGCCGTCGAGGAGCCGGAGCCGGCCGGCCGCCGCGAGCGGGTCGGTGAGTGCCTCGCGCAGCACCGGGTTGAGCGCGTCGATGGCGTCGTACTCGGCCCGCTGGAGCAGGTACTCGGCGTTCGGGAAGTAAGGACGGCGGCCGTCCGCCTCGTCGGTCACGACCGCCCAGCCGACGTGGTCGGTGTGCAGGTGGGTGAGCACCACGGTGTCGACGTCGGCCGGGTCGATGCCCGCCGCGGCGAGCGACGCGGGGAGGACGCCGGGCACGGGCGCCCAGGCGCGGGCCGGGCTGTCCGCCGGCCCGATCCCGGCGTCCACGAGCGTGAGTCCCTGGTCGTTGCGGATCGCGTAGGCCCGGAACTGCAGCCACCAACGGCCCTCGGCGTCGACCGAGCCGGGGTCGAAGCGGTCCGCCTCGGCCCACTGGGCGTCCGTGGCCTCGGGAAAGGCCTCGGCGCGCGGGGCGAAGAAGGGGCCCTCGGCGTCGGGGAGGGCGATGATCTCGGTCGAGCCGATCCGGAGGCGGGCCACACTGTGGGACATGGCCGCGATCCTGCCATCCCCGCCACGCCCGTCGTCACCCGCCCCGGCCGGTCAGTCCCGGGGCGGGAGGGGGCCGAGGTCGCGGGCGACCTGGGCCAGGGATGGGATCGTCTCGTTCTCGGTCTCGGTGCGCCAGACCATGGCGTACGGCAGTGGCCCCAGGTCGGTGACGGGGAGGTAGGTGATGTCCGGCCGTCGGTGTCCTGCACCAGCGGGCCGCGCTCGATCAGGCGGCCGCGGCCGGTCTCGCGCGGGATGACGGCTTCGTACCAGTAGCCGGGCCGGGTGTCGGACTGCGGGTGCTGGAAGCCGGCGGCCATCTCCAGCGACACCGATGACCGGCCGCCGACGTCGCCACCCATGCCCTCGACGGCCTCGCCCAGGGACAGCCCGAGATCCTCGCCGACGACCTCACCCGCCAGATTCGCCGCAGCCTGTCCCAGGGCCCGCGGCCCGGCCCGCCTCGGCTGACCTGTCCATGATCGCAGGCCGACGGTACGGTGACCGGGAGGTACTCCCCTCGCGCGACGCCCAGCCATGCACCGGAAACCGCCGGATTGGTCCTCCATCACCCCGCGATTTTGGACCTCAGGCCGGGTACCGATTCCTGTCAGGCTGAAAGCATGACAACCACAGCAACCCGCTTCGACGGGCAGGTCCTCACTCCCGCCGATCCCGGGTACGACGCCGCTCGCACTGTCTGGAACGCCATGGTCGACCGGCGGCCGCGCATGATCGTCCGTGCTGCGGGCGTGGGTGACGTGGTCGCCGCCGTACGGCTGGCGCGCGAGCTCGGGCTGGAGATCGGGGTGCGGTGCGGCGGGCACAACGCGGCCGGCTTCGCCGTACCCGAGGACGGGCTCATGATCGACCTGACGCCGATGGGCGGGGTCCGGGTCGACCCGGTCCGGCGGCTGGCCCGGGTCCAGGGCGGCGCGCTGCTCGGGGCGCTGGATCGGGCGGCGCAGGCGTACGGGCTCGCCACCACGGCGGGCAACGTGTCGCACACCGGCGTCGGCGGGCTGACCCTGGGCGGCGGGATGGGGTGGCTGGCCCGGCAGTACGGGCTGGCCTGCGACAACGTCGTGTCGTACACGGTGGTCACCGCCGACGGCGAGGTGGTGACGGCGAGCCGCGGCGAGAACCCGGAGCTGTTCTGGGGGCTGCGCGGCGGGGGCGGCAACTTCGGGATCGTGACCGAGTTCGAGTTCCGGTTGCACCACACGGGCACCCGGACGCTGGTGGCCGAGTTCGACTTCCGCGCGGAGGACGCCGTGCCGGTTCTCGAGGGCTGGCGGGATCTGAACGCGGTCGCGCCCCGGCAGGCGACGTTCACCGCGGATGTCGGCAGTGGTCCCGGCGGGCCGATCGCGACCGTGGGGTTCGTGTGGGTGGGCGAGCCGGAGGAAGGACGCCGGTTGCTGCCCGCGATGCGGGCGCTTGGGCGGCCGATCGGGGCGCGGGTGACGACGCCGTCCTACCTGGAGCTGCAGACGCGGAACGACACCACGGGCGGGCACGCCTACCGCCGGTACTCCAAGGGGCTCTACCTGCGGCGGTTCCCGGTCGAGGCGATCGAGGCGTTCCTGTTGCGTGGGGGCTCCGATCTGAGCGACGACCCCTTCCTGCCGGCTTCCGGGTTGCAGGCGCACGGTGGGGCGATCGACGACGTGCCGGATGCGGACGCGGCGTTCAGTCATCGGGGCACGATGGTGGAGTTCGGTGCCGGTTCCCGGTGGAGTGACGCGGCCGAGGACGAGGCCCGGATGGGTGCCGCGCGTGCGGCCGGGGCGGTGCTGGAGCCGTACGCGAGCGGGGTCTACGTCAACTCGCTGACCGCCGACGAGCTGGCCGACGGGCGGCGCGGTGTGCGGCGGGCGTACTCGGCCGAGAAGCTGGCCAGGCTGACCGCGCTGAAGACCGCCTACGACCCGGCGAACGTGTTCCACCTGAACCAGAACATCCGCCCGTCCCAGTGACGTGGAAGGGTCACGTGGAGGACAGTGGCGCCGGCCGGGAAGGCGCGCCGTCTCCCGCCCGACGTGGAAGGTGGAGCCGGGTGGGAAGGCCGTGGCGCGGGGTCAGGTGTCTCGGAGCTCTCGGATGGCCGCGGCCAGCAGGGTGACGCCCTCGGTGATGGCGGTCTCGCCGAGGATGGCGTAGCCGAAGATCAACCCCCCGGGCCCGGGGGCGAGGCGGAAGGTGCCGACACCCTGGAGGCCGAGCCCGCGCCGGGCGGCAGCCGCCACCACCGCCGCCTCGTCGAGGCCGGGCGGCAGCCAGGCCACCACGTGCTGCCCGGCGGCGATCCCGGCCGGCCGCAGCTCCGGCAGGTGGGCACGCAACGCCCCCAGCAGCACGTCACGACGACGCCGGTACACCGGCCGCATCCGGCGGAGGTGCCGGTCGAACTCGCCCCGGCCCAGGAAGTCGGCGAAGGTGAGCTGGTCGATGACCGACGAGCCGCGGTCGGCCAGCAGTTTGGCCTCGGCGACGTCGGCCACCAGGTGGCCGGGCAGCACCATCCAGCCGAGCCGCAGCCCCGGCGCGAGCGTCTTGCTGGCCGTACCGCAGTAGACGACGTGATCGGGCGCGAGACCCTGCATGGCGCCGACCGGCGCGCGGTCGTAGCGGTACTCGGCGTCGTAGTCGTCCTCGATGACGAGCGCGCCACGCGCCCGCGCCCAGCGGATCACCTCGGCCCTGGCCGCCGCCGACAGCACCCCGCCGGTCGGCCATTGGTGCGAGGGCGTGAGGATCAGGGCGTCGGCCTCGCCGAGGGCGTCGACCAGGATGCCGTCCGGGCCGACCGGGATGCCGATCACGTCCAGCCCGGCCGCCCCGGCCAGCACGCGGGCGTCGTCGACGGACGACGGGTCCTCCACGGCGATCCGCCGGGCCCCGCGCCGCGCGAGCACCTGGATCAGCAGCGAGACGCCCTGCCCGTAGCCGTTGCAGATGACCACGTCGTCGGGTACGGCCAGCGTGCCGCGCACCCGGTTGAGGTAGTCGCACAGGGCCTGCCGCAGCTCGGGCACGCCACGCCCGTCGAGGTAGGCGAACCGGTCGTTGGGCGTGGTGGTGAGCACGGCCCGCACCGAGCGCAGCCAGGCGGCCCGCGGGAACTGCGACACGTCGGTGCGCCCGTATCCGAAGTCGACCTTGAACCCGGCGGCGGGAACGGCCCGCCGCGCGACAGGGGGCTTGGCGGCGGGCGGCGGCGCGGCGACCTGGGTGTAGCCGCCGGACCGGCTGGCCAGGTAGCCCTCGGCCACGAGCTGCTGGTAGGCCTCCACGATCACGCCGCGCGAGACGCCGAGCCCGGCCGCGAGGGTGCGGGTGGGCGGCAGCGACGCACCGGCCCGCAACCGCCCGTCCCGGATGCCCGCGCGGATGGCCGCCTCGATCTGCCGGTGCAGCGGCACCCCGGCGTCGCGGTCCAGCTCGATGAGCAAGTCCTCGGCCGGGCCGGAATTGGTCCCCGAACGCCCCACGGGGCCGACCTTACCGGCGGGGACCAATTCCCGCCACGGATCAGCCGTCCGAGGCGTCCAGCGCGACCGCCTGGCCGACGTAGCCGAGCAGGGCCTGGTGGTGGGCGGCCAGGTCCTCGGCCTTCTTGAGCTTGACGTGCCTGGTCTTCTTGCCGACGCCGGTGAGCAGGCCGGCGGCGTCCTCGAACTCGGCGCCACGCTCGAAGGCGAAGGTCACGTGGGTCTTGCTCACGCTGATGACGGCCAGGATCTTGTTACCCCGCCAGGCCGGCGAGCCGTACGTGAGCACCTCGCGCGCCTCGGGCGCGCCTTCCGCCATCAGCGCGCGGATCCCGCGCACGAGGTCCTTGTGCTGGTCCGGCACCTTGTTCTCGATGAAGTCGTCCACGTCGGGGTTGCTCATCCCGGGCTCCTCATGATCGGTGGCAGGTGGCGACCATAACGCGCACGACGCCGCGAAGGGTACCGTTTCGGCGTCAGGCGGCCCTGCCCCGGGCGAGGTAGAGGCTCATCGCGGTGAAGTCGACGGTGACGGAGTACGGCTTCCAGAAGCAGTGCGAGAACCAGCCCATGGTGTCGAACCCGGTCCCGTACGGCCAGGGCACGTTGACCTGCTGGTTGGGGTTGGAGTAGCAGTAGACCCCGCGGGCGGCGGCGTGGCCGAGGCGGATCTCCTCCGGGTAGCAGGGGTGGACGACGGCCGGGTGGCTCTGCGCGAAGGTCCCGATCTGCCGGTCGCGGTCGGTGCGGATGCCGAGCTGCTCGGCGGTCTTGCCGCGCAGGCCTGCGGCGATCTCGCTGCCGCCGCCCAGGTTCACGCCGACCACGCCGGTGCGGGACCCGGCGGCGCCGGTGAAGCTGCCCGTGCTGTGCAGGTACTGCTCGCGGGCCAGCCACAGCGGGAGCCGTTCGGCGCCCGCCCGGGCCTTGGCCGCCGCTTCCGGGGTACGGCGGCGCAGGATCAGCTGCCGGCCGGCGTAGTCGAAGGTGGTCAGCAGGTGGTAGAAGACCCACGTGCCGATCAGCCCGTCGCTGTCGGCGTCGTCGAGGTCCTCCCCCGACTCGGTCGCCGACCAGCCCACCGGGACGTTGCGCAGTTCGAGGCCGCCCAGCCTGAAGGAGTCCAGGATCCCGTAGTGCGCCCAGAAGGGGCCGCTCCCGAAGTCGACCTTCTGGCTGGTGACGGGCTTCACCCCGGCTTCCTTGGCCACCGAGGCGCGCAGCCCCAGGTTCGGTGCGCCGGTGTAGAAGGTGAAGCGCTTGGCCGGTCCGCCGTTGACCGAGGCCTCCACCAGCGGGATCGGGTCCACCTGCGTCCACGGCACCCGGGCGCTCTCGCCGTGGATCTGGTACGCCTCGCCGCGGACAGCCGCGAACCACGCGGCGTAGCCGTCCTCACCGGCGGCCTTCCAGTGCGGCGCGGACGGGCCCAACTTGTCCTGCCGGAGGTAGCAGTCGGCCAGCAGGTGGTTGGCGTGCCTGTCGCCGGGAGCCAGACTCAGGGCCAGCTTGAGGTACTTCTCGGCGTCGGCGAACCGGTTGCCCAGCAACGCCACGTAGCCGCGCTGGCGGGCGGCGTGCAGGTTCTTCGGGTCCTTCTTCAGGAGCTCCTCGTACGCGCGGCCGGCCTGCTCGAACCGGCCGGAGGTGAACAACGCGTCGGCATCGCCACCCGCCGACGCCGCGGTCGTCTCACCCAGCAGCGGCACCGTCGCGGCGCCCGCCAGTACGGCGGCGCCCCTGAGCACCGAACGCCGATCCCACCTGTGGCCCTCGGCCATGGCTTCTCCTTCGTCGCAACGTCTCGTCACGGCGGCTCCGGGACTCGCCCACCGTCCGACCCGTCCACTGTCGGGCGGCGGCGTCCTCGCCTCGTCCCGGTCGTGTCATGGTTGCGTCACGACAAGATCGGCCCGGCGCTCAGGGGCGGGACGGCAGGCGCAGGGTGAAGGTGGTGCGGACGCCCGGGACGCTGACGGCCGAGGCGGTGCCGCCGTGCGCCTCGGCCAGGTCGCGGACGATGGCCAGGCCGAGGCCGCTGCCGCCGGTGAGCCGGTTGCGGGACTTGTCCGCCCGCCAGAACCGGTCGAAGACGTGCGGCAGGTCGTCGGCGTCGATGCCGCTCCCCGTGTCGGTCACCTCGACGAGCACGTGGTCGCCGTCCTGGCGGGCGCTCAGCGTGATCCGCCCGCCGGCCGGCGTGTGCCGCAGGGAGTTGGCCACCAGGTTGCCGACCGCCTGGCGGAGCCGTACCGGGGCGGCGGTCAGGCCGGGCGCGCCGGTGACCTCGGTGGTCAGGGTGAGCCCGGCGGCCTCGGCCCGGCTGCGGTGGGCGGTGGCGACCTGGTCGAGCAGGTCGCCGAGGTGGACCGGTTCGAGGTGCAGGCGGAGCTTGCCCGCGTCGGCGAGGGCGAGGTCCTGGAGGTCGTCGACGATGTGCTGCAGGAGCAGGATCTCCTCGACCAGCGAGGCGATCAGCGCCGGGTCGAGCTCGGCGACGCCGTCCTGGGCCGCCTCCATCCAGCCCCTGAGGTTGCTCAGCGGGGTGCGCAGCTCGTGCGAGACGTCGCTGACCATGGCCTTGCGCTGCTGCTCCATGCGTTCCAGGTGGGCGGACATCTCGTTGAAGGCGGTGGCCAGCTCGCTGATCTCGCCGGTGGTCCTCACCTGGACGCGGGCGGAGGTGTCCCCGTCGCGCATCCGCCGGGTGGCGTGGGTGAGCGCGTTCACCGGCCCGACCAGACGCCTGGCCGCCATGACGCTCACGCCGACGGTCAGGATCAGCACGAGCAGGGCGGCTCCGGCGATCGAGGGCAGCGGGATGCGCTGGCCGGTGGCCTCGGCGGGCGAGCCTATGTACAGGTAGGCGGCCGGGGCGACGTACGGGTCGAGCTGCTGCTTGCGGGCGGAGACGACGCACGCGGAGATCGCCTGGTCGGGTTCGCCCGCGGGCCGGCTCCGCTCCGGGACCCAGGTGAAGTCGAGGCCGACCGAGCCGCCCTCGACGCCGGTGCCCTTCAGACACCGGCCGACCAGCGTGTTGAGCTGCTTCAGCGCGGCCTTCTCGGTGCGCGTCGGCGTGGTGAAGATGGTGGCGTCGCAGGGACCGGTGACCTCCGGGGCCGGGGCCGGGCTCGCCTCGGCCGGTTTCGCCTCGGCCGGGACGCCGCCCTCGCCGGTGGTCGTCACGAAGGTCCGGCCCGTGGCGGAGACGGTCGTCTGGACGGTCTGCCCGGTGCGCCGCAGGCAGGTGGCGTAGGCGGCGGCGGCCTTCGTCAGCCGGGCGCGGTCGCGCTCGGGCAGCAGGAACGGCCCCACCGCGCGGGGATCGATGCGGTCCTTGGCCGCTCCGGGCACCAGGGTCACGTCCACGGTCAGCGGGTCGACCACGGCCGACACCCGGGACGGCAGCGGGGTGTCGGCGGCGGCCGAGTCCGCGATGACCGTGCCCTGCTCGGTGGTCAGCGCGACGCGGCGGCTGTGCCGGGCGGCCAGGTCGCGGACGGTGGCGGCGACGCCCGACCAGTCCGGATGGCGGGCGGCGTAGCCGAGCAGCGCGTTGTTGATCTGCGCGTCGCTGGCCAGCGTCTGGCCCTGCTCCCGCTCGATCGCGCCGGAGGTGCTGCTGGCGGCCAGCCAGGCCGTCGCCGAGATCGAGCAGACCGCCACGACCGCCGAGCTGGTGAGCAGCCGGACGAACAGCGACCTCATGCCTGGATCAGCTTGTAGCCGACGCCGTACACGGTCAGCAGCCGGACCGGGCGGCGCGGGTCGGGCTCGATCTTCCTGCGCAGGTTCATCACGTGCGCGTCGACGGTGCGTTCGGTGACGTACCCGTCGAAGCCGTGGATGCGCTCCAGCAGTTGCTTCCTGGTGAACACCCGCTCCGGCTCGGCGGCCAGCGTCTCGATGATCCTGAACTCGGCGAGCGTGCAGTCCACCGGCGTGCCCGCCGCGGTGACCGTGTGCCGGACCGGGTCCACGACCAGGTCGCCCGCCCGCAGCAGCCGCCCGCTCTCCCGTGCCTTCCCGGTACGGCGCAGCAGCGTCCGCACGCGGGCCATCAGCTCGCGCGGGCTGTACGGCTTGGTCACGTAGTCGTCGGCGCCCAGGTCGAGGCCGAGCAGCAGGTCGTCCTCGGTGGAGCGGGCGGTCAGCATCAGGATCGGCAGGTCCGACTCGGCGCGCAGCACCCGGCAGACGTCCAGCCCGTCCACCTTCGGCATCATCACGTCGAGCAGCACCAGGTCGGGCTCGCCCTGCCGGGCCCCGTCGATCGCCGAGCGGCCGTCGTGCACGACCAGGACCTCGTGGCCCTCCCGCTCCAGGTAGCGGCTGAGCAGCTCTGCCTGCTTGGGGTCGTCCTCGGCGACCAGCACGTACGCGCACATGGCCCCGAGACTATGCCCAGGCCAGGGGTGCAAACGGGATCCGCATGACAGGCGAACAGGATCCTCACATTCTGCTGCCAGGCTGCGCCGCGTGAGAACCAACCGGACCCCGCTCCGCACGGCCGCCGTGACGGCACTCGCCTTCCTGCTGACCGGCTGCGCGGGGAGCGCAGGCGGCGCGGACGGCGCGGGCGGCGCTCGGACGGCGGCCCACGCCGTACGGCAGGCCCCGCCGAGCGGCGTCACCGCTTCGAAGATCGCGAGCGTCAAGGGGGCACGGATCGCGATCCACCAGGCCAAGGACGGCCCGGTCCAGCGGACGATCAAGAGTCCCAACGGCTACGGCGCGACCCGCGTCTTCCTGGTGGAACGGGACGAGGGCGCCTGGCTCCAGGTGCTGCTGCCGATCCGGCCCAACGGCAGCAAGGGCTGGATCAAGGCGGCCGACGTCACCCTCACCGAGACCACCCACCGCGTCGAGATCGACCGCGGGGCGTTCAGCTTCACGGTCTTCGACGGCGACCGGGTCGTCAGGACGGGCAAGGTCGCGACCGGCGAGGCGGGCACTCCCACTCCCCCGGGCCGCTACTACTTCACCGAACTGGTCAAACCCGCCGGCGCGGGCGGGGCCTACGGGGCTTACGCCTTCGGGCTGAGCGGCTTCTCGCCGGTGCTCAAGACCTTCGCCGGCGGGCCCGGCCAGCTGGCCGTCCACGGGACCGACGACGCCTCGGCCATCGGCACGCGGGCCAGTCACGGCTGCGTCCGGGTCAGCAACGCCGACATCACCTGGATGGCGAAGAACCTGGCGATCGGCACCCCGGTCGTCGTCAAGGGCTGAGGCCCTAACTCCTGAAGAAACAGAGGAACCCGTTATGAAGATCAAGGCCACGCTCCTCGGCGCCTGCGCCGCCCTGGCCCTCGCGGCAGGCTTCACCGGCCTGTCCGGCCCGGCCGCGGCCAACCCCTCGAAGCCCGCCCCCGTCTCCGCCACCGACCCCGCCCCGGCCCCGGCCGAGAAGCCGGCGGTGGTCTCCACCGACGAGCCCGCCCCGGCTCCCGCCGAGAGCCGTCCCTCCGCCGCCCCGGGTGAGCCGGTCGTCGCCAACCCGTCCTACACCGGCTGACCCACCCCTCATCCGCCGCGGCGTCCTGCTCCGGCCCGCCGGTCGCCCACCGCGACCTGGCCATCGCGGGCCGGAGCAGGACCGCGGCCACGTTCGCCCTCCGCCCGTCCCCGTATCTACTTGCGAAGCCGGGTCGCCACGAGGAGCACCACCTCCCCGGCGAGCACCGCGAGGGCCGCCCACGCCCACCCCTTGGCCGCACCGAAGTCCGCCGGAGGCGTCCCCGACCTGGTGCTGAGCGCCTTCTCCAGCTCGCCCCACCACAGCAGCAGGGCGACAAGGAGGCAGAACACCGGCGCGACGGCCATGAGGCACCCCGAACCACAGCCAGATCTCATAGAGCGGGATTATTCGCGACGAAACCGCCCGCGTCAGGAGCTCGGTGAGCCGCACGCAGGGCCGGTACGATTGTGTGCGCTGCATACATCGGAAGGAGCGGCCCGTGTCCCACCCCGGCACCTCGTACCACCACGGCGACCTGCGGGCCGCCTGCCTGCGGGCCGCGCGGGAGCTCCTCGAGGAGGACGGCGGCGCCGGGCTGTCGCTGCGGGCGGTGGCGCGCCGGGCGGGGGTGTCGCCGACGGCGCCCTACCGGCACTTCGCCGACCGCGACGCGCTCATCTCGGCGGTCGCCGCGGAGGGGTACCGCGACCTCACCGAGCACCTGGCCGCGGCCCACCCCGCGCCGCCCCGCACGCCCGACGACCTGGCCGACATCGCGGTGGCCTACGTGCGGTTCGCCCTCGACCGGCCGGCGATGTTCAAGGTGATGTTCGCCGAGCCCTGCGACCCGTCCAGCGAGGAACGGGCCGCCGCGATCGCGGCCATCTCCGCCTACCTCCACGCCCTGGTGCGCGGCGCCTTCCCGGGCCGCGACCCCGAGCCGCTGGCGACCGCGGTCTGGGCGCTGGTGCACGGGCTGGCCTTCCTGCATCTGGACGGGAAGTTCGACACCTCCACGCCGGAGCAGGCCGCCGACCGGGTCCGCTCCGCCGTACACGCGCTGTTTCCGGCGGGAGCGACCGCCTAGGTCAGCCGGGCCGGCGGAGGGTCCGGCGGACGGCGAGGCCGCCGAGGGCGGCCGACAGGAGCACCAGGATCCCCGCGTCGGTCCACTGGAACCGCCAGAACCGGGACGGCGGGTGGTAGTACACCGCGAACCGGTACCCCTCGGCGAACAGGCACGCCTGCCAGGCCTCGGTGTTGCGTCCGCTCTGCCCGACGTCCACCCGGCGCGCGCAGCCGCTGCCGGCCGGCTCGGCGACCTCCCTGCCGGACGGCTCCACCCAGGCCGCCCGCACCAGCCGCGCGTCGGGATCGTCCAGCACCACGGTGCCGGTCAGCTCGGTCCGCGCCGGCTCGGCGTAGTGGTCGCTCACCTGGAACAACACGAACATCGTCACCGTCACCCCGGCCACGACCAGCGCCATCGCGGGCAGCGTGCGGCGGAACAGCGCGCCGGCCAGGGTGCCGAGCGCGAAGGCGTACAGCCACCACGCCGCCGGAGCCACCCCGACCATGTTGAACACCCCGAGGTTGCCGAAGGTGGAGTCGACGCCCTCGCGGAACACCGGCCGCCACAGGCTCACCATGATCGACAGCAGCAGCCCGCCGGCGACGACCGCGCCGCCCAGGACCGCCAGCTTGACCGCCAGCCACCGCCACACCGGCACGGCCTGGGTCCAGGCCAGGCGGTGGGTGCCGCGCTCGTACTCCCGGCCGAGCAGGGGCGCGCCCCAGAACGCCCCGATCAGCGCCGGTGCCACCAGCGGCATCCAGCCGAACACCGAGTAGACCGCGTCGTAGCGCCGCGCGAGCGCCACGGCCACCTCGTCGCAGGTCGCGGCCGGTCCGGTGCAGCCGGACGGGGCCCGCTCGGCCACGTACGAGCTCGCCTCCAGGGCCGACCCGAGCAGCAGCGCCCCGAGCAATGCCAGGAGGCCCGCCGTGACGAGGATCTGCGCCCGGTGCTGTCGCCACGTCACCCAGATCACGCGCCCACCCCCGTCAGGTACGGCAGCGCCGCCGACTCGGGGCTGCGCAGGTAGCCCATGACGAGCTCGTCCAGCCCGGGGTGCCGCACCCGCCAGCGCGGATCGGGCGGCGGCCCGCCCCTGACCAGCAGGGTGACCTGCCGGCCGGTACGGCTCGCGGCCACCACCTGGAGTCCCGCCGCCGACGCCTCCTCCGGCCCGGTGAGCACCAGGTGCCCGGTCAGCAGGTCCTCGATGTCGCCGCTGACCTGCAGCCGGCCCCCGTTCAGCACGATCAGCCAGTCGCAGGTGTCCTCGAGGTCGGACACGACGTGCGAGGAGAGCAGCACGGTCAGCTCGCGCCCGGCGACCTCCGCCATGATCGAGCGCATCACGTCGTGCCGGGCGAGCGGGTCGAGGTTGGCCAGCGGCTCGTCCAGCACGAGCAGGTCGGGGCGGGTGGCGAGCGCCAGCGTGACCGCGACCTGCGCCTGCTGGCCGCCGGACAGCCGGCCCACCTTGCGCCGGAGCGGGATGCCGAGCCCGGCCAGGCGATCGGCGGCGGCTTCGCCGTCCCAGCGGGTGTTCATGCGGCGGCCGAAGGCGAGCATCTCGGCGACGGTGAAGGTGTCGTACAGCGGCTTGTCCTGCGCCACGAAGGCCGCCTCGCCGGTCACGCGGACGCTGCCCAACGCGGGCCGGAGCAGGCCGACGGCCGCGTGCATGAGCGTGGTCTTGCCCGCGCCGTTGGGCCCGACGAGCGCCGCCACGCGCCCGGCGGGCACGGCCAGCGAGCAGTCGCGCAGCACCCAGGTACGGCGGTAGCGGACCGCCAGGCCGGTCACCTCCAGGGCGGGGCTCATGCGACCTCCTCCTTCGCGGCCTCGGCCAGCACCACGGCGAACAGCGCCCGCAGGTCCTCGTGGTCGAGCCCCGCCGAGCGGGCCTCGCGCACCCACCCCTCCAGGCCGCGCCGCAGCCGGGTGTGCTCGGCGAGCGTCGCCCCCGCGATGCCCTGCCGGACGAAGGTGCCCATCCCCGGCCGGCCCTCGACCAGCCCTTCGCGCTCCAGTTCCCGGTAGGCCTTGAGCACGGTGTTGGGGTTGATGGCCAGGCTCTCGACCACCTCGCGGGCGGTCGGCAACTGGTCGCCGGGCCGGAGCGTGCCCAGCCGGAGCGCCTGTTTGACCTGGTGGACGAGCTGCAGGTACGTGGAGACGCCCGAGCCCCGGTCCAGGTTGAACTCGATCAACCGAAACACCCTTTCACTATTCGAATAGTGAAAGGGTGTTGGATCAAGCCGCCGCTTGTCAACCGGCGACCGGCCCCGGGTCAGACGAAGCGCCGCACGAAGGCCAGGGCGGTGTCGCAGACCTCGCGCCAGCCGCTGTCCACCGTCAGGGAGTGGCCGCGGCCGGGCATCTCGACGATCTCGGTGACGTGGTGCTCGTTGCGGGCCTGCTTCTTGTAGGAGGCGTTGGCGATGGCCCAGGGCACGGTGTGGTCCTTCTCCCCCGAGATGATCAGCAGCGGGCCGCGGTCGCCGGCGGTGCTGTCGACCTTGGTCTCGCTCCACGGGTTGAAGTTGGCCACCGCCGCCTGGAACAGCGGCGCGCCCGGAGCCGGGACCGCGAACGTCTCGTACAGCTCCCGGGCCTCCTGCTCGCTGACCGCGTTGGCGAAGGAGTAGCGGAACTGCTCGTAGGTCAGCGGCACCGCCCGGTGGATGTTGGCCGGGTTGCCCAGCACCGCCGAGGCCGCCCGCAGCGAGGAGAACGGCAGCGGCAGCACACCCTGGAAGGGGGCCGGGTCGATGGCCACGCTCGCGCAGGCCAGGCCGCGACCGGCGAGGATCTGGGCCAGCAGGCCGCCGAAGGAGTGCCCGACGACGACGGGCTTGCGCTCCAGCTTGCCGATGAGGTCGGCGAAGTGGTCGGCGACCTGGCCGACGGTCTTGTGCGCGAAGACCTCGGGGTGGGCGTTGGCCTCGGCGACCGTCTCGGGGTCGTCCGGCCAGCCGGGCAGGACCGGGGCGAACCCGGCCTCGGCGAAGACCCGGGCCCAGCGGTCCCAGCTCGTGGGCAGCAGCCACAGGCCGTGCACGAAGACGGCCGGGATGCGCCCGTCGGCGTTGGCGCGCTCGATCTGCGCGAGGTCGCGGGCGTAGGAGGCGTCGGATACGGGAGATGACATGGTCACAGTCCTCAGGGGTTCAGGGCGCGGCGGAGGGTGTCCACGGCCAGGCTGATCGCCGATTCGGCCGCGCTCGTCTCGCGCAGCGCGTTGAGCATGACGAAGTCGTGGATGATGCCGAGGTAGCGCACGGCGGTGACCGGGACGCCGGCGGCGCGCAGCTTGCCGGCGTAGGCCTCGCCCTCGTCGCGCAGGACGTCGGCCTCGGCGGTGATGACCAGCGCGGGCGGCAGCCCGGCCAGGTCCTCGGCGGTGGCGCGGAGCGGGGAGGCGGTGAGCTCGGCCCGCTGGGCCTCGTCGGTGGTGTACTGGTCCCAGAACCACCGCATGGCGTCGCGGCGCAGGAAGTAGCCTTCGGCGAACTGGTGGTAGGAGCCGGTGTCGAAGGCGGCGTCGGTGACCGGGTAGAACAGCACCTGCTGGCGCAGGCTCACCCCGCCGCGCCGCTTGGCCATCAGGGTGAGGGCGGCGCTCATGTTGCCGCCGACCGAGTCGCCGGCCACCGCGACCCTGGCCGGGTCGAGTCCCCTGGCCGGGCCTTCGGCGACGATCCACTGGGCGACCGTCCAGTTCTGCTCGATCGCCACCGGGTAGCGGTGCTCGGGCGACAGGTCGTAGTCGGGGAAGACCACCGCGGCGCCCGCGCCGACCGCGAGCTCGCGCACCAGCCGGTCGTGGGTGTGGGCGTTGCCGAACACCCACCCGGCCCCGTGGATGTAGTGGATGACCGGCAGCACGCCCCCGAGCCCTGCCGGGCGGACGATCCGGACGCGCACCTCGCCGGTGGGCCCGCCGGGCACGGTCACCCACTCCTCGTCCACGTCCGGTCTGGCCACCGGCCCGGACTGCACCTCGTCAACGATCTTCCGGCCCTCCTCCGGCGGGAGCTGGAAGAGGTAGGGCGGCTGCGCGGTCGCCTCGGCGAATGCTCGCGCCGCGGGCTCCAGAACTGGTTCGACAGTGTTCACACCAGAAACGGTGCCAGCGCGCCGGGCCGGGCTCCAGGCAGGAAACCGGCAGGAAACCGCTCAGCCGCCGAGCTTGGCGCGCAGCTTGGCGGCGTCGGCGTGGTCGAGCGGGACGAGCAGGTCGAGCGCCTGCCGCCACGCCGCGGCGGCGGCCTCCGCCTCACCCAGGGCGTGGTGGGCGTCGCCGAGGTGATCGAGCACCTCGGCCTCCAGCTTGGGGCGGCCCGTGTGCCGGTACAGCTCCAGGGAACGCCCGAAGCTCGTGACGGCCCGCCCGTGCTCGCCCTGGTGGTGCTGGATGTAGCCCAGGGTGTCCCACGCGGAGGCCTCGGCCGCGGTCATGTTCTGTACGGCCAGCAGCTCGATGGCCTGCTCGCAGGAGGCCAGCGCCTCGTCGTAGCGGCCGAGCAGCGCGGCGTACCAGGCGACCGAGGCGAGTTCCCGGGCCTCCCCCGGCAGGTTGCCCGCCTCCCGGTAGCGGTCGAGCGCCTGGCAGGCGTGGCCCAGGGCCACGTCGTGCTCGCCGAGCTGGCCGTGCAGCCAGCCCAGGTCGTGGTGGACGCGGGCCTGGTCCAGGGCGGGGCCGGCGGGGTCGAGCAGGTCCAGGAGCCGGGCCTTGGCCTGGTCGGAGCGGCCCATCTGCTGTTCCTGGACCGCCACCCAGTTCACCACCGCCGCCGCGTGCCGTACCCCGGCCGGGTCGCGGCGCACCGCCTCGGCGGCGCGGGTGAGGAAGGCCAGCGACTCCCGGCCGAGCGACCACACGTGGCCGGAGAAGGCGTCCACGGTGGTCCAGGCCAGTTGCCACAGGTGGGTGTCGAACCCGCCCAGCACGGCGGCCTGCCGTTGCGCGGCCCAGACGACCGGCAGCTCGCGGGCCGCCCAGGCCGCGGCCTCCTCGCGGTCGGCGAAGGTGTCGGCCACCGTGCCCGGCTGGGCCGCCACCGGCTCGATGGGGGTGCTGACGACGGGGTTGATCACCTGGTCGGCGGCGTGCGCGCTGTGCAGCAGGTGGTCCAGGAGGCGGTGGAAGGCCTGGCGGCACCCGGCGGGGCCGTCGTGCTCGTCGGCCAGCTCGGCGGCGTACGCGCGGAGCAGGTCGTGCAGCCGCCAGCGGCCCGGCGCGTGCTCGACGACCAGGTGGGCGGCGGTGCACTCCAGCAGCAGCGACCGGACCTGCCTGGCGGGCAGCCCGGCGAGGGAGGCGGCGGCCGCCAGCGTGACGTCGGGCCCCGGATGCACGCCCAGCAGGCGGAACAGCCGGGCGGCCTCCGGGGTCAGCGCCCGGTAGGACCAGGAGAACGCCGTCCGCGGGTCGGCGGCGTCGGCGACCTGGAAGGCGTCCAGCGTGCCGTCGGCCGCGCCCAGCTCGGCGGCGATGTCGGCGAGCGCGAAGGCCGGCCGGGCCGCGGCCCGCGCGCCGATGACCGCCACCGCGAGCGGCAGGTAGCCGCACAGCTCCAGGATGCGCGCGACCGCCTTCGGTTCGGCCGCCACGCGTGGCGCGCCGAGCCGCAGGGCCAGGGCCTGCTCGGCCTCGGCGGGCGTCCAGACGTCCAGCGGCAGGCTGCGGGCGCCGTGGGCGGCCAGGCCGTGAAGCTGGTTGCGGCTGGTCACGATGGTCAGGCAGCCGGCCGCGGCGGGCAGCAGGGGGCGGACCTGCTCGCTGTCGCGGGCGTTGTCCAGGACCAGCAGGATCTGGCGGCCGGCCAGCTTGCTGCGGAACAGCGCGGCCCGCTCGTCCGTCCCGGCCGGGACCCGGCTCTCGGTCACGCCGAGCGCGCGCAGGAACCCGCCGAGCACCTGCCCGGGGTCGGCGACCTGCCCGCCGCGGTCGAACCCACGCAGATCCACCCAGAGCTGCCCGTCGGGGTAGCGGTCGGCGACCCGGTGCGCCCAGTGCAGGGCGAGCGTGCTCTTGCCCACGCCGGCCATCCCGACGATCGTCCAGACCTCGGCGGTCCGCGGTCGCCGCTCGCCGAGCGCCTGGCCCAGTTCGGCCTCGCGGCCGGTGAAGGCCGCCAGGTCGGCCGGGAGCTGGGCCAGCGCACCGGCCCGCGACCGGGACTTGACCGCGGCCAGGAAGGCGGTCCGCTCGGGCTCGGCGAGCCGTAATCCGTCGGCCAGCGCCTCGGCGGTGCGGCGCTGCGGCGAGGCGACCTTGCCGCGCTCCATGTCGCCGATCGCCCGGACGCTGACGCCGGAGGCCTCCGACAGTTCCTCCACCGTCAGCCGCGCGTCCGTGCGCGCCTGGCGCAGCAGGGAACCGAACTCCCGTCCAGTCACTGGCCACCCTCACCTGTGCCGATCCGTCAAGCCCCGATCATCACATGCCGGCGTCCCGGCCGCCCAGCCGGTCTCAGCTCCTGGGATCCGTGCTCAGTCGAGGCGGGCTCGCCGCGCCCGGCGGGAGCCGTCGTAGGCCGCGCGGCGAAGGCGCTGGAGCACTCCGGCGGGTGGCATCGCGGGGGCGCTGTTGACGACCGGGTCGAACGCGACGTCCGGGCC
Source organism: Nonomuraea sp. NPDC050310 (assembly GCF_040655795.1). Classification (NCBI taxonomy): domain Bacteria; kingdom Bacillati; phylum Actinomycetota; class Actinomycetes; order Streptosporangiales; family Streptosporangiaceae; genus Nonomuraea; species Nonomuraea sp. NPDC050310. Next base: position 17,370 of record NZ_JBFAKP010000007.1, on the reverse strand, counting down.
GGCGAGCACGTCGCGCACCTCCAGCGTGGCCAGCGGGCGGGCGAACTCGTGGCCCGGCACGCCGTACAGGCGGAAGACCAGCGGCCCCCGCTTCAGCGCAGGCTCCAGGAGCGCCGGGTCGGCGGGCACGCTCAGGCCGTGATCCGGTACGGCCAGCAGCCGGAACAGCCCCGACCGGTGCCGGTAGGAGGCGAGGCTGGAGTAGGGCCCGGCGGTGAAGCCGGCCCGCGGCCAGGGCAGCCACGCCACGGCCCCGCACGTGGACAGCAGCAGGTCCACGTGCCGCCCGCCGGTGTCGGGCAGGCGTACGGCCAGCCCGAGCACGTCGGGCAGCCGCCCCGGCAGCCCGGTCCCCTTGGACAGCCGGACGACCACCTCGGTGCGGCCCGGCCGGTCGAACACCTCCAGCCCCAGGGGACGGCCGGGCGCCGCCGCGACCACGAGCGTCGCCGACAGCAGCACGCCGCGGTTGTGCAGCGCCCGCCCGGAACGGACCCGTCCGGCCAGGTGTCCGAGCATGCGCACAAGCGCTTCAGGTGACGACATGCCGGAATCCTGCCCAGCTTCCGGAGAAGTATTTCTAGCAGCGCTAGACGTCGTGTCACTGACACCGCTAGAGTCGCTAGCGCACCTAGCGCTGCTAGCGACATTGAAGGAGACCGCCATGACGCTCAACCACTTGCCCGACGTCCTCAAGGGACGTGTGATCCTGCCCGGTGACGACGGCTTCGACCAGGCCACCATCGCCTGGAACCTGACCGTCAGGCAGCCCGTGGCAGCCGTGGTGGAGGCCGCCGACGCCGAGGACGTGGCCGCGCTCGTGCGTCACGCACGGCGGGCGGGCCTGACGGTGACCGCGCAGCCGAGCGGGCACGGCGCCTCGGGAGACGTCGAAGGCCTGATCCTGCTGCGCACCGGCCTGCTGAACGACGTGGAAGTGCGCCCGGAGGAGCGCGTGGCCCGGGTGGGCGCGGGCGCGACGTGGGGGCAGGTGCTCGCGGCGGCCGGCCCGTTCGGGCTGACCGGCCTGGCCGGCAGCGCGCCGGGGATCAGCGTGACCGGCTACACCCTGGGCGGGGGTGTCGGCTGGTTCAGCCGCAAGCACGGCCTGGCCTCCAGCGGCGTGCGGGCGATCGACATCGTGGACGCCGACGGCGAGCCGGGCCGGGTGACCGCCGAGTCCGACCCCGACCTGTTCTGGGCGCTGCGCGGCGGCGGCGGGGACTTCGCGATGGTGACCGCCCTCGAACTCGACCTGTACCCCGCGCCCGCGCTGTACGGCGGGCGGGTGATCTGGCCGGAGCACCGGGCCGGGCAGGTGTACGACGCCTTCCTGGAGATCACCGCTGAGGCGCCGCGCGAGCTCAGCGTGTGGATCAACCGCCTCCAGCCGCCCGGCGCGCCGCCCATGGTGACCCTGGACCTGGCCTACCTGGGCGAGGAGGCGCAGGCGAAGGAGCTGCTGGCACGCCTCGACCGGATCGCGGACGCGATCTCCGACAACCGCGGCCTCATGCCGGTCGCCGACCTGGGCGCCATCGCGGCCGAGCCCACCCAGCCCGCCCCGCCCATCGCGCGGGCGGAGCTGCTCACCGGCCTGGACGCCGGCGCGGTGGAGATCCTGCTGGCCAAGCCGGTGGCGCCGCTCATCAATGTGCAGATCAGGCACCTGGGCGGGGCGCTCGCCGAGCCGGGTGACGGGGCGGGCGCCGCCGGGGCGGTGGCCGAGCCGTACCTGCTCGGCCTGGTCGGGCTCGGCCTGCCGCACGCGGCCGAGGCGACGCGCGCCAAGCAGGCCGAGGTCGTGGCCGACCTGGCGGCCCACATCAGCGGCCGCAAGCCGTACACCGTGCTGTCCCCCGGCGAGACGGCGGCGGCGGCCTTCTCCGGCAGCACGCTGGCGCGGCTGCGGGAGATCAAGCGGGCCCGCGACCCGCACCGGGTGTTCCGCGCCAACTACCCGGTGCTCGGCTAGGCGTCGAGGGCCTGGTCAGCGGCTGAAGGTGACCTCCACGCGGCGGTTCTTGGCCCGTCCCTTCGGGTTGTCGCCGCCGTCGGGCAGGGCATTGGGCGCCACCGGATCGGCCTCGCCGTGCCCGGCCACCTCGAAGGTGACGCCGGGCACCAGCCGCGCCAGCTCCTTGCGCACGGCTTCCGCCCGGCGGCGGGACAGCTCCAGGTTGTAGGTGTCGGAGCCGTGCGCGTCGGTGTAGCCGTCGATGCGCGCCCGGTCGACCCCGGCCTCCTTGAGCAGGCCGGCCGCCTGGGTGAGCCGGGAGCGGGCCTTGCCGGTCAGCTTGGCCTGGTCGAAGGCGAACAGCACGTCGGCGGCGAAGGTGAGCTTGCGCTCGCCGCCCCGGCTCTGGTCGGTCAGCGACTCGTCCAGGTTGGAGATGCGGTCGCCGATGTCGAGCACCTTGCCGGTGATGTCCACGACGGCCCCTTGGATCGGCCGCACGCCGGAGTCCGGGACCGGCGTGGGGGTCGGCGGGCTCACCAGCAGCAGCGCCGCGGCGAGGCTAGCTGAGCGGAACATCGGACAGGGTCCCGACCAGGGGGATGTGCACGGTCATGGCGGTGATGTCCGGCGGCGGGGCGGTGAAGGTGGCCGACAGGGTGATGGTGTCGCCGGTCCGGAGGTAGACGGCCCGGGTGGAGCTGCACACGCAGCGGCCCTCGCTGTCGACGGCCGTCAGGTGCTTCTTGGCGTTCTTGGTGTCGATGAGGTAGACGCCGTCGATGGTCGGCTGGTCGTTCGGGACGGCGGAGAAGTTGTTGTGCACCGACCAACCGATCGCCCCGCTGCCGTGGATGGCGGTGAGGCGGAAGCTGAGCTGCACGAACCGGTCACGCCGCCGGAACTGGACCACCTCCGCCTTGATCTCGCTCTCCTCGAGGGTGAACTTCCGCTCGACGATGACCCGATCCGGCTCGACCGACGCAACGGCCGTCGCGGGCGCGGGCGTGGTCGCGGCGGCGCTGGACTGCGCGGTGGTGCTCGGCGTGGGAGCCGCCTGGCACCCCGCCAGCAGCGCACCGATCACGACTAATGGAGCTACATATCCCCGTTTCATAAGATCGGGATCCTAATGGAGCACATGTCGGCTCTCTGAGTCTTTTCCCCTACGGCGCGGGGATACTGAGGATCATGACTGTGGAGAGCGTTGTCCTCACCGGTGCCGCAGGGCAGGTCGGGTCCGTGGTGCGCGAGCCGCTGCGGCGGCGGGTTGGCCGGCTCCTGTCCGTCGATCGGGTCCCGCTCACCGCCCAGGGCCCAGGGGAAGAAATCCGCCAGGTCGAGGTGACCGGGATCGACGACGCGATGGCGATCGTCGAAGGCGTCGACGCGGTGGTGCACCTGGCCGGGGTGCCGGACGAGGCGCCGCTCGCCGACCTCCTGACCGGCAACGTGCTGGGCACCCAGCACGTGCTGGAGGCGGCGCGGCGCACCGGGGTGAAGCGGGTGGTGCTGGCCAGCAGCAACCGGCTGACCGGCTGCTACCCGGCGGCGCGGACGGTCACGGCCCAGGAGCCGCCTCGCCCGGACGGGCTGTACGGCGTCAGCAAGGTGGCCGTGGAGGCGCTGGGCCGGCTGTACGCCGACAAGTTCGGCCTGGAGGTGGTGTGCCTGCGCATCGGCAGCCTCGAAGCCGAGCCGAGCGAGCCGCGGCACCTGGCCACCTGGCTGAGCCCGCGGGACTGCGCCGGCTTCGTGTGGGCCGCGCTGAGCAAGCCGGACGTCACCTTCACCGCCGCGTACGCGGTCTCGGCCAACACCCGCCGTTACTGGGAGCTCGACGACCAGCTCGGCTACACCCCGCTCGACGACGCCGAGGCCTACGCCGGCCGCATCCCCGGCGTCGCGGAGTACTTCGCCGGCGACCCGCTGCAGGGCGGCGGCTTCGCCACCCCCGGCTACACCCTGCGCCACGGCCTCGGCGAATAGCATCCTAGGATGTAAGGCATGCACGCCACCGCTGACCCTTACACCCTGCGCGCGACCCTCCCCTCCCCCGAGACCTACATCCGCCTCCGCACCACCGCCGGGCTCAGCGCGAAATCCGTCGAGGCCGCCGAGCTCGGCCTCCCCCAGAGCTGGTACTGCGTCGTGCTCTTCCACGGCGACGAGCCCGTCGGCATGGGCCGGGTCATCGGCGACGGCGGCTGCTTCTTCCAGGTCGTCGACATCTGCGTCGCCCCGGAGCACCAGGGACGCGGCCTGGGCAAGCGGATCATGGGCAACCTGGTCGAGGAGCTCGAACGCCGCGCCCCCGCCGGCGCGTACGTCTCGCTGATCGCCGACGGGGACGCCCAGTACCTCTACGAGAAGTTCGGCTTCCGGCACACCGCCCCGAAGTCGGTCGGCATGGCCCGCACCGTCTGAGCTGGGCGGGTCAGGCCGAGGTCGCCGCCCGGTCGGAGGCGCTGCGCAGGACACAGAACTCGTTCCCCTCCGGGTCGGCGAGCACGGCCCAGCCGGTGCCGTCCGGGTCGCGCCGGTCGGCGACGAGGGTGGCGCCCAGGCCGAGCAGCCGGTCGACCTCGGCGTCGCGGGAGGTCTCCGGGCGCAGGCACAGGTGCACCCGGTTCTTGACCACCTTCGGCTCCGGCACCTGGTTGAAGTAGAGCACCAGGCCGCTCGGGAGGGTGACCTCGGTCTCCGCGTCCCCGGGCCGGTCCTCCGGATGGCGGGTGCCGCCGGTCGCCGCGCACCAGAATCCGGCCAGCTCATAGGCGTCGGCACAGTCGATCGCCACGTTCTGCACTGTCGAGACCATGCGCAGGAGCTTGTCCGAACGAGACCCCCGGCCGCAACTTCCCCCGGGTCACAGGCCGAGCAGCCGCACCCCCTCCTCGCGCATCTCGACCTTGCGGATCTTGCCGGTGACCGTCATCGGGAACCCGTCCACGACGTGCACGTAGCGGGGGATCTTGTAGTGCGCGAGCTTGCCCGCGCAGAACGCCCGCACGGCCTCGGCGGTCAGCGGCGCGGCGCCCTCGCGCAGGACGATCCAGGCCATGAGCTCCTCGCCGTACTTCTCGTCCGGCACGCCGACCACCTGGACGTCGGCGATGTCGGGGTGGCGGTGCAGGAACTCCTCGACCTCTCGCGGGTAGACGTTCTCGCCGCCCCGGATGACCATGTCCTTGATCCGGCCGACCACGTTGACGTAGCCGTCGGCGTCCATGGTGGCCAGGTCGCCGGTGTGCATCCAGCGGGCGGCGTCGATGGCCTCGGCGGTCTTGGCCGGCTCGTCCCAGTAGCCGAGCATCACCGAGTAGCCGCGGGTGCACAGCTCGCCGGGCTCGCCGCGCGGCACGGTCAGCCCGGTCTCCGGGTGCACGATCTTGACCTCGACGTGCGGCATGACCCGCCCGACGGTCTCGGTGCGGCGCTCCAGGCTGTCGTCGGAGCGGGTCATGGTCGAGACGGGCGAGGTCTCGGTCATGCCGTAGCAGATGGCGACCTCGGCCATGTTCATCTCGGTGACCACGCGCTTCATCACCTCGACCGGGCACGGCGAGCCCGCCATGATGCCGGTGCGCAGGCTGGACAGGTCGTACTGCCCGGCCAGGGCGAGCTCGGCGATGAACATGGTCGGCACGCCGTACAGGGAGGTGCATCTTTCCTGCTGTACGGCCAGCAGCGTGGCGGCAGGGTCGAAGCCCGGCGCGGGGATGACCACGCACGCGCCGTGCGAGGTGGCTCCGAGGTTGCCCATCACCATGCCGAAGCAGTGGTAGAACGGCACCGGCAGGCAGACCCGGTCGTGCTCGGTGTAGCCGAGCCCCTCCCCCACGAAGAAGCCGTTGTTGAGGATGTTGTGGTGCGAGAGCGTCGCGCCCTTGGGGAAGCCGGTCGTGCCGGAGGTGTACTGGATGTTGATCGGGTCGTCGGCGCTCAGCGACGCCATCCGCTCGCGCAGCCGCTCCTCCGGGGCGGTCCTGGCCAGCAACCGGTCCCAGCCCGGATCGTCCAGGTAGACGACGTCGGCGAAGCCGATCTCCTCGACCATGGCCCGGTAGTCGCTGCCCTTGTGGGTGAGCGCGCTGATCAGCAGGCGCAGGCCAGACTGCTTGACCACGTAGTCGAGCTCGTGGGCGCGGTAGGCCGGGTTGACGTTGACCAGAATCGCGCCGATCTTCGCGGTGGCGTACTGCACGATCACCCATTCGGCCCGGTTGGGCGCCCAGATGCCGATCCGGTCGCCCTTGGCGATGCCGGTGGCCAGCAGCGCGAGGGCCAGCCGGTTCACCTCGGCGTCGAGCTCGGCGTAGCTCCAGCGGCGGCCGGTGGGCACGTCCACGAGCGCCTCGCGCTCGCCGAAGCGGCGCACGGCCCGCTCGAAGTTCGCGCCGATGGTCTCGCCCAGCAGCGGGGTCGAGGCGGTCGCGCTCGAGTAGGACTCCATGTCAGAACCTCCAGAGATGATCGAGTGGCCAGCCCGGGTCGCCGGTGCGGGCGAAGCGCACCCAGGCGGCGTGCATCGCGTCGGCCAGGGCCTGCGGCGCGGCCGGCCCGGCGGTGCGCCCGACGCCGGGCGCGTCGAGCAGGTCGAAGACGAAGGGCAGGTCGAGGTTGTGCACCGCGCCCACGCGCCCGCCGCCGACCGGGCTCTCGACGGGCGACTCCCACCGGAACTCATAAGCGTAGGCGGGCCTGGCCTCGCGGATCCAGCGGGCCTCGCGGGTGAACAGGTGCTCGGTGAAGGCGCGGCCGACGCGTTCGGCGGGCGTGAGGCCGGGCTCGTCCACCTGGACGCCGAGGTGGTCGAGCAGCGCCTGGGCTCCGGCCGCGTCCACGTCGGCGGCGAAGCGGCGGACGAACACGTCGGCCTCCTGGGTGGTGCACCCGACCAGGAGCGGGATGTGCGCGCTCGAGCCCAGGGCGGCCAGCGGGACGGCCGGGACGAGGTCGCCGTCGACGACCGGCTTGATCGGCACCGACGCGCTCAGCCCGCCGGGACCGCCGGACAGCGGCGGCGGCTGCTCGGCGACCAGCGCCGCGGGCGACAGCCGGGCGAAGGCGGACCGGGTCGGGTCGATCCCCAGCCGGGCGGCGAGCGCCTTGGCGTGGTCGCGGGCCTCCTGCTCGGTGGCGGCCAGGGTGGCCGAGCCGCTCATCACGACCGCCCGGTGGAAGAGCCCGGCGGCGCGCGGCATGCTGAGCAGGGTCGCGACCGCCGCGCCGCCGGCCGACTGCCCGGCGATCGTCACGTTGCCGGGGTCGCCGCCGAAGGCCGCGATGTTGTCGCGCACCCAGGCGAGCGCGGCCAGCCAGTCGAGCACGCCCCGGTTGAGCGGCGCGTCCTCCAGGGCCAGGAAGCCCTCGAAGCCGAGCCGGTAGTTGATCGCGACGCAGACCACGCCGTCGCGGGCGAAGCGGTGGCCCTGGTGCCAGGCCGCGCCGTTGCCGCCGATGGCGAACGCGCCGCCGTGGATCCAGACCAGGACCGGCAGCCCGGCCGGGCCGATCATGGGGGTGCGGATGTCGAGGTTGAGGCAGTCCTCCCCGGCCTCGAAGACGTCGGGCGCGTACAGCCCGATGTCCTCGCCGGGCGCCTGCGGGGCGGCCGGGCCGTGGGTGAGGGCCGGCCGTACCCCGTCCCAGGAGACCGGGACGGGCGCGGCGAAGCGGTGCTCGCCGAAGGGCGGGGCGGCGTACGGCACGCCGAGGAAGGCGAGCACCCCCGCCTCGGCCTTGCCCCGCACCAGCCCGGAGGTGGTGCGCACGATCAGCTCCGGCGCCATCCGGCGGTCCCTTCCACGATGCGGACGGCCGCCCGGCTGAGCGGCTCCAGGCCGGCCTCGTGCACCTTGTCGAGGGTGTCGGCCGAGTCGAACAGGTACATGGGCGCCGACAGGAAGTGCACCAGCGGCACCCCTTCCGGATGGAAGAAGGCGCCGTCGGTGGGCGGCATCGGGGAGAACACGTCGGGCGGCAGCACGAACGAGCGGCGCAGGTCCTCGGCGACGAGCGCCCGCGCCACGAGGTCCTCCAGGCCGGGCGAGGTGAACCACCAGCCGGGTTCGGGGTCGTCGGTGGGCACGAGCCGGCCGTCCACGACCTCGCACCGGCGGGCGGCGTGCTCCAGGTGGAGCTGGAGCACGACGTCGCCGAGCAGGTCGCGGTGCTCCTCGATGAAGGCCCTGGTGCCCGCGGCGTGCGCCATGTGGCCCGCGGTGAGCAGGAAGAGCAGGTTGTGCGGCCGTTCCTCCTGCGGCACGCCCGCCCAGTGCCGGGCGGCGGCCAGCACCAGCGCGATCCCGGTGGCGTCCTCGACCGCCGAGGCCCAGGGCGCGTCGTGGTGCGAGCCGATGATCACCCACTGGTCGGAGGCGCCGGGCAGCGTGCCGAGCACGTTGTGCGAGAGCGCCGGGCCGGTCTCGGCCTCGACGGTGAGCGTGCCGGTGCAGGGCCCCTCGTCCACCAGGGCCAGCACCCGCCGCGCGTCGCCGCCGGACAGCCAGACGGCCGGCAGGTCGCGGTGCACCGCGTCGTAGGGCACGTAGTAGTCGCGCGTCTCCCATGGCACCCCGGTCAGCCCGCCGGCGAAGCCGGCCGCGCCGCCGTCGATCGCGCCCTGGATGACGTCGAGGTAGTCGAGCTGGAACGGCAGCGTCTGGACCAGCCCGTCGAAGACGCCCTCCGGGTCGTGCACGGCCTTGGCCAGGTCGCGGACGTAGAACTGCGGCAGTTCGGTGAAGGCGTACTCGGGCACCACGATCGCCCCCGGCACCACCTCGCGGGTGACCGGCGCGGTCACGACCGCCTTCGGCCGGCTGTACGGCAGGGCGAACGCCGCCACCCGGACCGCCCGGGCCGGGTCGGCGTCGAGGCGCACCTCCAGCGACGCCGTCACCGGCCGCCACGCCGGCAGCTCGACCGGCGCCAGCCGTACGTCCTGGAGACCGAACTCGGTGAAGCGCTCGGCGGCCCACGCGGCGGTCCAGTCGTCGGCCGGGTAGCCGGGACGCCGGATGCCTCGCGAGACCACCGTCTCGATCCAGTCCATCATCATGGCTCTCATCGCTTCAGCCCTCCGAAGGTGAGCCCGGCCACGTAGTAGCGCTGCAGCGCCACCATCAGGATGAACGGTGGCACCGCCGTGACCAGTGCCGCGGTGGTGGTCAGGTGGTAGGTGAGGCCGACCTCGCTCTGGAAGTTGGCCAGCCCGACCGGCAACGGCCACAGCTCCTGGTCGTTGGCCACGATGAGCGGCCACAGCAGGTTGTCCCACTGGGCCAGGAAGTGCACCAGGAACAGGGTGATCAGCGCCGGCTTCAGCAGCGGGACGGCGATGCGCGCGAAGATGCGGAACTCCCCCGCGCCGTCCACCCGCGCGGCCAGCAGCAGCTCCTTGGGGATGCCGAGGGCGAACTGCCGCACCAGGAAGACGCCGAACGCGCTGATCATGCCGGGCACGATCATGCCCTGGAAGGTGTTGACCCAGCCGAGTTCCTTGACGATGAGGAAGACCGGGATGACCAGGACCATCGGGGTGAGCGCGAGCGTGCCGACCACCAGCGCGAACAGGACGCGGCGGCCGGGGAAGGCGAGGTGGGCCATCGCGTAGCCGGCGGCGGCGGAGAAGATCACGTCCAGCAGGCCGGTGCCGAGGCACAGGATGAGGCTGTTGCGCAGGTAGGTGGGCAGGTTGCCCTCGCCGAACAGCGTCCTGAGGTTCTCCGGCAGGTGGAAGCCGTTGAAGACCAGCCCGCTCAGGTCGGTGTCGTCGGGCGCCGAGGCGACGACGACCATGACGTAGACGGGCAGCAGCATGAACCCGACCGCGACGATCAGCCAGGCGCTCCGCAGCACGGTCATTCGTCGTCTCCCTTCAGGAACCCGAACTGCAGCGCCGAGACGATCACCATGGCGGCGAGCAGCACCATGCCCATCGCGGCGGCGTAGCCCATGTGCTCGTAGGGGAAGGCGTTGGCCCAGATGTAGTACGGCAGCACCTGGGTGGCGTCGGCGGGCCCGCCGCCGGTGAGCAGGAAGGCGGGCACGAACGCCTGCATCGAGCCGGCCACCGAGATGACCAGCACGAACAGCAGGGTCCGGCGCAGCAGCGGCAGGGTGATGCGGGTGAAGGTGGTCACCGGGCCGGAGCCGTCGAGGGCGGCGGCCTCGTAGACCTCGCCGGGCAGCGCCTGCAGCCCGGCGGTCAGGATGATCGCGAACAGGCCGAGGCTCTTCCACACGACCATCACGACCAGGGCCCAGATGGCCAGGTCGGAGCTGGTCAGCCAGGACTGCGGCGCGATCCCCGCCAGGCCGAGCAGCGTGTTGGCCAGGCCGCCGTCGGAGTAGATGATCACCCAGACCATGGACGTGGCCGCGAGCGGCATCACGGCGGGGATCATGACGAGCGCCCGGAGCCAGCGGTTGAGCCGGCCAGGCCTGCTCAGCGGCACGGCCACCAGCAGGGCCAGCACGATCGTGGGCACGACCGTGCAGACGGTGTAGACGACGGTGATCCAGGCCGAGTTGAGGAAGCCGGGGTCGGCGAACATGCGCTCGTAGTTGGCCAGGCCGATCCAGGTGGGCGTGCCGGCCATCTCGTAGTCGGTGAAGCTGAGGTAGACGGCGGCCAGGAACGGGACGAGCCAGAACACCACGAAGAACACGGCCACCGGCAGGGTCAGCGCGACCCCGGCGGTGGCCTGCGGGCGAGCGTTCACCGGATCTGCCGGACCGCGGCGTCGAAGGTGGCCGCGGCCTCGGCCGGGGTCGCCTTGCCGTGCGCGACGGAGTCCACGGCGCCGGCGGCGGCCTTCGCCAGTTCGACGGTTCCGGGGATGATCGGGCCGAAGTCGACGTGCGGGAGGCTGTCGGCGACGAGCTTCATGATCTCGGACTTGCCGCGCGGCCCGGCCTCGCGCCAGCCCTTGGTGGGGATGATGATGCCGTTGTCGAGGTTGGCCGCCACCGACCGGGCGCCCTGGAGGTAGTTGACCAGGTGCCAGGCGGTGTACTGGTTGGGCGAGTCCTTGGCCACGCCCCAGCCCCAGGTGTAGGCGGGCACGACGGACCGGCCGCCGTCCCAGGCGGGCATGGGGGCCACGCCGTACTGCTTGCCGAAGGTGAGTGTGTTCTTGCCGAGCTTCTCCAGCGCGGGGCCGAGGAAGGCGCCGCTGACGACCATGGCGGCCTCGCCGGAGTAGAACAGGCCGAGCGCGCCCAGCGGGTTGGACAGCTTCGGGTTGCCGAGGCCCTTCATGTAGGTCAGGGCCTCGACGAGCGCCGGGTTGCCGCCGAGTTCGCCGCCCTTGCCCTTGATCAGCGCGGTGAGCATCATGAGCGCCCACTGCGGGTCGCCGTAGAGCCACTGCAGGCCGACGCGCCTGCGGTCGGCGGAGGTGAGCCTGGCGCTGTAGTCGGCGACCTCCTCCCAGGTCGCCGGGGGCCGGTCGGGGTCGAGCCCGGCCTGCTCGAACCGGTCCTTGCGGTAGTAGAGCAGGCAGGGGTTGAAGTCGATGGGCACGCCGTAGGGCACGTCCTGGTAGGTGAGCGGGGTGGTCGTGCCCGGCTCGTAGGCCTGGAGGGGGAGCGCCTTGGTGTCGATCGGCGCCAGCCGGTTCTTCTTGGCGTGCGCCGGGAAGCTCCAGTGGCCGATCTTGAACACGTCGGGCGGCGTGCCGCCGGTGAAGGCGGTGAGCAGCTTGGCGTCGAGCTGGCCCACGGGCAGGTAAAGCAGCCGCACGTCCACCCGGAACTCGGCGATGTAGTCGTGCACGAGCGCCTGGAACTGCTCGCCGGTCTCCTGCGAGCCGTGCAGCCAGACATTGACCTCGCCCTGCGGCTTGCCGGCGGCGACCTGCTGCCGGGGCTGGTCGTCGCCGCACCCGGCGAGCAGGGTGAGCGCGCCCGCCGCTAACAGCCCACGCCGCGTCAGTTCCGCCATGGTGGTTCTCCTAGGTGAGGTTCTTGAGGGCCTGGTTCTGCCAGGCGGTGTTGGTGGGGAGTTCGGGGGCGGGGCCGGCGAAGGCGGCGCGGGCCTGGGCGTCGGCCATGAGGCGGTAGCGCAGCCAGGCGGTCACGTAGCCGAGGAAGGCGCCGCCGCTGTTCTGGACGTCGTTGTGGCCGGCGCCCTTGAGCAGGGCCTTGCCCGCGCCGGCGGTGGCCTGGTCGTAGTAGCCCTGCAGGGTGGCCGCGGAGGAGATCAGCCAGTCGTTGGCGCCGCTGAGGAAGAGCACCGGGACGGTCAGGTCGGCGACGGAGAACTCGTCCCCGGGACTGGCCATCCAGGCCGCGGGCGTGGCGATCGGCACGACGGTCCTGATCAGCCCGGCGGAGTCGTTGGCCGCGTTGATGGATCCGCCCGCGCCCTGGGAGTGGCCGACCGCGGCGACCTGGGCGGTGTCGAGCTTGCCGTGGAAGGCGCTGGCGGGATCGCCGTTCAGGGCGACGAGGTGCTGGGCGGCGGCGAGGATCTCCGCGCCGGTGCCCGTGGTGGTGTCGGTGGAGGCGATCACCGCGAAGCCCCAGGAGGCCAGGTGGGTGAGCAGGCCGGGGTAGTTGTCGGGGGTGGCCCAGGAGCCGTTGCCCCAGGTGACGATCGGGTGGGTGACGCCGCCCGAGCCGAGGGTCGCGGGGTGGTACAGCCGGTGGCCGCCCGAGGTGCCGGTGGCGACCGGCCACGGGCCGGGGGCCTTGTAGACCGTCTCGATCGCCGAGGCGGCGTGCGCCTCGGTGGTGGTCAGCGACAGGAATCCGGCCGAGGCGAGGCCGAGGGCGCCGGCGCGCAACGCCTGCCGGCGGGTGATGTTCTGCATGGTCACCTTCGTAAGCTATTTGGAGACGTGAACGTCTCCTAAGGAAGGGAAGTACGATCGACCAGCGATGTCAAGACATGACCAGAAGGAAGTTCCGGGAGCGCAGCCACTCCCCCGGGGACGGCACGGGCTGTCTCCCGACACGGTCCGAACCTCCCAGCGCGACCGCCTCGTGGAGGCCATGCTGAGGCTCGTCGCCAGGCGCGGGTACGCCGCCACGAGCGTGCCGGACGTGATCGCCGCCGCGCGGGTCTCGCGCAACGCCTTCTACGCCCAGTTCGCCGACAAGGAGGCGTGCTTCCTCGCGGTCTGCGAGCGCGACCTGCCCGAGATGGTCGACACGATCTACACCGCCGCGGCCGAGGCGGGCGAGGACTGGCGCGAGGGGCTCTGGCTCGGCCTGCACGCCTACCTGCGGTGGTGGCAGGAGCGGCCGGAGTACGCGCAGGCCTACTTCGTGGAGCTGCCGAGGGCCGGCGAGCGGGCGGTCGGGCAGCGCGACGCCGCCTACCGGCCCTTCCTCGACATGCTCGCCGCGCTGGGCGCGCGGGCCAGGCTGGAGGACCCCTCGCTGCCGCCGCTGGCCGCCTCGGTGCCCCGCCTGATCGTCTACGGGAGCACCGAGTTCATCGCCGCGGAGGTGCGCGCGGGGCGCGCCGCCGGCCTGGTCTCGGCCGCCGCCGACCTCTACCGGTACGCGGTCACCCTGCTCACGGCATCGCGGCCACCCCTTCCGCCTGGACCCGCCAGCCCGCCGGGAAGCACCGGGTAGCCGCCAGGTGGGCCACGGCGGCGAGCAGGCCGCCGTTGCCCGGCAGGTAGAGCGGCAGCAGCCCGGGCCACTGCTGGTTGTGGCCGTCCGGCAGGTAGGTGTTCTTGGGCGTCTCCAGCAGCAGCGCGTCCACGGCGGTCTCCGGCTCGCCGAGCCGGGCCGCGCACAGCGCCAGCAGCGGGTAGTCCCAGCCCCAGGTGCTCTCCAGGTCCCAGGCGGCCAGCACGTCGTGCAGGGTGGCCCGCATGATCTCGGGGTCGATCAGCGGCGTGGGCGGCACGAACCCGAGCGCCCCGACCATCGAGGGATGGTCGGTCCTGATCGTGTACGGCTCGACGCCGATGGCCGTGTACACGCCGTCGCGCACCAGCGGCCGGGCCAGGCCGTCCATGACCCGCGCCCACTCCGGCTCCGGGTCGAGGCCGAGCAGGCCGCGCCAGCGCTGGGCGGTCTCCAGCCCCCACCACCAGTAGGCCAGCTCGAAGGTGGGATCACGCACCGTCCGCCTGGACTCGTAGTAGGACTCCTGCGCCGGGACCAGCGGCGGCCCGAGATGCCCGCCGGCGGCGAAGGAGGCCATGAACTCGGCCGTCTCGAACACCAGGTCCTGGTAGTCGGCCAGCGCCTCCGGCCGGGCCCGGCGCAGCAGCTCGGCGAAGTAGATCAGGTGCGGCTGCTGCCAGACGATGAAGGCGCCGATCTCGCTCGGGCTCTCCCGGCCCTCCGGCCCCACCTGCTTGGGCCAGCGCGCGCCGCGAAAGCCCTGCCGGGCGGCCGTCTCCCTGGCCTGCGGCAGGATCGAGCGGTACCACGGCAGGCTGCGCTCCAGCAGCTCCGGCCGGCCCCACAGGACGAAGTGGGCGGCGTGCCACCAGTGCATCTCCAGGTGGAACTTGCCGCTCCAGGAGTTGACCACCAGCCCGGTCTCCTGCGGCGGGGTGGAGCCGGCGCAGTTGACCGCGGTGAGGTACTGCGACAGCACCACCCGGCGTTCGAGCTCGGGGGCCCGCGGGTCGGTGCTGCCCTCGAAGCTCACCGCGCCGCCCTCGCTCCAGAACCGGTCCCAGTGGGCGGCGGCAGCCGTACGGACCTGGGTGAAGGACGGCAGCGCGCCGACCGGCTCGCGGGCGAACCCGACGACGAGCTCCAGGTCCTGGCCGCGCAGCAGGTAGACGTGGCCGCCGGGCGCGCTGAGCCGCGCCGCTCCCGCCCACTCGGCGGCCACGTGGTAGCGGTCCGCGTCCAGGACGCGGGTGAAGTCGCAGCGCGAGCCGGACACCGTGTGCGTGGTGGTGTGCCGCTCCGGCCGGTCCCAGTCAGCGGTGGTGTGCCAGCCGTCGCTGGCGTAGGGGAAGGCGATCCTGATGCCCGCGGCGCCGCTGACCCGGACGGCCAGCAGGTCCCGCTCCGGGTGGCAGACCGTCTCCACCTCGTACGGCAGGCCGTCCAGCTCGAAGGAGCTGGACAGCAGGCCGGTCCACAGGTCGAGGGTCTGCGCCGAGCGGCCCAGCGCGGCGCCCTCCGGCACGTCGAGGCCGATCCGGCCCAGGTGCAGCCGGTGCGGGTTGACGTGCAGCCACCCGCCCGCCTCGGTGGCCGGGTACAGGTCCGGGTACGGCACGCCGTCGTAGTCGGTGCACGCGTCGGCCGGCTCGTGGCCCTTGGGGTTGGGCATCGTGTGCCAGCCCCACTGCGCCTGCGTGCCCAGCGGCGCGAAGGTCTGCAGCCCGGTCGCGTCGGCGGTGAAGGCGAACTCCCCGTTGCCGACGGTCAGCGGCCGGCCGGCGTCGACGACGGTGTGCCGGCGCACGAGCGCCTTCCGGTCGATGCTCACGCGCACCCCGGCGTGCCGGAGGCGCGCATCTGGCGCATGGAGGTCACATCCCCCGCGACGGCCGACTGGGCCATCGGCCCGAGGTCGAGCACGACGTCGGTGAAGGCGAGCGACGCCTTGCGCATCGCGGCCAGGTCGATCGCCTCGGCGCCGAACTGCGGCGAGAAGAGCGTCTTGGGCGCGGCGATGGGCGCGATGACCGGCAGCAGGTGCTGGTTGTACGGCGTGCCCTCGCCGCCGAAGGAGCAGTGCCGCGGCACGGTGGCCAGGTCGGCCGCCGACAGGCCCTTGAGGATCGCGGTGCGGCGCACGTCCCAGTACTGGATGTGGCCCTTGACCAGCTCGCGCAGCGGCGTGCTCTCGCTGACCGGGACCAGCAGCAGCTCGGTGAGGCTGGAGCTGGCGACGAGCTGCTTGCCCGGCAGCCCGTTGGGCCGGGCGACCGCGTCGTAGCGGCGGGCGCCGAGGTGCTCCAGCACCACGACGGAGGAGACGCCGCCCTGGTCGTACTCGGCGTCGAGCTGGGCGGCGAGCTGGCCGGCGCCGCCCTCGCGCACGTCCGGGCCGGTGAGGTGCTGGTAGAGGTGGCCGGTCACGAAGGCGAACTGGACGGTGCGCGGGCGGCAGGCCACCGGCAGCGACGACAGGTACCGGGCCATCTCGATCATGGTGAGCGGGCCGTTGTCCCAGACCGGGCTCATGCCGTCGGTGTGGCTCTCCACGACGATCTTCTGGGCGCTCCCGCCGGGCAGCGTGGCGAGCAGGGTGCGGGTGGTGGTCGGCGTCCAGGCGGCGTTCACGGTCAGCGCGGCCTGGACCGGCTGTCCGGCGGCCAGCGCGCCCTTGATCTGCTTGCCCTGGTCGGCGCCGACGTAGGCGCCCGGCACGCCGTACGGCAGGCCCTCGTAGGGCGCGTACATGCCCTGGATCTGGGCGTGCGGGAGCTGGCTGACCTCGATCACGCCGAGCGCGCCCGCCGCGGCGGCGGCCTTGAGGTCGGTGTCGGCGGCGGCCGGGGCCTCCATCGACTCCGAGCCGAGCAGGTTGATGGTCAGGCCCGGGTCGTACATCGAGTAGCCGAGGGTGGGCGGATAGAAGAGCAGGTTCGGCACGTTGGTCCAGGGCAGGTCACGCACGACGATCTTCCCGGCGGCGTTGGCCGCGGTGATCGCGGTGCCCGCGGGCACGTGCACGAGCGGCGCGGTGACGCCGCCGGGGCCGGTGGAGGCGGAGAACGGCACCGGGGCGGCGACCTGCACCGCCGTACCGCCGACGGTCAGGCCGGTGGCGAGGTTGTCCCAGCGGTCGATCTCGTAGGGCAGCGAGGAGAACTGCAGGCCGGGGATCGCGGCCAGCTCGTCCTCCAGCCAGTCGACGTAGCCGGTGTGCGCGGCGGAGCCGGTCGGCCGGGGGCCGAAGGTCTCCTGCTGCTCGGCCAGGGCGCCGAGGCGGGCCTCGGAGGCGAACGCGGCCGGATCGACCCGGACCGGGCAGGTCGCGGCCGTGTTCCCGGCGGAGGTCACGGTCTGGGCGGCGGCCGGTTGCGCGGGCGCGGCCAGCGGGAGCAGAAGGGCGAGCAGAGCTAGTCGTCGCACGTGGGGGTCCTTCCATCGAATCGTTTTAATCCAAGGCCCGCGGCAGTCCCCCGATGCGCGCGGCCGGTCTCAGGGGCGGGGCGGTCCCGTGGTCCCGCGGACGATCAGCGTCGGCGACACCGACGAGGTCACCGACCGGGTGCGCCCCTCGATGCGCTCGACGAGCAGGCGCGCGGCGGTCGCCCCGATGACCTGCCCGTCCTGGTCGACGCTGGTGAGCGAGATGCGCTTGAGCGAGGCGATGCCGATGTTGTCGTAACCGGCGACCGACAGGTCCTCCGGCACCGACAGACCGGCCTCGTCGGCGGCGCGCAGCACGCCGAGCGCCGCGATGTCGGCCCCGGCGAAGATCGCCGTGGGCCGGTCGGCGCGCGCGAGCAGCTCGC
>NZ_JBFAKP010000006.1:0-385467 GCF_040655795.1 Nonomuraea sp. NPDC050310 | reverse complement strand
CCGGGAAGGGGTGCGGGCGCCTCGCCGCACTCAGGAAGAGGCCCCGCTGGAGGCCTGTTGCTCTCTGGCCGCGAACTCGAACTCCTGCCGCGGATGGGTGAGCGCCCCCAGGGCCACGATGTCCCGCCGGAAGAACAGCGCGAGGGTCCAGTCGATGAGCACCCGCACCTTCCGGTTGAAGGTCGGCACCCGTGACAGGTGATACGTCCGGTGCACGAACCACGCCACAGGCCCGCGCAGCCGCTGCCCGTAGATCTGCGCGACCCCCTTGTGCAGCCCCAGGCTGGCGACCGACCCGGCGTAGGCGTGCCGGTACTGCCGCAGCGGCTGCCGCCGCACCACCGCGAGGACGTTGTCCGCCAGGACCCGTGCCTGCCGTACCGCGTGCTGGGCGTTGGGCGCGCAGTACTCCCCCGGCTTGGTGAGGTCGGGTACGGCGGCGCAGTCCCCCGCGGTGAAGACGCCTTCACGCCCTTCGACGGTGAGGAAGGCGGTCGCCTTGACCCGCCCCTTGTCGTCCACGGGCAGGTCGCCCTGCCGTACGACGGGGTGGGGTTTGACGCCGGCGGTCCACACGAGGGTGGCCGCGTCGAGTTCGGTGCCGTCGTCGAGCACGATGTGCCCGTCCTTGGCCGATTCGAGCCGGGTGCGCAGGCGGACGTCGATGCCGCGGGCGCGGAGCTGTTCGAGCGTCCAGCGCCCCATCTCCGGCCCGACCTCGGGCAGGATGCGGTCGGTGGCCTCGATGAGCATCCAGCGCAGGTCGCCGGCGTTCAGGCCGGGGTAGGCGCGGATGGCGTCGTGGGCCATGTCCTCCAGCTCGGCGAGGGCCTCGACGCCGGCGAAGCCCGCGCCGACGAAGACGAAGGTGAGCGCTTCGCGGCGGATGTCGGGGTCGTCGGTGGAGGCGGCCAGGTCGAGCTGGGCCAGGACGTGGTTGCGCAGGTGGATGGCCTCTTCGACGGTCTTGAAGCCGATGCCCGCGTCGGCGAGGCCCGGGACGGGCAGGGTGCGCGAGATGGAGCCGGGCGCGACGACCAGCAGGTCGTAGCCGAGCCGGCGGGCGCGGCCGCGGTGCGGGGCGAACTCGACGGTGCGGGTGCCGGTGTCGATCCGGGTGACCCAGCCGTTGAGGATGGTGCACCGGTTGAGCACGCGGCGGAGTGGGACGACGACGTGCCGCGGTTCGAGGTTGCCGGCGGCGGCTTCTGGCAGGAACGGCTGGTAGGTCATGTACGAGTCGGCGTCGATCACGGTGATCTGAGCCTCGCCGCGGCGTAGCGCCCGTTGCAGGCGTAGCGCGGTGTACATGCCTACATAGCCGCCTCCGACGATCAAGATGCGGGATGTCATGGTTCATCCCTTCCCCCGGCGACCGGCCGAAACCGCTCCCACCCGACGGACCCGCGGCCCCCGTCCCCTCAGGTCAGCTCTTGCCCCCGAAGCGCATCGTCACCCGGCTCCCGTCGGACTCGGTGCGGAAGGAGATGTCGGAGGCCAGCAGCCGCGCCACCCACAGCCCCATCCCGCTGGTGGAGCGGGGACCGGGAGCCGGCCGGTACGGCGGCGTCCAGAGACCCTGATCGTGGATCTCCACGATCAGGTCTCCCCCGTCCACCCACGTGGACAGGTACGCCGTGTCGAAGAGTCCGTGCGTGACGGCGTTGGTGGCGACCTCGTTGACCGCGATCACCACGTCCGCCACGCCCTGCTCGCTGAGCCCGATCGATCGGGCGGCGTTCTCGGCGAGGTCCCGGATTCTGGACAGGTCGGACAGCCGGAATGTCAGACGTTCGACTGGCACTCCGGCTGGGGGCTTTGGAAATCCGTCCATTCGCCAGCTTTCAGCCGACCAGTTCCGCCCGGAGTTGGTCGAGGACCTTCCGCAGGATTCTGGAGACGTGCATCTGGGAGATGCCGAATTCGGCCGCGATCTCCGCTTGGGTCATGTTACCGAAGAAGCGGAGCAGGAGAATGTTCTTCTCCCGATGCGGCAGGGCGTCGATGAGCGGGCGGACCGACTCGCTGTCCACCATGGTGCCCAGGGTGTCGTCCTCGTCGGGAATCACCTCGCCCAGCGACGCGGCGTCCTCCTCGGAGCCCAGCGGGGCGTCGAGCGAGAGCGTGCTGTAGGCGGCGGAGGCGTCCAGCGTCAGCAGGACTTCTTCCTCGCTGATGTTCATCTTGGCGGCCAGTTCGGCCACGGTGGGCGAGCGGCCGAGGTCCTGGCTCAGGTCGGAGACCAGGCGGTTCAGCTCGGAGCGGCGCTCCTGGTAGAGGCGCGGCACGCGGATGGCCCACGTGCGGTCGCGGAAGTGGCGCTTGACCTCGCCGGTCATGGTGACCACGGCGTAGCCGCGGAAGGCGTGGCCGAGCTCGGCGTCGAAGCCGTTGATGGCCTTCATGAGGCCGACGTAGGCCGCCTGGAGCAGGTCTTCCAGCGGCTCGCCGCGGTAGCGGTAGCGCCGGGCGATCTCCATGGCCAGCGGCCGGTGCATCTCGACGATGCGCTCGCGCAGGCGTTCCCTGGTGTAGTCGGCGATCTCCGGCCGGTTCATGTCGGCCAGCAGTTCTTCCGCCGTCATGTCTTCGAGCACTCGTTCCCGCAGAGTCATCTCTGTGTCCTTCTATGGGGGAGAGCCTCTGCAACGAGAAAAAGCCCATGCAGAGGCAACCGTTTTTGCCGAAGCCCTCTGCTGGACTTGGAGACAGTATCCCCCATCCGGGGCGAAGTATTCAACCCGGTTGCCGTGACAGTAAGGTTGCCGCGTGGACAACACCCTCGAATTGACCTCTACCGCGGCCGGCGGCTTCACCGTCGTCAGAGTCGAGGGCGTGCTGGACGCCACCACCCGCGACCAGTTCGCCGACGGCCTGGCCGCCGCGCCCGGTGACCTGCTGCTGGAGCTGTCGGGGGTGACCTTCATGGACTCGCGCGCGCTGGGTCTGATCGTGCATCGCTGGCAGGCCAACCTCACCGACGGGGCCAAGTTCGGGCTCGTCGGCGTCCGCTACAGCACGGCCAAGGTGATGTGGATCACTGGGCTGGCCGAGCGGCTGCCGATGTACGGCACGCTGGAGGAGGCCCTGGCCTCCGCATGAGCCCCGCTCATTTGCGCTTGGAGTGCTCCTCCACCAGCAGTTTCGCCAGATCGGCCACTTTCACCTGGTGATGCTGGGAAATCCGCCGCAGCTCGTCGAACGCCTCTTCGGCCGAGCATCCGCTGGTCTTCATGATGATGCCCTTGGCCTGGTCGATGATGGCCCGGCCGGCCAGCGCCTCCTGCAACTGCGCCGCTCCGGTGCGGACCTCGTCGAAGTCGTACAGGTTGGCCATGGCCACGCCGAGCTGTTCGGCCAGCATCTCCCCCAGCGCGGGCGCCGCCTGCTCGGGGAAGGCCCGCGGGCGGACCGAGTAGAGGCCGACGACGAGCTGGTAGGAGGCCACCTCGACCGGCACCATCAGCGCCGAGCGCACCCCGCGCGTGGTGGCCAGCGCCGCGTAGCGCGGCCAGCGCGGCTCGCGCAGCAGGTCGCCGGCGAAGGCGCGATTGCCGCTCTGCCGGGCTTCGACGGAGGGCCCTTCGCCGAGTGCCCGTTCCCCTTCGACCAGGGCGATCAGTTCGGTGTGCGAGGCCGAGACGAGCAGCCGGCGGTTGCCCGCCCACTGCTCGGCCGAACCCCCGGAGCAGCCGGGCACCCCGGCGCTCAGGGCGTTGGTCAGGCCGTGCAGGACGCGTTCGATGGAGGTGTCCTCACCCAGCCTGGCCAGCGCGGCCAGTTCCCGGGCGAGCGCGGGCGTGATCACATCTGTCCCCTTCCCACTATGGATACGTTAATCCGGGATGGCGTAGCGTCGTGCCCAGGAGGCTGACTTGACCGAACCGATCGGAGCGAGCGCGCTGGAGCATGCCGTGGAGGAGCTCGCCGAGCGCGTGAACTCCTTGCGCGCCGCGAAATCGGCGTATCCACGCGACCTGGCGCCCACGCTCGAAGCCGCTCTGGCCGAACTCGACACGGCCATGGAGCTGCTGGAGGCTGCCCACGAGGAGCTGCGCAAGGGCCAGTCCGGGCGCAAGGGCGGCGGTGGCGGCCAGCGTGAGCTCAAGCTGCTGCGGCAGGTCTACCGCGCCTTCCCGGTCCCGGTCGTGGTCCTCGACGGCGGCGGCGTGGTCCGCCGGGTGAACCCGGAGACCACCCGCCTGCTCGGCAGCCCCGACGGCTACCTGGTCGGCCGCGCCTTCCCGCTGCTGGTCGACGTCTCGCGCCGGGCCGCGTTCCGCTCGCACCTCACCTCGGTGCTGCAGACCGGGCAGACCACCGCGTTCGAGTCGCGCCTGGCCCACCAGGGCCGCGCCCATCGGGTACGGCTGGCGCTGACCCGGCTGACGATGCCGGGCGAGCCCCAGCAGATGGTCGCCGTGGTCGCCCTGCCGCTGGAGGTCGAGCCGCCGGCCCCGCCGAGCGCCGAGCACGCCCCCGAGCAGGCCGAGCTGCTGGTCGCCGCGGCCCGCCGCCAGGACCTGCTGTCGCGGCTGGCGCAGTTGCTGCTGGACGCCGACAGCCTGTCCCAGCCGGTCGCGCTGGCCCGGGCCAGCCGCCTGCTCTCGACGGAGCTGGCCGACTGGGTCATCGCCGACCTGGTGCGCGACGGCCGGTTGCGGCGCGCGACGGTCGTGCCGCCCCGCGACCAGCCGCCCGGCGGGCTGCTGCGCACGGTCGAGCAGGCCTCGCCGGTCTACCGGGTGCTGGAGCGCGGCTCCGGCGAGGTGCACGAGATGGTCGAGGACGAGACGCTGCTCGGCGTGAGCGAGGACGGCCCGCTGCTGGCCGTCATGGAGGCCGGCTCGATGGTGTCGGCGCCGATCGGCGACGGCGAGGGCGTGCTGACCCTGGTGCGCTCGTCAGGGCGGCCGCCGTTCACGCTGGCCGACCTCGGCCTGGTCGAGGAGGTCGGCCGCCAGCTCGGGCTGGCGCTGCGGGCCCAGCAGACCTTCGCCAGCCGTGCCCGCGCCGCCGACGCGCTGTCGTCCAGCGTGGTGCCGCGGGCGCTGCCGGACGTGCCGGGCTTCGAGGCGGCCGCGATCTACCACCCGGGCGCCTCGGTGGGCGCGGAGTTCTACGACGTCTTCCCGGTCTCCGACGGCTGGGGCTTCGCCCTGGGCGGCGCGGTCGGCCGCGGCCAGGAGGCCGCCTCGGTCAGCGCGATGGTGCGCGGCGGGCTGCGGGTGCTGAGCGTGTGGGAGCCGGAGCCCGCGGAGGCGGTGCGCAAGGTCAACGAGGCGCTGGTCGCCCAGGGCACCGGCATGTTCGTGATGGCGCTGGCCGGCTACGTCTCGGGGCGGCGCATCCGGCTGGCCTCGGCCGGGCACCACCCGGCGGCGCTGGTCCAGCCCGACGGGACCGTGCGCTTCCTCGCCGGGGGCGGCATGCCGCTGGGCATCTCGCCCGAGGCCGGGACGGCCGTGGAGGAGCTCACCCTCTCGCACGGGCAGTTGCTGGTCTTCTATTCCGAGGGGCTGCTGTCCTCGCGGGACGCCTCCGGCCAGCCGTACGGGGAGGACCGGCTCGCCGACGCGCTCGCCCGCTGCGTGGGGCAGGCGCCGTCGACCGTGGTCAAGGCCCTGGAGGAGGACCGCGCCGCCTTCTCCGGCGGGCAGGTCTGGGACGAGATCGTGGTGCTCGCCCTTCGCGCCGTTTGATTCCTGGCGGAATAGGGGTATAACTAGATGAGCTGATCGTGCCTAAGACGCAGGCACACCACCAAGGAGCCCCCTTCCCTGACAGGTGTGCCATGAACATAGCTATCGTTGCCTCTACCGAAGGCACTCGGCGCCATCAGATTCTCTCCGCCGCCCGTGAGCTCGGCCGCGAGCACCGTGTCACCATCTACTCGCGCCGCCAGAGTGACGACAGCAAGCCTCGCGTCAGGGTCGCTCCCGGCGTCGTTCTGGAACACCTCGACGTCGGCCCGAGCCGCTCGCTGCGCCCGGAAGAGGTCGCTCCCTACATCGCGGGCGTCGGCGACGAGCTGGCCCGCCGCTGGACCAAGGAGCGCCCCGACCTGGTGCACGCCCACTCCTGGACCGCCGGGCTGGCCTCCGTGGCCGCCTCGGCCGGGCTGGGCGTCCCGGTGACGCAGACCTTCTTCGCCCCGCACCGCGGCCAGCACGTACGGCTGGAGCGGGCGCTGGGCCGGCGCGCCAACTCGGTCATCGCCCGTTGCCTCGACGAGGAGGCCGAGCTCATCCGCCTCGGTGTGCCCAGGGAGCACATCGCGGTCGTGCCGTACGGCGTGGACACCGAGCGGTTCCGCCGCCAGGGCCCGTCGGCCGCGCGCGGCTCGCGCCCGAGACTGCTGCACGTGGGCCGGATCTCGGCCGGCGGCGGCGCCCCGACCGTGATCAGGGCACTGGCCGGGCTGCCGGACGTCGAGCTGGTCATCGCCGGCGGGCCCCCGCCCGAGCTGCTGGGCGGCGACGCCGACGCGGCCGGCCTGATGGCGCTGGCCGAGCAGGTCGGCGTGGCCGACCGGGTCACGCTCCTGGGCCAGGTCGCCCGCACCACGGTTCCCAAGCTGATGCGCGGCGCCGACATCGTCGTCACCCTGCCGCGTGAGGCCGGGACCGGCACCGTCGCGCTGGAGGCCATGGCCTGCGGCGTGCCGGTCATCGCCTCGGCGGTCGGCTCGCACCTCGACTCGGTCGTGGACGGCGTCACCGGCGTGCTGGTCCCGCCGGACCGCCCGGCCCGCACCGCCCGCCTCACCCGCGAGCTGCTGGCCAACCCGACCCGGCGCACCGCCATCGGGTACGCCGGCGCCGACCGCGCCCGCTCGCGCTACAGCTGGGAGCGCATCGGGCAGGAGCTGATCCGCGTCTACGAGGACACGCTCACCACCGCCGCGCCCGCCGCGCAGTAGAACCACCTCTTCCAGGGCCCGTACGGCAGCGCCGTACGGGCCCTGGCAGGTCCGGGCACGCCGCGGCGGAATCTGCGAGTCTGGCAGGCATGGAGACCGAGGAAGCCAAAGCCCTGGCCCGTGCCTTACGCAGGCTCCTGGACCAGGCCCATCAGCTCATCGACGAGACCCGCCCGCCCTCCGAGCTCGTCGCCCGGGTGTCCGGGCACCTCGGCTGCACGGTGCGTGAACTGGTCTGCGTCTCGCAGACCTTCCCGGTGTGGGAGCACGTCAACCTGCAGCGCGGCGTGGACGCCTACCTCGGCGCCGGTGCCGACTGGTTCGGCCTGTCCGGCCCGAGCCGCCATCACAACGACATCGTGAACATCCTGGCCGTGGCCGAGCGCGGCCAGGAGAGCTTCGAACTCGGCTCCGTCGACTACACCACCGCGGCGGTCGGGCCGGACGAGACCACCGAGGTGATCACCTTCGGGCTGGTGCGCGCGAGCGCTCCGGGCGGCGAGCCGGTGGTGCTCAGCCTGCGCGGACCGGCCGAGCAGTTCGGCATGGAGGGCTGCCGCATCGACGTGCTGGCCCGCGACCGCGCCGCGGCCACCGCCACCCGCGACGAGATCGAGCGCCTGATGCGGGCCGACGACCTGTTCCGCGGCCAGATCCTCACCTTCGGCTTCTCCGAGCACCGCGGCAACAAGCTGGTCACCTTCCTGCCGCGGCCCGTCCTCGACCCCGACCAGGTGGTGCTGCCCGAGGGCGTGCTGGAGGCGATCGAGCGGCACGTCGTCGGCATCGCCGAGCACGCCGGGACGCTCGTCGCGCACGGCCAGCACGTCAAGCGCGGCCTGCTGCTGCACGGGCCGCCGGGCACCGGCAAGACGCACACCGTGCGCTACCTGATGGGCCGGCTGCCGGAGGTGACGGTCCTGCTGATGGCGGGCACCGCGCTGCGCTTCGTGTCCGAGGCCGCCGCGCTCGCCCGGCGGCTGCAGCCGGCCATCGTGGTGCTGGAGGACGTCGACCTGGTCGCCCGCGACCGCGGCTTCTCCCCCGAGGGCAGCCCGCTGCTGTTCACCCTGTTCGACGCGATGGACGGGGTGGTCTCCGAGGCGGACGTCACCTTCGTGCTGACCACCAACCGGGTGGAGATCCTGGAGGACGCGCTGGCCAACCGGCCCGGGCGGGTGGACCTGGCGATCGAGGTGCCCAAACCGGACGCGCGGGCCCGGCGGGCCCTGCTGGAGCTCTACAGCCGGGGGCTGCGGCTGGAGGCCGACCTGGAGCCGGTCGTCGAGCGGACCGAGGGCATGACCGCCTCGTTCTTCAAGGAGCTGCTGCGCCGTACCGTGCTGGCGGCGCTGGCGGAGAACGGCCAGGTGGGGGTGCTGACCTCGGCGCACCTGGACGCGGCGCTGACCGAGATGCTCAGTGCCCGGGAGGCGCTGACGCGCTCCATGCTCGGCGCGGGCGAGGGCTCCGGGGCCGGCGTGCACGAGGCGCTGCCGATGGCCCGTCCGGGGCTAAATGTCCGACCACCCTTCTTCCGAATGTGACTTCTGGTTCCATAGGTCACATGCCTCTCAGAACTATCATGGCGCTCGCCCTCGCCGTCCCCGCTCCGGGAGCCGGCTGGGGAGCGCCGGCGTTCGTGGAGAACTTCGACCGGCTCGACACCGGCAAGTGGATGGTCTACCACTCCCCCACCGCTTCCGAGAACCCGCGCACCGGCAAGGCCGTCTCGGTCTCCGGCGGCGTCCTGAAGATCACCGGCGGCTTCTACGGCGGCAAGGACCTGTCCGGCGGCCTGGCGACGCGCAAGACGCAGACCTACGGCCGCTGGGAGGTCCGCTTCCGCGCCGAGGCCGGCGCGGGCTACACCCCGGTCGCGCTGCTCATGGCCTCCGACCGGGGCGAGCACGCCGAGATCGACTTCGCCGAGATCATCGACCCCAAGCGGCAGGGCGGCGGCATCTTCGTGCACGCCGGCGACGAGCGCGCCGACAAGCAACTGCGGGCCGACTTCACCCGCTGGCGGACGGTGGCCGTCGACTGGCTGCCCGGCCGGCTGACCTTCTGGCTCGACGGGGAGAAGGTCTGGGACTACCGCGGCCCGCACGTGCCCGACGGCCGGGCCATGGGCCTGGCCCTCCAGCACGACGTGGTCTGCAACCAGTGGTCACCGTGCCGCGGCGGCTCCACCCCGAAGACCGTCTCCATGTACGTGGACTGGGTGAAGATCTACCGCGCACCCCGCTCCTAGAGGCACCCGGCCCTGCGGGCGAGATCGGCAGCTTCCGCCGGTGCTGCTCCCAGGGCTATAAAGAGGGACATGAGCGGGCCTCGGGGACGGTTACCGGTATTTGTCACCGTGGCCGGCGCTCTGGCGTTGCTGTCAGGCGTCATCGTCGCCGCCTTGGTGCTGGTTCCCGCGGTCGGTGAGAGTCTTCGCGGTGTGGTGAGCGTGCGATGCTCGCCACATCCGCACACGTTCGATGCGCGAACATGGGATCTGTCGAACGGAGTGCTCATCGGGGGCCGCGACCTGCAGGTGGCCCGGCCCACCGCCTCCGAACTGGTCCTGGTCCACGGGGAAACGGGGCTGGTCGCCCTGTGCGCGCTGGGAGCGGGCGTTGCGCTTTTCCGCCTGTCCCGATCACTGCTCCGGGACGCGGTTTCCCTGCGGCGCTTCGCAGTACGGCTGGAGGGGGTCGGCTGGCTCTGCGTGCTCGTCATGGTCGCCGGGCCGCTGATGCCGTACTACGCCTCCGTCGCGGTGCTTGACCGGCTCGGCTTCTCGGGTCAATGCGGATACGTCTACAGTGCGTTGTCCGCAATCCCGGCGATCATCGGGGCGCTGATGTTCGTCGCGGCTGGGTGGCTGCGACGAACAGGCGTGGGCCGCGTCCCCTAGAGCAGGCGGGCCGCCTTCACGCCGAGGTGGACGGCGAGGCGGTCGTCGCCGTCGGCGAGGTCGCGGCCGAGCTGCTTCTCGGCCTTGCCCAGCCGGTAGTAGAGGGTCTGGCGGTGGATGCCGAGCTCGGCGGCGGTCTTCTGGACGTGGCCGCCTAGGTCGAGGTAAGTCTCCACGGTCAGGACCAGTTCGGGGTCGAGCGGGGCGATCTCGGCGTGCAGGTCCTTGAGGTCGGCCCGGCTCAGCCTGGCCAGCAGCCGGTGCACGCCGAGCTCCTCCCAGCGGGCCACCGGCGCGAAGCGCGGGAAGTGCTCGGCGACGCGCAGCGCGTGGCGGGCCTCGCGCCAGCTCATCCACGCCTCCGCCGGGTCCTGGCGGGTGCCGCCCAGGCCGGCGGCGGTGCCGTACAGGCCGCGGACGGTCAGGGCGACCTCGACGGCCAGGTGCGCCGGGGCGAGCAGCGCCACCGGCGAGCCGGCGCGGGACAGGACGCCGCGCGGCAGGGTCCAGAGCGGGACGGCGCGCTCGGACTCGCGGACGGCGATCGCGGTCACCGGGCCGCGCACGTCGAGCGTGGAGCGGTCGTCGGGGTCGGGCGAGAGCAGCAGGTCGAGCTCGCGGCCGAGGTCCTGGCGGCTGCGGGCCTCCTGGGCGAGGCTGGCGGCGGCCCGGGCGACCAGCGGGGCGGCCCGGCCGAGCAGGTCGTCGCTGAGCGCGCCGGAGTCGAGCAGCCACAGGTAGCCGTAGGTGACCTCGCGGTAGCGCAGCGGCCAGCAGACGCGGGCCTTGAGCCCGTCGCCGGCCGGGATGCGGACCGGGCCGTCGGCGTGGGCGATGCCGAAGCGCTCGAAGTAGTCGCGGACCTGCTGCGAGGCGGCCCGGCGGAGGATGGACTCCTGGCGCACCGCGTCGAGCTCGCCGTGCTGCGCGCCGTACGCGAGCAGGCGGAAGGTACGGTCTTCGAGCGTCGCGGAGGCGCCGAGCACGCGGGCGATCTCGTCGACCGTCTCCTGGAGTTCTGCGGTGTTGTGCATTTGTCGAACAGCATGCCACATCCGGCGTTACGGACGTCGATAGGAGCGCCCTGAGCTGGGCATTTACGCTGGAGCTATGCTCGGTCAACTTCTGCTCGCCGCCTCGCGGAGCGGCCTCGTGCGCCGCTCGGTCTCCGGCCTGCCGCTCACGCGCCAGGTCGTCGACCGGTTCGTGGCCGGCGAGAGCACCCAGGACGCGGTCACCGCCATCCAGCGCCTGACCGACGGCAAGCTCACGGTCACCGTCGACCATCTGGGCGAGGAGACACGCGACGCGGCCGCCGCCACCGCGACCGCCAAGGCGTACACCACGCTGATGGACGCGCTGCGCGCCGCCGGCATCGAGGCCGAGGCCTCGGTGAAGCTCTCCGCGGTCGGCCAGGCCTTCGACGAGAAGATGGCGCTGGAGCACGCGCGGGAGATCTGCGCGGCCAGCCCCATGGTCACCCTCGACATGGAGGACCACACCACGGTCGACTCGACGCTGGGCATCCTGCGCGAGCTGCGCCGCGACTTCCCGCAGACCGGCGTCGCCATCCAGGCCTACCTGCACCGCACCGAGGGCGACCTGCGCGACCTGGTGCACGAGGGGTCGCGGGTGCGCCTGGTGAAGGGCGCCTACCGTGAGCCGGCCTCGGTCGCCCACCAGAAGAAGTCCGAGGTGGACCGGGCCTACGTGCGGGCCTTGAGGATCCTCATGGCGGGGAAGGGTTACCCCATGGTGGCCACCCACGACGACCGGCTGGTGAACATCACCGAGCTGCTCGCCGACCGCTTCGGCCGCACCTTCGGCGACTACGAGTACCAGATGTTGTACGGCATCCGGACCGACCGGCAGGAGCAGCTCGCCGCCGCCGGGCACACGGTCCGCGTCTACGTGCCCTACGGCGACGACTGGTACGGGTACTTCATGCGCCGCCTCGCCGAGCGCCCGGCCAACGTCGCCTTCTTCCTTCGTGCCCTTGGGGGTAAGTGATCATGGATGCCTTCACCAACGTCCCGGTCCCGGCCAACGAGCCGGTGTTCAGCTACGCGCCGGGCAGCGCCGAGCGCGCGGCGCTGGAGAGCCGGGTCAAGGAGCTGGCGGGCAACGCCATCGACCTGACCATGACGATCGACGGCGTCGAGCGGATGGGCGGCGGCGCGTCGATCGACGTGGTGCAGCCGCACAACAAGAGCAGCGTTCTGGGTCGTACCAACGACGCTACGACCCAGGACGTGCAGGACGCCATCGACGCCGCGCTCCGGGTCGCCCCGGCGTGGCGCTCGATGTCCTTCGACGAGCGGGCGGCGATCTTCCTCCGCGCGGCGGACCTGCTGGCCGGGCCGTGGCGGCAGACGCTGAACGCGGCCACGCTGCTCGGGCAGTCGAAGACGCCGCAGCAGGCGGAGATCGACTCGGCGTGCGAGTTCATCGACTTCCTGCGGTTCAACGTGGCCTACGCGCGCCAGCTCTACACCGAGCAGCCGGTGTCCTCGCCGGGCGTGTGGAACCGGATGGAGTACCGGCCCCTCGAGGGCTTCGTGCTGGCGATCACGCCGTTCAACTTCACCGCCATCGCCGGGAACCTGCCGACGTCCGCCGCTCTGATGGGCAACGTCGTGCTGTGGAAGCCGTCGCCGACGCAGCAGTTCGCCGCGCACTTCACCATGCGCCTGCTGGAGGCCGCCGGCCTGCCGCCCGGGGTCATCAACCTCGTCACCGGCAACGGCTCGGCCGTCTCCGAGGTCGCCATGAAGCACCCGGCGCTGGCCGGCATCCACTTCACCGGCTCCACCCCGACCTTCCAGCACCTGTGGCGCACCGTCGGCGAGAACATCGCCGGCTACCACTCCTACCCGCGCCTGGTCGGCGAGACCGGCGGCAAGGACTTCGTGCTGGCCCACCCGTCGGCCGACCCGGCCGTGCTCACCACCGCGCTCATCCGCGGCGCCTTCGAGTACCAGGGCCAGAAGTGCTCGGCCGCCTCGCGCACCTACATCCCGCGCTCGATCTGGTCGCTCATCAAGGACGACCTGGTCGCCACCGCCGAGTCGCTCACCATCGGCGACCTGGCCGCCGACCTGTCGCTCTTCATGGGCGCCGTCATCGACGACCGGGCCTTCGCCAAGCACAAGGCCGCCATCGACCGGGCCCGCGCCACCTCGGGCCTGGAGCTGCTGACCGGCTCCTACGACGACTCCACCGGGTACTTCGTCAGGCCGACCATCATCGTCGGCGACGACCCGACGGACGAGATCTTCGTCAAGGAGTACTTCGGGCCGATCCTCGGGGTGCACGTCTACGACGACGCCGACTTCGACTCGGTGCTCGACCAGATGGAGTCCGCCTCGCCGTACGCGCTGACCGGCTCGCTGATCGCGCAGGACCGGCAGGTCATCGAGTCGGCCTCCGAGCGGCTGCGGTTCGCGGCGGGCAACTACTACATCAACGACAAGCCCACCGGCGCCGTCGTCGGCCAGCAGCCCTTCGGCGGGGCTCGCGCCTCGGGCACCAACGACAAGGCCGGGTCGATCTTCAACCTGATCCGCTGGGTGAACGCCCGGACGATCAAGGAGAGCTTCGTGCCGCCGGTCGTCAAGGGGCCCTACCGGGGTGACATCCCGCAGTCGGGGTGGCAGGAGCCCGACCTGAAGAAGCTCGGGTTCTGAGCATCCCGTTGAACGTGGCGACGCCCCCGGAGATCCGGGGGCGTCGCCGCGTTCACGCCGTGGTGCCGGGCACTCCCGCGTAGTCGGGCAGCTCGACGCCGTTGATCGCGCGCCCGACCAGCTCGGCGAACCACTCGCCGGTGAAGTCGGGCCGCGGCTCGGCGTCCGGCCCGGGGAGGGCGCGGCTCTGGGCGTTCAACCGGCCGATCTCCTGGTTGGCCTCGACGAACGAGCGCATCCGCGCCTCGTAGCGGTCGAACCCGGCGGCAGGGTCCCAGCCCGCGGCGGCCAGCTCGCCGGCCAGCACGTAGGCACCGACCAGCGCCAGCCCGGTGCCCTGGCCCGACATCGGCGAGGAGCTGAACCCCGCGTCCCCGAGCAGCGCCACCCGTCCGCTCGACCAGCGGTCCATCACCACCTGGGCGACCTGGTCGAGGTAGAAGTCCGGGGCGTCGTCCAGGTGCGCGAGGATGTCCGCGGTCAGCCAGCCCAGGCCGGCCATCCGCTCGCGCAGCAGGGCCTTCTGGGCCGCGACGTCGCGGTGGTCGACGTCGAAGCCGGCGGCGGGGAAGTAGAACATGGCCATCGCCCGGGTGGCGTCCTGGATGGGCCGCAGCAGGGCGGAGCGCCCGGACTCCTGGTCCTGGTGCTCCAGCAGCCAGCGGTCCAGCCCGAACTTGTTCGGCACGCTGTAGAAGGCCAGCACGTGCCCGAGGTGGCGGAGGAACCGCTCGCGCGGCCCGAAGACCATCGCCCGCAGCTCCGAGTGCAGCCCGTCGGCGCCGACCACCAGGTCGAAGCGCCGCCGGTCGCCGCCCGCGAAGACCACGTCGACCCCGTCGGCGTCCTGGGTGAGCGCCGCGATCCGGTCGCCGAAGACGTACTCCACGCCGGCGCGGGTGGCATCGTAGAGCACCTGGGCCAGGTCACCGCGCAGGATCTCGATGTCCGCGATGTACCCGTCGCCGCCCTCGTCGTCGGCGCGGAAGGTCTCCAGCACCCGCCCGTCCGCGTCCACGGTGTGCGCGCCGGCGGTGTCGGTGCACGCCGCGCGCACCGCCGCGTCCAGCCCCATGCGCGCGATGACCTCCCTGGCCACCCCGCGCGCGTCCACCGCCTGCCCGCCGGGCCGCAGCTCCGGAGCCCGCTCCACCACGGTCACCTCGGCTCCCCACCGGCGCAGCCAGTGGGCCAGCGCGGGTCCGGCGATGCTCGCCCCCGCCACCAGCACCCTGGGTCCACCGGTCCGGACGGGGCGCTCCCGCTTGGAGTCGTCGACGCTCACCACTGCCTCCATCTGTCGCTGTCACTGGGTCCGGCCGTATCGACCACGGATCCGCGCAGAACTCATCGGCAGGGAGCGAACATCTCAGGGAGCGATCGGCACCTGGTGGAAGGCGAGCAGGCCGGCTCCGGTCGCGTTGAGGATGCGGGGACCTGCGCCCAGGTGGCTCAGGTAGCTGAGGCCGGTCGCCCCCTCGGCCGGGCCCGACAGGGTCAGCACCAGGGAGCCGTCCCGGTACTCGACGCCGGTCACGGTGACGGCCGCGCCGGTGACGAGGAAGTCGGCGTGGGCTCCGGGCTCGACGGTGAGCGGGTCGCCGGTGCGGAGCCGTACGGTGAGCTCGGTGCGTTCGGGGCCGGAGAAGGCGGCAGTGTCGGGGTTCGGCGGCGCGACGCCCTCGGCGGGGCCGTCGTAGAAGTCGCGGGAGGCGACGGCGAAGGCGTGGTCGCCCATCTCCCGGTAGCCCTGCTCCCAGGCGTAGTGGCAGCCGTCGTGGCCGTTCAGTCCCGTGGTCGACACCGTCACGCCGAGCGTGTCGCCCATCAGCCGCTGCGCGTCCCGCAGCGCGGTGTTCGTCGTGATGGCGCACGGCGAGGTGCGCACCTGGAAGACGAGGTACTCGGCGCCGGGCAGGTCGGCGCGCCAGTCCTCCAGCAGCGCGGTGAAGCCGCCCACGTGCACGGGCACGTTGTCGAAGTCGCTCTCGCCCTGGTACCAGAACACGCCGCGCACCGCGGCCGCGACCCCGGCGGCCTCCAGCCGCTGGCGCAGCCGGCCGTAGTTGGTGAGCAGGTTGCCGGGGTCGGCCTCGTCGCGCTGGAAGAAGTCGATGGGGCGGCCGCTGTGGGCGCCGTTGAGTATCGCGACCGGCACGCCGTGGGTGTCGACGATCCGCCGCGCCATCCGCGCGCCCCACTGGCCGATCGAGCCGGGCTGGCCGGTGGCCTCGCTGATGCCGTAGTTCCAGCCGCGTGCCGTACCGGACAGGACGGGGTCGGCGTTGGGCGAGCCGTAGCTGCGCACCCACGGCGAGGCCTCGCCCGCCGCCGAGCCGCTGAAGTTGCCCGACACCGCGTTCGACTGGCCCTGGATGACGTAGACGTCGCCCGAGACCAGGCCGTCCCACGCGGCGGCGAGGCGGGGCGGGCCGGCTCCGAGCGTGCTCAGCTCGAAGCGGTACTCCCGCAGGCCGGCCTCGATGCGCGGGGCGAAGGCGAACGTGCGCCGCCGGGTGACCGGCTCGGTGTACACCCGCTCGTGGTCGCCGCTGGTGACGCGGAGCTGCACCGCCCGGACGCCGCTGCCGGTCACCTCGCCGGAGACGGGCACGTTCGCGCCGTTCGAGGCGTCGCGCGGGTAGAGGCGGCGGTCCTGCGGCTGCTCGGTGAGGGTGAGCAGGGACGGCCTCGCGTAGGCCGTCAGCCGGCGCTGGGTGTAGGCGGCGGCGTTGGCGGCGAAGGTCCAGTCCGGGTGCCCGGACGGCGCCGAACCGATGCCGAGCGCCAGGGGCTCGTTGGGGCGGGTGAAGGTGTTGACCGCGAGCACCGTCCTCGTCGGCTCGGCGGAGGGGCGGGTCGCGCTCACCTGGTGCACCTGGAAGGAGCCGTAGCCGCCGGTGGAGCTCGGGGTGTCGTCGGTGTCGTACAGCGTCGGCGAGGCGCCGGGGACCTGGGCGGACACCGCGGCGGTGTAGCTGCCCGGCCACATCTCGAGGTAGCCGGTCAGGCCCTCGCCCGTGCTCACGCCCTCGACGTTGGAGGCGACTTCGAGGCCGCCGACGCGCTGCCTGACGATCTGCCCGTCGGTGGTGGGCAGCCCGAGCCGCTTGGCGTCGGTGGTGAAGGGCAGCATCGAGGTCCACACCCACTGCGTGCCCGTGGGCCCGGTCAGCTCCAGGCAGTACCCGACGCGGTCGAACCCGGCCGCCACCTCGGCGGTCCTGTCGAAGCTGTACGGCGGCGCCTGGTTGCGCCAGTTCGCGCGTTCCGGCAGGTCGAGGGCGTAGACCGGGACGTAGCCGGCGGCGCTGGCCGCGCAGGCCGTGCCGTCGGGCTCCTCGGCCCGGGCCGCCTGCGGTACGGCGAGGCTCAGCGCCAGTACCGGCGCGACGAGTAAGAGGGCGCGCAGCATCAACCCAACCTCCACAAACAAACATCGGATGAATGTACGGCAAAGCCGCCCGCCTGCCGGTGATTCTGGCGAAGGGCTGCGTGAAGGTAGGAGGTATCGGCCAGACTCCGGTTAAATGTAAGTTTTTCGGGGATCTTCGTCAACGATCCGTGCGCCGAACTGACCATTGAGCGAGCCGAACGGTCACATTCGAGCACTCGCCGCCAGATCGGCGAGAAGGCCGTCCACCGGACCGAGACTGATCAGGCCGCTCGCCGCCCCCGCCAGCTCTCCCGAGGCCGGGAGCAACGCGGCGTGCGCCCGGCGCGACATCTCCAGGTCACCCAGGTCCAGCGCGGCGCGGGCGAGCAGGGCCCACAGCCCTTCGGCGAGCAGGTCGTGCGGCGGATCGGGCGCCTCCCGCAGCGCGGCGTGCGCCTCGTCCCGGCTCCTCGGGGCCCGCAGCAGCGGGAGCACCCACGGCTGGTAGGGGCCGAACCGGCCGGGGTCCTCCCACTCGGCGGCCCGGCCGTGGCGCAGCCGCAGGGCGAGCAGGGCGAGCGGCGCCAGGCCCTCGCTCAGACCGGGCATGCCGGCCGAGTCCAGGAGGCCGATGGCGGCGCGGTAGGCGCTCTCCTTGGCTGCCAAGGACTCGGCCGGGTCCTCGGCGAGGCGGAGCGCGCGGTACCAGGTGGTGAACACGGTCACCAGGGGCCGGCCGTGCCGCTCGGCCAGCCGGTCCAGGCGGGCGGCGTGCTCGTCGCCTGCGGCGAAGTCGGCGACGGCCGCGGCGGACTGCAGCCGGATGAGGCGGCCCAGCACCTCATGGCTGGGCAGCGCGTGCCGTTCGCCCAGGCCGGTGATCTCCGCCCCGATGGCGTCGCGCCGCCCGGACAGGCCGGTGCGCTCGAACGACTGCATGTACACCCCGTTGAGGGCGAAGGCCAGCAGCCCCGGATCGTCCACGCCGCGGGCGAGCCGCTCGGCCTCCTCGGCCGCGGGCGAGCCGCTCGGCCTCCTCGGCCGCGGCCCGCGCCCGCGGCGACGCCGTGCCGCGCGACTCCAGCGCGACGGTCGCCAGCAGCAGGGCGCGTACGGCAGGCGCGGTGTCCTCCGGCAGCCGGGCCAGCGTGCGCTCGGCCGTCGCGACCACGCGGGCCGCCTGGGCGGGGTCGTCGGAGCGGGTCCAGTTCGCCGGCACGTCGTAGGCGCCGATCACCCGCGCGGTCAGCTCGGCGTCGCCCAGGTCCTCGGCCGCCTCGACGGCGGCGGCGCGGTGCTCGCGGGCGGCGAGGAGGCCGCTGCCGCCGGTGACGGCCAGGCCGCGCATGAGCCCGGCGGTGGCCTCCAGGCGCAGCCGGGCGTCGGGCGCGGCGCGGTCGAGCGCCGCGGTGGCGCCGGCCCACACCCGGGCCGCCGCGTCGGCGGGGGCGTCCAGCCGGCCGTCCTGCCGCAGGATGCCGGCCTCCAGGTCGCGCAGGCCGCGGCCCGGGTCGAGGCCGAGGGCGCCGGCGAGCTTCGTACGGGCTTCACGCAGGACCGCCAGCGCGTCGGCCTGCCGCCCCGCCCGGTACAGGGCCAGCGCCAGCAGCCGCCAGGCCTCCTCCCGCCAGGGCTGGGCGCGGGCGTGCGCGTCCAGCTCGGGAACGGCCTCGGCGGCGCGGCCGAGGTCGAGCAGCGCCTGGGCGCGGCGCTCCACCGCGCGCAGCCGCAGCTCGGTGAGGCGGGCCTGCTCGGGTCGCGCCCAGGGCGCCTCGGTGAGCTCGGCGTAGGCGGGTCCCCGCCACCACGCCAGGGCCGTGTCCAGCACCGGCAGCAGCCGCGCGGGCGGGGCGTCGGACTCGACGGCCTCGGCGAACCGCCACGCGTCGACCTCGTCCGTGGCGGCCCGCAGCGCGTAGCCCGGCCCGGTGGTGACGATCAGCCGGGGTGGCGTGCGGGGCGGGCGGTCCGGCTCCAGCGCGCGGCGGAGCGCGCCGACGAAGGTCCGGATCGCGCCGACGGCGCCCGCCGGCGGGTCCTCCCACAAATCGGCCGTGAGCAGCTCGACGGACACCATCCGGCCACGCGCGGCGACCAGCCTGGCCAGCACCTCGCGATGCCTGGGCCCGGGCAGGGCGATCTCCTCGCCCGCTCCGTCCCAGGCCTTGACCGGCCCGAGCACCCCGATGCGCATGGCCATGACGCCCCCGTTCCCCCGCGTCCAGGCTAGTGCTGATCGGTTGCTGATCCGGGCCCGCCAGTCTGGGGACATCAGCCAGTCATCGAGAGCACGCACAAGGAGTGAGACGACCATGTCACCGGTCATCCCCGGCTTCACCTACCACCAGGTGCCCGTCGCCGACGGAGTCACGCTGAACGCCGCCGTCGGCGGCTCCGGCCCGGCCGTCGTGCTGCTGCACGGCTTCCCCCAGACCCACCTCATGTGGCGGCACGTCGCCGCCGACCTGGCCGCGGACCACACGGTCATCTGCCCGGACCTGCGCGGTTACGGCGCCAGCGACAAGCCGGCCGAGAACGGCCCCGACACCTACTCCAAGCGCACCATGGCCGCCGACATCGTCGCGCTCGCCCGCGCCCTGGGCCACGAGCGGTTCGCGCTGGCCGGGCACGATCGCGGCGCCCTCGTCGCCTTCCGCGCCGGCCTCGACCACCCCGAGGCGATCACCCACCTCGCCTGCCTGGACGTCCTGCCGACTCTCGACATGTGGGACGTCCTGCACGGGGTGTCGGCGGCGGTCGGCTGGCACCTGTACCTCATGGCCCAGCCGGCCGGCGTGCCCGAGCCGATGATCGCGGCGGTGCCCGACGCCTTCTTCGGCTCGTTCCTCGACCAGTGGGTGAAGAACCCCGCGGCGATCCCCGCCGGCATCCGCGCGGCCTACCTCACCGCCTGCCGGGAGGCGATCCCGTCCATCGTCGCCGACTACCGCGCCTCCGCCGGCGTGGACGTCACCCACGACACCGCCGACCGCGACCGCGGCGCCCGCCTGCGCATGCCCGTCACCGTCATCCAGCAGGACTGGGGCGCGGCCCTCGGCTACGACGCCACCGCCCTGTGGTCGGCCTGGGCCGACGACCTGCACCACCACACGACCACCGCGGGCCACTTCATGGCCGAGGAGACGCCCGCCGAGATCGTCCAGCGCTTGCGCACCCTGCTCGCCCGCTGACCGGACGTGAGCGGTAATGCCCGGGCTGTGCCGTACATAGACGGTGATGTCCGCATCCCCTCCCGACGAAGGACGCCCGTGACCGAGGAACGGCCGGCCAGATTCGAGGCCGTCTACCGGCAGACGTACGGCCAGATCACCGCCTACGCGGTCCGGCGTTGCGCCGTGCCGCAGGACGCGGCCGACGTGGTCGCCGAGACGTTCGCCATCGCCTGGCGCAAGGTGGACAGCCTGCCGGACGGCGAGCAGGCCCTCCTCTGGTTGTACGGCGTCGCCAGGAAGGTCCTGGCCAACCACCACCGCACCGACAACCGGCGCCGGGCCAGGACCGTCGAGCTCGACGCCGAGCTGACCGACCTCTACGCCGCCGCGCCGGAGAGCGGCATCGAGGTCGAGGCGGTGGCGCGGGTGTTCGCCACCCTCCCCGACGACGATCGGGAGGTGCTGGCCCTCGTCGCCTGGGAGGGTCTGGACCGGGAGGAGGTCGCGGCGGTGCTGGGCCTGACGCGCAACGCCGTACGGGTGCGGCTGCATCGCGCGCGCAAACGCTTCGCGCGGGCGCTGGCCGAGGCGGGCGTGCGGACGGACCGGCTGGTATCCACGGAGGGGACGCTGTGATGGACGAGCTCGAGACGATGACGCAAACCCTGGCCAGGGTGAAGCCGGGCGAGCCGGGCGGGGACCCGGACGGCGCGGGCGCTCGGGCACTGCTGGCGGAGATCACCGCGTACCAGCCCGCCGAGAGAACCACGCGGCGCTGGCGGCCCCGCCCCCGGTTCGCGCTCGGGCTCGCGCTCGCCGTGACCGCCGCCGCGGCGGCGGTGGTCGTGCCGAGCGTGCTGGACGACAGCGGCACCTACACCTCGGCCTCCTGGGCGGTCACCAAGCAGGCGGACGGCGTGGTGTGGGTCAGGGTGACCGACTTCAAGGACGCCACCGGGCTGAGCAGCCGGCTCAAGGACTTGGGCGTGCCCGCGATCGTGGACCTCGTGCCCGAGGGCAGCCAGTGCAAGGAGCCGCGCGCCCAGCACGTCGAGGACGTGCCCAAGGGCCTCTACCACGCGCCGCAGAACATCCCCGGCGTCGACCGGGGCTGGCAGATGCGGGTGAACACCAAGCTGTTCCGCCCGGGCGAGACCTTCGTCTGGACGATCACCCCCTTGTCCGGGGGCGGCAGCAGTACCAGCACGATCCTCATGAAGGACCCCGTCGCGCCGTGCGAACTGGTCCCCGACGACCGCGCCGAGAAGCTGATCGAGGAGTTCGCCCGCTCCCGCTCCGCGACCGGGAAGGGCGGGCTCCTGGAGGGATACCCGGCCGAGGGCAAGCCGCTGGAAGAGGTGCGCAAGGAACTCGATCGCCGCGGCCTGGACTCGGCGTTCACGGTCCTGCCCGGCGGGCGGGGCGAGAACCTGGTGGTCGTGGACGCCCGCCAGGACTCGCGGGAGGGCGACCGGTTCGTCGAGCTCCTGGTGAAGACTGCTCCCTGAGGGGGCTGGCGAGGTGATGGGCCGCCCTTCCTTGAATGAGTAGCGCCGTGGCAGGGGGCGTCTTGGGCTGGTGACATTACCGGTGCGATGAGTCTGGTGGTCACCAATTCATCCGTATTGGCCTCGGACAGCCCTGTTGCCAGAGGTCTTTCGGCGAAATGTAGATGGGGCGCCAGGTTTTTCTTGAGGACCATCAGACCGCGCGGCGAATTCTCCGGGCGGACAATCACCGGAATGCCGTGACAATCGGCGGCCGGCAGCGTGCGACGGCTGTACTCAAGCTGCCTCGGTGCCGTTCTGCGTCCCAGCCACTGGGTCGGCTTGCAGAATGCGACCGGCCGGCTGGTCGAGCAGCGGGGCGAGCCTGTCCCACCACGCGGGGTTCTGCGAAATGACCAGCTGGAGCGCAGGGCTCCTGGCGACCATGTCCTTGGAGTAGTCGGTCCATGGGCCCAGGTAGGAGCTCGAAATCCGCTCTCGGGTGTCCAGGCCAGTGCTGAGGACATCGGCCACCATCTCGGCCACCAGGAGAGCTTGGATGCGAGTACGGCCCTGTTGCGGCAGCGGCTTGGAGTCGTAGAAGTAGGGATACAGCTCCGGATGGGCGATCATCTGGGCGAGGACTCGATGATGGAGCGCCACCTGTCCCTGAGTTACCGAGATACCCGCCAGCTTGTTACCGATCCGCAGGCTGCGGTAGGCGAGGATGAGCGCCACCGCACCAACGATCAGGCTGAGACTCGAAACTGCTAAGTCAGCGATTTCCAAGGATTCGCCTCCTTGATCGACGTCTTACTTCTGAGACGATCGATATTGGCGAACGGTTCCTGAACGGGTTTGGTCGGCGCGCGGAGGCGAATCGCCTCGGTTCCGGCGCCTCTTCCCTCGCGCCACCCCATAGCGTTCCTAAAGCGGTGGCTTCTAGCATCCGTCGTCATGACGGAGATCGTGGTCGATGCCAATCCCGCGGCGGCGCTGAGGGCGGTGGGGGCCGGGGTGGGGTTGATGGTGTTCGGGCTCGTGCTGACCGGGCCGTGGCCGGGGAGCGGGTCGACGCCGGGGGGCGTCGCGCTCGGGGTGGGGTTCATGGGGCTGGGGCTGGCCAGCCTGTTCGCGGGGCGGCGGATCCGGCGGCGGGTGCGCGGGATCGCGGTCAGCGCGCAGGGGCTGCGGTCGGTGGGGTGGGAGCGGGACTGGGTGGTGATGTGGTCCGAGGTGGCGGCTGTGGTCGTGCCGCCGGACCGGGTGTTCGATCTGCGGACCAAGATGCTGGCCAGGGGGACGTTGGAGAACGCGCGCATCGTGGTGGATCTGGTGCCGGCGGATGCGGGGTTCGGGGCTCGGCATCCTGAGCTGGCGGGGAGTCGGACGGCTGAGGGGGCTTATCGGATCAATGTCGGCCATGCGCCGTCGGTTGCGCGGCGGTTGAATCTGGCGCTGTCGACCTTCGGGCAGGGGCGGTTTTCCGGGATGCCGGGGCCGCGGGTGGCGGCGGGGCGGCCGTGGCAGCTCGTGGCGGGGCTGGTGGTCTGCACGGTGGCTTGGGTCGGGGCGATGGTGCAGATGGTGGCGGGAGTGCCGGCGGATCTGTCCGGGTTGCCGGCGGCGGTGCTGGTGGGGGTGGGGGTGCCGATCTGGATCTACCGGGCCTGGCATGGCGGGCCGCGGGCGGTTCCGGCGTTCGCGGTGCTGGCGACGGTGATCGGTGGCGGGATGCTCGTGCTGACCGCGAGCCTGATGGACTGGGGTGATCCGGTGGGGCCGCGGGTCGGGGTCTCGATGGTGGTGGCGGGGCTGTTGCTGGGAGGCGGGCTGGCTCTGCGCACCCGGGCGGTCAGGGACTGGATCAGGGCCAGGCAGTACGGCACAGCCTGACGCCCCAGCACGCCACAGTTTCGGCGCAGCCTGACGCCCCACCTCGACACAGCGCAGCGCCACAAGCGGCTTGACTGATCGGCACGGGCGGGTGGGAATCGGCCTGCCGTACGCCGGTGGGGCCTGACTGGATGTCAGCGTTTGGTGCCAGCGCGAAGCTGCCTCCAGAATCCCCTTCGGGGTGATGCAGTGGGCGCACGACGGGACCTTCCGGCCCGGGTCACGGCCCTGGTGCTGGGCTCGCTCGGCCTGCTGGCCCTGGTCGCGCACGTGTGGCTCGAACTGCTGGACCCCTGGCCGTCGTTCATCGCCGACACCGCCCGGGTGCAGGCCCTGCTGAGCACGCCGCTCGGCATGCTGATCGTGTGGCGGCGGCCCCGGCTGGTGGCGGGGTGGCTGCTGCTGTTGCTGGGCGCGGCCAACGGGGCGGTCACGCTGGTGGTGACGCTGCACGCGCCCTACCTCGGCTCGGAGCCGCCCGACTATCCGCCGGTGGCGGCGTTCTTCATCGGCTTCCGCGCCTATTTCACCGGGTACGCGGCGGTGATGCTGCCGCTCGTCCATCCCTCCTCGGGCCTGCTGGCGCGCGGGTGGCGCTGGCTGTACCTGGCGGTGACGTGCTGGTACGCGCTGCTGCTCGGCCTGGGCCTGTCCCGCACCGACGCGCTGATCCCGGCCTCGTGGCGGGTGGACGCGATGTCCGGCGAGCCGCTGGTGTGGGCGAGCGTGCTGGTGCTGGTGGCGCGGTTCTGGCGGGGCGGGCCGGACACGCGACGGCAGATCGGCTGGCTGCTGCTGGCGCTGGTCTTCGACACCGTCTTCTTCGCCGACCTGCTGGGCTGGCAGTACCTCTGGCTGGACGTGCTGGGCGAGGCGTCGGTGCCGGTGGCGGTGACCGTCGCCATCCTGCGTTACCGGCTCTACGCGATCGACACGCTGCTCAGCCGGGCCGTGCTCGGCTTCGCGCTGCTGGCGGCGGTCGCCTCGGCCTACCTGGTCGCGGGCGCGCTGGCCGGACTGGTGCTGTCCGGGTTCGGGGCGGTGCTGGGCACGCTGGCGGCGATCCTGGCGGGGGTGTGCTTCCTGCCGGTGCTGCGGGCGCTCCAGCGCGGGCTCGACCAGGTCCTGTACGGCAGAAGCGGCGACCCGCGCACGCACGCCGAGGCGTTGCGGCGGCAGATCCGGCTCGTCGGAGCGGTCGAGGCGATGGGCCCGGCGGTGCGGGCGGTGGCGGAGGGGCTGGCCGCGACCGGCGCCGCCGTGCGCATCGACCCCGGCCGGGAGGGGACGCCTGCCGTACCCGAGGTGCATCGGTTCGGCGACCTCGGCCCCGCTCCGGGCGAGTACCCCCTGACGTGGCACGGGTGCCCGGTCGGCGTCCTGCTGGTCGGCCCGCGCGAGGCGACGCGCTTCCCGCGCGCCTACGAGCGCCGCATGCTGGCCGCGCTGCTGCCGATCGTCGCCGACCTGGCGCACAACCTGGCCGTCGCCCGCGAGCTGGAGCACTACCGCCGCCGGGTGGCCGGGGCGCGCGAGGAGGAGCGCCGCCGCCTGCATCGCGACCTGCACGACGGCCTGGGCAGCCGGCTGACCGGGATGGCGATCGCCCTGGAGGCCGCCCGCCGCTCGGTGGCCCGCTCCCCCGAACTGGCCCACGAGCTGCTGGCCGACCTGCGGCGCGGCGTGGACGTGGTGACGGGTGAGATCAGGGACCTGCTCGACGGCACCGGCCCGCGCGCCCTGGCCGCGCACGGGCTGGAGCAGGCGGTCCGGCTGCTGGCCGAGGAGGCGCGGGTGACCGTGTCCGGCTCGCTGGACGGCCTGCCGGGCCAGGTGGAGGTGGCCGCCTACCGGATCGTCCAGGAGGCGCTCGCCAACGCCCGCCGGCACGCGCGGGCCCGGACGATCACCGTCGAGCTGGGCCGGCTCCCGGCGGGACTGCGGGTGCGCGTGGCCGACGACGGCGTCGGCTGCTCGCCGCCCAAGGCCGTGCTCCAGGCGGGGTCCGGGCTGCGGAGCATGCGCGAGCGCGCCGCAGAACTCGGCGGCGGCTGCACGATCGGCCGGGGCCCGCGCGGCGGCACCGTCGTCGAGGCGTTCCTGCCCTGTCCGGGCGACGGCCTGCGGGAGCCCCGCGCGCTGCCACCCGGCCGGGTGCGCCCTGCGGGGTGATGGTCTAGCCTGGCCCTAAATTAGGTAAGGCTAGGCTAAGGAGCGCGCGTGCTGCGGCGAGTGATCGGAGGGCAGCGGCGGCGCGTCATCGCCGGATCCGCCCTGCTGGCGGGGCATCAGACGGCCGAGGCGCTGATCCCCGTGCTCATCGGGGTGATGATCGACCAGCGCACGT
This sequence comes from Nonomuraea sp. NPDC050310, assembly GCF_040655795.1. Lineage (NCBI taxonomy): Bacteria > Bacillati > Actinomycetota > Actinomycetes > Streptosporangiales > Streptosporangiaceae > Nonomuraea > Nonomuraea sp. NPDC050310. The sequence continues at coordinate 359,675 of NZ_JBFAKP010000006.1, read as the reverse complement.
TCGCCGCCCTGGCGGGCTGGCTCGGCGTGCTGGCCGTGGTGTACGTCGGATTGTCGCTCAGTTACCGGTTCGGGGCGCTGGCGGCCGAGGGGGCGGCGTTGAGCGCCGCCCACGACCTGCGGCTCGCGGTGGTGGACCGGGTGCTGCATCCGCGCGGCGGCGCCGAGGCGGGACGGCTGCCCGGCGCGCTGACCAGCCTGGCGACCGAGGACGTGCGCCGGGTGGGCGCCGTCAACCTGGCGCTGCCGGTCGGGCTGGCCGGTCTGGCGGGGCTCGGCGTGGGCGCGGTCGTGCTGCTGTCGATCTCGTTGCCGCTGGGCGCGCTCGTCCTGGTCGGGACGCCGTTGCTGCTGTGGCTCGGGCACCTGCTCTCCCGGCCGCTGGAGCGGCGCAGCGCCGCCGAGCAGGAGCAGGCGGCCCGCGCCTCGGGCGTGGCGGCCGACCTGGTGGCCGGGCTGCGGGTGCTCAAGGGGCTGCGGGCCGAGCGCGCCGCGGTCGAGCGCTACCGGCGCACCAGCCGCGACTCGCTGGCCGCCACCTTGCGGGCGGCGCGGGCGCAGGCCCTGCAGAGCGGGGTGGTGCTGACCCTGACCGGCGTCTTCGTCGCGATCACCGCCTACGCGGGGGCGCGGCTGGCGCAGGAGGGCACGATCAGCCTGGGACAGCTCGTCTCGGCGGTCGGGCTGGCGCTCTTCCTGATCGGGCCGCTGCAGATGCTCGCCTGGGTCAGCGCCGAGCTGGCGCAGGCCCGCGCCTCGGCGGTCCGGGTGGCCGAGGTGCTGGACGAGCCGTACGCCGTGCCCGAGGGCGACGGGCCGCTGCCGGGGCCGGTCGCCGGCCGGGTACGGCTGCGCGAGACCGGCCTCGACGTGGTGGCGGGACAGACCGTCGGCGTCGTCGCCCCCGACCCCGCCGACGCGCTGAGCCTGCTGCGGCGGCTGGGCCGGGAGGCCGATCCAGGCGGCGGCGGAGGCGCCGAACTGGACGGGACAGCACTGGCCGGCATCGACCCGGCCGCCCTGCGCGAGGCCGTGCTGGTCGCCCCGCACGACGCCGACCTGTTCGACGGCACGGTGCTGGACAACGCCGGCGACCTGGAGGCGCTGGCCGCGGCCGGAGCCGGCGACCTGCGGCCCGAGACGCCGGTGGGCGAGCGGGGCGGATCGTTGTCCGGCGGGCAGCGCCAGCGGGTCGCCCTGGCCCGCGCCCTGGCCGCCGACCGGCCGGTGCTGGTGCTGCACGAGCCGACCACGGCGGTGGACGCGGTGACCGAGGCGCGGATCGCCGAGGGCATCCGCCGCCGGCGGGCCGGGCGCACCACCATCCTGGTGACCACCAGCCCGACGCTGCTGGCCTCGGCCGACCGCGTGGTGCTGGTGGAGGACGGCCGGGTGAGCGCCGACGCCACCCACGCCGAGCTGGTGCGGCACAACCCCGTCTACCGGGCGGCGGTGCTGGCATGAGCGAGCTGTTGCCGGTCGCGACGACCGGGCGGGTGCGCTCCGCCGTACAGGAGATGGTCCGGCCGCACCGGAGGCTGGCGATCACCGGGTTCGGCGTGCTCGTCGCCGCGACGGCGACCGGGCTGGCCACGCAGCCGCTGCTGGGGCACATCGTCGACCTGGTGGCGGCGGGCCGGGGCGAGCTGCTGCCGCCGATCGCCCTGCTGGTGCTGGTCGCGGTGGGCGCGGGCGCGCTGACCGCGCTCGGGCTGAGCCAGGTGGCCAGGCTCGGCGAGACGGTCCTGGCCGAGCTGCGCGAGCGGTTCGTGGACCACGCCCTGTCCCTGCCGCTGGAGCAGGTGGAACGCGCCGGGTCCGGCGACCTGACCGCGCGGGTGAGCGCGGACGTGACGCGGGTGGCCGAGGCCGTGCGCGGGGCGCTGCCGGAGCTGGCGCGCTCGGGGCTGACCATCGTGCTCACGATGGCGGGGCTGGCGCTGATCGACTGGCGCTTCCTGCTGGCCGCGCTGGTGGCCGCGCCGGTCCAGGTGCTGACCGCCCGCTGGTACGTACGGCACGCGGTGCCGCTGTACGCCGCGCAGCGCATCGCCACCGGCGCCCAGCAGCAGCAACTGCTCGACAGCATCGCCGGGGCGGCCACCGTCCGGGCCTTCCTGCTGTCCGGCGAGCACCTCGACCGGGTCGGCGGGCGCTCGCGGGCGGCGATCGACCTGACCGTGCGCGGGCTGCGCCTGGTGCTCGGCTTCTACAGCCGGCTGCACGTCGCCGAGTTCGCCGGGCTGGCGGCCGTGGTGCTGGCCGGCTTCTGGATGGTGAGCACCGGTACGGCGGGGCTCGGCGAGGCCACCGCGGCGGCGCTCTACTTCCACGGCCTGTTCGGGCCGGTCAACACCACGCTGGTGCTGCTGGACGACGCCCAGGCGGCGAGCGCGGCGCTGGCCAGGCTCGTCGGCGTCATCGACCTGCCCGCCCAGGAGCCGCCCGGCCGCAGCCTGCCCGGCGCGCGGGTCGAGGTGCGCGGCGTCAGCCACGCCTACGCCGGTGGGCAGCCGGTCCTGCACGAGGTCGACCTGACCGTCGGCGAGGGCGAGCGGGTCGCGCTGGTCGGGGCGAGCGGCGCGGGCAAGACCACGCTGGCCAAGCTGGTCGCCGGCCTGCATCCGGCGGCCTCCGGCTCGATCGGCGCGGGCGAGGTGGTCATGGTCACGCAGGAGGTGCACGTCTTCGCCGGTCCGCTCGCCGACGACCTGCGCCTGGCGCGGCCGGCGGCGAGCGACGAGGAGCTGCGGCGGGCGCTCGACCTGGTCGACGCCCTCGACTGGGTGGAGGCGCTGCCGGACGGCCTGGCGACCGTGGTCGGCGAGGGCGGGCAGCGGCTCACCCCCGCGCAACGCCAGCAACTGGCGCTGGCCCGGCTGGTGCTGGCCGATCCGGAGATCGCCGTGCTCGACGAGGCCACCGCCGAAGCGGGCAGCGCCGGGGCGCGGGTGCTGGAGAAGGCGATCGACCGGGCCACCTCGGGCCGCTCGGCGCTGCTCGTCGCCCACCGGCTCAGCCAGGCCGCCGCCGCCGACCGCATCGTGGTCATGGACGGCGGCCGGGTCGTGGAGAGCGGCACCCACCAGGACCTGCTCGACTCCGGCGGCCGCTACGCCGGGCTCTGGTCGGCCTGGACCGAGGGACGCGGCCGAGGCTGAGCCGCCGCGAGCCGTCCCGCGCTCAGACGCGGGCGGCTCGGCTGCGCCACAGGAGCCAGACGAAGTACGGCGTGCCGAGCAGCGCGGTCACCAGGCCGGCCGGCACCTGGGCGGGGGCGATGACGGTACGGCCCAGCGTGTCGGCCAGGCTCACCAGCAGCGCCCCGAGCACCGCCGCCATCGGCAGCAGCCGGACGTGCCGCCCGCCGACCAGGGCGCGGGCGGCGTGCGGGGCGACCAAGCCGACGAAGCCCACCACGCCGACGGCCGAGACCGCGGTGGAGGTGAGGATCACCGCCCCGCCCAGCCCGAGCAGCCGCACCGGTTCGAGCGGCACGCCGAGCACGCGCGGGGTGTCCTCGTCGAGCGCGAGCAGGTCGAGGTCGCGCCGCAGCCACAACGCCAGCGGCAGGAAGAGCAGCAACGCCACCGCGACCGGCAGGAGCTGCGCCGGGACCCGCCCGTACGTCGAGCCGGACAGCCAGGTCAGCGCCTTGGCGGTGTTCCACGGGTCCGACTTGACGATGATCAGGATGGTGATCGCGTTGAACAGGGCGTGCGCGCCGACGCCCATGAGCACGAGCCGGTCGGAGCTGAGTCCGCCCTTCCAGGCCAGCAGGTAGACCAGGGCGAAGGCGGCCAGCGCGCCGAGCCCGGCCGCGCCGGACACCATCGCGATACCGGCCATGGGCACGAGCGTGAGCAGGGCGATGGCCGCCGCGCCCGCGCCCGCGGTGATGCCGAGCACGCCCGGCTCGGCCAGCGGGTTGCGGGAGACGGCCTGGAACGCCGCACCGGCCACGGCGAGCGCCGCACCGGCCAGGATCGCCGCGGCGACGCGGGGCCAGCGCTGGTCGAGCACGTAGGTCAGGGCCTTGCCGGTCCGGCCCTGCAGCCAGTTGGCGACGTCGCCGGTGAGCAGCCAGGTGTCGCCGCCGAGCAGGCCGAGCACGACCGCGCCGATCAGCAGGGCCGTACCGGAGACAAGGAGCACCGCGAAGGCGGTGCGGCCGGTGTCGGCGGTGCGCACGGTCGGCGGCTGCCGGGTGGGACCGGCGTCGCGGTGCCGGCGGGCCAGCCACATGAGCACGCCCGCGCCGAGCATGGAGGTCACCACGCCGGGCGGGACGTCCACGCCGGCCTGCGCGCCGAGCAGGAAGCGCAGCGCGATGTCGGCGCCGAGCAGGATGACCGCGCCGGCCAGCGCGGACAGCGGCACCAGGGCCCGGTGCCGGCTCAGCTCGGGCAGCCGCCGGGCGACGAGCCGGACGATGACCGGCGCGCACAGGCCGACGAAGCCGATGGGCCCGGCGACGGTGACCGCGGCGGCCGACAGCAGGACGGCGAGCACGATGACCGTCAGCCGCAGCCGCCGCACGTGCACGCCCAGCACCTGGGCGGTGTCGTCGCCGAGGCCGAGGATGTCGAGGCGGGCGCCGAGCAGCACGGCCGCGCCGATCGCGAGCAGGATCACCGGGGCCATCTGGGTGACGCCGCCGAGGTCGCTCTGCACCAGCGAGCCGCTGCCCCAGGCGAACAGGCCGGTGTTCTCCTCCTGGAAGAGGATCATGAGCAGGGTGGTCATCGCCTGCAGGGCCAGCGCGGTGGCCGAGCCGGCCAGGATGAGCCGGGTGGTGCCGGTCCTGCCACCGGCCGACAGGGCGAGCACCAGGGCGGCGGCGGCCAGGCCGCCGAGGAAGGACAGGCCGCCGGACAGGAAGGCGGGCAGGCTGAGGCCGAAGGTGGCGGCCAGCACGACGGCCAGGTAGGCGCCGTTGCTGACGGCCAGCGTGTCGGGCGAGGCCAGCGGGTTGCGCGCGACCGACTGCAGCAGCGCCCCGGCCGCGCCGAGCGCGACGCCGACGCTGACCGCGGCCAGCAGGCGCGGCAGCCGCGAGGCGACGAGCACGTTCATGGCCTGCTCGTCGAGGGCGAACAGGTCGGTGTCCGAGGTGCCCTGGGTCAGGTGCACCGCGGCGAGGACGGCGATGGCCGCCAGGGTCACGAGGAAGGCTCCCGCGACGCCGATTCTGCGCATCGGCGACGCGGGAGCCTCGACTGCGGTGATCACCCGGTGTAGGCCTTCACCAGGGCGTCGGCGAACTGCCGGGACGACAGCGGGCCGCCGAAGGTCCAGATGCCGTCGGGCAGCTTGGTGACCCGGTCCTGCTTGACGAAGGAGAGCGACTTCCACAGCGGGTTGGCGGCCAGGTCGGCGAAGACGTCGATGCCGTCGGAGGCGCTGTAGAAGAAGCGGAGGTTCTCGTCCTTGACCGCGGTCATGCCCTCGACGTCGGTGCTGCCCAGGCCCCACACCTTGTCGACCTCGCCGGTCCAGGCGTTGGCCAGGCCGAGCTGCTCGGCGACGTCGGAGACCAGCGACCCCTTGCCGAACGGGCGGATGGAGATCTTGCTGCCGTCCTTCCAGCCGTCGGCCATCATGAACTTCTGCCCGGCCGAGCCGGAGGCGGCGATCTTCGCCTTGCCGTCGGCCAGGGCGGTGTCGAAGTCGGCCAGCACCTTGGTGGCCACGTCGGTCTTGCCGACCGCGGTGGCGATCAGGGTGAGGTCGTCACGCATGCGCTCGATGTTGGCCGAGGCGTCGCTGCCCTTGGCGACGATCACCGGGGCGATCTTCTCGAGCTGGGTGATCAGGCCGGAGTCGTCGGACTCCATCACGACGAGGTCCGGCTGGAGCGCGGCGATGGAGTCGACGCTGGGCTCCTGGCGGTTGCCGATGTCCTTGACCGAAGGGTCGAGCGGGGCCGCGGTGACCCACGTGCCGTAACCCTTGACGTCGGCGACGCCGACCGGCTGCACGCCGAGCGTGACCAGCAGCTCGACCTCGCCCCACTCCAGGCCGACGACCCTCGTCGCGGGCTTGTCGAGGGTGATCTGCTTGCCGCGGGCGTCGGTCAGGGTGATCGGCGCGGCGGAGGCGGAGGCGGAACCGGAGGGCGCCGCGACCTCCTGGGCGACCGGGGCCTCGGTGGTGCCGCAGGCACTCAGGAGCAACGTGGCGGCGACGACCGCCAGGAGGGAACGCATGGGGATTTCTCAGCCTTTCATCGCCAGGTGGCGACCCAGCGGGCGGGTGCGGACCAGGCCGTTCAGGGGATCGATCGTGGCCTCGACGCGGATGCCGTAGGCCTCGGTGAGCAGGTCCTCGGTGAGGACCTGCGCGGGGGCGCCGTCGGCGCGCACCCGGCCGCCATGCAGGAGCACGACGCGGTCGGCGATCTCCGCCGCCTGGTTGAGGTCGTGCAGGACCACGCCGACGGCCACGCCGTGCCGGTCGGCCAGGTCACGCACGAGTTCGAGCAGCTCGACCTGGTAGCGCAGGTCGAGGAAGGTGGTGGGCTCGTCCAGCAGCAGGACGCCGGCGTCCTGGGCCAGGCAGGTGGCCAGCCAGACGCGCTGCATCTCGCCGCCGGACAGCTCGTCCACGGCGCGGTCGGCCATCACGCCCACGCCGGTGAGCTCCATGGCGTGGGTGATCGCGCGCTCGCCGTCGGGGTCGGCGGCGCGCCAGCGGCCCCGGTGCGGGTGGCGGCCGTAGCCGACCACGTCCCGCACCCGCACGCCGGTGGGCGTGGGGCGGCTCTGCGACAGCAGGGTGACCCGGCGGGCGAAGTCGCGGGCGGACAGGGCCAGCGCGTCGTCGCCGCCGGCCAGCCGTACCTCGCCCGAGTCGGGGCGGTGCAGGCGGGCCAGGGCCCGGAGCAGGGTGGACTTGCCGCTGCCGTTGGGGCCGACCAGCGCGGTGACCGCGCCGGCGGCCAGGCTGATGCAGGCGCCGTCGACCACGGTACGGCCGGCGTACCCCAGGCACAGGTCGGTGCCGGCGAGCGCGCTGTCGGCGGCGCTCGATGCGTCGGGGTTGTTCGTCGGGGCGTCCGGGTTCATCGGGGCGTCAGTGCTCGTCGAGGCGTTCGTGCTCACCGAGCGCTCACGCGTCCTCGGCGCGGCCCTGGCGCCAGTAGCCCATGAACGCGACGGCCTTGCGGTCCATGCCGCGCTCGGAGACCAGGTGGCGGCGCAGCCGCTTGATCACCGCGGCCTCGCCGGCCAGCCAGGCGTAGCAGGGGCCGTCGCCCTCCTCGGGGACCTCCCAGAGGATCTCGGCGTCGACGTCGACCTCCTCGGGCTCGACGCCTGCCGTACCGCTCGGGAGCAGCCGGGCGGCGGCCTGCTCGACGGCGGGCACCAGGCGGCTGCCCCACTCCTCGTGGCCGCGGGCCAGCCAGGTGACCTTCACCGCGCTCGCGGAGACGATCGGCTGGGCGTCGCTCTCGTGCGGGACCTCCAGCAGCGCCTCGCCGGTGATGTGCGCGGGCAGGCGCTCCAGGATGCCGATGATCGCCGGGACGGCGGTCTCGTCGCCGGCCAGCAGCACCGTCGCGAAACCGGTGGGCGGGTGGAACTCCAGGCCGCCGTGGGCGCCCTCGAAGCGGGCGTCGGGGCCGAACAGCCCGGCCTCGGAGCCCGGTTCGGCGCTCGCGATCCAGCGGGCGGCGGGTCCGGGCGTGCCGGCGGCGTCGTCGTGCAGGACGACGTCGATGTCGACCTCGGACAGTTCGGGGCGGACCGCGCGGACGGTGTAGGTGCGCAGCGGGTTGCGCTCCTCGCCTTGGGCGTACCACTGCTTGAACCAGTCGGCGCCGCGCGGGAAGCGCGAGACGCCCGTGCCGGGGAGCGGCAGGATCAGCTTGATGCGCTGGTCGTAGCCGTTGTCCGCGAACTCGTGCAGATCCTCACCGGTGAAGGTCACTCGCAGGAACGACGGGCTGAGCCGCTGCAGGCTCCGGACCCGGACGTCAAACGCGCGAAAGGCGTCAGCCACCACAACTCCTTACTTAGGCAAGGCTAACCTACACCGATCAGCGCAGGTAGGAAAGCCTTGCCTAAGTCAGGAGCAAAACTCCCAGATCGTCCGGGTGAGCAACTCGGTGAGCCGGTCGAGGGAGTCGAGCTCCACCCATTCGGTGGCCGCGTGCGCGCCGCCGCCGTCCACGCCGACCAGCAGGCACGGGATGCCCGCCCCGGCCAGCAGGGCGCAGTCGGTCCAGAACGGCTCGGCCCGGATGACCGGCGGCCGGCCCAGCACCTGCTCGGCCTGGGCCAGCACGGTCCGCACGATCGCCGCCTCGCGGTCGGCCTCGAAGGGCTCGCGGCGCAGCCCGGGTTCGAGGCGGTAGGCGAAGCCGGGCACGGTCGCGGCGAGCCGGTCGAGGATGGCGGCCAGTTCCGCCTCCGGCCGCTCACCCGGCACCGTGCGGCGCTCGACGGTGATCCGGCAGGCCGCCGGATAGCTGGAGGCCTCCTCGCCGCCGCGGATCAGCGAGGCGTGCACGCTGCCCCGGCCCAGCAGCGGATGCGCCGGACCGGCGGCCAGCCGCTCGCCCCACTCCTCGATCGCGACCAGGAAGTGCCCGGCCTTGGCGATGGCGTCCACGCCCAGGTCGGGGCGCGAGCCGTGCGCGGCGACCCCCTCCACGACGACGTCGAACCAGGCGAAGCCCTTGTGCGCGAGGGTGATCTCCAGGTGGCTGGGCTCAGTGACGATCGCCGCGTCGGCGCTGAAGCCGCGCAGGACCTCCTCGGTGCCGGCGCTGGAGTGCTCCTCGTCGGCCACGCAGCAGACCAGCAGGTCGCCGCGGAGCGGACCGGCCGCGACCGCCCGGGCGGCGGCGGTCATCATGGCGGCGAGGCCGCTCTTCATGTCGAACGCGCCCCTGCCGTACAGCCGGCCGTCCTCGACGCGTGGCGCGAGCGGGTCGCCGTCGTAGCCGGCCAGGGTGACGGTGTCGAGGTGGCCGTTGAGCATCAGCGCCGGGCCGCCGCCGCTCCCCCGCGCGACGGCGACGACCGACGGGCGGCCGGGGCGCTCCTCCAGCCAGGTGATCTCGAACCCGCGCTCGGCCAGCCAGCCCGCGCAGTAGTCGGCGATCGCGGCCTCACCGGAGCCGCCGGGGACCAGGTCGGGGTTGACCGAGTCGACGACGATCAGCCGGCGCAGCAGTTCGACCTGGTCTGGCATGGGTCCTCCGGGGGATGGCGTTTTCCTCCCACCGTGCCCGGACGACGCTCACCGATCAAGGCATGCGGCCGCCATCCTCGTCATGCGGTCTCGGTCAGGCGGCGGTAGACGGGGCACTGGGCGAAATCGTCGGCCGTGCACTCCATCAGATGCTCGATGAGCGCCTTGGAGGCCGCGATCTCCGCGAGCCGCCGCTCCAGCTCGGCGTGGTGCCGCTGGAGCAACGCCTGCCGCTCGGCCCGGCCGGTGCGGGTCAGCACCTCCCGGATCTGGTCCAGGCTCATCCCGGCCGCCTTCGCCCGCAGGATCGTCACCACCCGGACGACGTGGTCGTGCGTGTAGCGGCGACGCCCGTTGATCCGGTCGGCGGGCGACAGCAGCCCCACCGACTCCCAGTGCCGCAGCACGTGCGGAGCCAGATCGAACCGCTCGGCGAGCTCACCGATCCGCATCGTCGCCTCGCTTGACTTCATGTTGACATTAACTTGCAGACTTGCTCTCCCGTCAAGATTTTTCGGAGGCAAGACATGTTCGACGCCGTCATCGTCGGCGGCGGCCCGGCCGGGCTGGCCGCCGCCCTCACCCTCGGCCGGGTCCACCGGCAGGTGCTCGTGATCGACGCCGGCCAGGGCCGCAACGCGCCCGCCGCCCAGGTGCACAACTTCCTCACCCGGGACGGCACTCCCCCGGCCGAGCTGCGCGCCCTCGCCCACGCTGAACTGGCGGCCTACCCCACCGTGCGGATGGCCACCGGCACCGTCGTCCGTGCCTTGGACGGCGAGGGTTTCCGCCTGGAGCTGTCCACCGGCGAGAGCGTGGGAGCACGTCGGCTCGTGCTGGCCACCGGGCTCGCCGACGACCTGCCCGGGCCGCGCGGGGTTGCCGAGCTGTGGGGCCGCACCGCGGTGCACTGCCCCTACTGCCACGGCTACGAGTGCACCGGCCGGCGGGTGGCGGTGCTGGGGGCCGAGCTTTCCCGGGTACGGCTGGCGCTGCACCTGAGCCGGTTCGCCGCCGACGTCGTGCTCTGCACCGACGGGCACCCGCTCTCCGCCGACGTGCGGGCCATCTTGGAGACGAGCGGGGTCGGTGTGCGGTGCGAGCCCGTCGCCCGGCTCGAAGGGGCGGACGGGCTGCTGGAGCAGGTCGTGTTCGAGTCCGGGCCGTCCTTGGCGCGGGACGTGGTGTTCGTCGTCAACGTGCCGCGCCAGCGGTCCGACCTGGCCGCCCGGCTCGGCTGCGCGGTGTTCGACGACGGGTGCGTCGAGGTGGACGACCTCGGCCGCACCAGCGTGCGCGGCGTGTACGCGGCCGGCGACATGGCCCGCCGGGCCGGCATGCCGGTGCCCATGGCCGCCGTCATCGCCGCCGCCGCCAGCGGCACCATCGCCGCCGCCGCCCTGGACCAGGACCTCCTCACCACCGACCACCCCCTCCCCAGCCCCTCCTCCCACGCCCCCTCTTCGCCCGACCCCCTCCTGCAGGAGACCCCGCCCCTTTCCTTCTCCCACACCCCCGCCTCACCCGACCCCCTTCTGGACGGGTCCCGGGAGACCTCGCCCCTCTTCTCCCGGGAAGGGGGTCAGGGCGCATGATCCTGCTCACCACGCGTGGCAACGTCCCCCTGGCCACGGCCGGCCTGCTGCTCGGCATGCTGCTGTCGGTCCTCGACCAGACCGTGGTGGCCCTGGCCCTGCCGGCCATCGCCACCGACCTCGGCGGCCTGGACGCGGTCGGCTGGATAGTCACCGCCTACGTCCTGGCCTCCACCGCGACGGGAGCGCTGTACGGCAGGGTCAGCGACCGCTTCGGCCGCCGCCCGGTGTTCCTCGCCGCCCTCGCCGTCTTCGTCGCCGGCTCCGCCCTCTGCGGCCTCGCCGCGTCGACACCGCAGCTCATCGCCGCCAGGACCCTCCAGGGCATCGGCGCCGGAGCCCTGTTCGTCCTCCCCGCGACCACCTTGTCCGAGCTGTACCCGCAACGCCTCCGCAGCAAAGTGCAAGGCTTCACCGGCGGCGTGTTCGCCCTCGCCGGCGTCGGCGGCCCGCTGGCCGGCGGCGCGATCACGGACGCCTGGGGCTGGCGGTGGATCTTCTTCGTCAACCTCCCCCTGGGCCTGCTCGCCATGGCCCTCACCGCGGCCGGCCTGCGCCTGCCCGGAAGCAGGGCGAAGGTCCGGATCGACCTCACCGGAGCCGCCCTGCTGACGGGGGCCGTGGTCGGCCTGCTGCTGGTCGCCGAGTGGGGCGGCCGGGAGCACGCCTGGGGCTCGCCCGCGATCCTGGGCCTGCTCGGCGCGGTGGTGGCGCTGTCGGTGCTGTTCGTCCGGCGCCAGCGCCGCACCGCCGACGCTCTGCTCCCGGTGCGGTTGTTCGCCGGCCCGGTCCTGCGCGCCGCCCTCCCCGCCGCCGGGCTGCTCGGCGCGTTGCTCGGCGGCTCGATCGTCTACCTGCCCACCTACCTCCAGGCCGCGTACGGCATGAGCGCCACCCAGGCCGGCCTGGCGCTCATGCCGTACGTGCTGACCTTCATGGCGGTCTCCTCGCTGGCCGGAGCCCGGATCACCGCCGGCGCCCGGGTCAAGCCCGTCCTGCTGACCGGCTCGGCCGTGGTGGTGCTGGGCTTCCTCCTGCTCAGCCGCCTCACGCCCGGCCTGCCGTACGGCTGGGCGGCCCTCGGGCTGGCCGTCCTGGGGCTCGGCTTCGGCCTCCTGATGCAGAACCTGGTCGTCGTGGCGCAGAACGCGGTCCCCCCGGCCGACCTGGCCGCCACCACCTCGGCCGTGGTGTCGGTCCGCGGCCTGGGCCTGTCGATGGGCGTCTCGCTCTTCGGCGCCCTCCTCGCCCGGGAACACGCCGTCCCTGCCGCGGCCATCCCGGCCGTCCTCTTCTGGGGCGTTCCCGTAGCCGTCGCGCTGGTGGCGCTGGTGGCCCTCCTGCCCGGCCCTCGGCCCGCCATGGAACGCGGTGGAACGCCTTCCGGAGGTGAACCATGACCTGAGGAGCCGCCCCATGCCACGCACCGCCCGAATCGTCATCGCCGCCGTGATCGCGCTGGCCGCGGCAGGAGCTCTGGCCGGGGCGATCCTCGGCGGGCTCAACTGGGGGTTCGCCCTGCTGCTGGTGTCCGGCGGGCTGCTGACTGTCGTCAAGGTCTGGGAGTCGTAGCCCACGCGGGTGTTCCCGCATGTCACGCCGGGCATAACAAGATCCTATAGGAAATCGTAGGGTACACTCCGATCAGACTGGGTGTCAGGTTGGGAGAAAGCCTCTGACCCCCCAGGAGCCAGCCATGGAGGAGACCCCGAAGGGCCTCACCCGCAAGACGTTGTTCAAGGCGGCGATCGTGGCCGCCCCGCTCCCGCTGCTGGTGCCGCAGCTTCCCGCGCTGGCCCGCACCATGGAGGAGCCGCTCACCCCCACGCCCTTCTGCGACGACGGCGACGACCCCACGCCCCCGCAGACCGAGGGGCCCTACTTCAAGCCGAGCTCGCCCCGCCGTACCTCCCTGATCACCTCCACCACGCCGGGCGTGCGGCTGACGGTCAGCGGGTTCGTCTTCGGGCTGGCCTGCCAGCCGATCGCCAACGCGCTGCTGGACTTCTGGCAGGCGGACAACAACGGCGCCTACGACAACACCGGCTACAACTTCCGCGGGCACCAGTTCTCCGACGCCACCGGCGCCTTCCGGCTCACCACGATCGTGCCCGGCCTCTACCCCGGCCGTACCCGGCACATCCACGTCAAGGTCCAGGCGCCCGGGCGGCCCGTGCTCACCACGCAGCTCTACTTCCCCGGCGAGCCGCGCAACAGCACCGACACGATCTTCAACCCGGCGCTGCTCATGAACGTCCGTACCGTCGGCAACGCCCGTGAGGCGACCTTCGACTTCGTCCTCAACGTGCCCGGCACGCCCCCCACCAGCCCGCCGCCCACCAGCCCGCCCCCGAGCAGCCCGCCGCCCGGCGGTGGGACCTGGGCGGCGGGCACGGCCTACGCCGCCGGCGCCACCGTCACGTACGGCGGAGCCTCCTACCGCTGCCTGCAGGCGCACACGGCGCAGGTCGGCTGGGAGCCGCCCAACGTGCCGGCGCTCTGGCGGCGGGTCTGACCCTGGAGACCGGACTGCCGCCCATCGTTCCCCTCGGCCGGCGGCTCGCCGGGCGGCAGTCCTTTCCGGGTAGCTCCTTCGCGCACTTGGACGTGGGGGAGGTGCGTCCCACCCTTCACCCCTGGGGGCTCGCGGCCGCGCCGGGACCAGGCGGAGCCCGGCGCGACCTCCTCCCGACCTCCGACGTGACCCCTAGTGGTGTAGCCCACTCCTGACCCGGGTCCTTCCGATGCGACCCTCTACCGATACCGCCCTCTCCCTATGCGGGCCTCTCCAGTGCGGGCCCCCTGCTGGTGCGGCCCCCTCCCGGTGCGGCCCCCTCCTGGTGCGGCCCCCTCCTGGTGCGGCCCCCTTCTGGTGCGGCCTTGTGGGGTTTCCGGTCGGAACCCTTGCCTGAGACGCCGAGCAGGTCGAGTGCGTCTCCCTGTTCGCGGCACGGGTCTCCGCCGACTCATCACCCCCGGCGGAGCCTCCCAAAGTCAGGCCGCTCTGCCGCACCAACGGCCGTCCCACCCCGCTCGGCCCAGCCACGTCCGCGCCCAGCCTGACGCCCGTCACCCCTGCGCGACCCCGCCCCCCGAGCCCCCCTCGGTGACCCCGACCGGGAACACGTCGAAGTGCACGACCACCCGAGCCGTCTCCGCCGGGGACTCGCGACGCTCCGCCGCCACCCGGAACCGGTCGAGCACCTCCAGTACCTCCGACGCCATCTCATGCATCTCGGCCGAGGTCAACCGCAACGACCGCCGCCCCAGCACACTGCCCCGCACCCACTCCTCAGGCGTGGACGCGGCCTCCTGCCGCCACCGGGCCAGTTCCTCAGCCCTCTGCCCGAGGGTGCGGTCGATGAGCAACTGAGCCGCGTGTACGGCTCCCGCGTCCGGCTCCTTCCACGGCTCGCCGGTCGAAAAGCCTCCTGGGGTGATCCGCCAGTACTTCTCCTTCCCCCGCCCCAGGCCCTCCGCGATCTCGATCATGTCGTGCCGAGCCAGTTCCCGCAGGTGGTAGCTGGTCGCACCGGTGTTCTCGTCGAGCAGACCCGCCAGCTTGGTCGCGGTCAGGGGCCCGTGCTCCTCCAGCAGCTCGTAGATCCTCAGCCGGAGGGGGTGGGCGAACGACTTCAGCGCCGCCCCGGTCAACTTCCGCGCCGCCGCCCCCACCACCCCCGCTCCCACCGAACCCGTCGCCCCCGTCGCCCCCACAACCCCCGCCCCCACCGAACCCGTCGCCCCCACAACCCCCGCCCCCACTGGACCCGTCGCCCCCGCCGCCCGCGCCGGACCCGCCGCCCTCGACGAGCTCGACGAGCTCGACGAGCCTGCCGCCCCGCCGGGGGCAGGGGCCGTCGCCGCTTGGGCCCCGGATACGGCCGCGCCCGGAACACCTCCGAGCGCGCCCGCGCCCTGAACGGCCACAGGTGCCGCCAGAACCGGATCAGCCCGGGATGTCGGCGACTCCGAAGCGAGCTCGGGCGAGAGCGGACCTGGGCTGAGCTCGGGCGAGAGCGGACCTGGGGTCAGCTCGGGCGAGAGCGGACTTGGGGTGGGCTCGGGCGAGAGCGGACTTGGGGTGGGCTCGGGCGAGGGCGGCGACACGGCCCCCGAGCGGGACGGAGAGCCTGGCACGACTTCAGGACCGGAAGGAGCGGGCGAGGAGGTGGACGGGCGGGGCGGGGATCCCGGTGCGACCTTGGGATCGGGATCGGGAGCGGCGGGCGAGGAAGCGGGCGTCCCGGGTGGGAGGGCCGACGGGCGTTCGGCGGACGAGGTGGACGACGGGGCGGACGAGGTGGACGACGGGGCGGACGAGGTGGACGACGGAGTGGACGACGGAGTGGACGACGGAGTGGACGACGGAGTGGACGACGGAGTGGACGACGGGGTGGGCGGGGTCATGGGTCCACGCTAGTCGCCCGGATATCGGCTTGCAAAGGAAAGTGTGCATAGATAGCTTTGCAAAGGAAGATTTGCACAAGCTGCTACGAAGAGGTTCCTGTGCGGGCGTTCAGACATCTGTTGGTTTCCACGGCCACGTCCAACCTGGCGGACGGGCTGCTCAAGGTGGGCGCGCCGCTCCTGGCCGTGACGATGACCAGGTCCCCCACGCTGGTGTCGCTGGTGGGGATGGCCACCACGCTGCCGTGGCTGCTGCTCGCCCTGCACGCGGGCGCGATCGCCGACCGGGGCGACAGGCGGCGGATCATGATGGCGGCGGGCCTGGTGCGCACGGCGACGCTGGGGACGGCGACGGTGCTGGCGTTGTGCGGGTGGCTGAGCCTCCCCCTGCTGGTGGCGGCGGTGTTGCTGGCGGGTGTGTCGGAGGTGTTCGCCGACACCTCGGCCCAGGCGGTGTTGCCGATGGCGGTCCCGCGCGAGCGGCTGACGCACGCCAACGGCCAGGTGGTGGGCGTGCAGACGATCGGCAACGACTTCGTCGGCGCCCCGCTGGCCGGCCTGCTGGTGGCGCTGGTCCCGGTGGCGGTGATCGGGGCGCCGGCCCTGCTGTACGGCCTGGCGGCACTGGCCCTGGTGGGGATGCGCGGCACCTACCGGCCGGAGAACCCGTCGACCGGCCCCCTGCGCCGCGACATCGCCTCAGGGCTGCGGTACCTGCGCGAGCACAGGTTCCTCCGCACGCTGGCCATCTCCGCCGGCCTGCTGAACTTCGCCAACGCCGCCTACTTCGCGGTGTTCATCCTGTGGGCGGTCGGCGCGGGCTCGCGGATCGGCATGGAGCCCGCGGCGTACGGCCTGGTGATGACCACGCTGGCGGTCGGCGCGCTGGTCGGCTCGCAGGTGGCGAGCCGGGTGGCCGCGGCGCTGGGCGACGGGCGCACGCTGGCGGCGGTGTGGACGCTGAGCAGCCTGCTCCTGCTGGTCCCGGTCCTGTACCCCACCCCGTGGGCCCTGTACGTGACCGGCGCCCTGCTGGGGGTCACCGGCGCGGCGGGCAACGTGATCGTGATCTCGATGCGCCAGCGCATCATCCCGGAGGAACTGCTCGGCCGGGTGAACTCCGCCTACCGCCTGATCGGCATGGGCGGCAGCCCGCTCGGGGCGCTCGCCGGCGGGCTGGTCGGCGAGGCGTACGGGCTGCCGGCGGTGTTCGTGTCGGCCGTGGTGGTGTGCTTGATCGCGGTCGCGCTGATTTCGCCCCGACTGATTTCCCGCCCCCTGACCTGCACCACCGTCGTTTCCGGCATATCCGGATCACGGTAAGTGTCCCCCGGGCCGTGATCAGGTGACATGATTACGATCGAGCGACGAGGGGATGGTATGCGGGAGATCGGCGGACGGTACCTCCTGAGCGAGGAGGCCGGTCGTGGGGGGATGGGCATTGTCTGGCGTGCTTTCGACCAGCTTCTCCATCGCGAGGTTGCGCTCAAGGAGCTGACGCTCTCCGGCGAGCTCGCCGCGGTGCGCCGCAGGGTGCTCCGCGAAGCCCGGATGGCCGCCGGCCTGAGCCACCCCAACATCGTCACCGTCCACGACCTCATCGAGGAGGGCGGGCGGCTCTGGATCGTCATGGAGTACCTCGACGGCCTGTCCCTGCACCAGCTCCTGTCCCAGGTCGGCACCCTGCCCGCGCAGTCGGTCGCCGCGATCGGCCGGCACCTGCTCGCCGCCCTCCGCAACGCGCACGGCTCCAGCGTCCTGCACCGCGACGTCAAGCCGGCCAACGTCATGCTCACCGGTGACCGCGTGGTGCTCACCGACTTCGGCATCGCCACCGCCGACACCGGCGCCAACGCACCGGCCTCGCGCGGGCTGCGCGGCACGCCCGCGTTCATGGCCCCCGAGAGGCTGTACGGCGGAGCGGCCACCAAGGAGGCGGACATGTGGTCCTTCGGGGCCACGCTCTACAGCGCGGTCGAGGGGCAGCCGCCGTACCCGGGCAAGGACGCCCCGACGGTCGTGGCGATGATCCAGAACGGCGTGTACCCGCTGCCTCGGCGGGCGGGCGCGCTGCGGCCGGTCATCGAGGGGCTGCTGCGCTACGACCCGGCCCGGCGGCTCACCCAGCAGCAGGCGGCGATCCTGCTGGCCGACATCCGCACGGCCGCGCACCACCACCACGCCACGCTCTGACCCACCACAGGACGGCACCCGCCCAGGACTGCCCCGCGCCCGGGGTCACCGGCGCTTGGCCGCCCGCTGAGCGGCCTCTTCCGCGTCCAGCGCCGCCGCCTCCTCCGGGGTGGGCGCACTGCCACCGAGGTGAGCCGGCAGCCACCACGCACCCGCCTCCCGCTCCGGGTACTCGGCCTGCGCCCGGTCGACCAGCCCGCGCATCCGCTCGCGCAGGTCCAGGGTCAGCGCCGCGACATCGTCGTCCGGCCCGACCTGCATGGGCTCCCCGACCAGGATGCTGATCGGCACGTGCCGCTGGGTGAGGCGCTTGGGCCGCCCCTTGGTCCAGAGCCGCTGCGTCCCCCACAGCGCGACCGGCAGGAGCGGCACGCCGCCCTCCTGCGCCAGCCGTACCGCACCGTTCTTGATCTCCTTGACGGTGAACGACCGGCTGATCGTCGCCTCGGCGAAGACGCCGACGATCTCGCCCGAGCGCACCAGGCCGAGGGCGTGCGCGTAGGAGTCGGCCCCGGCCGAGCGGTCGACCGGGATGTGCCGCATGCCGCGCATGAGCGGCCCGGAGATCGGGTGGTCGAAGACCTGCTTCTTGGCCATGAACCGCACCTTGCGGCCGGCCGGGAAGGCGGCGTAGCCGGCGAAGATGAAGTCGAGGTAGCTGATGTGGTTGCTGACCAGCACCGCGCCACCACGTGCTGGAACGCGGTCGACGCCTTCCATCTGGAAGCGGTAGTCCATGAGTCGGAAGACGGTCCTAGCCGCGGCGATCACGGGCGGGTACACGAGCTCGGCCATGAACTAGACAGTAACCTACGCCTGCGTAACCTTGCGACGCCCGAAGCCGGGGTAGAAGGTGGCAACGAGGCCCCCCACGGCGACGGCGAAGGGAGGAGTGGCCGCCCCGCGCGCGCCACGTACCCGATGAAGAAGCTCCTCAACGATCCCGGCGACGCGGTCGCCGACGCCCTGGCCGGCCTCGCCGCCGCCCACCCCGGGTTGCGCGTGGACGTGGCGGAGCGGGTGGTGTACCGCGCCACGATGACGCCGGGCAAGGTCGGCCTGGTGTCGGGCGGCGGTTCCGGCCACGAGCCGCTCCATGCCGGTTTCGTGGGGTACGGCATGCTGGACGCCGCCTGTCCGGGCGAGGTGTTCACCTCACCGGTGCCCGACCAGATCGTCCAGGCCACCACCGCCGGCCACGGCGGCGCGGGCGTGGTGCACATCGTGAAGAACTACACCGGTGACGTGCTCAACTTCGAGCTGGCCGCCGAGCTCTGCGCCGAGGAGGGCGTGGAGGTGGCCTCGGTGCTGGTCGACGACGACGTGGCGGTCCAGGACTCGCTCTACACCGCCGGGCGGCGCGGCACCGGTGCGACGTTGTTCGTGGAGAAGATCGCGGGTGCGCTGGCCGAGGCGGGGGCGCCGTTGGCCGAGGTGGCGGCGACGGCGCAGCTCGTGAACGGGCGCAGCCGCTCGTTCGGGGTCGCGCTCAGCTCCTGCACGGTGCCGTCGGCCGGGAAGGCCACCTTCGCCCTGCCCGCCGACCAGGTGGAGCTGGGCATCGGCATCCACGGCGAGCCGGGGCGCAGCCGGGCGGGCATGGGGACGGCCCGTGAGCTGGCCGGGCTGGCGATGGACGCCGTGCACGGTGACCTGCCGCTCGAAGGGGATCTGCTCGTGCTGGTCAACGGGATGGGCGGCACGCCGTTGCTGGAGCTGTACGTGATCTTCGCCGAGGTCGAGGCGTACATCCGCGGGAAGGGGGCGCGGGTGTCGCGGTCGCTGGTCGGGAGCTACGTGACGAGCTTGGACATGCAAGGCTTCTCGGTCAGCGTCTGCCGGCTCACCGACGAGCTCGAACGGCTCTGGGACGCGCCGGTGGAGACGCCCGGCCTGCGCTGGGGGCGCTGATGGACGCCGCCTTCTTCACCGCCTGGCTGGCCGAGTGCGCCGCCGTCGTCGCCGCGCACCGCGACCGGCTCACCGAGCTCGACGCGGCCATCGGCGACGCCGACCACGGCGCCAACCTCACCCGCGGCTTCACCGCCATCCAGGAGGCAGCGGTGCCCGCCCGGGCACCGGCCGACGACCCGACCCCGACGCCCGCCCCCACCTCCGGCTCCCCCCTCCCTCCCGGGAAGGTGGTCAGTGCGGCCGGGAGCCTGCTCATCCGCAAGGTCGGCGGCGCCTCCGGCCCCCTGTACGGCACGGCGTTGCGGTCGATGGGCCAGGCGCTGGGCGACGCCCCGCAGGTCTCCCCCGCCGACCTAGCGACCGCGCTGGAGGCCGGGGTCGTGGCGGTCGAGCGGCTGGGCAAGGCCGCCGTGGGCGACAAGACGATGATCGACGCCCTCCGCCCGGCAGCCGCGGCCCTGGCGCTTGCCGTACAGGACGGGGTGAAACTGGAGGAGGCGCTCGACCGGGCGGCAGCCGCGGCAGAGGCCGGTGCCCGGGCGACGGCACCGCTGCGCGCCCGCAAGGGCCGGGCCAGTTACCTGGGCGAACGCAGCGAGGGCCACGAGGATCCGGGCGCGGCCTCGGCGGCGCTGCTGGTCAGGGCCCTGCACACGGTGGCCGCCCGATGGTAGGCGTCGTGCTGGTCTCGCACAGCGCCGGGATGGCGGCCGAGGCGGTGGCGCTGGTGCGCGGCATCGCCGGGGAGCGCGTGCCGCTGGCCGGGGCGGGCGGCGACGTGGGCGGCGGGCTCGGGACCAGCATCGACCTGATCGAGACGGCGATCGCGCACGCCGACGAGGGCGACGGGGTGGTCCTGGTGCCCGATCTCGGCAGTTCCGTGCTGACCGCACGGCTGCTGGAGGAGCCCGGGCGGGTGCTCGTGGCGGACGTGCCGTTCCTGGAGGGCGCGGTCGCGGCGGCGGTCACCGCCGGGGGCGGCGCGCGCCTGGCGGAGGTGCTCGCCGCCGCGGAGGAGGCCTGGATCTACCGCAAGACCTGACCGGGGCCGCAGGACCCGGCCGGGACCGCAGGCCTGACCGGGGCCCCGCCTTGAGCACGTGGGCCCGGAGCACCATGCTCAGGCCCACCGAACCCCGGCTCAGTGACCCTTGAAGGCCTCCTCCAGCCACCACGAGCCGTGCTCGCGGGTCACCTTGGCGTGCACCAGCAGCGGGCGTTCGCGCGCGCCCTTCACCCACTCGGCCACCCCGGCCAGGTCGTCCGGCCCGGTCACGGTCACCGCGGCGCAGCCGTACCCCGCGGCCAGGGCGGCGAAATCGGTCGGCGGGAAGGTGACGGTCTGCATGGGCTCGCCGCGGAAGTGGTGCACCTCGGCACCGTACCCCTCGTCGTCGTAGACCACGATGACCATGGGCAGCCCGAGCCGCACCACGGTCTCCAGCTCGGCGATCCCCATCAGCGCGCCGCCGTCGCCGAGGGCGGCGACGGGGAGCCGGTCCGGCTGGGCGAGGGCCGCGCCGATCGCGGTGGCCAGGCCCAGGCCGATGGACTGGAACCCCTGCGTGAAGCAGAATCCCCGCTCATCCGGGACATCGATGAACATCGCCGGATATCCCATGAAATTTCCGGAATCGGTGGCCAGCACGCGCTCCGCGGGAAGCACGTCGTCCAGCCCGATGCTCAACGTCCGCGGGTCGATGCGCCCCGCCCCGCTCTCGTCCTCGTACGGCACGCACCGCCACCGCCCCTCCCGCGCGATGCGCTCGGCGAGCTCCGGGCTCCGATACCCCCCGGCCGGCCGGTCGAGCTCGGCGGCGACCCTGGCGGCGACCGCGGCGACGTCGCCCACGACGCCCGCGCTGACCGGCCGGTTGCGCCCGAGCGCGGCCTCGTCGGCGTCCACCTGGATCACCTCGGCCCCCGGCGGCAGGAGCTTGCCGTGGGCCGTGGTCCACATGGTCAGCGCGCAGCCCCAGGCGACCACCAGGTCCGCGCCCCGGATCAGCTCGGCGGCCAGCGGGGTGGCGAAGCCGCCGCTCACGTCGAGATCCCAGGGGCTGCCCCGGAACAGCCCCTTGGCGACCGCCGAGGTGGCCAGCAGGGCGCCGGTCCGGTCGGCGAGCTCCTCCAGGGGGCGGCGGGCGTGCCGGGCGCCGCGTCCGGCGATGAACACCGGCCGCTCGGCCGCGCCCAGCTTCCGGGCCAGCTCGTCGGCCCCCGCCCCGCCGTCAACGGTCGAAGCCGCCTGCGGTCCGGTGAGGGTCAGGCCGTCGGCGAGGGCCTGGGCGATCCGGGCCTCCTGCTCGGGGCCGAAGGCGGCCTCCTCCCGCTGGACGTCGAGCGGCAGGTTGAACAGCACCGGCAGGCGGGCCGTACGAGCGGTCCTGACCAGGTCGACGACCTCCGCCACCACGCTCGCCCCCGAGCCGAGCCGTACCGACAGCCCGCCCACGGACTCGACCAGCCCGGCCTGGTCGATGTGGAAGTTGGACCGCTCGTCCGTGGCCTCTCCGGCGACCACGATCAGGGGCGTCCGGCTCTTGGCCGCCTCGGCGACGCCGGTGACCGTGTTGGTGAGCCCCGGCCCCTGGTGCACGGTGACGAGGCCGACCGAGCCGGTGAGCCGGGCGTGCGCGTCGGCCATGGTGACCGCGCCGGCCTCGTGCCGGGCGGCGACGAAGCGCGTCCCGGCGGCGACGAGCGCGTTGGTGAGGTGGAAGTTGCCGCTCCCGACCACCCCGAAGGCCGTCCGGCAGCCCAGCGCGGCCAGGACCCGCCCGGCGGCTTCGGCGGCGTTCACCGCTCGACCAGCGCCAGGACGCGCAGCGGGCTGCCGGACCCGCCGAGGATGGGCAGCGGCGGCGCGATGACGAGCGCGCCGGTCGCCGGCAGCCGGTCCAGGTTGCGGAGCTGGGTGAGCCCGTACTTGCCCGCGCCCAGGAAGAAGGAGTGGCAGGGGAAGGCCGGGTCGAAGGAGTGCGCGGCGCCCGCGTCGGTGCCGACGGTCTCGACGCCGACGCCCAGGATCGGCGTCTCCTCGGCCAGCCAGCGCGCGCACTCGGGCGAGATGCCCGGCCACGAGCCCTGGTTGAGGAAGGCGGCGCCGTCCTCGGCGCGGCGGTCCCAGCCGGTGCGGTACAGCAGCCAGCCGCCCTCGGGCAGCGGGCCGTTGGCGCGTTCCCAGTCGCGGACGTGCTCGATCTGCAGCAGGAAGTCGGCGTCCTTGCCCGCCTCTGCGGTGCAGTCGAGGACGACCGCGGGGGCGAGCAGGTGCTGGAGGGGGACCTGGGCGACGTCGAGGCCGTCCTGGCCGGTGACCCAGTGCACGGGCGCGTCGAAGTGGGTGCCGGTGTGCTCGCCGGTGTGGATGTCGTTCCAGTACCAGGCGGGTCCGCGGTCGTCGTAGCGGCTGATCTCCTCCAGCCGGAACGGGATGGTGTTGGCGAAGGGCTCGGGGAGCTGGAGGATCGGGGTCTCCGCGGACAGGGGGGCGGTGAGGTCGACGACCTCGACGGCGCCGCTGCGGAGGCTGTCGGCAAGCATCTTCAGCACGGACATGCGGGCATCTTCCCCCGCCCGGCCACATCCGGGGAAGAGCCGGCCGTCCGGCACGCCGGGCGGACCTGCGGGAGGTGGTTCAGCCGCCCACCCGAACCCACTCCCCGCAGCCCGCGGTCTGGAAGGCCTTGTCGGTGGGCTGGATGGTGACGGTCGCCGGCCCGATCGGCAGCCCGCTGTCGATCACGGTGCTGAACGAGGCCTCGGTCGAGTTGTGCCGGGCCCAGAAACACCCCGGCTGCCCGGCGGCAGGACCGGGGCTGCTGTAGGTGCCCGGCTGGATGTCGGTGCCGACGATCATCGTGCGGATGGCCCCGGCCAGCCCGTCGGGCATCCCACCCGGTTCCGGCGTGCCCCCCGGGGTCGCGCCCACGCCGGGCGTCCCGGTCACCCCCGGCGTCCCCATGCCGGGCGTCCCCGTGCCGCCGGGCGTGGCCACCGGGGTCTCGGTGCCGAAGCCGGGCGGCTCCGACTCCTCGAACTGCACGGTCGAGGCCGGTCCCGGGCTCTTGCGCGGCGAGGCGGACGGCTCGGCCAGCCCGATCCCGGCGAACATCCCGATGAGGAACCCCAGCACCCCGGTCAGCCCGGAGACCAGCAGCAGGATCGTCGGGCTGTTGACGGCGCGCGGGCTGTCCGGAGGACCGTACGGCGAGCGATCCGGGGGGCCATACATCACAAGGACAGGGTGCCATGACCGCACCGGGTCTCCTGCGCCCTCCAGCTAGATGCATATACTTCGCAATTGCATCTTTTCGGCATCTTGGAGGTACCCCCATGGGACTGGCCCGGCGCCTGGCCGCGCTGACCGTCGCCGCCACACTGGCGACCGCTTGTTCGGCGCCCCAAGGACCGGCCCCCGCCGCGGGCGGCGCCGGCGACGCCTTCGTGATCGGCCTGGGCTCTGAGTTCGAGAACCTCAGCCCGGTCCTGGGCTTCGCGGCCGACGGTGGCTCGCTGATGTTCGACGGCCTGATGCGCCGCGCCCCCGACCTGTCCCTCCAGCCGAACCTGGCCAGCGCGCCCCCGGCGAGCAGCCCGGACGGCAAGACGGTGACCTTCACGCTGCGCGAGGGCGTCAAGTTCCACGACGGCCGCCCGCTCACCGCGCGCGACGTCGCCTACACCTACACCACGCTGCTCGACCCGAAGACCAACTCGCCGATCAGCGGCGACTACTCGGCCATCGAGCAGGTGAGCGCCAAGGACGACCGGACCGTCGAGTTCACCCTCAAGCACCCCTACGCCCCGCTGGTGCAGCGCACCACGCTCGGCATCGTGCCCGAGGGCGGCATCGACCCGGCCAAGCCGGTCGGCACCGGCCCGTACTCCTTCGTCTCCTGGACGCCGGGCGACAAGGTGGTCCTCAAGGCCAACGAGTCCTACTTCGGCGGCGCCCCGGCGATCAAGAACGTGGTGCTCGCCTTCGCGCTGGACGACAACGTGCGCTCCACCCGGCTGGCGGCCGGCGAGTTCGACGCCGCGATCCTGCCGCCCAAGGCGGCCAAGCGCTTCGAGAACACCGCCGGGACCAAGGTCTACCGGGTCGACAGCGCCGACTACCGGGGCATCATGTTCCCGATGAAGGAGAAGGTCACCGGCGACCTGGCGGTGCGCAAGGCCTTCGACCTCGCGGTGGACCGGCAGGCGATGGTCGACACCATCCTCGCCGGCTCCGGCAAGCCCGCCTTCGGCCCGATCTCGCCCGACATCTCGTGGCACAACCCGGCGGTGACCGGCAACCCGCGCCCCGACCGCGACCAGGCCGCCAAGCTCCTCGACGAGGCCGGCTGGAAGCTCGGCGAGGACGGCGTCCGCGCCAAGGACGGCCTGCGCGCCGCCTTCACGCTGATGTACCCGGCCGGCGACTCGCTGCGCAAGGAGCTGGCCCTGGCCACCGCCTCCGACGCCAAGAAGATCGGCCTGGAGGTCAAGCCCGAGGGCCTCGACTGGGACGCCATCGAGCCGCGCATGGCCAAGGACGCCCTGATCATGGGGTACGGCTCGCCGTACGACCCCGACTACCTCAACTACGAGCTGTTCCACTCCAGCTACCAGGGCAAGGGCTTCTTCAACCCCGGCTACTACGCCAACCCCGAGGTGGACAAGCTCCTGGAGACCGGCCGCGAGTCGGCCGACGAGGCCGTCCGCAAGCAGGCCTACACCGACTTCCAGAAGATCATCCACGACCAGCAGGTCTGGACCTACCTGGTCTTCCTCAAGCACGTCTACGTGGTCCGCGGCGACTGGCAGGGCATCACGCCGAGCGTCGACGCCCACGAGCACGCCACCGGCGGGCTGTTCCGCGACCTGGCCTCCTGGAAGCCGGGCAAGTGATCAAACTGATCGCCTGGCGGCTGGCGTTCGCGCTGCCGCTGCTGCTGGCCGTGACCGCGGCCATGTTCGCGCTGGCCCAGGCCTCCCCCTTCGACCCGGTCCGCCAGTACCTCGGCGACCGGGCGATGGTCACCGACCCGGCGGTGGTGGAGAGCATCCGCGCCAACTGGGGCCTGGACCGGCCGGTCGTCGAGCAGTACGCCACCTGGCTGGGCAACCTGCTCACCGGCGATCTGGGCGACTCGCACTCCTTCCACCGCCCGGTCGCCGAGGTGATCGCCGAGCGGCTGCCGTGGACGTTGCTGGCGACCAGTTGCGCCATCGCGCTCATGCTGGTCGGCAGCCTGATCGCCGGCACGCTCGCCGCCTGGCGCAAGGGCTCGTGGCTCGACCGGCTGATCACCGGCGGGGCGTTCGCCAACGAGTCGGCGCCGGTCTTCTGGCTGGCGCTGCTGGCCATCTACGTCTTCGCGGTCCGGCTCGGCTGGCTGCCGGCCGGCGGGCTGAGCGACCCGGCCGCGACCTCGCTCGACCCCCTCGACGTGGCGCAGCACCTGGTGCTGCCGGTCGTGGTGCTGGCGGTGTCGCAGTCGTCGTGGCTGGTGCTCTACGTGCGCGAGTCGGTGATCGGCACGCTGCGCGAGGACTTCGTGGTCGGCGCGCGCTCGCGCGGGCTGCGCGAGCGCACGGTGATCGTCCGGCACGCGCTGCGCTCGGCGCTGCTGCCGTTCCTGACCATCCTGGGTGCCCGCGTGCCCGAGCTCGTGACCGGGGCGATCCTGGTCGAGACGGTCTTCTCCTGGCCCGGCGTGGCCTCCACCTCGGTGCAGGCCGCGCTGTCGGTCGACTTCCCGCTGCTGGCCATCCTGACCCTGATGGGCACGGTAGCGGTCGTGGCCGGGAACCTGCTGGCCGACCTGGCCTACCGGGTGGCCGACCCGCGGACCAGGGCGGTGGCCGTATGATCCGCCTCGCCTGGCTCACCCTGCTCGTGCTGGGACTGGCCGTGCTGCTGGTGCCGCCGATCGTCCAGCTCGACCAGCACCTGGTGGACCTGGCCGTCGCCGGGCAGCCACCCTCGCTCGCCCACCCGCTGGGCACCGACGAGGTCGGCCGCGACGTGCTGCTGCGCTGCGTCTACGGCCTTCGCGTGTCGTTCCTGGTCGGCCTGGTCGCCGCGGTGGTCAGCATGGCCATCGGCGGCACCCTCGGACTGGTGGCGGGAAGCCTCGGGGGCCTTCCCGACCGCCTGCTCATGCGCGTGGTGGACGGCTTCGCCTCCCTGCCGCACCTGCTGCTCGGCATCTTCATCGTGGCGATGTTCGCGCCGAGCCCGTACGCGGTGATCGTCTCGGTGGGCCTGACCCACTGGACGACCGCCGCGCGCATCGTCCGCTCGGAGGTGCTGTCGCTGCGCGAGCGGCCCTTCGTCGAGGCGGCCATCTCCGGCGGCGCGGGCCGGGCCCGGCTGCTCACCCGGCACCTGCTCCCCCACCTGGCCCCGCACCTGCTGCTGGCCACCGTGCTGATGGTGCCGCACGCCATCTGGCACGAGACCGCGCTCAGCTTCCTGGGTCTCGGCCTGCCGCCGCACCTGGCCTCGCTGGGCAACATGATCAACGACGGGCAGCGCTCGATCCTGGCCGGCTCGTGGTGGTCGAGCCTGGCGCCCGGCCTGTTCATCCTGGTCCCCACGCTGGCGATCTCCGTGCTCGCCCAGCGCTACCGCGACCGGCTCAACCCCCGGATGCGATCGGAGCTGGCCCTGTGACGACGAGCGCCCCGGCCGACCGGCTCGGCACCCGCCCGGCGACCGCCCTCGACGTGCGCGACCTGACCGTCACCTTCCGGCTGCCCGGCGCGACCGTGCAGGCGGTGACGCAGGCGAGCTTCGAGGTACGGCCCGGCCGCTGCCTGGCGCTGGTCGGCGAGTCCGGGTGCGGCAAGTCCGTGCTGGCCCACGCCCTGCTCGGCCTGCTGCCCGGCAACGCCACGGTGAGCGGCTCGGCCCTGCTGGACGGCGGGCTCGACCTGCTGGCCGCCAGGCCGGACGTGCTGGCCCGGCAGGTCAGGGGCCGGCGCATCGGGCTGATCCCGCAGAGCCCGGCCACCCACCTGACGCCGGTCAGGACCGCCCGCGCCCAGCTCGACGAGGCGCTACGCGAGCTCGGCTCGGCCCACACCGCCGCCGAGCTGGCCGGGCGGTTCGGCCTGCGCGAGGCCGACCTCGACCGCTACCCGCACGAGCTGAGCGGCGGCATGGCCCAGCGGGTGGCCAACGCCATCGCCCTGGCCGGGGACCCGGGCCTGCTCATCGCCGACGAGCCCACCAGCGGCCTCGACCGGCCCCTGGTCGACCGGGCGATGGGCGTGCTGCGCTCGCTGTGCGACGAGGGCCGGGCGGTGCTGCTCATCACGCACGACCTGCGGGCCGCCGAGCGGGTGGCCGACGACCTGGCGGTGATGTACGCCAGCCGGCTGGTCGAGGTGGGCGAGGCCGCCGAGGTGCTGGAGCGGCCCCGCCACCCCTACGCCAGGGGGCTGGTGGACGCGCAGCCCGACCGGGCCTTCCGCCCGATCCCCGGTATGCCGCCGGAGCTCACCGCGCTGCCGGGCGGCTGCGCCTTCCAGCCGCGCTGCTTGCAGGCGGTGGCGGCTTGCTCCGCCGTACCGGATCTGGAGGAAGGGGTGGCCTGCCATGTTGCGCGCCGATGAGATCACCGTGCGGTACGGCAGCCGGATCGTGCTGGACCGGCTGTCGTTCGAGGTCGCGCCGGGCGAGATCGTCGGGCTCGGCGGGCCGAGCGGCTGCGGCAAGTCGACGCTGGCCCGGGTGCTGGCGCTGATGCTGCGGCCGGACGGCGGCCGGGTGAGCGTGGACGGCACGCCGACGCCGGGCTGGCGGCAACGCGCGCCGCGCGCCCTGCGCACCAGCGTCGCGCTGCTCTACCAGCAGCCCAGGCTGGCGGTGGACCCGCGGCTGACGCTCGCCGAGATCATCGCCGAGCCGCTCGCGGCGGCGAAGCTGCCCCGGGACCGGGCGGCGGAGCTCGCCGAGCGGGCCGGACTGACGCCCGATCTGCTCACCCGCCGCCCGCACGAGGTCTCCGACGGCCAGCTCCAGCGCGCCTGCCTGGCCCGCGCGCTGACGCTTCGGCCGCGCTACCTGGTGTGCGACGAGATGACCACCATGCTCGACGCCTCGACCCAGGCGTTGCTCGTCGGCGTGGTGCGCGACTACCGGGAGGAGGAGGGCGCGGGCGTGCTGGCCATCAGCCACGACCAGGTGCTCCTGGAGCGGTGGGCCGACCGGCGGGCGGAGCTCAGCGGTGCAGGTAGTCGACCAGTGACGCCTTCTCCGTCTCCAGTTCCTCGATCGCGCTCTTGACCACGTCCCCGATGCTGACGATGCCGACCAGGCGGCCGGCCTCGACGACGGGGACGTGCCGGAAGCGGTGGGTGGTCATGGTCTGGCGCAGCTCGCTGACGTTCGTGTCCGGGCCGACGGTCCGGACCTCCAGCGTCATGATCGCCGACACCGGTTCGTCCAGGACGCCGGCTCCCGTGTCGTGAAGCCTTCGCACCACGTCCCGCTCGGAGACGATGCCGTCGATCGTCGAGCCGTCCGCGGACACCACCACCGCGCCGATGTTGTGCTCGGCGAGTTTGGCCAGCAGGTCGCGGACTGTGGCATCAGGGGCGACGGTCGTCACATCGCTGCCCTTGGCACGAAGGATTGTCCCGATGAGCATGTGCACCTCCTCGGCGGCCGATAGGAGGGAACCTCCCCTCCGGGCGGGCAGGCTAAGCGTCCGCGGCGGCAAACACGTAGAGTGCATGGCGCCGTCTTTGAGACTAATATGTGAAATATCACAGCGTGGTGAGGGGATCACATGACCGAGAAATTGAACACCGGCAGCCACGACCTGCCGATCACCGAGGAACTGGCCGCCTTCATGGCCACCGGCTGGGCCGACACCCACCGGGACGACCTGGCCCCGCTGGCGGTGGCGCCCTGGACCGCCAAGCGCCGCGCCGCCCTGGCCGCCCGCTTCCCCGGCGAACGGCTGGTGATCCCCTCCGGCACGCTCAAGGTGCGCAGCAACGACAGCGACTTCCGCTTCCGCCCGCACAGCGCCTTCTCCTACCTGACCGGCCACACCGAGCCCGGTGACGTGCTGGTCGTGGAGCCGTCCGGCGAGTCGGTGCTCTACCTGCGCCCGCGCTCGCCGCGCGAGGGCAGCCAGGAGTTCTACCGCGACCGCCGCTACGGCGAGTTCTGGGTGGGCCGCCGCCCCGACCTGCGCGAGGCGAGCGACCTGTACGGCCTGCCCACCGCCCACGTCGACACCCTCGACCTGTCCGCCCCCGCCCGGGTGCTGCGCGACGTGGACCCCGAGGTGGACCGCCGCGTCCCGGTCGGCGGCGGCGACGCCGAGCTGCAGATCTTCCTGTCGGAGATGCGGCTGATCAAGGACGAGTGGGAGGTCGGCGAACTGCAGTTCGCCGTCGACGCCACCACCCGCGGCTTCGAGGACGTCGTGCGCGCCCTGCCCGCGGCGCTCGGCCACCCGCGCGGCGAGCGTTACCTCGAAGGCGTCTTCGGCCTGCGCTCGCGGCTGGAGGGCAACGCCGTCGGCTACGACAGCATCGTGGCCTCCGGCTCGCACGCCTGCGTCCTGCACTGGATCCGCAACGACGGCCGGCTCGACCGCGACGAGCTGCTCCTGCTCGACGCCGGCATCGAGACCGACTCGCTCTACACCGCCGACATCACCCGCACGCTCCCGCTGTCGGGCACCTTCTCGCCCGTCCAGCGGCAGATCTACTCGCTGGTCTACGAGGCCCAGAACGCCGGCATCGCCGCGTTGCGGCCGGGCGCGAAGTTCCGCGACTTCCACCGGGCGGCCATGCGGGTCATCACCGAGGGCCTGGTGGACTGGGGCCTGCTGAGCGGCTCGGTCGACTCGCTCATGGAGAGCGGCCTGTACCGGCGCTACACGCTGTGCAGCAGCGGCCACATGCTCGGCCTGGACGTGCACGACTGCGCCAAGGCGCGGGCCGAGGTCTACCTCGACGGCGTGCTGGAGGAGGGCCAGGTGCTGACCGTCGAGCCCGGCCTCTACCTGCAGCAGGACGACCTCACCCTGCCCCCGGAGTTCCGGGGCATCGGCGTGCGGATCGAGGACGACCTGGTCATTACCAAGGACGGCGCCCGCCTCATGTCGGCGGGGCTGCCGCGCCACCCCGACGAGGTCGAGGGCTGGATGGGCGCGCTGCTGTCCTGACCCGCGCCCCATCGACGGCGCCCGCCGGCCCTCGCCGGTGGGCGCCGCCGTACCTGACCGGTTTCGGACGAACGCCTCCGTGATCAGCGGCGCGGATGGCATCGTGGGCGCATGGCGTCCCAGGGGTGGCGAGGGCGGGCCCTCGGGGTGGCGGCCGTGCTGGCGGTGCTGGCGCTCGCCGCCTTCGCCGTCCTCCAGTGGACCGGGGCCAGCAACGCCGAGCAGGCCAGGGGCCGGCTGGCGGCCGAGCGCGACCTGCGCGCGCAGGTCTCGGTCGCGGCCCGGGAGTTCGCCCGGGCGCTGCTGAGCTACGACTACCAGGACCTGCCCGCCGCGCGGGCGACGCTGGCCCGGCTGTCCACCGGCGACTTCATGGCCCTGTACGACCGGGAGTTCGGCGCCGCGACCCGGCGCTCGATCCTCGCGCACAAGGCCGTCTCGCAGGCGACCGTACGCGAGGTCTACCTGGGCGAGGTGGGCGAGGCCACCGCGCGCGCGGTCGTGGTCGTCGACTCGCGCGTGGAGTCCGGCCAGCCGGTCCGCGAGGTGCACGGCTCGCACCTCAAGCTGCTGCTGGTCCGGGAGGGCGCCGCCTGGAAGGCGCAGGAGGTCACCATCCTGAGCACCCCCACGCCGCAGCCGCGCTGAGCCCCCCTCTATGCTGGCGCGGTGCTTGACGCCGTGGTGATGGCCGGCCGGCCCGAGGAGATCGACGCCCCGCCGTCGTGGCTGACCCCCGCCGAGCGGGAGCGGGCCGCCCGGCTGCGGCACGAGGCCGACCGCGCCGCCTTCGTCGCCGCCCACCTGCTGGTACGGCTGGCCGCCGCCGCCTGCCTCGACGCCGACCCGGCCCGCCTGGTCCTGACGCAGCACTGCGACCTGCACGGCCCCGGGCACGGCCGCCCCTCGCTGGAGGGCCACCCCGAGCTGGGCGTCAGCTTCAGCCACACCCGCGGCTACGTCGCCGCCGTCGCCGGCCCCGGCAAGGTCGGCGTGGACGTGGAACGCATCCCCGACGGCCCGCTCGACCCCGCCCTGGCCGCCTCGGTGACCGCGCCCGGCGAGCGGGTGGCCGACAGCCGCGAGCTCATCCGGCTGTGGGCGCGCAAGGAGGCCCTGATCAAACGCGGCGAGCTGAGCCTCGACCGGATGCGCACCACCGCCTGGCGGCCGGGCCCCCACGTGCTGGAATGGGAGTGCGACGGCGTGCTGGGCACCGCGGTGACCGACCGGCCGGCCCGCCGGATACCCTGAAAGGGTGTTCTACAAGAAGCCCATCGAGGAGCGCATCGCCGATCGGATGGCCAAGCGCAAGCCGCTCGAAGAGGGCAAGACCTTCGAGCACGGCCCGGCGAAGTTCGTCTTCATCTCGCTCATCGTCATCGTCGTCGTCATGCACGTCGTCGGCATCGCCATCGTGATGGCCCTCGACGTCTAGGAGCCGGTGCGCCGGGTCGGGGTCGGGTCCAGGAAGACCTGGCTGATGCTCGGCACCTGCGCGCGCAGCCGGCGGTCCACCTCGTCGCAGGCGTTCTCCACGCCGGCGGCGCTCGCCTCGTCGGAGAAGTCGACCTTGGCCGCGACCAGGAGCTGCGCCGGCCCGAGATACATGGTGAGCAGCTCCACCACCTCGTCCACCTCGGGCTGCGCGGTCAGGGTGGCGCGGATCGCCTCCTCCAGCCGCGGCGCGGCCGCCTCCCCGATGAGCAGCGAGGCGTTGGCGCTGATCAGGCTGATCGCCACCGCCAGGAGCAGCAGGCCGATGGCGACCGAGGCCAGGCCGTCCCAGGTGGCCGAGCCGGTGAGCTGCGAGCCCAGCAGCCCGAGCGCGGCCAGCACGAGCCCGATGAGCGCCGCGCTGTCCTCCAGCATCACCGCCCGCAGCGCCGTGTCCGGCGTACGGCGCAGCAGCCGGATGGGCGAGACCTTCCAGCGGCGGGCCTCGGTGCGGGTCTGCGACAGGCCCTTGAGGAAGGAGACCGTCTCGATGGCGAAGGAGACGGCGAGCACCACGTAGGACAGGGTGAGGTCGCTCAGGTCCTCGCCGTCGGCGATGGTGTGCAGGCCGTGGGTGATGGAGAAGCCCGCGCCGCCGACCAGGGTGGCCACCGCGGCGAGCATGGCCCAGAAGAAGCTGACCTGGCCGTACCCGAAGGGGTGGCGCCGGGTGGGCGCCCGGCCGCCGTGCCGGATGGCGATCACCAGCAGCACCTCGGTGACCGTGTCGGCCAGCGAGTGCGCCGCCTCCGACATCATCGCGGCCGAGCCGCTGACCAGACCCGCCACGAACTTGGCCGCGGCGATGGCCAGGTTGGCCGCCCCCGCGACCAGCACCGTTCCCAGACTGTCCGCCATGGTAGATCATTGAAGCAGAGCGGAATAGTTGAATATTCATCTGTTGTTCTGCGGAACATGATGCTCAACCAGGACGCCCAGAACCTGCTCTTCCGTGCCGCCCACACCACCTACGGCTTCACCGACGAGCCCGTGTCCGACGAGACGGTCCAGGCCGTGTACGACCTGGTCAAGTACGGTCCGACCGCCATGAACAGCCAGCCGCTGCGCATCGTGCTCGTCCGATCGGACGAGGCCCGCGAGCGGGTGCGCGCGCACATGGGCGAGGGCAACAAGCCGAAGATCGGCAAGGCCCCGCTGGTGGCCCTGCTCGCCGCCGACCTCGATTTCCACGAGGAATTGCCCAAGGTCTTCCCGATTAAGCCGGATGCCGCCGCGCAGTACGCGGCCGACGAAGCCGGGCGTGTCGCCGCGGCCCGCTTCAACGCCGCCATCCAGACCGGCTACTTCATCGTCGGCGCCCGCGCCGCGGGCCTGGCCGCCGGGCCGATGGCCGGCTTCGACGCCGACGGCCTGAGCAAGGAGTTCTTCCCCGACGGCGACCACCACGTCATCGCCGTCGTCAACCTGGGTCACGCCGCCGAGGCCGACGCGCACTTCCCGAGGCAGCCGCGGCTGGCCTTCGACGAAGTCGTGACCTCCGTCTGAGGTACATTTGGGATCATGGGGACGCCACGATGGTTGAGTCAGGCCGAGCAGCGGGCGTGGCGCGCACACCTGGCCATGCACAAGCTCCTGCTGCACCGGCTCGACCGTGAGCTGCACGAGTTCGGGCTCTCGATCAACGACTACGAGATCCTGGTCAACCTCTCCGAGAGCCCCGGCCGCCGGATGCGGATGAGCGACCTGGCCGACGCCACCATCCAGTCCCGCAGCCGCCTGTCGCACCAGATCTCCCGCATGGAGGACAAGGGCCTGGTCACCCGCGAGGACTGCCCCGACGACCGGCGCGGCACCTTCGCCGTGCTGTCCGACCAGGGCTGGGAGACGATCAAGCAGGTCGCCCCGCACCACGTCGCCGGCGTGCGGCAGCACTTCGTCGACCTGCTCACCGACGACCAGCTCGAAGCGCTCGAGCAGGCCTACGCCCCGATCGTCGCGCACCTGAAGAGCCTGCGCTGAGCCGAGGCGAAACCGATATCGGCCTGTCGTGCGAACCCCGGCCGGGCGCTCGCTACGATCCGCTCATGGTGACAAGGTCCCGCCCCTCCCCCCGGCCGCTCGCGCTCGTCGTCCTGATGCTGCTCGCCCTGGTGGCCGCCTGCTCGGGTGAGGGCGCCCTGCCCGCCGGGCCCGAGCTGATGAAGAAGACCGCCGAGGCGATGAAGACGGTCAAGTCGGCCACCTTCGCCATCACCACCGAGGGCACGCCCGCGGTGCCGCTGCGCAAGGCCGACGGCCGGCTGACCACCGCAGGCGACGCCGACGGCACGCTCTCGGTCGAGCTGTTCGGTCAGCTCACCGAGATGAGCTTCGTGCTGCTCGGCGACACCGTCTACTTCAAGGGCCCCACCGGCGGGTTCCAGACGATGACCCGCCAGACGCTCATGCATACGCTCAGCTACGACCCCGCCCAGATCCTCGACCCGGCCAAGGGGCTGGCGCAGATCCTGACCACCGCCGCCAACCCCACGGTCGACGGCGAGGAGGGCGGCGCCTACCGCGCCACCGCCGCGCTCAAGCAGGACGCCCTCAAGGCCCTGGTGCCCGGTGTCAACCAGGACGTCAACGCGCAGTTCCTCATCGACAAGGCCACCAGCCGGATCAACCGCGTCACGCTGCCGCTGCAGGGCGGCTCGGCGACGGTGACCCTCAGCGACTACGACGCCGCCGTCCAGATCACCCCGCCGCCGGCCGGATGAGGAAGCTCGTCCTCGCCGCGGGCGGCGCCGTCGTCCTGCTCGCGGCGCTCGACGCCTACGTCGTCGTGACCGTCCTGGTCGACATCTCGCGCACCGTGGGGGTGCCGGTCAACCGGCTGGAGCGCATCACCCCGGTGGTCACCGGGTTCCTGCTCGGCTACATCGCCGCCATGCCGCTGCTCGGCCAGCTTTCCGACCGGTACGGCAGGCGTCCCCTGATCCAGCTCTGCCTGGCCGTCTTCGCCCTCGGCTCGGTGGTGACCGCGCTCGGGGACACCGTCGTGGTGGTCACCGCCGGGCGGGCGCTGCAGGGGATCGCCGGCGGCGCGCTGCTGCCGATCACCATGGCGCTCATCGGCGACCTGTGGGACGAACGCGAGCGACCCGTGGCGCTGGGCGCGGTCGGGGCGGCCCAGGAGCTGGGCAGCGCGCTCGGACCGCTGTACGGCGGGGTCGTGGCGCTGGCGCTGGGGTCGTGGCAGTGGATCTTCTGGATCAACCTGCCGCTGGTGGCGCTGGCCGCGGTCGCCGTGCAGCTCGCCGTACCCCGCGGCGCGCCCACGGCGACCGGGGACAAGCGGGCGGACCCGGCCGGGGACAAGCGAGTGGACCCGGCCGGAAGCAGGCGGGTGGACCCGGTCGGCGGAGGGCTGCTGGCCCTCGCCCTGGGACTGCTGGTGGCCGGGCTGTACAATCCGGAGCCCGCCGAGGCGGTGCTGCCGCCCTGGGGCTGGCCGCTGATCGGGCTCGGCGTCCTGGCGGCGGCGGTGTTCGTCTGGTGGGAGATCCGCTCCCCCGTCCGGCTGCTCGACCTGACCGGCACCCGCAAGGGCCCGCTCCTGGCCACCCTGGGCGTCAGCTTCGTCACCGGCGCCGCGCTCCTGATCACCATGGTGTTCGTCCAGCTCGCCGCCCAGACGCTGATGGGCCTGCCCGCCCTGGACGCCTCCCTGGTGCTGGCCCGCTTCCTGCTGGCGCTGCCGGTGGCCGCCCTGGCCGGCGGCGCGCTGGCCCGGCGGCTGGGCGACCGGGCGGTGACCGCCGCCGGACTGGCCGTGGCCTCGGCCGGCTTCTTCGTCATGTCCGCCTGGCCGCTGGAGCTGCGCGACCACCCGATCGACCTCGGCCTGATCATCGCCGGCGCCGGGCTCGGCCTGGTCATCGCCCCGGTGTCGGCCGCCGTGCTGCGCACCACCGGCCCCGCCCAGCACGGCGTGGCCTCGGCCGCGGTCGTCGTGGCCCGGATGATGGGCATGCTGATCGGCGTGGCCGCCGTGTCGGCCTGGGGCTTCTACCGCTTCCAGTCGCTCACCGCCGACCTGGACACCCCGCTGCCGACCGGCGACCCGGCCGCCTTCGCGCGGAAGATGGCCGAGTACACCGCGCAGGTGAAGGCCGCGCTGCACGTGGAGTACACCGAGATGTTCCTGGTCACCGGAGTGCTCTGCGTGGCCGGCGCGGCCCTCGCCCTGCTGATGCCCGCCCGGCGGGTTACGGCGTGAGGCGGTGCAGGTCGCGCGGGAAGGCCGCCGCCTGCCGGACGTTGGCCAGCCCGGCCAGCTTCGCCGTCCAGCGCTCCAGCCCGATGGCGAACCCGCCGTGCGGCGGCATGCCGTAGGCGAAGGCCTGCAGGTAGCCCTCGTACGGCTCGACCGGCTCGCCGCGCTCGGCCAGCGCGGCGAGGTAGTCCTCGTAGCGGTGCAGCCGCTGCCCGCCGGTCACCAGCTCGACCCCCCGGAAGAGCAGGTCGAAGCCGTTGGAGTAGGCCGGGCGCGCCGGGTCGGGGTGGGTGTAGAAGGGCCGCTTGACCATCGGGTAGCCGGTCACGAAGAGGAAGTCCGAGCCGTGCTCGCGCCTGGCCCACTCCGACAGCCGGCGTTCCTGCTCCGGCGACAGGTCGGGCTCGTCGGAACCGGTCAGCTCCTGCGCCTGGGTGAAGTGCAGGGCCGGGATCTCGGCCGGCACCTGCGGCAGCTCCATCGGGACGCTGCGCCGTACCGACTCGATCATGCCGGCCAGCAGCTCGCGCAGGACGGCCATGACGTCGCGGTGGTCGCGCACGAAGCCGAGCTCGACGTCGAGGCTGGTGTACTGCGCCAGGTGGCGGGCGGTGTCGTGCGGCTCGGCGCGGAAGACCGGGCCGACCTCGTAGACCCGCTCGAAGACGCCGACCATCATCTGCTTGAAGAACTGCGGCGACTGCGCCAGGTAGGCGGTGCGGCCGAAGTAGTCCACCGGGAAGACGTTCGCCCCGGACTCGGTGGCCGAGGCGACCAGCTTGGGCGTGTGGATCTCGGTGAAGCCGAGCCCGTCGAGGGTGGCGCGGAAGCCCGCGACGCTCGCGGCGGAGATCTCCAGCGCCCGGCGCAGCCTGGGGTGGCGCAGGGCGACCGGCGCGTGGTCGAGCAGCAGCGGCAGCGTGGCCGGCGCCTCGGGCCGGTAGAGCGCGAACGGCGGCGCCTTGGCCGGCTCGCTCAGCACGGTGATGCGCGGCTCGGTGAGCTCGACGCCGCCGGGCGCCTGGGCGCTGGCGGTGACCAGGCCGCTCACCTCGACGACGCTCTCCTCGACCGGCAGGCCGGGCACGGGGCTGACGATCTGGATGATCCCGGCACGGTCGCGCACGATCAGGAAACTGACGGATTTGAGCGTTCTGCGGCGATGGACCCAGCCCGCGACGGTGACTCGGCGGCCGGCGAACTCGGGCAGCTCGGCGGACAGGACACGTGACATGCTTACGGCACCTCCTCGGAGACTACCCCTGGGAGGTGCGGGCGAGCAGGGACTCGCGGTGCCACCACACCTTCGCCGCCGGATCGGCGGCCTCTGGCGGCCCGATGACGGAGGCCGGACCGGCGGGGCATTTCCTCCCCGCACTCAGGAGTGTCTTCACCCGGGGACGCGGGGCCGCCTCACAGCGACCGGCGGCTCTCTCGGCCCGCGTGGACCTCGGGTTACTCGTCTCCCTCAACGTGTTGCGGCCACTGTAACCGGGCAGGGGCGCCCCGGCCAACCGAGTATCGGCCCCACATGTACGGCACCCCGGCCGAGCCGCCGGAGCGGCTCGACCGCGAGCACACCTGGGTGCCGGACCGGGGAGCGAGGCGCCTACTTCTCCTTCTTGCGCTTCTCGCGGATCTTCATCGTCACCTCGATGGGCGAGCCGGCGAAACCGAACTCCTCCCGGATGCGCCGCTCGATGAAGCGCCGGTAGGTCTCCTCCAGCCACCCGGAGGTGAACAGGACGAACTTCGGCGGCTCGGTCGACGCCTGCGTGGCGAAGAGGATCTTGGGCTGCTTGCCGCTCCGCACCGGAGGCGGCGTCTGCTGCACCAGCTCGGTGAGGAAGGCGTTGAGCCGCGACGTCGGCACCCGGGTGGACCAGGAGTCGAGCGCCTTCTCGATGGCCGGGACGAGCCGGTCGACGTGCCGGCCGGTCTTGGCCGAGATGTTGACCCGCAGCGCCCACGGGATGCGGACCATCTGCCGGTCGATCTCCTTCTCCAGGTAGTACCGCCGGTCCTCGTCGACCAGGTCCCACTTGTTGAAGGCGACCACCATCGCGCGGCCGGACTCGATGACCATGCTGAGGATGCGCAGGTCTTGCTCGGTGAGCGGCTCGCTGGCGTCGATCAGCACGATCGCCACCTCGGTCTTCTCCAGCGCCGCGCGGGTGCGCATGGCGGCGTAGAAGTCGGCGCCCTGCAGCTCCCGGTCACGCCGCCGGATGCCGGCGGTGTCGACGAAGCGCCAGATCTGCCCGCCCAGCTCGACCAGCTCGTCCACCGGGTCGCGGGTGGTGCCGGCCATCGGGTCGACCAGCACCCGCTCCTCGCCGGCCAGCTTGTTGAGCAGCGAGGACTTGCCCACGTTGGGCTTGCCGAGCAACGCCACGCGGTGCGGGCCGCGCTCGGTGCCGAAGGTCTCGCGCGGGGTCTCGGGCAGCTTGTCGAGCACCACGTCGAGCAGGTCGCCGCTGGACCGGCCGTGCAGCGCGCTGACCGGGTACGGCTCGCCCAGGCCCATCGACCACATGGCGTGCGCCTCGAGCTCGAGCTGCTGGTTGTCGACCTTGTTGGCGGCCAGGATGACCGGCTTGCCGGACTGCCGCAGCACGTTGCCGACCTCCTGGTCGGCGTCGGTGATGCCGACCGTGGCGTCGACCACGAACAGGATCACGTCGGCCAGCTCCACGGCGACCTGGGCCTGCTCGGCGATGCGCAGGTTCATGCCGGTGGCCTCGGGGTCCCAGCCGCCGGTGTCGACGACGGTGAAGCGGCGGCCACGCCAGTTGGCGTCGTAGGTCACGCGGTCACGGGTCACGCCCGGGACGTCTTCCACGACCGCCTCGCGGCGGCCGATGATGCGGTTGACGAGCGTGGACTTGCCCACGTTGGGGCGGCCCACGATGGCCAGGACGGGGAGCGGGCCGCTGTCGGCCTCGTCCTCCCCGTGCTCTGTCGTCAGATCTTCGAGCTCGGCCTCAATCCAGCCGGAGTCCCCCGTTGACATCTGTGTTCATCCTCACGAGTACCGCGCCTGATCCGTTCAGGCGCGCTCCTTGACCAGTCTCACCACCGTGGCGATGACCTCTTCGAGGTTCAGGGCCGTGGTGTCGAGCTCGACGGCGCCAGCCGCCATCGAGAGCGGATCGGTCTTACGTGTCGAGTCAAGGGTGTCACGCCGCGCCATGGCGGCCTGCTGCGCCTCCACCGTCGTGCCCGTGAGCTCGGCGGTGCGGCGGTTGGCGCGGGCCTCGGCGCTGGCGGTCAGGTACACCTTCAGCGTGGCGTCGGGAGCGACCACCGAACCGATGTCACGGCCCTCGACCACGATGCCGCCCTCGCCGATGATCTCGCGCTGCAGGGCGACCAGCCGCCGCCGGACCTCCGGCACGGCCGCGACCAGCGAGACCGAGCCGGTGACGGCGTCACCGCGGATGGCGGTGGCGACGTCGGCGCCGTCCACGTGGATGGTGGGACCCTGCGGGTCGGTGCCGGACTCCAGGACGGGCTCGGCGGCCCGCGCCGCGACGGCCTCCTGGTCGCCCACCTCGACGCCGTGCTCCAGCATCCACCAGGTCATGGCACGGTACTGCGCCCCGGTGTCCAGGTAACGCAGGCCCAGCTCGCGGGCGACGCCACGGGATGCGCTCGACTTGCCGGACCCCGAGGGCCCGTCCACGGCTACGACCAGACCGGCCACGACTCCTCCTTCGACTCAACCCAAGGAGGTTACCGTGCCTTGACCCCCGCACCGGACGGGCCGGGCCTGCGGCAGGCGTCCGGGAGAATTCCTGACACGGGCAGTTACGCCCGGCTACGCTCGGTCCATGGACGGGGTGGAGACCGTAACGCTGGCGGATCGCATCGCCGGGCTCCGAGCCACCTACCGCTGGGACCCGGGACAGGCCGACCGGTTGCTCCAGGCGGCGCTGCTGGAGCTCGACCGGGCCCAGCGCGAACTGGCCGGCTGCGAGGCCAGGATCGGCGCCGCCGCCGTCGAGGGCCGCCGGCACCGGCAGTCGTTGTGCGGGCTGCTCGACCGCATGCCGGTCCCGCTCTTCCTGCTCGACCTCCAGGGCCGCATCACCCGGCTGAACCAGGCGGCCGGCCGCGCCTTCGGGCCGCGCCTGCCGGCCGTGCACGGCAAGCCCTTCGTGGCGGTCGTCGACCTCGCCCACCGGCCGGCCTTCCGCTCGCACCTGCACGCCGCCTGTCACGGGGGCGCCGAGCTCTCCCTGTCCACGCACCTGTGCCTCACCGGCGAGGCTGTGGCCGCCGAGCTGACGATGACGCGCCTGCCGGGCGAGGACCTGGTGGCGGTGACCGTCCTGCCCTCCGGCGGCGGCGTCCCACCGGCGCCCCCGCCCTCCTGCGACGTGCGCATCGAGGTGATCAGCGAGCTGGCCGGCGCGCTGCTCGCCGAGCGCGAGCCCAGCGAGGGCTGGCTGCTGCGGCGGGCCGCCGAGGTGCTCACCGCCTCCTACGCCGACCTCGCCGTCATCGACCGCCGCTACCGCGACGGCTCCCGCACCCGGGCGGCGGTCGCGGGCGACCCCGGCGAGCTCGACAGCATCGGCCTGCTGGAACGGCTGGCGCCGCTGGAGGACGACGGCCCGGCCCTGCTCAACCCGATCCACGACGAGCTCGCGCTCGGCCGCGACCAGTCCGGGCTGCCCGCGCTGACCCTGCTGCGCGCCGGATCGGTGATCATCACCCCGATCGGCGACGACATCGACGGCTTCGGCACCCTCACCCTCATCCGCCGCTCCGACCGCCCCGGCTTCGACCACGAGGACCTCCGCCTGTGCGAGCGGGCCGGCCGCCACCTGGCCCTCGCGCTGCGCGCCGACCGCACCCGGCGGGGCCGGGCCACCTCCGCGCACGCGCTGCAGGCCAGCCTGCTCCCCCGGCGCCTGCCGGAGGTGCCCGGCTGCGGGCTGTCCTCGCTCTACTCACCCGCCGGTGAGGGCGAGCTGGTCGGGGGCGACTTCTACGACGTCTTCCCCTGCCTCGGCGGCTGGGGGCTGGTCCTGGGCGACGTCTGCGGCAAGGGCGAGGAGGCGGCGGCGATCACCGCGGTGGCGCGGCACGGCCTGCGCGTGCTGGCCGGCCGGATCGACGACCCGGCGGTGCTGCTCGGCGAGATCAACCACGCGTTGCTGGTCCATCCCGACACCGACCGGTTCGTCACCGCGGTCCTCGCGCTCCTGTCGCCCTCCTGTGGCGGGCTGCGCATTCGGCTGGCCTCCGCCGGGCACCCGCCGGCGCTCATCCGCGGCGCCGACGGGGTGGTCCGTCCCGCCGACGGGGGCGGGCTGCCGCTCGGCCTGTTCGACGACGCCGGGTACCCCGTCCAGGAGATCAAGCTCCGGTACGGCGAGGCCCTCGTCCTGTACTCCGACGGCGTGACCGAGGCGCGTGACGAGCAGGGGCGGCTGTACGGCCCGCAGCGGCTCGGCACCGCGGTCGCCGCCGCGCCCGGCGAGAGCGCCGACGACATCATCCGCGCGGTCCACGAGGACCTGCGCCGCTTCGCCGCCCCCGGCCACGCCGACGACACCGCCCTGCTGGTGCTGCGAGCCCACGACGAGCCGGAGTTCTAGCCCGCCAGCCGATCTTCGGCGAGCGGTGGGAGCGGGGTTCTAGTCCGCCCAGTCGATCTCGGGTGAGCGGTGGAAGCCGATGCCGCGTGCCGCCCAGCGCGGCCCGTGCGCGGCCAGCCGGGCGCGGAATCCGGGCCAGTCCCGGGCCCGCTCGGGGCTCCAGCCCAGCTCCGCGATGGCGGGCAGCCTCGGGAAGACCATGTGATCCAGGTAGACCTCAGGGTCGGGGTAGACCGCGGTCGAGTCCGGCAGGCGGTGGCTGCCCGGATACGCCCGATCGGTCCACAGTGGCGCCTCCACGCCGAGCACCTGCCCCTCGGCGACCACCGGCTCCAGCACCCGCACCGGGTCCCAGTCGTAGGCCCGCTCCACCGGCACCAGCCCCGCCCACCGCAGCCCGTAGGGGGTGTCAGCGGTGTACTTCATGTCCAGGTAGGCCCGGTCGGCGGGCGAGACGATCACCTGCGCGCCCTGCCGCACCGCCCGGCGCAGCAGCCGGACGCTCTCCGTCTCCTCCGCCGTCCCGATCGCCGGCCGATCCTCGTGCGTCAGGCCCCAGTACTGCACGGCGCTCCCCGGCGGAAGCGGGCCGTCGCCGACCTGGTGCCAGCCGATCACCCGCTTCCCGTTCGCGACCGCCGCCCGGCCCGCCAGCCCGACGTAGGCGGCGTACTGCTCGCGCGTCACCGACGGCACCTCGTCGCCGCCGATGTGCAGCCACGGCCCGGGGCTGAGCGCCGCCGCCTCGGCGAAGGTCTTGTCCACGAAGTCACGCACGGCCGGCAGCCGCGCCTCGTCCAGGCAGAAGACGCTCACCCGGACGTCGAACCCGTGGTACGGCTCCCGCGCCACCCCGTCGCAGTTGAGCCCCGGCACCGAGGCCATCGCGGCGGCGCTGTGCCCGGGCCCGTCGATCTCCGGGACGACGGTGATGAACCGCTCGGCGGCGTAGGCCACGACGTCGCGGTACTCGGCCTCGGTGTAGAACCACGGCCCGCCCTCGCGCCAGCCCGCCTGGGTGGAGGCTCCTATCCGGTTGAGGGCCGGGAAGGCCCGGCTGGGCAGGCGCCAGCCCTGGTCCTCGGTGAGGTGCCAGTGGAAGACGTTGATCTTGTAGCGGGCGGCCTGGTCGATGAGCCGCTTGACCGACGCCGCCGGGACGAACCTGCGGCCCACGTCGAGCATCAGGCCCCGGTAGCCGAACCTCGGGCGGTCGGTGATCTCGACCTGCGGCACCGTCCACGGGCCGGGTCGTCCTGTGGTCTCCACGTCGGGTGGCAGGAGCTGGAGGAGGGTCTGGGTGGCGCGGAACAGGCCTTCCGCGGTGGTGGCGGCGAGCCGTACGCGCTGGTTTCGGGCGGTCAGCGTGTACCCCTCCCGGCCCAGCCCCGCCGGGGCGGCGAGGGTGAGCTCGACCGTGGGCGCGGCAGGGGTCGCGGCGGCCGCGAGGGGCATGGGGAAACCCGTCGCCCGGCGCAGCGTCCGGGCCAGGTGCGTGGCGACCTGGCGTTCGGCTCGGCCGGCGACGATCGTGGTGGCCGCGGTCAGCGCCACCGCCGGACCTCCGAGCGCGGCCACCCGCTCCGGCTGCGGCACCAACGGCAACCCAGCCGCCCCACTCCGCTCTCCGGGGGCCTCCTGAGCGAGCGGCACGGTGGCACA
Source organism: Nonomuraea sp. NPDC050310 (assembly GCF_040655795.1). Lineage (NCBI taxonomy): Bacteria > Bacillati > Actinomycetota > Actinomycetes > Streptosporangiales > Streptosporangiaceae > Nonomuraea > Nonomuraea sp. NPDC050310. The sequence goes on along the minus strand of NZ_JBFAKP010000006.1, from coordinate 316,190 downwards.
TCCGGCCAGAAGCAGCAAAACGACAGCGAGCACGCGGGCGGGCACGCGGGCATTGTGGGGCGCGCACCCGATGGGGTCAAGGTCCGTCAGGGGCAGTGCGGGTCAGGGGACCTGCCAGCCGCGTTCGCGCAGGGCGGCGCTCAGCACGAGGACCGCGTCCGGCTGGACCGACAGTTCGGCCATACCGAGCGGCAGCCCCGGCGCGTGCTCCAGCCGCACGTCCTCGACGTTGACCCCGACCTCGTCACACACCTGGAACAGCCGGGCGAGCTGCCCGGGACGGTCCCCGATGACCACCTGGACCACGCCGTACCGCGCCGCCGGGCCACCGTGCTTGCCGGGGATCCGGCCATGCCCGGCCACGCCTCGCTTGAGCAGCCCGGTGACCTCGTCGGCCGCACCCGGCTCCCCCTTGGACAGGCCACGAAGCGCCTCGGCGGCCTCGTTGAGGTCACGCGCGACCGCGTCGAGCACCTCGGCCACCGGCGCCGCGTTGCCGGACAGGATGCCCAGCCACAGACCAGGGTCGCCGCCGGCGATCCGGGTCACGTCCCGCACCCCCTGCCCGGCCAGCCCCAGCGCCACCTCGGACGCCTCGGCCAGCCGCGCGGCCACCGCACTGGCGGCCACGTGCGGAGCGTGGGACACCAGCGCCACGGCCTGGTCGTGCTCGGCCGCACCGACCTCGACCGGGTTGGCCCCGCACAGCGCGATCAACTCCAGCACCGCCGCCACGGCCTCGGGCGAGGCCTCCGGCGTCGGGCACAACGCCCAGGGCCGGCCCAGGAACAGATCGGCCCGGGCCGCGCCGGGCCCCGACTTCTCCCGCCCGGCCAGCGGATGCGAGGCGACGTAGGACCCGAGGTCGCAGCCCAGCTCGCGGGCCCGCTCGATCGGCTCGGCCTTGACGCTGGCCACGTCGGTGTACCAGGTCGCCACGCCCCGGGACTGCAGGCCCTTCAGCTCGCTGGCCACGTGCGGCGGCGGCACCGCCACGACCGCGAGGTCCACCTTCTCGTCGTAGTGCCACTCCTCGCCCGCGCCCAGCTCGCGCGCCAGCCGTACCGAGGTCAGATCCCGGTCGGCGAGCAGCACGCGCGTGCCCCGCCCGCGCAGCGCCAGCGCCACGGAGGTGCCGATGAGACCGGTCCCGAGGACCAGAACGGTGTTCATTGCGCGATGTCCTGACGAAGAACGGTGGCGCCACGCAGGTAGACGTGCTGGATCTCCGCACGCGGCCGGTCGGTCTCGACGTGCGCCATCAACCGCACCACGCGCGGCAGCGCGCCCGGCACGGCGATCTCCGTGCAGCAGATCAGCGGCACGTCGTGGAAACCGAGCTTACGCGCCGCCAGCGCGGGGAACTCGGCGGTTAGGTCGGGGGTCGCGGTGAACAGCACGCTGATCACCTCGTCGGTGGTCAGCCGGTTGCGCTCCATCACCGCGGAGACCAGCTCGGTCGTCGCACCGATGATCGCGTCGCGGTCGTTCCCCTCGACCTGGATCGCTCCTCGGATCGCCCGGACCATGCTCGTCCAACCCCTCTCAGATGGCGGAGAGCCCGCGCGGTCTCCCACGCGGGCTCCGTGTTGGTCGCGGCCAGACTACATCTTGACCGCGGCGTACAGCTCGCCGACCTCGTGCAGGCTGAGCGAGCGCAGCGTGCCCGGCTTGGTACGGCCGAGCTTGATCGGCCCGAACTCGATCCTGGCCAGGTCGATCACGCGGTGCCCGGCGACCTCCAGCATGCGCCGGACGACGTGCTTGCGGCCCTCATGCAGCACGACCTCGACCAGCGCCTGCTGGGCGTGCTCCTGCACGATCTCGAAGCTGTCGGCCTTGACGATGCCGTCCTCGAGCTCGATGCCCTTCTTCAGGCGGCGGCCCAGGTCACGCGGGATCGGGCCGGGGACCTTCGCCCAGTACTTCTTCTGCACGCCGTAGCTCGGGTGCGTCAGCCGGTGCGCCAGCTCGCCGTCGTTGGTGAGCAGCAGCAGGCCCTCGGTCTCGGTGTCCAGCCGGCCCACGTGGAACAGGCGCGGGGCCAGCTCCTCGACGAAGTCGGCCAGGCACGGGCGACCCTCCGGGTCCTCCATGGTGCTCACCACGCCGATGGGCTTGTTGAGCGCGTAGTAGACCAGGTCGGGGGCGGTCGGGATGCGCTTGCCGTCCACGTGGATGGCCTGCTTGGCCGGGTCCACCTTGGCGCCGAAGCGGCGGACGACCTGGCCGTCGACCGTCACCCGGCCGTCACCGATCATCTCCTCGCAGGCGCGGCGGCTGGCCACGCCCGCCTGGGCGAGCACCTTCTGCAGCCGGACGCCGTCCGGCACCTCGGTGGTGTCGCGCTCGTCGTTGTCCCACGGCTCGTAGAAGTCGCGGTCACGCTTGGGGCGGTCGGTCTTGAACCGGTCCTTGGGGGCGGATCCGGTACGGCTGCCGCCGCCGATCGTCTGCACGTTGTCCCGCCTGGGCGGGCGGGACTGGTACGGGCGGGACTCGGGGGCGTCGTCGCGCTTGCCGTACCGGCCGCGGACCGGGGCGCCGTCGCCGCGCTCGTTCCACGGCTCGCGCTTGGCCTGCTCGTCCCGGCCGTAGCTCGGACGGGCACCCTCGCGGGAACCACCGTAGGAGGGACGGTTGCCGCCGCCGTACGAGGGGCGGTTGCCGTCACGGGAACCACTGCCGTAGGACGGACGGTTACCGTCGCGGTTGCCGCCACCGTAGGAGGGGCGGTTGCCGTCGCGGGAGCCGCTGCCGTAGGAGCGGGCGCCGTCGCGGCCGGCGCGAGGGGCCTCCCCGCGCGAGCCGCGCTCGTCGTAGGAGCGGCCACCGGACGGGCGACCGGAGCCACCCCGCTGGCCACCGCCGCTGTAGGAGCGGCCCTCGGAGCGGTCACCGCCGAAGCCACGCCCGCCGGACCGCTCGCCCCCGAAGGAACGCTCGCCGGACGGCCGGCCCGAGCGGTCACCGTAGGACCGCTCCCCGGACGGCCGCCCACCGGAACGGTCACCGTAAGAAGACCGGCCACCGGAGGCGGAGGAACCGTAGGAAGACCGGCCACCCGACCGGTCGCCGGAGGAGGAGCCGTAAGAGGACCGACCACCGGAACGGTCACCAGAGCCGTAAGAGGAACGGCCACCGGAGGCCGAGGAGCCGTAGGAAGAGCGGCCACCCGAGCGGTCGCCGTAGGAGGAGCGGCCGCCGGAGGAGCGCTCGCCGTACGAGCGGCCCTCGGAGCGGTCGCGGCGGTCGTCGCCGTAGGACCCACGGCGGTCGTCACCGTAAGAGCCCCGGCGGTCATCGCCGTAGGACCCGCGGCGGTCGTCGCCACGGGAGGAGGAAGAGGAACCGAAACCACGCCCGGCGGAGCCGGCACCGCGACGGTCGTCGCGCCCGGCAAAACCGGAGCCGGAGCCGGACCCGGACCCGGAGCGGTCGCGCGAGCCGTCACGGCCGGCGCGGAGCGAGTCGCGGCCGGAGGGGCCGTCCTCGCGGCGGGAACCGCCACGGAAGTCGTCACGGCGCGGTGCGTCGGAGCGCCGGTCGTCGGAGCGGAAGGCGGGACGTCCGGTGCGTCCTCGACCGCGTCCATCACCGGACGGGGTGCTTCGCCTGTTGTTCACTGGAGTTCTCCTATGAGTGGGTTCAACCGGCCTGAGGTCAGGCCGATCTGTGGTCCTCGAGCCCGTCGACGTCGTCGGGCAGGAACGGGGCGAGCTCGGGGAGCTCGTCGATGCTGGTCAGTCCCAGCCGTTCGAGGAAGTATGCGGTTGTCCGGTAGAGCATCGCCTGGCTCTCCGGGTCGGTCCCGGCCTCTTCGACCAGGCCGCGCGCGACGAGGGTGCGCATCACGCCGTCGCTGTTGACGCCGCGGACCGCTGCCACTCTCGCCCGGCTGACCGGTTGACGGTAGGCCACCACGGCGAGGGTTTCGAGCGCCGCCTGGGTCAGCCTGGTCTGCTGGCCGTCGCGGACGAACCGCTCGACCAGGGGCGCGCAGTCGGCCCGAGTGTAGTACCGCCAGCCGCCCGCTACCTGCCTCAGGTCAAAACCCCGTCCGGCGTCGGTGTATTCCGCCGCGAGCGCGTGGAGGGCCGCGGTGACCTCGTGGGTGGGGCGTTCGAGGACCTGGGCCAGGGTGACCTCGGGCACGGGCTCGTCGACCACGAGGAGGATGGCCTCCAGCGCGGCCCGCAGGCCGGGCCCGTCGGCCGCGGGCTGCTCCACAGCAGGGGCAGGGGCCGATTCGGGCGAGGTGCGGGGGAAGGGGAGGTCGTCGAGGCGTTCAGTCATCTGCTGGCTGCTCCGCTGGCTGGTCGGTGTCGGGTTCTTCGTAGTCGTCGCCGACCGAGACGTCGCCGTCGTCGGCGCCGGTCCAGGTGACGTGGAGGTCGCCGAGCGGTTCGACCTGCTCGAAGGTGACCGCGGATTCGCGGAAGAGCTCCAGCACGGCCAGGAAGCGGGCGATGACCTCGAAGGTGCCTTCGCAGTCGGCGACGAGCACCCGGAAGGTCGCCACGCGCAGCCGGCGCAGCCGGGCGACCAGGATGGCGGCCTGCTCGCGGACGCTGGCCAGCGGCTGGTAGATGTGCTGGACGTTGACGGTGGGCGGCGCCTTGGGGGTGAAGGCGCGGGCGGCGATGCGGGCGAGCTGGTCGGGGCCGATGCCGAGGATGAGCTCGGGCAGCAGGTTGGCGAACTGGGCCTCCATGGGCGCCGTGCGCGGGAAGCGCAGCGCCTCGGCCGCCATGAGGCCGGAGAAGACCTTGGCGACCTCCTTGTACGCCTTGTACTGCAGCAGCCGCGCGAACAGCAGGTCGCGGGCCTCCAGCAGCGCGAGGTCCTCCTCGTCCTCGACCTCGCCGGAGGGCAGCAGCCGGGCGGCCTTGAGGTCGAGCAGGGTGGCGGCGACCAGCAGGAAGTGGGAGGTCTGGTCGAGGTCCCATTCGGGCCCGCGCGAGCGGATGTAGGCGATGAACTCGTCGGTGACCTTGGAGAGCGAGACCTCGGTGATGTCGAGCTTGTGCTTGGCGATGAGTCCGAGCAGCAGGTCGAACGGGCCCTCGAAGACGTCCAGGTGGACGTTGAAGGCGTTGGGGTCGAGCTCTAGCTGCTCGGGCTGCTGCGGGGCCACGCGCTCATTGTCCCGCACCCCGGGGGGCCGTGCCCCCCGAAAGGGTGTCAGCGGGCCAGGGTCGCGGGGGCGGGCCAGCGCGAGAGCACCTCGCGGGCGAGCTCGCGGTAGGAGTTGGCGCCGAGCGAGGTCGGGTCGAAGGTGGTGATCGGCTCGCCCGCGACGGTCGCGTCGGGGAAGCGCACGGTCCGGTTGATGACCGTGTGGAACACCTTGTCGCCGAAGGCCTCGACCACGCGGGCGAGCACCTCGCGCCCGTGCAGGGTGCGGGCGTCGTACATGGTCGCCAGCAGGCCCTCGATGACCAGTTCGTCGTTGAGCCGCTCCTGCACCTTGGTGATGGTGTCCATCAGCAGCGCCACGCCGCGCAGCGCGAAGAACTCGCACTCCAGCGGCACCATGACGCCGTGGGCGCAGGTGAGGGCGTTGATGGTGAGCAGGCCGAGCGACGGCTGGCAGTCGATCAGGCAGACGTCGTAGTGCGGCAGCAGCGGCTTGAGCACCCGGCCGAGCACCTGCTCGCGGGCGACCTCGGTGACGAGCTGGACTTCGGCGGCCGACAGGTCGATGTTGCACGGCAGGAGGTCGAGGTTGTCGACGCCGGTCTCCAGGAGCACGTCCTCGCCGGAGACCTCGCGGTCCATCAGCAGGTTGTAGACCGTGAGGTCGAGCTGGAGCGGGTTGATGCCGAGCCCGATGGACAGGGCGCCCTGCGGGTCGAAGTCGACCAGCAGCACGCGCAGGCCCAGTTCGGCCAGGGCGGCGCCGAGGTTGATGGTCGTGGTGGTCTTGCCCACCCCGCCCTTCTGGTTGACCATCGCGACCACGCGGGCGGGCCCGTGCGTGTCGCGCCGGGCCGGCTCCGGGAACACCGGACGCGGGCGCCCGGTCGGGCCGAGATTCACACCGCGCTTGGCGGTGTCGGTCTTCGTGTCACCCCAGGGGTTCTCGGGGGTCCCCGGGGTCGAACCATTGGCGGTCACAGTCACCAGCTCGAACCTCCCTGACGGTCCCGAACCGGACCGTCCGGACGGACACTATGGCGTCAGCTTATGTACGGCAAGGCAACACACCGCGCCCATCGAACCACACTGCCGCACGTCGGAAAGACTATAGATCAATGGATGGCGCGAGGGTGCGCCGCGGCGTACACCTCCCGGAGCTTGTCGACCGTCACGAGGGTGTAGACCTGAGTGGTCGTCACCGATGCGTGGCCGAGCAACTCCTGCACCACCCTAACGTCGGCGCCGCCGTCGAGGAGGTGAGTTGCGAACGAATGGCGTAGGACGTGCGGGGAAATCCCTTCGAGCCCGGCTCGTTCCGCCGCGCTCTGCAGCACCTCCCAGGCGCCCTGCCGGGTCAGCCGGCCGCCGCGGGCGTTGAGGAAGAGCGCCGGGGTGCGGGCCGCCAGAGTGGGGCGGGCGCGCACGAGGTAGGCGTCGAGCGCCTGGCGGGCGTAGCGGCCCAGGGGCACGACGCGGGTGCGGCCGCCCTTGCCGCGCAGCCGTACCTGCTCGGGTTCGAGGTCGTCCACGGCCAGGCCGACCGCTTCCGAGATGCGGGCGCCGGTGCCGTACAGCAGCTCCAGCAGGGCGCGGTTGCGCAGCGTCAGCGGCGCGGCCTCGGGCCCGGAGGCGGCGATGAGCCGCTCGACCTCGGCCACGGAGATGGCCTTGGGCAGCCGGCGCGACTGCCGGGGCGGGCGGACCAGGTGGGCGGGGTCGTGGCCGGCGACGCCCTCGCGCAGCGCGAAGCGGTGCAGGCCCCGCACGGCCGAGACGGCGCGGGCGGCGGAGCTGGCCACCAGGGCCGGGTGCTCGCCGTCGCCCTGGCGCAGCGCGGACAGGAAGTCGAGGACGTCGGCCTCGCCGACCTCCGCGATCTCGCTGCGGCCCAGGCCACGCAGGTGGCCCAGGTAGCGCTGCAGGTCGCGGCGGTAGGAGGCGAGCGTGTTCGCGGCCAGCCCCCGCTCCACGGCCAGGTGGGCGAGATAGCTGGAGATCACCGCCTCCACCGGAAGTCCTCCCTGCTGCCCGGTCCGGGGACCGGGCGTCGTGCCGTGTCCGGCGGGCGGGCGTTCCGGTGTCCGGATCCGCCCGGGTCCGGGGCCGCCGGGGCGGCCCCGGCGGCTCACGCCTCGGGGGCGTCGGCCGGGCGCAACGAGGCGAAGCCACCGGCCGATGCCGCGTATGCGGCGAGGATACCGGCCACGGCCGGAGAATTGTGGATCATCCCGTCGAGCACGCGCCGGGCCGCCTCCTCCAGGGGGATCCACTCCACCGGCATGTCGCTCTCCTCGTGCCGGCGCACGAAGTCGATCTCCACCGTGGAGACGTCCCGGGCCAGGAAGACGCGGATGCGCTCGCTGGTCATCCCGGGCGAGCTCATCAGGTCGACCAGGGTGTGCCACTCGCGCGCCTGCAGGCCCGCCTCCTCGGCCAGCTCGCGGGCGGCGGTGTCGAGCAGCGGCTCGCCGTCCACGTCGCGCAGCCCGGCGGGCAGCTCCCAGAGCTGGTGCCGTACGGCGTGGCGGTACTGGCGCAGCAGCAGCACCCGCCCCGCCTCGTCCAGGGCCACCACGGCGACCGAGCCGATGTGCGTGGTGTAGTCGCGGTCGGCGACCTCGTCGCCGGGCATCACCACGCTGTCGGTGCGCACGCCGAAGACGCGGCCCTGGAAGTGCTCCTTGGTGGCGACGACCGGCCATTCCTCGGGATAGTCCTGGATGACGGTCACTTCTGGGCCGCCAGCGCGGCGGCGACCAGGCCCTTGAACAGCGGGTGCGCGCGGGTCGGGCGCGACTTGAACTCGGGGTGGGCCTGGGTGCCGATGAAGAACGGGTGCTGGTCGGCGGGCAGCTCGGTGTACTCCACCAGGCGGCCGTCGGGCGACAGGCCGGAGAAGACCAGGCCGACCTTCTCGAGCTGCTCGCGGTAGGCGTTGTTCACCTCGTAGCGGTGGCGGTGGCGCTCGTCGGCCTTGGCCTTGCCGTACAGCTGGCGGGCCAGGGTGCCCTCGCCGAGCTTGGCGGTGTAGCTGCCGAGGCGCATGGTGCCGCCCATGTCGCGCTCGCCGGCGACGACGTCCTCCTGGTCGGCCATGGTGGAGATGACCGGGTGCTTGGTGTCGGCGTCGAACTCGGCGCTGTTGGCGTCCTCGACGCCGGCCAGGTTGCGGGCGGCCTCGATGACCATGCCCTGCATGCCGAGGCAGATGCCGAGCAGCGGGACCTTGTTCTCGCGGGCGTGCCGGATGGCGCCGATCTTGCCCTCGATGCCGCGCACGCCGAAGCCGCCGGGGATGAGCACGCCGTCCACGCCGTCGAGCTCGCGGCGGGCGCCCTCCTCGGTCTCGCAGTCGTCGGACTTGACCCAGCGGATGTTGACCCGCGCGTCGTTGGCGAAGCCGCCCGCGCGCAGCGCCTCGGTGACGCTCAGGTAGGCGTCGGGCAGGTCGATGTACTTGCCGACCAGGGCGATGGTGACCTCCTTGGCCGGGCGGTGCACGCGGCGCAGGAGCTGCTCCCACTCCTTCCAGTCCACGTCGCGGAAGGGCAGGCCGAGGCGGCGCACGACGTAGGCGTCGAGGCCCTCGGAGTGGAGCACCTTGGGGATGTCGTAGATGCTGGCCGCGTCCACGGCGCTGACCACGGCGTCCTCGTCCACGTCGCACATGAGGGAGATCTTGCGCTTCAGCGAGACGGTGATCGGCCGGTCGGAGCGGCAGACGATCGCGTCGGGCTGGATGCCGATGCTGCGCAGGGCGGCCACGCTGTGCTGGGTCGGCTTGGTCTTCAGCTCGCCCGAGGGCCCGATGTAGGGCAGGAGCGAGACGTGCAGGAAGAAGACGTTGTCGCGGCCGACCTCGTGCCGGATCTGCCGCACGGCCTCCAGGAAGGGCAGCGACTCGATGTCGCCGACGGTGCCGCCCACCTCGGTGATGACCACGTCCACGTCGGGGCCCGCCATGCCGCGGATGCGGTCCTTGATCTCGTTGGTGATGTGCGGGATGACCTGGACGGTGTCGCCGAGGTACTCCCCGCGCCGCTCCTTGGCGATGACGTTGGAGTAGACCTGGCCGGTGGTGACGTTGGCGCTGCCGTGCAGGTCGGTGTCGAGGAAGCGCTCGTAGTGGCCGACGTCGAGGTCGGTCTCGGCGCCGTCGTCGGTGACGAAGACCTCGCCGTGCTGGAACGGGTTCATCGTGCCGGGGTCGACGTTGAGGTAGGGGTCGAGTTTCTGCATGGTGACCCGGAGTCCGCGTGCCTTCAACAGCCTGCCCAGGCTGGAGGCCGTGAGTCCCTTGCCGAGGCTGGAGGCGACACCGCCGGTGACGAACAGATGCTTGGTTTGCGATGCGCTGCGCAAAGAGGCTCCCGTGGCTCGAGGTGTGGTCGAAGTGTCCACGGGCTCTCAGGATATCAAACAACGCCCTCCACATGCGTGAACGGCCCTCCCCGGGCGCGTCACGGCCCGTGCCGGCCGGGGATGCGGCGGGCTTTCCGGCCCTTCACGCCACTTTTCCAGCCGGTACGGCAGGCCGCCTCCGGGCCCCCGGCGCGGCGACGACCCCGGATGACCTGCGGCTCGCCGGAAACCGGGCGGCACCGGCGGCGGGACGGGCCGAACCGGAGGGTAACTTGGGGGCTTATGGCAGTAGTGGGCGCGTTGATCCACCGCGCATACGCGTGGATCCGCCGGGCGGGGGCGATCTCCCCGGCCAACCCCGCCGGATACCGCTTCCGGCGGCTGGGCGAGGGCGTGAGCATCGCCTTCCCGCCCGGCGCGATCTTCGGCGAGCGGTGGATCGAGATCGGCGACCACACCCTGATCGGCGAGCGGGTGTCGATCTCGTGCGGCATGATGCCCGGCGCCGAGCTCGGGCCGGACACGATCGTGCGGATCGGCGCGTCGTGCTCGATCGGGCGGGGCAGCCACATCGTCGGGCACCAGTCGATCGACATCGGCGACCACGTGTTCACCGGGCCGTACGTGTACATCACCGACCAGAACCACGTCTACGACGACCCCGACATCCCGATCGGGCGGCAGTGGCCGCGCAACAACCCGGTCTCCATCGGCAGCGGCTCGTGGCTCGGGACCGGGGCCATCGTGCTGCCGGGCTCGCGGATCGGGCGGCAGTGCGTGGTGGCCGGGGGCGCGGTGGTGCGGGGCGAGTTCCCGGACCACAGCGTGATCGCGGGCGTCCCGGCCCGGGTGGTCCGCAGCTACGACCCGGCGGAGGGCTGGCACACGCCGGTCTCGGCGACCGTACCGTCCTTGAGCGCCCTGGAGCGGCCCGCCTGACCGGACGGATCACCGGTCCCGGGTCAAACGCTGGGCCACGGCAGGGCCAAACCTCGGCCAGTGACCGCCAGAGCCGCCCCCAAGAGGGAAATTTCTGGACATGGTGGATCTGGACCTGCTCCTGCGCCTCCTGGTCGCGGGAGCGCTGGGCGGGGTCATCGGCATCGAACGCCAGTGGCGCGCCCGCATGGCCGGCATCCGCACCAACCTCCTGGTGGCCGTCGGGTCCGCCCTGTTCGTGCTGCTCAGCGCCTACGGCTTCACCAGTGGCGGCGACACCGCCGACCCGACGCGGGTGGCCGCGCAGATCGTCTCGGGCATCGGCTTCCTCGGCGCGGGCGTGATCCTGCGCGAGGGCTTCACCATCCGCGGCCTCAACACCGCCGCCACGCTGTGGTGCGCCGCCGCGGTCGGCTCGCTGGCCGGGGCCGGCATGTTCGTGCTGGCCGCGGCGGGCACGGTGCTCATCGTCGGGGCCAACACGCTGATGCGCCCCCTGGGCCGTTTCCTCGACCGCCGCCGGGCCCGGCACCGCACCCGCTACCGCTTCGAGGTGATCTGCCCCAAACAGGACGAGGCGCACGTGCGCAGCCTGATCGTCTCCGCGCTCACCCGTCCCGAGCTGCGGCTGCGCAGCCTGCACAGCTACGACGCGGACGTGCGCGACCAGGTCGAGGTGCACGCCATGGTGGACAGCCTGCGCCGCGACGAGAACCTCTTCGAGAAGGCCACCAGCCGCCTCAGCCTGGAGCCGTCGGTCACCTCGGTCTCCTGGACCCTCGAAGGCGACGACGACGATGACGACGACTCCTGAACGGGCTAACGTCAGCGCATGCGGACAGCTTTGACCGAGCGCTTGGGCATAGAGTTTCCGATCTTCGCTTTCAGCCACTGCCGCGACGTCGTCGCCGCGGTCACCAACGCCGGCGGCTTCGGCGTCCTCGGGGCGGTCGCCTACTCACCCGAGCAGCTCGACGCCGAGCTGTCCTGGATCGACGCCCAGGTGGGCGGCCGGCCGTACGGGGTGGACGTGCTGGTGCCGGGCAAGCTGGACGCCCGCGGCACGCGGGTGGCCGACCTCGTCCCCGCCGAGCACCGGGCCTTCCTCGACGACCTGCTGCGCCGCTACGGCGTGCCGGCCCCGCCCGGCGCCACCGGCGAGGCGGCCGACGAGTTCGCCGGCCGGGTGACCGCCTCAGGGGCGACCGGGCTGGTCGAGGTGGCGCTGAAGCACCCGATCGGGCTGATCGCCAGCGCCCTCGGCCCGCCGCCCGCGCACATGGTCGAGCTAGCCCGCGAGGCCGGGGTGCCGGTGGCCGCCCTGGTGGGCACGGTCGAGCACGCGCTGCGGCAGGTCGCGGCGGGCGCCGATCTCATCGTCGCGCAGGGCACCGAGGCCGGCGGGCACACCGGCGAGGTCTCCACCATGGTGCTGGTCCCGCAGGTCGTGGACGCGGTGGGGCTGGTTCCCGTGCTGGCCGCCGGCGGGATCGCCGACGGGCGGCAGGTCGCCGCCGCGCTCGCGCTGGGCGCGCAGGGGGTGTGGTGCGGGTCGGTCTGGCTGACCACGGAGGAGGCCGAGACCCCGCCTGTGGTCAAGCGCAAGCTGCTGGCCGCCTCCTCGCTCGACACCGTCCGCTCGCGTTCGCGCACCGGCAAGCCCGCGCGCCAGCTCCGCTCGGCCTGGACCGAGGAGTGGGACCGCTCCCCCGCCAGCCCGGGACCGCTCGGCATGCCCCTGCAGCTCCTGCTCGCCGAAGGGGCCATGCGCGCGGTCAACCCGGCCGCCGAGCGCGGCGAACCGGGCGCGGTGGACCTGGCCGGCTACTACGTCGGCCAGGTCGTCGGCCAGCTCGACCGGGTCAGGCCGGCCCGCGACGTCGTCTACGACCTGGTCCGGGGCTACGGCGAGGCCGTGGACCGGCTGACCGGCCTCGCCGAACCGGACGCCGCGGGCTGACGGGGCCTTATCCGCGGATGCGCGAGCCGCTGGGGTCGAACAGCGGCTCGTCGGTGACCAGGCCGTCCACGCGGGTGCCGAAGACGTCCACGCCCACCTTGGTGCCCGGACCGACCGGCAGGTAGGCGTAGGCGATGGACCTGCCCACGGTGTAGCCGTACCCGCCCGAGGTCACGCGCCCGGCCAGCTCGCCGTCCACGCTGACCGGCTCGTTGCCGAGCGCGACCTGGCGCCGGTCGTCCAGCACGATGCAGCGCAGCCGCCGCTCCGGCTCGGGGTCGAGCGCGTCGCGGCCGAGGAACTCCTTGTCCGGCCGGACGCAGAAGCCGAGCCCCGCCTGGTACGGCGTGGTCTCTGGACCGATGTCGGCGCCCCAGACGCGGTAGCCCTTCTCCAGGCGCAGGCTGTCGATCGCCTTGTAGCCCCCCGCCACCAGCTCGTACGGCAGGCCGGCCCGCCACAACGTCTCCCACAGGCCCGCGCCGTACTCGGTGGAGCAGTAGAGCTCCCACCCCAGCTCCCCCACGAAGGTGACCCGCAGCGCCAGCACCGGCACGTCCCCCACGGTGAGCTCGCGCGAGGTCATGAACGGGAAGTCGAGCGGGTCGTCGGTGAGCGTGCGCAGGATCTCCCGCGCGTTCGGCCCCCATAGAGCGAAGCAGGCGTACTGCCCGGTCACGTCGGCCACCCGCACGTCCGCCCCGCGCTCGCGCGCCTGCCTGCGCAGCCAGGCGAGGTCGTGCGAGCCGAAGGCGGTGCCGGTGACGACCATGAACTCCGACTCCCCGCGCCGGGTGACGGTGAAGTCGCACTCGATGCCGCCGCGCGAGTTGAGCGCCTGGGTGTAGGTGATCGCGCCGACGGCACGGGCCACGCGGTTGTCGCAGACCCACTCCAACAGTTCGGCGGCGTCGGGCCCGGTGACCTCCAGCTTGGCGAAGGAGCTCTCGTCGAACAGCCCGGCGCTCGCCCGGGTGCCGAGGTGCTCGGCGCCGGTCGAGGGCGACCAGTGCCGGCCGGCCCAGCCGTGCGGGCGCAACGACTCGTCGCCGGGCAGGTCGTAGTGGTTGACGCGCTCCCAGCCGGACTTCTCGCCGAAGCTCGCGCCGTGGGCGGCATGCCAGCCGTACGCCGGGGAGGTCCGCAGCGGGCGGCCGGCGCTGCGCTCGTGGCCGGGGTAGCGGATGTCGTAGTAGGTCTCGTAGTTCTCCACGACGCGCTTGCGGGTGTAGCCGGGCGAGCGGTAGGAGCGGCCGAAGCGGCGGATGTCCATGTGCCACAGGTCCCAGGTGGGCTCGCCGGAGACGATCCACTCGGCCATGACCAGGCCGATGCCGCCCGCGCCCGCGATGCCGTGCGCGCAGAAGCCGGCGGCGACGTAGAAGCCGGCCACCTCGCTCTCGCCGAGGATGAACTCGTTGTCCGGGGTGAAGGCCTCGGGGCCGTTGACGAAGCTGCGGATGCCCGCCTCGCCCATGGCCGGGACGCGGATCTCGGCGTTCTCGGAGATCTCGGTGAAGCGGTCGTGGTCCTCGGGCAGGAGCTTGCCGTTGAAGTCGGCGGGCACCGGGTCGACCCAGGGGCTGGAGCGGCGCTCGTAGCCGCCCATGACCAGGCCCTGTACCTCCTGGCGGTAGTAGACGAGCAGGTCGGGGTCGCGCAGCGTGGGCAGGCGGGTGTGCTCGTGGAAGGCCTCGGTGATCACGTACTGGTGCGACATCGGGATGATCGGGATGCGCACCCCGGCCATCCGGCCGATCTCCGGGGCGAACATGCCGCCGCAGTTCACCACGATCTCGCACTCGATCTCGCCCTGGTCGGTGCGGACCGAGCGCACCCGGCCCTCGCGGACCTCGATGCCGAGCACGCGGGTGCGGGTGCGGACCCGCACCCCGGCCTCGCGGGCCTTGGCGGCCAGCGCGTAGCAGAGCTGGGCCGGGTCGATCTGCCCGTCGGTCGGCAGGTAGCAGGCGCCGACCACGCCTTCGGGGTCCATCAGCGGGAACAGCTCGGCCGCCTCGCGCGGCGAGATCTCGGTGAGCGGCAGGCCGAAGGTGCGGGCCCAGTCGAGCTGCCGCCGGATCTCCTGCATGCGCTCGGGGGTGCAGGCGAGCTTGACGCCGCCGCACTCCACCCAGCCGGGCAGCGTGCGGTAGAGCTCGACCGAGTACTGGTTCATCCTGGTCAGGGTGGGGTCGGCGCGCAGTTGCCCGACCAGCCCCGCGGAGTGGAAGGTGGAGCCGCTGGTCAGCTCGTCGCGCTCCAGGAGCACCACGTCCCGCTCGCCCAGCTCGGCCAGGTGGTAGGCGACGGAGGCGCCGCCGACGCCGCCTCCGATGATCACGATCCGCGCCCGGTCAGTCATATCCGCACCCTAAAGATCGGGTGCGGATATGTCATTCGTCACAGCCGACGGTCATCACGTTCTGCTCTCGAAACCGGCCGGAGCGCCGCGCTGACCGCCGGCCGCCACAGGATGTCAGTGTGAGAGCCTGAAAGCCGGGGGGTTGCCCATGTTCGCCACGCTCACCGGGCTCGGTCTGTCGACCGCGGCCGGGTTGAACGCCTACATTCCGCTGCTGGTGGTCGGGATCCTGGCCAACTTCACCGACCGGGTGAAGCTGCCGGACGGCTATGCCTGGCTGTCCAACTGGGGCGTGCTCGCGGTGCTGGCCGTCCTGCTCCTGCTGGAGATGACGGTCGACAAGATCCCCGCGGTCGACAGCGTCAACGACCTGATCCAGACCGCGGTGCGCCCGGCGTCGGGCGGCGTGGTCTTCAGCGCCACCGCCGCGGCCGCCGAGATCGACGCCTCGACCTGGATGACGGAGAACCCGTGGGCCGGCTGGCTCATCGGCATCGTCGTCGCGCTCGCCGTGCACGCGCTCAAATCGGCCGCCCGCCCGGTGGTCAACGCCGGTACGGCAGGCGTGGGCGCGCCGGTCGTCTCCACCGCCGAGGACGCAGGCTCCCTGGGCCTGAGCCTGCTGGCGGTGCTGGCTCCGCTGCTCGTGCTGGTGGCGCTGATCCTGCTGGCCTTCCTGGCCTGGCGGGTACTGCGGCGCATCCGGCTCCGCCGGTCGGCTGACCGGCGATCACCCTAGCGGCTGACGTCCCGCCCGAGGTCGCGCTCCTACCGTTGTGCCCCATGAAGCGGATCATCGGGGTGGGCGGGGTCGCCCTGCTCGGGCTGGCCGTCGTGACGGCTCCGGCCCAGGCCGACCAGGGGGCGGTCACCGTCGTGGCCAAGAAGCTGGACAACCCGCGCGGCCTGGCCTTCGGGCCGGACGGCGCGCTGTACATCGCCGAGTCCGGCAGCGGCGGCAAGCTCAAGTGCACCACCGTCCCCGGGGTCGACGGCGGCAAGGCGGAGAAGATCTGCCTCGGCCTGACCGGCCGGATCAGCAAGCTGGCGGGCGGCAAGAAGAGCGTCGTGACCGACGGCCTGCCCTCGGCCGGCTCGCAGGGCTCGGGCACCGGCCCGCACGACGTCGCCGTCGCGGCCGACGGCAGCCTGCTGGTCGCGGTCGGCATGGGCGGCGACGGCAAGCTGCGCAAGGGCCTCGGCCCGCAGGGCAAGCGCCTGGCCACCCTGCTGCGGATCAAGGACGGCAAGGTGTCGGTCCTGGCCGACCTGCTCAAGCACGAGATCGCCCACAACCCTGACAAGAAGGACAAGGGCAGCGTGGTCGACTCCTACCCGTACGCGGTGGTCCCCACCGCCGACGGCGGAGCCCTCGTCACCGACGTCGGCGCCAACGACGTGCTGGAGGTCTCACCGACCGGCAAGGTCACCACCCGCGCGGTGTTCCACGCCCGCATGGTGCCCGCCCCCGCCAACCTCAAGATGCCCAAGGGCAGCAAGGTGCCGATGCAGTCGGTGCCCATGGGCATCGCCGCCGGGCCCGACGGCGCCTACTACGTCGCCGAGCACAACGGCTTCCCCAACCCCGACGGCATGGCCCGCGTGTTCAAGCTCGCCGGTACGGCCAAGCCGGTCACCGCGGTCAAGGGCTTCACCACCGTCGCCGACGTCGCCTTCGACGCGCAGGGGCGGCTGATCGTCCTCGGCTCGGTCGGGCCGATCCCGGCCGACCACATGACCAAGAGCTCCCTCTACCGGATCGAGGCCGACGGCACCCGGACCGAGCTGCTCAAGCCGGGCACGCTCACCATGCCGCTCGGGCTGGCGGTCGGGCCGGACGGGGCGCTCTACGTGACCAACAAGACCTTCGTGCCCGGCAAGGGCGAGGTCGTGCGGGTGACCGTACCCGAGTAGGAGCGGGTGACCGTACCCGAGGCGAAACGGGAGACGTGCCCGAGGCAAAACGGGAGACGGACCCGCGGTGAAGCGGGCGACGGACCCGCGGTGAAGACGTGTGCGAGGCGCATGGAGGCCCCCGCCCCCGCTCTCGCACACCCCGGCCCGGCAGTGGCGGTGCACACTGCCGGGCCAACTCATGCCCGGGCGCTTCCTCGGAGTGCCTGATCCGGTGGGCGCGGCACTTGTGCGGCGGGCGACTATGCTCGAAGCACGGGTTCCCGATGGGAGGTGTCCACGATCAGCGAGATCTTGGTCGTGCTGCTGGTGATCGTCGCTTTCGTGCTGCTGGTCGCGGGCGTCGGCCTCTATTTCATGGTCAAGCTGGGCCGCAAGGCCGCCGTCAAGGCGCGCGAGACGGCCACCCGGCTGACCACCCACTACAACGCGATGGGCACCGGCGAGGCCGCCGAGGTCGAGCGGCTCCGCATCGACCTGCGCCGCGAGGTCGGCCTCACCCGCCAGGCGGTCGAGACCGCCCAGGCGCAGGGCTGGGGCCTCGGCGAGCTGCCGCACCTGCTGGCCGAGCTGACCAAGCAGGCCGACATCCAGGACACCCAGCTCGGCATGTACGCCCAGCAGCGGCGCGTCTCCCCCTACGTCGACCACGTCACGCTGGAGCGGCTGCGCGAGCACCAGGCCAAGCTGACCGCGACCTGCGCCCGCATCCGCGCCGACCTGTTCGGCGCCCAGGTGCACCACGCCTCCGAAGGCGTCGAGGAGCTCAGGGCCCGGGCCGACCTGGAGATCGAGTCACGCCGCCGCGCGCCCGACCCGCTCGACGAGATCGACGAGCTCTACCAGCGCGCCATGCAGGAGCGTCACGACCCGCCGGCCCAGTCCCGGTAGACCAGCTCGGCGTACTCCCGCTCGCCGCCGCCCCGGCGCAGCACCGCCCGCGCGGCCTGCGCCTGCTCGGTGGTCGGCAGGTGGCCGTCGAGCAGCACCGGCAGCAGCAGCCGCCGGGCGATCAGCTCATGCTCCGACACCCAGTGCGGGCGGCGGACCACCGCCACGTTGACGCGGATCGCGTGCTCGTTGCCCGGCGCGACGCCCGGCCGGTCGATCTCGATCGCCGAGAACCGGAACCCGTTGGCCACATCGCACGCGCCGCACCCGACCGGGCCCCGGCTCAACCGCCCACCGCACTCGGGGCACCTCAGCCGGTCGTAGGCGGCATCCACCACCCGCCACGGATGCCGGTCCGGCTCATGCACCACCATCTCAGCCAGCTCCCGCTCGGCCGCCTCCTGTCTACCTGCCTGCCGCTCGGCCGGATTCCTCCCGGCCGGCGCCCCTGTGGCCAGGCCGCTGCCGCTCCCGAGGCCGAACTCGGCCGCGAACGGGGTCCAGCCCTCCTCCACCAGCGCATCCACCAGGGCAGCGCAACGCGCACACCCCGGCGCACCGGCCGGCTCGAATCCCCCGCACTCCGCACACCTCCGCACCCGCCCGACGATATTCGGTTGCACAACCGAATATCAGCCCCCCATACTCGTGCTCACTGTCCGCCGCCGACGGCACGAAGGGAGGAGATGACCGTGATGACGCCTGTCCGCGTGCCTTTCACGCTCCAGATCCCTCCCACCGGGCGGCCGCTGACCTGACGCCTTCGCGCCGGTGGGGTACCACTTCTTCGCAGGAGACACCCACCCGTGCCGAAGCACAGCAAGACCCGCATCCGTGGCCTCGACGCCGACGACCTCGAGTGGCTGGCCGCCAACCCCGAGCCCGACCCCGACCTGCCGCCCTCCGGTGACCGCTGGTCCACCTGGGACCAGAGCACGCCGACCGAGCGCGGCCCCAAGCCGCACCCCGTCTGGCTCGTGACCGAGTTGGCCGCCGTCGACACCGAGCTCGGCATCCTCAAGACCGGCAAGGAAGCCGACGTCCACCTGCTGTCGCGGGCCGTGCCCGACACCGACCGGGCCTGTCTCCTGGCCGCCAAGCGGTACCGCGACTCCGAGCACCGGCTCTTCCACCGCGACGCGGGCTACCTGGAGGGGCGCGCGGTCAAGGAGAGCCGGATGAACCGCGCCATGGCCAAGCGCACCTCCTTCGGCATGCGCCTGATCGCCTCTCAGTGGGCGCAGGCCGAGTTCTCCGCGCTGTGCCGGCTGTGGGAGCTCGGGCTGCCGGTGCCGTACCCGGTGCAGATCGTGGGCACCGAGATCCTGCAGGAGTTCATCGGCACCTCTGACGGCTTCGCCGCCCCACGGTTGGCGAACGTCTCCGAGGGGCTGGAGTCGTTGTGGGAGCAACTGGTCGAGGCGATGGTACGGCTGGCGCACGAGGGCCTGGCGCACGGCGACCTGTCGGCGTACAACCTGCTCGTGCGGGACGGCCGGCTGATCATCATCGACCTGCCGCAGATCGTGGACGTCATCTCGCACCCCACCGGGCCGGACTTCCTCGACCGGGACGCGCGCAACGTGGCCACGTGGTTCGCCTCCAAGGGCGTCACCGCCGCCGACCCCGACACCCTCGCCACCCTGCTACGCCGCGAGGCCCGCCTCACCTGACCCCCACCTCGCCACCCACCTGAGGTCACCTGCACGGCGCGGCCGAGTAGCTCGGGTGGCCCGGGTGGCCGGCTGGCCCGGAGTGCCGGGAGCCCCGAGTGGCCGGGTGGCCGGGGCGGCCCGGGTGGCCCAGAGTGCCGGGAGGTGCGGGTGGCCCAGGTGGCCCGGGCTGCCCGGGTGGCCCAGAGTGTCGGGAGGTGCGGGTGGCCCGGGCGGCCGGGCGGCCCGAGTGGTCGGCTGGGGCCGGGGCGGCCGAGTGGCCGGGGCAGCCCCTTGGCGTGCTCCCCAAAAAGTCTCGGCTCCCCACCGATGACTTTCCGGGAGCCCGCGAGTCGTCTCTTCCTGAACACACCGAAACCGCACCCGAAGACCTCAGGGAGTCACCATGGCCGCCCCGCAGCTCAACAGCCTGCTCCTGTCCAGCACCGACCCGCAGCGCCTGCGCCAGTGGTACGTCGCCGCCCTGCAGCCCGACGAGAACGCCGACGTGGAGAACTACGGGGTGCTCCGGTTCGGCAGCGTCTACCTGATGATCGACACCCGGACCGACATCTCCGACAAGAGCCCCGAACCTGGACGGATCATCCTCAACTTCGACGTGGACGACGCCCGCGCCGTGGTCGAGCGGATGAACAGCCTCGGGGTCACCTGGCTCGCCGAACTCGACGACCGCGACGGCAGCCTCTTCGCCACCGCCATCGACCCGGACGGCAACTACGTCCAGCTCATCCAGATCAGCGAAGCCCACCGCAACGCCATGGGCGGCTGACCCACCCACCCGGCCCAACCCAGCTCCGGCCCCGCACTGGCCGCGCACCGGCCGGCCCACCCACCTCGCCGGCCAACCTGGGTGGCTCGGCCACCGCCGCCCTGAGTGGCGGGTTCGCCGGTGATCTGGGTGACCCGAGGGCGGCGGGATCGGTCGCTCCGCCACAAGGAGTCGCCCGTCCGAAGACCAGCCGCTCGGTAGCTAGCCGCAGGGGAGCTGGCCACTCGAGGACCAGCCGCTCGGGACCGGTGCTTCGTCGGGCTGGGCAAGGCCGGGGGCGGCTCGGGCGGCCGGGAGCCGCGTCAGGCAGCGCAAGGCGACCCCCTCCGGTCATGGGGGCATGGAGGGGGTCGCTGAGCCTGAAGCCGAGCGGGTGTTACTTGACGCCGGCCTCGCGCATGTCGCGGAGCTCGCGCTTGAGTTCCTTGATCTCGTCCCGCAGCCGGGCCGCGACCTCGAACTGGAGGTCGGCCGCCGCCTGGTGCATCTGCTCGGTGAGCGAGTCGATCAACGACTCCATCTGCGCCCGGGGCAGTTCCCCCGCGATGGCCTTGGCGTGCTGCCCCGAGGCCTTGGCCACGAAGCCGGGCACGGGCGCCTTGCCGCGCGACTGCTGCCTGCCGCTGCCCATGAGCTGCTCGGTGTCGGCGTCCTCACGCTGGAGCGAGTCGAGGATGTCGGCGATCTTCTTGCGCAGCGGCTGCGGGTCGATGCCGTTGGCCTCGTTGTAGGCGACCTGCTTGGCCCGCCGCCGGTTGGTCTCGTCGATCGCCCGCTCCATCGACGGCGTGACCTTGTCGGCGTACATGTGCACCTGCCCGGAGACGTTTCGAGCGGCACGGCCGATGGTCTGGATGAGCGAGGTCTCCGACCGCAGGAAACCTTCCTTGTCCGCGTCGAGGATCGCCACCAGCGACACCTCGGGCAGGTCGAGGCCCTCCCGAAGCAGGTTGATGCCGACGAGCACGTCGTACTCGCCCACCCGCAGCTCGCGCAGGAGCTCGATCCGCCGCAGGGTGTCGACCTCGCTGTGCAGGTACCGCACCCGGATGCCGAGCTCCAGGAGGTAGTCGGTGAGGTCTTCTGACATCTTCTTGGTCAGCGTCGTGACCAGCACCCGCTCGTCACGGTCGGCGCGCACCCGGATCTCGTGCACGAGGTCGTCGATCTGCCCCTTGGTGGGCTTGACGACGATCTCGGGGTCGACCAGGCCGGTCGGCCGGATGACCTGCTCGACGACCTCGCCCTTGGCCCGGCCGAGCTCGTAGGAGCCCGGCGTGGCCGACAGGTAGACGGTCTGGCCGATCCGCTCCAGGAACTCCTCCCACTTCAGCGGCCGGTTGTCCATCGCGGACGGCAGCCGGAAGCCGTGGTCGACGAGGGTGCGCTTGCGCGAGGCGTCGCCCTCGTACATCGCGCCGATCTGCGGCACCGTCTGGTGGGACTCGTCGAGCACCAGCAGGAAGTCTTCGGGGAAGTAGTCGAGCAGAGTGTTGGGCGCGCTGCCGGCCTCACGGCCGTCCATGTGCCGCGAGTAGTTCTCGATGCCGGAGCAGGTGCCGATCTGGCGCATCATCTCGATGTCGTAGGTGGTGCGCATGCGCAGCCGCTGGGCCTCCAGCAGCTTGCCCTGCTTCTCCAGCTCGGCCAGCCGGTCGGCGAGCTCGGCCTCGATGCCCATCACCGCGCGCGCCATGCGCTCCTCACCGGCCACGTAGTGGGAGGCCGGGAAGATGTACAGCTCCTCGTCGTCGGTGATCACCTCACCGGTGAGCGGGTGCATCGTGGAGAGCTTCTCGACCTCGTCGCCGAACATCTCGATGCGCACGGCGAGCTCTTCGTACTTCGGGATGATCTCGATGGTGTCGCCCCGCACCCGGAAGGTGCCCCGGGTGAAGGACAGGTCGTTGCGCGTGTACTGCATGTCGACCAGACGGCGCAGGAGCTGGTCGCGGTCGACCTCCATGCCGACCTTGAGCCTGGCCATGCGGTCGACGTATTCCTGCGGCGTGCCCAGGCCGTAGATGCAGGAGACCGACGCGACCACGACGGTGTCACGGCGGGTCAGCAGCGAGTTGGTCGCCGAGTGGCGCAACCGCTCGACCTCGTCGTTGATCGAGGAGTCCTTCTCGATGTAGGTGTCGCTCTGCGGGACATACGCCTCAGGCTGGTAGTAGTCGTAGTAGGAGACGAAATACTCCACCGCGTTGTTCGGCAGCATCTCGCGCAGTTCGTTGGCGAACTGCGCGGCCAGGGTCTTGTTGGGCTGCATGACCAGCGCGGGCCGCTGGAGGCGCTCGATCAGCCAGGCGACGGTGGCGGTCTTGCCGGTGCCGGTGGCGCCCAGCAGCACGTTGTCCTTCTCGCCCGCCTTGACCCGGCGCTCCAGTTCCGCGATGGCGGTGGGCTGGTCGCCCGACGGGGTCATCTCGGTGACCACCTCGAAGGGCGCCACCTTACGCTGCAAGTCAGTCACCGGTCGCATGCTGCTTACTGTAGGCGGTGCCACCGACAATTCCGCCGGACTCCCGCCCCGACCAGCCGGAACGCCGCCCGCTCAGCCGGAACGGGCGCCGATCCGAGGGAAGGGCGTGATGGAGAAGACCACCTCCACCGGCACCTCGAAGAAGGCCGCGATCCGCAACGCGAGGTGCAGTGACGGGCTGTACTCGCCGCGCTCCAGATACCCCACCGTCTGGTAGTGCACGCCGAGCTCGTCGGCCAGCCGCCGCCGGCTGATCCCCCGCTCGGCCCGGAGCAGGGCGATGCGGTTGTGGACGACCTCGCTCACCACCCCCACCAGCCAAAACTCCTCGTAGCACGCATGCTCTTTTTATAGCATTCCCGCTACAGAAGCAGCAGTCCTGCTATACGGCTTGCAAGCGTTTAGTAAGTCTGGATAGATACGGTCGGAATCGCTCGTAAAGCGAAAAGAGGTGTGATGTCACGACCCAGAGAAGTCCTGCGCCAAGCCGGACAGGGCATAGCACAAGCCGTCGTCCAGGGCGGTGACGTACGGCAGGCGGTCGGCCAGGCCATCGAGCAGGCAGCCGGCCAGGCCATGGGTCAGCCGGGAGACCAGGGCCCGGCCTTCGCCCTCAACCCGCGCGACTTCGCCGCGGCCCGTGACGGCGGGGTCTCGATCGGCACCGTCATCGAGGCGCGCAGCGTCTCGCTGAACGAGGCCGGCGAGGTCCTCAGCCGCAGCTTCAGCGACTCCGCCGGCAACCACGTGATCTCGCCCGTGGTCATCCCGAAGGCCGGCACGGCCAAGCTCGTGCTGCCGCTCGCCGGGCTGGTCGCGCTCGGGCTGGTCGGCGCGCTCGGCAACGTCCTGCCGTTCGTGGACGTCTTCTTCGGCATCCACTACTGGGTGGTCCTGGCCCTGGCCGCCGTCTTCCTGTGGTGGCGGCGCAGCGTGGTCATGGTCCCCGACGGCTGCCGCGCGCTGATCACCAAGTTCGGCAAGCTGGTGCAGATCGCCGAGCCGGGCCGGGTGACGCTGTTCAACCCGTGGAAGCGGGTCAGCTACATCGTCAACACCACCCGCGAGTACCCGTTCAACGCCCCCATCCGCGAGGCGCCGACCCAGCAGGGCGTCAAGGCCAGCGTCGACCTGTTCCTGCAGTTCAGGATCGAGAACCCGGCCGAGTTCATCTTCGTGCTGGGCAGCGTCAGCGGCTTCTCCTCCAAGCTCCAGAACGCCATCAGCGAGGTGACCCGGAGCCTGATCTACGCCCAGCGCGCCGAGGACATCTACGACCTGGTGGGCGAGAGCACCCAGGGCATGCTGGAGTCGCTCAACCAGCAGTTCCTGCCTGCCGTACGGCTGACCGACGTGAACATCACGCACGCCGAGCCGTCCAGCCAGGAGTACCGTATGGACCTCGCGGCCCCCGAGATGGTCCGCGTGGCCAAGGAGGCCTACACCTACGAGTACGAGCTCCAGTTGCGCAAGGAGCAGAACGAGGGCGACCTGATCAGGGAGCTGGCCGGCCTGAACGAGCAGCTCAGCGCGATCCAGGCGGAGATCGCCGGCTACCAGGCCCGGATGGACACCGCGCTGGAGCGGGCGACCAACCAGTCCAAGGCGCAGGCCCGCCAGCGCCTGGTCGAGGCGGAGACGACCGCCAAGGCCAACTCCGCGCTGCTGGAGGCCCAGGCGCTCGACATCAGGGCGCTCAGCGCCGCCCAGGCGCCGGAGATCCTCGACTACCGCTTCCAGCAGGACCTGCTGGACAAGCTGGAGGGCGTGGCCGGCCGGCTGCCGCAGGTGGTCCAGGTCGGCGACGACACCGACATCGACTTCCTGGAGCTGGCCCGCCAGCTCGTCGGCGGCAAGGACGCCGTGCTCTTCAGCGCGGAGGACATGGCCGCGATCCGCGGGCGCCTTTCCGAGATCGGGGACCGCATCACGGAACGCGGAGCGGAGATCGCTTCGTTGCTCAAGACGGCGGCCGAACCGGACGTCCCGGTCGCGCCGGAGCCGGAGATGGAACCGGACGTCGAGCGAACCGTCGAGCGCGCGCTGCCGCAGAGGGGTGAGATCTGATGAGCCGCGAGTTCTCCAAGATCAAGGAGTCGCTGGCCTCCTGGTCCGACATCCGCCAGTTGCTGCGCGGCGGTGAGCAGGGCCAGCTCGTCCCGGTCGTCATTCCCAAGGACCGGCGCGGCTTCGCCTGGGTCGCCGTGGTCTTCCTCGCCCTGTACGCCGCCGGCTCGCGCGAGCTGCTCGGCATCGCCGCCGGGCTGTTCCTGCTGCTGGTGGCGATGGTCTGGATGTGGCGGCGGGCGATCATCGAGATCGAGGAGGGCACCACCGGCGTCTACAGCCGCTGGGGCGCGATCGTCGGGGTGCTCCCGCCGGGCCGCCACTACCTGTGGCTGCCGTGGGACCGGGTGGACGCCGTCGTCGACACCTCCACCGAGATCCCCTACTCGGCGCCGATCGTGGCCTGCCCCACGGCCGAGAACGTGCCGCTGAAGTCCATCGAGTTCTTCCTCAAGTTCCGCATCGTCGACCCGGTCGCCTTCGTCCGGACGATCGGCGCGGGCAACTTCGACCTGGTGCTCTCCAGCGCCGTGCAGGACGCGATCCGTCAGCGCGGCCGCCGGGTCAGCACCGAACGCGCCTACGACCTGCGCGGCGCCGACGTCGGCGACATGCAGGAGGCGCTCAACCGGCAGCTCGGCCGCTACGGGGTGCGCGTGACCGGCGCCAACATCCCGGACGTCCAGCTCCCGGACCAGTACCAGCAGCACCTGGCCACCCGCGAGAAGGTGGCCAAGGAGCTGTCGGCCTACGAGCGCGAGTGGGAGCTCACCCGCAAGCGCCGGATCGACACCCTGATGATGGAGATCGAGCGGGCCAAGAAGACCCGCGACGCCCGCATCGTCGAGGTGAAGGCCGCGCTCAACAAGGCGCGCAAGGATGTCGCGCGGATGCTCGAGGAGCACGAGACCGAGGCCCAGCGGGTGCGCTGGGAGATCGAGGCCCGTGGCCGCGCCGAGCTCACCGCCGCCGAGAACGAGGCCAAGGCCCTGAACCGGCTGGCCGAGTCCTACCGCGACAACCGGGCCGTCCTGCAGTACGAGCTGGCCCGCCGGCGTCTCGACGTCGGCGCCAAACTGGCGGAGAGCGCACCGCAACCGCTGGTCGTCCGCACGCGTGGAGGCGGCGAGGACTCCGCGTTGTCCACTCTCGTCCTCGCTCAACTCCTCCCCAAACTGGCCGCCAACGGCAACGCCGTCCATGGCACCACCGTCCATGGCAACTAGGAGAACCCCATGGTGTTTCGCAAGCTGATGGCCGCCTTCGGCGCGGGCGTCGAGGTCGACACGGTCCTGTCCGGCACCAGCGTGCGGCCGGGCGAGCTGCTGCGCGGAGTCGTGAACTTCCGCGGCGGCGGCTCCGACTACAAGGTCGAGGGCATCTTCATCGACCTCACCGCCGTCGTCGAGGTCGAGAGCGGCGACAACGAGTACAAGTCGACCTACAGCTTCCTGCGCCAGCAGGTGGCCGGGTCCTTCCAGCTCGCCGCCGGCGCCTCGCACAGCCAGCCGTTCGAGATCCCGATGCCGTGGGAGACCCCGATCAGCGCGATCGGCGGCCACCCGCTGCACGGCATGCGGCTGGGCGTCCAGACCGAGCTGGCCCTGGCCGGGGCGCTGGACAAGGGCGACCTCGACCCGCTGTTCGTCAACCCGCTGCCGGTCCAGGAGTACGTGATCAGCGCGCTCGACCGGCTCGGCTTCCGGTTCAAGAAGGCCGACCTGGAGCGCGGCACGCTGTACGGCTCGACCATGCCGTTCTTCCAGGAGATCGAGTACTACGCCGGCGGCCAGTGGCGCAGCCACTTCAACGAGCTGGAGCTGACCTTCCTGGCCGGCCCCAGCCAGATGGACGTCATCCTGGAGGCCGACAAGCGCGGCGGCTTCCTGTCCTCCGGGCAGGACTCCTACAACCGCTTCACCATCCGCTACACCGACGACCCCGCCACCGCCGACCAGGCGCTGCAGCGCGGCCTGGAGGCCATGGCGCGGCACCGCGGCTGGTTCTAGGTCCTTCTGTACGGCAGGCCGTACGGCAGGCCAAGGCTCCCCTCACCCTCGGGTGGGGGGAGCCTTTCCCGTTCACCGGGCCTGCACGTGGTACATCCGCTCGGTCCACGCCCGCGACCGCCAGCCCGGCACGGCGCGGTAGTCGTGCTTGCGGTACACCTCGAACACCTGCCGCTTGACCTCGGCCAGCCGCGGGTCGAGATTGGCCGGCAGCCGCGTCATGCTGTAGCCGCGATACGACCGCACCCGCACGTCCAGCCCCCTGGCCGCGGCGATGGCCAGCTTGGCCGAGCTCACATGGTCGCGGTGGTCCTGGTGCGGCCCGACCGCCCCCGCGTCGAGCGTCCGCAGCACCGTGGGCCGCAGGCGGGTGAGCAGCCCGCGCAACGCCACCACCAGCTTCCGGCGGCCCACGCACGGCCCGCCGGTCACCGGGCGCACGCACGCGTCGTCCGTCCAGAGCCGGTGCAGCGCGTCCCGCCCGCCCTCGGCCCGAGGGTCACCCCCGTCGGGCAGCCCGACGAAGACCAGCCCCACCTCCGGCCGCCCCAGCAGCACGTCCCACCAGGCGCGCAGCCCCGGCAGCTCCAGGAGCTGGCGCCGCCAACGGTTCGGCTTGCGCGCCAGGTAGGCGTAGGCCGCCCGCACGCCCTCCTCACGCTGGCGCGCGTACTCCAGCGCGTCGCGGCGGTCGTCGATCCCGGCCGCCGACTCCCCCGCCGTCAGGTACACCGTGGTCGTCGGCGCGCCGCCCGCCACGGCCCCGAACAGGTCGGGGCTCATGAACAGCAAGTCGTCGTCGGCATGCGCCACCACCTGCACGAACCGCTCCCCCGCCGCCGGCGGCCGCACCAGCGCGTGCGCCGTGTCCGGCCGTCTCGGGCAGATCGTCACCACGCACAGCGCCGCCGCCAGGCCCCCCAGGCATGCTGACGCCACAAACCTTCTCATCCCCCGCATTTCGCCCCCTGGGGGACAAAGGTAAGGAAGCTGCAAGGTTCCTGGCAATCAGCCGAAGGTCTCTGCCCTTTTTCGCAATATCGTGCTAAAGGACTAGGCGGTACCCACTAAGGTCCACGTGGCCGCCGCCACCGCCACCAGCGCCAGGCCCGCCCCGGTCAGCACGAACCGGGTCATAGGCACCCGCACGTCGTGGCGCGCGCAGGTCTCCAGCCACAGCAGGGTCGACAGCGACGCCCACGGCGTCACCAGCGCCCCGGCGTTCGTCCCGATCAGCAGGGCGAACACGAGGTCGGGCTCAGTCACCGGGATCGCCGTCTGCGTCGCCAGGTAGGCCGGGACCGCGTTGACCAGGTTCGCCAGCACGGCTCCCACCGCCGCCGTCCGGTACGGCTCCGCAGCCGTCACCTCCGCCATCGCCCCGGCCAGGCCGTACTCACCGAGAGTGGCGACGATCAGCACCAGCCCGGTCACGAACGCCGGCAACCGCCACGGCAGCAGTCCCCACCCCAGCGCCGCCCGATCCCGGACCACGAAGGCCACCACCAGCAGCGCCGCCGCCCCGCAGGCGGCCAGCCAGGGCTCCACGTCCAGCAGCACCGCCACCGCGAACCCGGCACAGGCCACCCAGGCGGCCGCGGTCAGCACCCGGTCCTTGGCCCGCTCAGCCTCGGGCGGCACGTAGCGAGGCTCACCACGCTGCCGCAACCGCCAGTGGAACACCCACAGGAACACCATCGTCACCCCGGCCGCCGCCGCCTGCGGCAGCCACATCCGGGCGGCGAACTCCCCCGCCGACACGTGCAGCCGGTCGCCGGCCAGCAGGTTCGTCAGGTTCGAGACCGGCAGCAGCAGCCCGGCGGTGCCGGCGAGCCAGACCGTGGTCATCGCCAGCGGCAACGGCGAGATCCCGGCCCGGGCCGCGAGCGCCAGCAACACCGGCGTGACCAGGACCGCGGTCGTCTCCAGGTTGAGGAAGACGGTGGTGAGCGCGGCGAAAGCCGTACAGAGCAGGAAGAGGACGACGTAGTTGCCGCGCGCCACGACGGTCAGCCTGGCCGCGACCAGCTCGAAGACCTGCGCCCGCCGGGCGAGCTCGGCCAGCACCACCAGCGCCGCCAGGAACACCAGCGTGGGCACGACCCCGTCCAGGCTCTCCACCACCCGTTCGAGCGGCAACAAGCCGGTCAGGAGGGCGAGGACGCCGAGCGCGAGCACCGCCGCTGCGGTCCGGTCGAGCCACCCCAGGCGGTTCAGGAGTCGATCCTGGCTTCGATCATCCGGCGCGGGCCGAGCTCGATCCGGGTGAGCTTCTCCTGGGCGTTGGTGAGATCCTCGATCAAGGTGCCCATCGCCGGCGGCCGGGACAGGTTCTTGATCCGGATGAGGGTGTCCACCTCGTGCGCCCGCTTGATCGCCGCGGACAGGTACCCCGACAGCGCGGCCAGCCGGGTGTCCGGCGGGTGGACGAGACACTTGGCGGTCAGCGCCTCCAGATCCCGCAACGCCTTCAGGCTGTCGGACGACAGGACGGCGAACGCGCCCCACAGGTCGTCGATCGACTCACGCTCGAACTGCAGGACCAGCGCCTCGTACGTCTCGTTCCTGCGCTGCACGGCCTCGCGGACGTCCCGCAGCACGTCACCCAGCTCGGAGCGGATCTCCGCGCTCAGGACGTAGGTGCTCTGCGCCTCCGGGCTGTCGGCCGCGCGCTCGAGGCTGATCACGTTGGCCAGTGCCTCGTCCAGATCGTCGAGGATCACCCGCAGCAGCGGGGCATTCAGGTAGAACCGCGGATCCTTCGACTGCAGGTCGTAGAACTCCGCCGCGCGCCGGCCCGCGGCGACCACGTTGCGCTTGACCAGCGCCAGGTCGGAGTGCACGCCCTTGGCGTGCAGCCGCTTGGCGAGCTCGTCGTCGAGCTCGGCGGCGATCTCCGACGTCTTGCCCTCGCGGATCATCGCCAGGGCGGTGTCGACGCCCTTCCTGCTGAACGCCCGGGTGAAGCAGACGCTGGTCCCGCCGAGCAGGAGCCCGAGGACGAAGGACGGCTCGGCCTGGTAGATGTGCTGCAGGTTGGCCTTGGCGATCAGCGCGATCAGCACCACGAGCACCACGCCGAGGGCCAGCCAGAGCATCTGGGCGATGGTCATGCGCCTCAACCATCTGGGGGGTGCCGGTTTGCTCAAGCGTGTTACCACCCTTTCACCGAGGCCCCATGATCCCCACGCCGTTTCACCCCCGTCAACCGCTTCCACCACACTCCCTCTGGGCCCCCAGACCCAACGTGAGGGCTCCGGATGGCCGGCCTAGGGGTGGCTGGGGCCCATGGGTTGGTACGGCCGGCATGGGCACTCCAGGACCCGCCCGGCCCCTTGGGTGGCCGCCTGGCGCGCCTTTACGTTGTAGATTTCCTGGCGACGAGCTGCTCCCACACCCGAGCCACCTGCGCCTCCAGCTCCTCGATCGACCCCTCGTTCGAGATCACCACATCCGCGACCGCCAGCCGCTCCTCCCGGGAGGCCTGCGCCGCGATCCGGGCCTTGGCATCGGCCTCCGGCATCTGCCGGTACTCCCGCAACCGCGCGATCCGCGTCTCGTCGGAGGCGTCCACCACGATGACCACGTCGTACAGCGGAGCCAGCTTGTTCTCCACCAGCAACGGCACGTCGTAGACGACCACCGCCCCCTCGGCCGCCTGCCCCTGCAGTACCGCCACCCGCTCCCCCACCAGCGGATGCACGATCCCGTTGAGGGTGGCCAGCTTCTCCGAGTCGGCGAAGACGATCGCGCCCAGCCTCTCCCGGTTCAGCGACCCGTCCTCCCGGAGGATCTCCTCCCCGAACGCCGCCACCACCCGGGCCAGCCCCTCGGTCCCCGGCTCCACCACCTCGCGGGCGATCCTGTCCGCGTCGATGATCACCGCGCCCCGCTCGCCCAGCCGCCGGGCGACCTCGCTCTTGCCCGACCCGATCCCGCCGGTGAGCCCAACCTTCGTCATGATCGTCACCCTACGCTTCGCCGGAGATGAACCAGGGTCAGGTGCTCGTCCATCCGTTCCCGATGGGTCTCGCGGTAGCCCAGCTTGCGGTACAGCCGCAGGTTCCCCTCGGACAGATGGCCGGTGAACAGGTCGAACGCCCGAGCCTCGACCGCCTGCTCGTGCAGCGCCCGCAGCAACGACCCGCCGATGCCCTGCCCCTGCCGATCCGGCGCAACCACCAGCCGCCCGACCAGGCACGCCGTCCCGGCCATCCGTCCCCGGACCGAACCCACGATCCGCGCCTCGTCCACGGCCTTGAGCACGAGCCCGGTCTCGATGAACTTCCGCACCTGCTCCACCGACTCCACCAGCGGCGGGATGAACGGGTCACCGTACAACTGCGCCTCGGTCACGTACGCCGCCCGCGTCAGGGTGAGAATCTCGCCCGCGTCGCCCGGGACCGCCTGCTCGATGCGCATCACTCGGCCACCATAGTCGGCTGGAGATAGGGCCTTGCGGCGACCCGGAAGAACCGGAAAGTCATCATGATCGTCCCCACCAGGCCGATGAGCCCGAGAAGACCGGTCAGCAGTCCGACCGACAGCACCTGTTCGGCCACATAGGCGGCGAGGTATCCCCCGGCCACGGCTGTGCGGGCCACGTCCAGGCGCCGGGCCGCATGGGTGTCGCCGCCGTCGTTCGCGCGTCGCGTCACGGCTCCGGCGATCAACCAGAGGCAGTAGGCGGGGAAGACGAACAGGAGATCCGCCGGGCGGAAGGGCAGCAGGTAGTACGCCACTGACAGCGCGGCGGTGACCAAGGCGGGCAGGAAGTCGCGCGCTCCCGAGCGGACCAGCAGGCCGAGACCCACACCGGTGACCGCCCAGCCCGCGGCCGCCGTGTAGCCGGTCACATCGATGAGCTGAGGCCCCAGGAAGACGGCAAGGAGGTCGCCCGAGAACGGTAAGAGGAGGTGGAGCAGAACACCGGTCGCCACCAGGGTCAGTGATCGCATCGAGGGACTCTATCGGCGCCCCGCTCCCCCGGAAGAGGGCCACGCTGCCCCGGCAGAAGGCCACGCTCCCGAGGCGGAAGGCCCCGCTTCTCCAGCAGAAGGCCCGCTCCGCCGGCAGAAAACCGCACTCCTCCGGCAAAAGACGGCCTCACCTCCAAGACCCCGCCACACCCGCGCCCCCGCACAGCATCTCCGGCCCCCGGGAGTGACCCGCCACGGGCAGGGCGCCCACCCGCAGCCGGCCCGCCACGGGCGGGGGCGCTTACCCACAGCCGACCCACCCGCCGAGCGCGCCGGCCCCAGACCTCCTTGTCGCCGGTATAGGCCGGTCCCCCGGAGATGCCGGCCGCCCGAGCAGGACCGGAACAGGTCGGTCCCCCGGAGATGCCGGCCGCCCGAGCAGGGTCCGCGGCCATCCGGAGCAGGCCGGGAATGCGGGAAGGCCCCGCACCCATCAAGTGGGTGCGGGGCCTTCCGCGTGGAGCTGTTACCGCTGGAGCTACTAGCTCTGACCGCCGGCGAGCTTCTCGCGGAGAGCCGCGAGCGCCTCGTCGGAGGCGAGGGCGCCCTGCGAAGCCGGAGCCTGGGTGGTCGGCGCGGTCTCGCCGGTGTAGGTCGAGGGCACCTCCCCGGCCTCAGCCTCGGCCTTGCGGGCCTCCTCGATCTGCTTCTTGTGCGCCTCGAAGCGGGTCTGGGCCTCGGCGTACTGCCGCTCCCACTCCTCACGCTGCTTGTCGAAGCCCTCGAGCCACTCACCCGTCTCGGAGTCGAAGCCCTCGGGGTAGATGTAGTTGCCCTGGTCGTCGTACGTGGCCGCCATGCCGTACAGCGTCGGGTCGAACTCGACCTCGGCGCCGGCGCCCTCGTTGGCCTGCTTGAGCGACAGGCTGATCCGGCGACGGTCGAGGTCGATGTCGATGATCTTCACGAAGATCTCGTCGCCGACCTGGACGACCTGCTCCGGGATCTCGACGTGGCGCTCGGCCAGCTCGGAGATGTGGACCAGGCCCTCGATGCCCTCCTCGACCCGGACGAACGCGCCGAACGGCACCAGCTTGGTGACGCGGCCCGGCACGACCTGGCCGATCTGGTGGGTGCGGGCGAACTGCTGCCACGGGTCTTCCTGGGTCGCCTTGAGCGACAGGGAGACGCGCTCGCGCTCCATGTCGACGTCGAGGACCTCGACCGTGACCTCCTGGCCGACCTCGACGACCTCGGAGGGGTGGTCGATGTGCTTCCAGGACAGCTCGGACACGTGGACCAGACCGTCGACGCCACCCAGGTCCACGAAGGCACCGAAGTTGACGATCGAGGACACGACGCCCTTGCGGACCTGGCCCTTCTGGAGGGTGTTGAGGAAGGTCTGGCGGACCTCGGACTGCGTCTGCTCGAGCCAGGCGCGGCGGGACAGAACCACGTTGTTGCGGTTCTTGTCCAGCTCGATGATCTTGGCCTCGAGCTCGCGGCCGACGTACGGCTGCAGGTCACGGACACGGCGCATCTCGACGAGCGACGCGGGCAGGAAGCCGCGGAGGCCGATGTCGAGGATGAGACCACCCTTGACGACCTCGATGACGGTGCCGGTGACGATGCCGTCCTCGTCCTTGATCTTCTCGATCGTGCCCCAGGCGCGCTCGTACTGCGCGCGCTTCTTGGACAGGATGAGACGGCCTTCCTTGTCCTCCTTCTGGAGAACCAGGGCCTCGACGTGCTCACCGACCTCGACGACGTCCGCGGGGTCGACATCGTGCTTGATCGAGAGCTCGCGCGAGGGGATGACACCCTCGGTCTTGTAGCCGATGTCGAGAAGAACCTCGTCTCGATCGACCTTGACGACGGTGCCCTCGACGATGTCGCCGTCGTTGAAGTACTTGATGGTCTCGTCGATCGCGGCGAGGAAGGCTTCCTCGGAACCGATGTCGTTGATCGCGACCTGCGGGGTGGTCGAGGTGGCCTCAGTGCTGGACGTCATGTGTGGAATTGCTCCGAACGCGGACAGAAGTCGATGTGGCGGACGCGTTGAGGGCATTTGTTCGTTCAAGCCGGATCGACCAGATCGAGCGCGAGCCCGCTCCGTCTGAGGCGCGCGCGAGCCCACAGCGCAGCGATCAGCATATGAGACCTTCGCCACGGGGTCAATCCGGGGCTCACGAGTAAGCGTTGAGCTGGGCCCTGCGCTTGGCCTGGATATTACCTCGTTCGGCCTGCGGGACGGAGATCCGGTCCGGATCTCCGTCGGAGACATACCGGCGTTTGGGGTGCTTGTCCAGCCATTCCAGCCAGTACTGCGAGCACCATCGGCGGCATTCGCCCTTCTTGCCGTTGCTCTGGATCCGCTGGATGGCTCCGGGGTCGAAAGACTTCGCGAAGGGCGAAACCGAGGGCTCGGCGCCGGCCAGGAACACGCCGGCGAAGTCGTAGGCCGTGCCGTCCCACGAGCCGCGGTCGGCGGCGCTTTTGCTGCGCGGCATCGAGCCGAACGGCAGGGCGATGGTCGCCGAGGGCTCCACGCCGAGCTTCTTGAGCAGCCGCTCCAGCCGGACGATCTGCTCACGCACCTGCTTGCTCTTGAGCGCGCGCAGGTTGGGGTGGCTCCAGGTGTGGTTGGCCACCTCGAAGCCGTGGTGCGCCAGCCACTGCGCCGCCTTGGCCTGCTCGGCCGGGTCGTCGATGCCGAAGGGGCGCCGGTTCACCCAGAAGGTGGCGACCGGCTGGAAGTGCGGGTACTTGCGGGCGACCTCCAGCAGGATGCCGACCGCGGTGTCCCTGCGCGGCCGGCCCTGGGCGTCCAGGCCGAAGTGCGACTCGTGGCCGTCGTCGAAGGTCAGCACCACGGGCGACTTGCCCGCCGGGACGCGGATCTCGCCGGTCGCGAACTGCTTGGCGGTGATCGGCACGTAGCCCTTGCGGGCCAGTTTCTCCAGCTCCTGGCGGAGCTGGGCCGGGGTGCGGTCGATCGAGGCCAGGCGCTTGGGGATGATCCGGTGGTACATGATCACCGGGACCATGCCGGCCTCGTTGGCCTTCACCTGCTTGGCGAACTCCGGCGTGGCGACCACTCCCGGCGGGGGCTGCTGTGG
Organism: Nonomuraea sp. NPDC050310; assembly: GCF_040655795.1. NCBI lineage: Bacteria > Bacillati > Actinomycetota > Actinomycetes > Streptosporangiales > Streptosporangiaceae > Nonomuraea > Nonomuraea sp. NPDC050310. The sequence continues at coordinate 281,576 of NZ_JBFAKP010000006.1, read as the reverse complement.
CTGGGCCGGGGCGCTCGGCTGGGGGCTGGCCGCCGGCTTGGCCATCGCGCGGGACGGCGTTTCCTCTTCCGGCAGGATCCCCAGGAGCACCAGGGCGACGAGCACCACCACGACGTTGGCGACACCGACGATCCGGACGAGGGACGCTGTACTGCGCACGTGACTCCATGGTTGACGGCCGATCAACCCGGCCAGCCTAGTCCAGAACGCTCCTTCGCCGACAAACCCGCCGATCTATGGGAGGGGGCGGGTTGCCCGGTTTCTCAGGGGTCCGGGACGGTGTGGAGCCCCCAGAACCGTCCTCCAGCCTGGGCCCCAGAACAAAGCGGCCCGGGCTGGAGGAACGTCCGACGAGGGTCAGTGGCCGGCGTCTTCCCAGGTGCGACCGACGCCGACGGAGACGTCGAGGGCCACCCGCAGCGGGTAGGCCGCCGCCATCTGGTCGCGGACGAGCTGGGTGAGGCCTTCCAGCTCCCCCGCCGCCACCTCGAACACGAGCTCGTCGTGCACCTGGAGGAGCATGCGCGAGCGCAGCCCCTCCTCACGCAGCGCCTGGCGGACGTTGAGCATGGCGACCTTGATGATGTCGGCCGCCGACCCCTGGATGGGCGCGTTGAGCGCCATCCGCTCGGCCATCTCCCGCCGCTGCCGGTTGTCGCTGGTGAGGTCGGGCAGGTAACGCCGCCGCCCCATGATGGTCTCGGTGTAGCCGTCGGTGCGGGCCTGGGCGACGATCGCCTGGAGGAAGTCGCGCACCCCGCCGAACTCCTCGAAGTACTCGTCCTTGAGCGCCCGCGCCTCGCCGACCGAGATGTTGAGCTGCGCGGCCAGCCCGAAGTCGGACAGGCCGTACGCCAGCCCGTAGTTCATCGCCTTGATCTTGGCTCGCAGTTCCCCGTCCACCTGCTCGGGCGGCAGGTCGAAGACGCGCGAGGCGGTCGCCTGGTGGAAGTCGTGCCCGGACTCGAAGGCCGCGATGAGCGACTCGTCGCCCGACAGGTGCGCCATGATGCGCAGCTCGATCTGGCTGTAGTCGGCGGTGAGCAACGTCTCGAAGCCCTCGCCGACGACGAAGCCCTGCCGGATGCGGCGGCCCTCGGCGGTGCGGATGGGGATGTTCTGGAGGTTGGGCTTCTCCGACGACAGCCGCCCGGTGGCCGCGATGATCTGGTTGAACGTGGTGTGGATGCGCCCGTCGTCGGCGATCTCGGCGAGCAGGCCGGTGACGGTGGTCATGAGCTTCTGCTGGTCGCGGTGGCGCAGCATGATGACGGGCAGCTCGTGCTCGGTCTGGGTGGCCAGCCAGGCGAGCTGCTCGGCGTCGGTGGAGTAGCCGGTCTTGGTCTTCTTCGTCTTGGGCAGCCCGAGCTTGGTGAAGAAGATCTCCTGGAGCTGCTTGGGCGAGCCGAGGTTGAACTGCTCACCCACCACCCGGTGGGCCTCCTCGACGGCCTGCTTGACCCCGGCGGCGAACTGCGACTCCATGCCCGAGAGGTACTCGCGGTCGACGGCGATGCCGGCCCGCTCCAGCTCGGCCAGGACGCCGAGCAGCGGGAGCTCCACGTCGGCCAGCAGCTCCGTGCCGCCGCGCTCGGACAGGAAGGCCTCCAGCGCGTCGGCCAGCTCGCGCACGGCCGCGGCGCGCAGGGCGAGGTCTTTAGCCGGAGCGTCCTCGTCGTCGCCGAAGAGGGCGGCCTGCCCGGAGGAGGACTCCTCGGCGCGCAGGTCGCGGTTGACGTAGCGGCGGGCGAGGTCTTCGAGGGCGAAGGTGCGCTGGCCCGGCATCGCCAGGTAGGCGGCCAGGGCGGTGTCGCAGGTGAGGCCCTTGAGCTCCAGGCCCTGCGCCCAGAGGGCGAGGATGGGGCCCTTGGCGTCGTGGACGGCCTTGGGCGCGCTCTCGTCGCCGAGCCAGTCGGCCAGCGCCTTGAAGTCGGACTCGGTCAGCCGGGCGGGGTCGATGTGCGCGGCGCTGCCGTCGGGCGAGGCGATCGCCAGGCCCTCGATGCGGCCGGTGCCGCTGCCGTACGCGCCCTTGAAGGCCAGGCCGGCGCGGCCGGCCGGCAGGGCGGCGAGCCAGCCGGCGACGCGGTCGGGGCCGAGGATGACGGTCGCGACCTCGAAGCCCTGCTCGGGGTCGGCCTCGCCGGTGCCGAGCACCTTGAAGACGCGCTCGCGCAGCTCGCCGCGGATCTGCAGCGTGTCGAAGAGCTTGTTGATCTCCTCGCGCTGCCACTGGCCCTGGTGGAGGGTCTCGATCGGGACGTCGAGCGGCACGTCGCGCATGAGCTCGGTGAGCCGGCGGTTCATCAGCACCTGGTCGAGGTGGTCGCGCAGCTTGTCGCCGACCTTGCCCTTGACCTCGTCGACCCGGTTGACCAGCTCCTCCAGGGAGCCGAAGTCGCGCACCCACTTGGCGGCGGTCTTCTCGCCGACGCCGGGGATGCTGAGCAGGTTGTCGCTGGGGTCGCCGCGCAGCGCGGCGAAGTCGGGGTACTGCTGCGGGGTCAGCTCGTACTTCTCGAAGACCGCCTCGGGGGTGAAGCGGGTCATGTCGCTGATGCCGCGCCGGGTCATCAGCACGGTGATGTCGGCGTTGACGAGCTGGAGCGCGTCGCGGTCGCCGGTCACGATGAGCACGTCCATGCCCTCGGCGGCGGCGCGGGTGGCCAGCGTCGCGATGAGGTCGTCGGCCTCGAAGCCCGGCTTGGACAGGTACGGCACCTTGAGGATGTCGAGGAGCTCGAAGATGAGCCGCATCTGGTCGCGGAACTCGTCGGGCGTGGCCGAGCGGTTCGCCTTGTACTCCCCGTACGTCTCGTGCCGGAACGTGGGCTCCGACCGGTCGAAGGCGACCGCGATGTGCGTGGGCTGCTCGTCCCTGATCATGTTGGTCAACATGGAGGTGAACCCGTACACGGCCGCGGTGGGCTGACCGTCGGTGGTCATCAGGTTGGCGTCCTTCAGGGCGTAGAAAGCCCGGTACGCCAGGGAATGCCCGTCCAGGAGCAGGAGTCGGGGCCTCACGGGGGTCGCTTCACTCTTCGGCACAGTCGCAGCCTAGTCTCCAAGTGCGACAGAAAACCCGAGCTCGCGAGAGTGGAGACGGCACCTTGACCCTCATCGACATCGACTTCGTCAACAGCCTCAACCAGGGCACCCTCGGCGAGCGGATGGGCATCGAGTTCGTGGAGGCCACCCCCGAACGGGTCGTGGCGCGGATGCCGGTGGCGGGCAACACCCAGCCGTACGGCCTGCTGCACGGGGGCGCCTCGGTGGTGCTGGCCGAGTCGGCCGGCTCGATCGCGGCGGCCATCCACGCCGGGCCGGATCGCATCGCGGTGGGGATCGAGATCAACGCCACCCACCACCGCTCGGCCACCTCGGGCCACGTCACCGGGGTCGCCACGCCGCTGCACACCGGGCGCACGCTGGCCACCTACCAGGTGGAGATCACCGACGAGCAGGGCCGCCTGGTGTGCACCTCCCGCATCACCTGCATGCTGCGTGACCGCCCCCAGAACCCCTGAGCACTCCCCCACCAGGCGCGGAGCCACTCCAGGCGAACCTGAGCACCCCTGAACCTTTGATGAGTTTCGGTCTCCCTTTGCGCAGCCTCCCCGCGGTCGCTACCGTTGTCCCAGCAGAGCCCGCGGGGGAGGCCGAGTAGATAACGCGTAGGGCCGGGGAAGCCCTACATGGTCCCAAAGGCCCCCTCCCGGGTTCGTTCCCCTCCGGCCGCCCGTCGCGCGCGGCCCACCCTCTTCTCGCTCCCGTCGACGATCTCCGGGACGCCACGAAATCCTCGCAAAACGCCACATTCCGGGCATCCGTTACCCGCTCGCGTCCCGCTTCGGCATATCTAGCCAAAATTCATGGGACTTTCCGCTGATCGTGACAATCGAGGGAAAACGATCGACACGGGTGAATGACCATTTAGCCCCTGACCTGCCGCGTTGTTTCCTTACATCAGTGACACACACACATCACTAATTGGTGACGAACGGTTCGGAACCGGGCGTAGCCAGAATAGGCTCCCGCCACAGCATCCCAGTCGTGCCTGCGATGCCTGCGTACCGACGAGGGGGGCTGACCGCCTTCCTAGACTTGCGAGGGAGCACCATTGCGCAGAGCCGTGATCGCGTTCACGGCCTTCCTGGGTGGCCTTATCTTCCTTCTCGCCAGCCCGGCAGGCGCCGCGGCAGTCGAGGGTGAAGGCTTGAAGGGCACACTCACATTCCAAGGCCAGCCAGTGAACGGCGCGAAAATCGTCGTGACCACCGAGGACGGACAACCCGTCAAGGAGGTCACCACCAACGCCCAAGGCACGTGGGAAGTAGAGGTCCCGAAGGCGGCGACCTACAAGGTCACTCTCGACCCCGCGAGCCTCCCGGCCACCGCTCAGCCGCGCGGCGGCGTGAACGTCCGGACGCTCCCGGTCTTCGAGGGCGACGTCCGTACGGTCCTGTTCCCGCTCGAGCCCAAGGCGGTCGCGGGCCAGGAACCGGCCGCCGACCCCAACGAGGGCGCCTTCCTCCGCCAGGCGGCCCAGCTCGCCTTCGAGGGCTTCAACCTCGGCCTGATCATCGCCCTGGCCGCCCTCGGCCTGTCGCTGATCTACGGCACCACCGGCCTGACCAACTTCGCCCACGGCGAGCTGATCACGCTGGGCGCCGTCGTGGCCTTCCTGTTCAACACCGGGATGTTCGGCTGGGCCGGGATGCCGCTGGAGCTGGCCGCCCTGCTGGCGGTCATCGTCTGCGGCGCGCTCGGGTACGCCCAGGACCGCTGGTTCTGGGGCAAGCTGCGCAAGCGCGGCACCGGCGTCATCGCCATGATGATCATCTCGATCGGCGTGGCGATCCTGCTCCGCAACCTGATCCAGTTCTTCTTCGGCGCGCAGAACGAGTCGTTCTCCGACTACAACGCGCAGGCCGGCATGAACATCGGCCCGATCACCGTGGCGCCCAAGAACCTGTGGGCGATGGGCATCGAGCTGATCGTGCTGGTCGTCGTCGGCATCGCCCTGCTGAAGACCCGCACCGGCAAGGCCGCCCGCGCGGTGGCCGACAACCCGGCGCTGGCCTCCTCCTCGGGCATCAACGTCGACCGGGTCATCCGCATCATCTGGGCCTCGGGCGGCGCCATCGCGGCGCTGGCCGGCATCATGCTCGGCCTGTCCCAGCAGCTCAAATTCACCATGGGCCAGGACATCCTGCTGCTCATCTTCGCCGGCGTCACGCTCGGCGGCCTGGGCACCGCGTTCGGCGCCCTGGTCGGCTCGCTGGTCGTGGGCGTGTTCATCCAGCTTTCCACCCTGTGGGTCCCGCCGGAGCTGAAGTCCGTGGGCGCGCTGGCCGTACTGATCGTCGTCCTCCTCGTCCGGCCGCAGGGCATCCTGGGCCGCCGCGAGCGGATCGGCTGAGGGGAGGGAAGTCATGGACTGGCAGACAATCATCAGCACCACCCTCTCGACCCTGGTGGGCTGGCAGGCGGTGGTCTACGGACTGGCCGCGATCGGCATCAACATCCACTTCGGCTACACCGGCCTGCTCAACTTCGGCCAGGCGGCCTTCATGGCCGTCGCCGGGTACGGCCTGGCCGTCACGGTCACCGTCTTCGACCTGCCCTTCTTCGTGGGCATCCTGGTCGGCCTCGCGGCGGCGGTGCTGCTGGCGCTCCTGCTGGGCATACCGACGCTGCGGCTGCGCGCCGACTATCTGGCGATCGTGACGATCGCCGCGGCGGAGATCATCCGGCTCATCTTCCGCTCGGTGGCCTTCAAGGAGGTCTTCGGCGGCTCGGACGGCCGGCGCGGCTTCAACACCGACTTCTACGCGATGAACCCCTACCCGGACGGCACCTACGGCATCGGCCCGGTCAGCTTCGACGAGCGCTCCATGTGGGTGCTGACCGTCGGCTGGGCCCTGGTCGGCGTCTCCTGCCTGGTGGTGTGGGCGCTCATGCGCAGCCCGTGGGGCCGCGTGCTGAAGGCCATCCGTGAGGACGAGGACGCCGTGCGCAGCCTCGGCAAGAACGTCTTCTCCTACAAGATGCAGTCGCTCATCCTCGGCGGCGTCATCGGCTGCCTGGCCGGCTTCATCTACGGGCTGTACTTCGGCTCGGTCCAGCCGGACGTCTTCGGCACCGAGCTGACCTTCTTCGCCTACACCGTCGTCATCCTCGGCGGCGCCGCCCGCGTCCTCGGACCGGTCGTGGGCGCGATGATCTTCTGGGTGCTCTTCGTCTTCGTCAGCGGCACGCTGGCCGAGGCGACGCGCGCGGGGTACATCCCGTTCATGACCGAGACCCAGGTCGGCCCGATCGTCTACGCCCTGGTCGGGTTCGGCTTCATCCTGCTGCTCGTCTTCCGGCCGCAGGGTATCTTCGGTGACAAGAGGGAGATCGCACTCGATGCCCGATAACACGCCCAGCCGCAAGGCTGACGCGCTGGCCGCCCTCCAGGACCTGGAGCGCGAGCCGGGCGTCGCCAAGCCGGACCCGATCCTGATCGCCGACGGCGTCGTGCGCCGCTTCGGCGGTCTCACCGCCGTGGACGTCCAGCACGTCGAGATCCAGCGCGGTTCCATCACCGCGCTGATCGGACCGAACGGCGCCGGCAAGACCACCTTCTTCAACCAGCTCACCGGGTTCGACACCGCCGACGCCGGCTCGTGGACCTTCAACGGCAAGCCCATGAACGGCGTGCCCGCGCACAAGGTCGCCCGGGCCGGGATGGTGCGCACCTTCCAGCTCACCAAGGCGCTGTCCAAGCTCACCGTCATGGAGAACATGCGGCTGGGCGCGCAGAAGCAGATCGGCGAGAACTTCTTCCAGGCCCTGGTGCCCTTCCGGTGGCGGCTGCAGGAGCAGCTCATCACCGAGCGGGCCGAGGAACTGCTGCGGCGCTTCAAGCTCGACGCCAAGAGCGAGGACTTCGCCGGCAGCCTGTCCGGCGGCCAGCGCAAGCTCCTGGAGATGGCACGGGCGCTCATGGTCGGCCCCGAGCTGGTCATGCTCGACGAGCCCATGGCGGGCGTCAACCCGGCGCTCACCCAGTCGCTGCTCGGCCACGTCAAGGACCTGCGCGAGCAGGGCATGACGGTGCTGTTCGTCGAGCACGACATGGACATGGTCCGCGACATCAGCGACTGGGTCATCGTGATGGCCCAGGGCGGCATCATCGCCGAGGGCCCGCCCGACGCGATCATGTCCGACCACCGCGTGATCGACGCCTACCTGGGCGCCCACCACGACGCGCCGCTGTCGGAGGAGGAGCTCCAGCAGCAGTTGCACGAGGCCGAGGCCGCCCTGGAGGCCGAGGCCGCAGAGGAGGAGACGGCCAGATGAGCTCCGCACCCGAGTCGAAGGCCGCGGTCGTCGACCGCAGCGCCCACGTCAGCGGCGCCGAGGGCGCGGTCCTGCGCTGCGACGAGCTGATCGCCGGCTACCTGCCCGGCGTCAACATCCTGAACGGCTCCGACCTCTACGCCCAGCAGGGCGAGCTGATCGGCATCATCGGCCCCAACGGCGCGGGCAAGTCCACGCTGCTGAAGGCCATGTTCGGGCTGGTCAACGTGCGCAGCGGCACGGTCGTGCTCAACGGTGAGAACATCACCAACATGAAGGCGCACTCGCTGGTCTCGCGCGGCGTGGGGTACGTCCCGCAGACCAACAACGTCTTCCCGAGCCTGACCATCGAGGAGAACCTCGAGATGGGCGCCTTCCAGCAGCCCAAGAAGTTCAAGGAGCGCTTCGAGTTCGTCGCCGAGCTCTTCCCCGCCCTCAAGGAGCGGCGCAAGCAGCGCGCCGGCTCCCTGTCCGGCGGTGAGCGGCAGATGGTGGCGATGGCACGGGCGCTCATGACCGAGCCCTCGGTGCTGCTGCTCGACGAGCCCAGCGCCGGCCTGTCGCCCAAGCTGCAGGACCTGGTCTTCATCCAGGCCCAGCAGATCAACAAGGCCGGCGTGACGGTCATCATGGTCGAGCAGAACGCGCGGCGCTGCCTGCAGATCTGCCACCGCGGCTACGTGCTGGACCAGGGGCGCAACGCCTACTCCGGCACCGGCAAGCAGCTCGCCAACGACCCGAAGGTGATCGAGCTCTACCTGGGGACGCTCGCCCGCGCCTGACGGAAATCATCATCTAGGGGGTACGGCTCGCGCGAGCCGTACCCCTTAAATGGTTCTGTGAGGCATCTACCGGCTCTGTTAGCCATCGCGGCACTCGTGGCCTGCCAGGCCGCCCCCGAGCCCCGTACGGACAAGTACAGCACCGGCGGGGACGCCAAGGACTCGCCCTGCACGCGCGTCATCTCCTCCATCGGCTACGCCGAGCTCCTGCTGCTGCCCCGCGGCCAGGAGGACAGGCAGAACTTCGAGGACGCGGTCCTGGGCCGCATCGCCGAGACCCGGGGCATCGCCGCGGAGTTCGGCGGGCGGCTGCCCGAGTCCATCAAGGCGGCGGCCGGGGAGCTGGAGCAGGCCGCCTCGGGCCTGGCGCGGGCGGACGTGCCGCGCGAGCGGCAGGTCGAGCTGCTCAAGCGCTACCGGGCGGCGACCGAGGAGATCAAGAAGAACTGCCGGACATAGCAGAAGGCCCGGTCCGAAGCGGACCGGGCCTTCTTCATGCGGCCTTAGCCGGCGATGTTGCCCTTGCGGTACTCCAGCGCCTTGGTGCCGTAGGTGTTGTTGTCGGCGTACTCGTAGATGCCGATCGTGGCGACGGCCGGGTCACCGGCGTCGTTGAACTCGATAGGGCCGGAGACGCCCTCGTAGTCGATGTCCTTGCCGGCCTTCATGAGCTCGTTGCAGCTCTTGAAGTCGGTGCACTTCTCGCCGCCCTTGCTGACCTCGGCCAGCTTCTTGGCGATGTCCTCGCCCGCGTCCGACTTCGCGGCCTCGGCGGCCAGAGCCACCAGGTTCGCGGCGTCGTACGACTCCGGCGCGTAGCTGAAGTCGGCGAGCTCGGGGTTGATCTCCTTGAGCTTGGCCTGGAAGGCCTCCGGCGAGGCGGCGCCGGGGATGGTGCCCTTGACGCCCTTGAGGGTGCCCTTGGGCATCTTCACGTAGTTGGTGTTGGAGGTGTTGCCGTCGACCATGTACCACTTGTACTTGTCGGCGGTCAGACCCTGCTTCACCAGCTCCTGGACCAGCTTGGCGGTCTCCTCGAAGCCGATCAGGACGATCGCCTTCGGGTTCTTGGCCTTGATCTTCGCCACGTCGGCGGAGAAGTCGGCGGCCTTGGGGTCGTAGTCGACGCGCTCGGCGACGGTGCCGCCGCCGCCCTCGATCGCCTTGGTCACGTTGTCGGCCAGGCCCGTGCCGTAGGAGTCCTGCATCGCCAGGATGCCCACGGTGTCGCTGCCGTCGGCCAGGACGAGGTCGCCCAGCACGCGGCCCTGCAGCACGTCCGGCGGAGCCGTACGGAAGTACAGGCCGTTGTCCTGGATCGTGGTGAACTTGTCGGAGGTGTTGGCCGGCGAGAAGTGCACCGTGCCCGCACCCGTGATCTTGTCGATGACCGACTCGGACACCGAGGAGGACGCGGCGCCGATGATGGCGTCGGCCTTCTGGGCGAGGAGCTTGTCGACCGACTGCGAGGCGATGTTGGTGGTGGTGTCGCCGGAGTCGGTGTGGATCTTGGCCACCGGCTTGCCGAGGACGCCGCCGGCGTCGTTGATCTCCTTGACCGCGAGGTCCACACCGGCGAACTCGGGCGGGCCAAGGAAGGCGAGAGAGCCGGTCTGCGGCAGCAGGGTGCCGATCGTCAGGGTGCCGTCACCCTTCGACGCCGCTGCGGGCGACGAAGCGGCGGGAGCCGACGCGCTCTCTGAGGCCGCGGGCGGATTGGCGGTTGTTCCCCCGCCGCCACCACACGCCGTAAGGGCGAGGCTTGCCGCGGCAGCCACGGCCAGCGCGCGCCCGAGAGGGGCAATGCGGATCATGAAATGTCTCCTCCATCCAGGCCCGGGATCCGGTCAGCTCCGCCGACGAGTCCCGATCGAATGACGGAAACGTACAAAACACCTGATGACCGTAGCCAGTGCTGGGGGTGAACTGTCGGCACTTGGATGCGGAGTCGTAATCAGTCCTCAACTTACCGGCGGGGGAAGTGCTGCCTAATGTGCTTAACGTGAAGCGCGTCCTGCTTGCGATCCTGTTGACCGGCTCGTGTGCGGCACAGCCCGATCCGCCGGCGAATTCCGCTCCGTCCACCGAGCCTCCGGTGGGGGTTTCGGTCACGCTGGGGCAATGGCGATCGGACGAACCGGCACACCGGCTTCAGGCGGCCGTCCGAAATTCAACCGACATTCCCATCTATTTCGCGGACGTCCAGCTCGTCACGGAGTCCTTCAAAACGCTCCCGGCGGAAAAATCGGGGGCTGTGCTTCGCCGTACAAATCGGACAGATCTTCCCATGCCGTACGGCGAGGCCGTCTGTTCCGGTGACGGCGAGCAGACCGTACGGCCGGCGTCGGTGATCGCGCACGTCAAGGTCGGCGACGGGCCGCTGCGCAAGGTGGTCTTCCCGGTCCCCCACCCCGACCCGCTGCTGGCCAGGCTGCTGCGCGACGAGTGCCAGGCCCAGCAGGTGCGCAAGCTGAGCGACCTGGCCTTCGCCCCCGAGTGGCGCGAGCGGGGCAAGGAACTGCACGGCACGCTGGTGCTCACCCGGCGCTCGGGCGCCAACGCGATCACCGTCCGCTCGATCGACGGGACCACGCACTACATGATCGAGGGGCCGGTCCGCACGCTGGAGGCGGGGGCCGCGCGGCTGGAGATCCCGGTGGTGGTCACCCCGGCCCGCTGCGACCCGCACGCCTTCGCCGAGGCCAAGAAGGCCTATCTCTTCCCGGTCCGTGTCACCGTGGACCGGGAGGAGAAGCCCCGTGTGGTCATCGTGATCCCGGACGAGAAGGCCCAGGTCCAGATGCTGTACTACGCGAAGAAGGTGTGCGGCCTACCCTGAGATGTTGCCCTTGCGGTACTCGATGGCCGGGCCGAAGGTGTTGTCGTCCTTGGCCTGGTAGACGCCGATCGTGGCCACGGCGGGGTCGCCCGCGTCGTTGAACTCGATCGGGCCCGAGACGCCCTCGTAGTCGATGTCCTTGCCCGCCTTGAGCAGGTCGAGGCAGCTCTTGAAGTCGGTGCACTTCTCGCCGCCCTTGCTGACCTCGGACAGCTTCTTGCCGATGTCGGCGCCGGCGTCGGACTTGGCGGCCTCGGCGGCCAGCGCGACCAGGTTGACCGCGTCATAGGACTCCGGGGCGTAGTTCCAGTCCTTGAGCTCGGGGTTGATCTCCTTGAGCCGGGCCTGGAACGCCTCGGGCGAGGCGGCGCCGGGGATGGTGCCCTTGGCCCCGACGAGGGTGCCCTTGGGCATCTTCACGTAGTTGGTGTTCGAGGTGTTCCCGTCGACCATGTACCACTTGTACTTGGCGGTGGTCAGCCCCTGCTTGACCAGCTCCTGGATGACCTTCGAGCTCTCCTCGAAGCCGATGATCACCACGGCCTTGGGGTTCTTGGCCTTGATCTTCGCCACGTCGGCGGAGAAGTCGGCGGCCTTGGGGTCGTAGTCGACCCGCTCGGCGACCGTGCCGCCGCCCGCCTCGAGGGCCTTGGTGACGTTGTCGGCCAGGCCGGTGCCGTAGGAGTCCTGCATCGCCAGGATGCCCACGGTGTCGTTGCCGTCGCTCAGGATCAGGTCGCCGAGCACCCGGCCCTGCAGCACGTCGGGCGGGGAGGTGCGGAAGTACAGGCCGTTGTCCTGGATGGTGGTGAACTTGTCGCTGGTGTTGGCCGGCGAGAACTGCACCACCCCGGCTCCGGTGATCTTGTCGATGACCGACTCCGACACCGACGAGGAGGCCGCGCCCATGACCGCGTCGGCCTTCTGCGCCAGCAGCCGGTCCACCGACTGGGCGGCCAGGTTGGTCGTGGTGTCGCCGGAGTCGGTGTGGATCTTCGTGATCGGCTTGCCGAGCACGCCGCCGGCGTCGTTGATCTCCTTGACCGCCAGGTCGACGGCGGCGAACATCGGCGGGCCGAGGAAGGCCAGCGAGCCGGTCTGCGGCAGCAGCGTGCCGATGGTCAGGGTGCCGTCGGCGCCGGTGGCGGCCGGCGGGGCGCTCTGCTGTCCCGAGGGGGCCGGAGCCGCCGGGGTCGCCGTGGTGCCGCCTCCCCCGGAGCAGGCGGTCAGCACCAGGCCGGCCGCCCCGAGCAGAGCCACTTTTCGGACTATTCGGACCATGTACGGTCACCTCCACGCGGGCACTGATATGTCGCGATCAGAGCCAGCATGGACCCCACCAGGTGCGACGACGCGATCACCTGCGGTACGGATACGCACATGTGACGCCGCCTTGACGCCCGCCGCCGAGCCGTTACCCGCCCTTGACTCCCCCGCCGGGCGCACGGCATGGCGAACCCGTCCGATCGGCGCCGGACGGGCCTGTCGTTATCGCTTCGCGACCGTCACGTGGCCTGCTCGTTATGCCCCGCGTCGTCGATCACGAGCTGCGCGACCTCCCGCATGCTCAGCCGCCGGTCCATCGACGCCTTCTGCACCCACCGGAAGGCCTGCGGCTCGCTCCAGCCGTGCTTGGCCATCAGCAGGCCCTTGGCCCGCTCCACCAGCTTGCGGGTCTCGAGCTGGCCGCCGAGGCTGCTCACCTCGCGGGCGAGCGCGACCATCTCCTCGTGCCGGCTCACCGCCATCTCGATCGCCGGCACCAGGTCCGCCTTGGTGAACGGCTTGACCAGGTAGGCCATCGCCCCCGCGTCCCTGGCCCGCTCGACCAGGTCGCGCTGCGAGAACGCGGTCAGGATCAGGCACGGGGCGATCCGGTCGGCCACGATGCGCTCGGCCGCCGAGATGCCGTCGAGAATGGGCATCTTCACGTCGAGGATCACCAGATCGGGCCGGAGTTCGGTGGCCAGTTTGATCGCGCTCTCGCCGTCACCGGCCTCGCCCACGACGACGTAGCCGTCCTCCTGGAGCATCTCCTTGAGGTCGAGGCGGATCAGGGCCTCGTCTTCCGCGATCACCACTCGCCGTTGCGTACTCACGAGCAGAAGAGTACCGACGTCCGCTAGATTAGAGCGAGGCCAGGGCCGTCCCAGCTGATCCAGATGTGGCGGTAGGCTACCTCCTGCGCCGCCCTGATAGCCCAACCGGCAGAGGCGATGGTCTCAAACACCATTCAGTGTGGGTTCGAATCCCACTCAGGGCACCTCAAGCTGCCTTTTCGGCCGGCCCGGTATCTTGTGGCAGGTGACTGCTACCGACTCTGGCGCCCACGGCGTCGGCCTGGCGACGATCGCCGCCGACGGCACCGTCCTCGACACCTGGTTCCCTGTCTTCGCCCTCGGTGAGGCCGGTTTCACCGGCACCGAGCGGCCGGCCGACCCCGGCGAGTTCGCCGCCGCGGTGGGCCCCGACCCCCAGCGCGGCGTCGAGGTCGTGGCGGTCCGCACGGCCATCGCCAAGCTCTCCGAACCGCCCGCCGACGCGCACGACGCCTACCTGCGCCTGCACCTGCTCTCGGGCCGGCTGGTCAAGCCGCACGAGGTGAACCTGGACGGCCTGTTCGGCCTGCTGGCCAACGTGGTCTGGACGAACCACGGCCCGTGCGCCGTGGACGGCTTCGAGGCCGCCCGGCTGCGGCTGCGTGCCCGGGGGCCGGTCACCGTCTACGGGGTGGACAAGTTCCCGCGCATGGTCGACTACGTGCTGCCCTCGGGGGTGCGCATCGCCGACGCCGACCGCGTCCGGCTGGGCGCGCACCTCGCGCCGGGCACCACGGTCATGCACGAGGGCTTCGTCAACTTCAACGCCGGCACGCTGGGCGCCTCCATGGTCGAGGGGCGCATCTCGGCCGGGGTGGTCGTCGGCGACGGCACCGACGTGGGCGGCGGCGCCTCGATCATGGGCACGCTGTCCGGCGGCGGCAAGGAGGTCATCTCGGTGGGCGAGCGCTGCCTGCTGGGGGCCAACTCCGGCATCGGCATCTCGCTCGGCGACGACTGCGTGGTCGAGGCCGGGCTGTACGTCACGGCGGGCACCAAGGTGGGGCTGCCGGACGGCCGGGTCGTCAAGGGCAAGGAGCTGTCCGGGGTGAACGGGCTGCTGCTGCGGCGCAACTCCCAGACCGGCGCGGTCGAGGCGGTCCCCCGACAGGGCACGGGCGTGGAGCTCAACGCCGCCCTGCACGCCAACTAGCCGCGCGCCGGGACCTCCGGTGGCCGGGGGTCCCTGGTCAGGCCGGGGCGCCGCACTTGCCGGGGTTCAGCAGCGCTGCGGCGGAGCCGTACCGGCCGCTGACCGGCCGGGTGCCGCGCCAGTAGGTGCTGCCGTCGGCGCGGCGGAACTGGACGGTGGCGTAGATCTCGTCGGTGTCGGCGAGGTCCTCGTCGAGGTACTCCGAGTCGAGGTCGCTCGTCCAGGTGAACAGGGTTCCGGTGGGCGGGCAGCCCATCAGGGTGTCGTCCTTGAAGGAGTCGTCGCCGTGCAGCCGGATCCAGGTCAGCCTGTCGCTGAACGGGCTCTCCGCGCGGCAGTGGATGCGGACGCGGGCGGTCGCGGCGCTCAGCTCGGTGATGTTCAGGCTGCAGGAGGCCGGCTGGGCCGAGGCGGAGGCCGGGAGGACGGCCAGCGGGACGGCGCTCAGCGCGAGCAGCGTGGCGGTGGCCAGGGAGGCGAGTCTCATACGGCCATGAGACCGCGAGACTCGCCCTCCGGCCCAGGTCCACTCAGGGCCCGGGAACGGACCCCAGTGGCCCCCGGCCCGCTCGTCAGGGCCAGGGGTCGCGCGGGCTTCAGGGGTGGGAGACGGCGGCGCCGATGGTGTGGACGCGCAGCGCGTTGGTCGAGCCCGGGGTGCCGGGAGGCGAGCCGGCCACGATGACCACCTTGTCGCCCTTCTCCACCTTGCCCAGCGCCAGCAGCGAGGCCTCGACCTGGCGGACCATGTCGTCGGTGTGGTGCACGAACGGCACGTGGAAGGTCTCCACGCCCCAGGTCAGCGAGAGCTGCCCGCGCACGTGCGGGGCGGAGGTGAAGGCCAGCAGCGGGATCGGCGAGCGGTAGCGGGCCAGCCGCCGCGCGGTCTCCCCCGACATGGTGAAGGCGCACAGCGCCTTGGCCCCGACGACCGCGCCGACCTCGGCCGCCGCGCGGGCGATGGCGCCGCCGGTGGTCTCGGGCAGCCGGTCGAGGGTGTGCGTGGCCTGCAGCGAGGTCTTCTCGGCGGTGCTGGCGATGCGGTCCATGGTGGCGACCGACTCGATCGGGTACTGGCCCACGGAGGTCTCGCCGGAGAGCATGACCGCGTCGGCGCCGTCCATGACGGCGTAGGCGACGTCGGAGGCCTCGGCGCGGGTGGGCCGCGGGCTGTGCATCATCGAGTCGAGCATCTGGGTGGCCACGATGACCGGCCGGGCCTTCTCGCGGCACAGCTCGATGATCCGGCGCTGCACGACCGGGACCTCTTCGAGGGGCAGCTCGACGCCGAGGTCGCCGCGGGCGACCATGATGCCGTCGAAGGCCTCGATGATCTCGGGGAGCCGGTCGACCGCCTGCGGCTTCTCGATCTTGGCCAGCAGCGGCAGCCGTACGGCCTCCTGCTCCATGATGTTGCGCACCACGTCGGCGTCGGAGGGCCGGCGCACGAAGGACAGGGCGATCATGTCGAAGCCGGTGCGGAGCGCCCAGCGCAGGTCGGCCTCGTCCTTGTCGGTGAGGGCGGGGGCGCTGACGTTGACGCCCGGCAGGTTGAGGCCCTTGTTGTCGGAGATCATGCCGCCGATGACGACGCGCGTGGTGACGCGCTGGCCGTCGACGCGAGTGACCTCCAGGACCAGGCGGCCGTCGTCGACCAGGATGGTGTCGCCGGAGCGCACGTCGCCGGGCAGGCCCTTGTAGGTGGTGGAGACCTGCTCGCGGTCGCCGGGGACGTCTTCGGTGGTGATGGTGAAGACGTCGCCGAAGCCCAGGCGGACGGGGCCCTCCTCGAACCGGCCGACGCGGATCTTGGGACCCTGCAGGTCGGCCAGGACGCCTACGCCGCGGCCGAGCTCGGCCGCGACCTCCCGGATCCGGTCGTAGACCTCTTTGTGAAGCTCATGGGTGCCATGGCTGAGGTTGAACCGGGCCACGTCCATCCCCGCGGAGATCAGCTCGCGGAGCTGTTCGGGGGACGAGGTGGCGGGACCGAGAGTGCAGACGATTTTCGCGCGACGAGTCACGGCTCCTACCTTAATTGGTACAGACCACTCGGCTGTCACCGTCTTCGGAGAACAAAGCCCGTCCAGGAGGTCAACACCAGGGCCGCGACGGCGATTCGCGCCAGATTCGTGTGCTCGTCCGGGTAGACGACACCCTCGATGTAGGTGTCGATGAAGCCGCCCGGCCGCAGCCCCTGGAGCCCGGCGTGCTCGCGGCCCCAGTTCTCGACCACGGTCAGCGGGCACTCCATGCCGGTCAGCACCGACAGCACGCCCCAGGCGGCCACCGCCAGGTGCGCCCAGATCAGCCGCGGCCAGCGCCAGGCCAGGAAGCCGCCGACCGCCATGAACAGCAGGAACAGGAAGTGCACCACCATGGCGGCTTCGGCGAGCAGGCGGTACGGCATGCCGCGAGCCTACGGCTTGACGGTGGCCGCCTTCAGCGCGTCGACGACGCCGCGGCCGTAGAACCCGTTGCGGGACTTACCACCCTCGCAGGCCCGCACGGCCGGGCACGCCTTGGGGGTGGCGGTGGCGTACAGCAGCTTGGCGACCTTGCCGGGGTCCATCCGCACGCCGCCCTTGCCGGGCTTGCCGAAACGGCTGATCAGGATCGCGGCGACGCCGGTGGCGTGCGGGGCGGCCATGGAGGTGCCGTCGAGGTACTGGTAGTAGGAGCAGTCGCCGGGCGTGCAGTCGCGGATGACCTCGCTGGTGGTCGGCTCGCCGGAGGAGTCGAGCTTGCGGTCGGCGCGCAGCGCGTTCTCGGGGGCGGCGGCCAGGATCGAGCGGGTCGTCGACAGGCCGCCGCCGTCGCCGCCGGGGGCCGACAGGTCGGCCTGCTCCAGGCCGTAGTTGGAGTAGCTCGCCTTGCGGCCGGCCGGGTCGAGCGCGGAGACCGAGATGACGTGCTTGCCCTCGGCGGGCAGGTTCAGGCAGGAGTTGTCGATGCCCCGGGTGCGCTCGCTGCCGCGCGGGTAGTTGGGGCTGGCCGTGTCGACGGTGGGCCGGCCGAGGTCCATCGACTCGTTGCCGAGCGCGCTGATCAGCGTGACGCCCTTGGCGTGGGCGTAGTCGAGCGCGCGCTGCATGCCGGTGCGGACGGCGCGCTGCTGCTGGCGCTGCTTCTTGCTGTCGGACTTGTTGGCGGTGCAGTTGAACAGCCACGGGTCGATGTAGAAGCTCATGTTCACCACGTCGACGCCGATGTCGGCGGCGTAGGTGAGCGCGTCGAGGCTCGGCTTGAGGAAGAAGAAGCCGGAGTCCTGGCCGGCGCGGATGTTGACGATCTGCACGCCGGGGGCGACGCCCGCGATGCCCACGCCGTTGATCGGGGAGGCGATGGTGCTGGCCACGTGGGTGCCGTGGCCGTCGTCGTCCACGTCGGCCGGGTCCTTGCAGGACTTGACCTCGCAGGCGCCGTCGACCTCCTGGCCCTCTCTGTCCTTGGGGATGTCGGTGACGAAGTTGCGGGACAGGGCGCGGTTGAAGTTGGGGGCGAGGTCGGGGTGCTTGCCGTCCACGCCGGTGTCGATCACGCCGACCAGGACCTTCTTGGTGCCGGGGGCGCGGGTGTTGGCGCGGTCGGCGCCGATCATGCGCATGTCCCACTGGCGCTTGGCCAGCGGCTCGGCCGCGGCGCCCGCCATGCCGGAGACGTCGGGCATCACCGTCCGGCCCGCGGTGGCGGGGCGGGCGGCCTCGGTGCCGGTCCAGCGGGCGGCGGTGACGGCGCCGATCAGGCGGTCGCCGGTCACGCCCGCGACCGCGGGGTCGCCGTCCAGCGCGTCCACGAAGGCGTCGCCGGGGCCGCTGGCCAGGAGGTAGCCCAGCTTGGGCTCGGCGCCGAGCGCGGTGCCACCGGCCCGCTGGATCGCCGCACGGGCCGCGTCCTGGGCGCCGTCGGCGTAGAAGACCAGGAAGTCCGCCACACCGGTAGCGGCCGGCGCGGAGGCCGTGCCGGTCCGCGGGACCGCAGGCGCGCAGGCGGTGAGCCCCCCGGCGACGGCCAGCGCCGCCACCAATCCGACAAACCGCCGCATGTATCCCCCTCTACCGCATTTACCCAGAAGACGCTCATCCTCCCGCACTCGTTGGCCGAATGCCATTTTCTCGTGATATTTCGGTCTTTCCCGAGGCCCCGCCGTACCCCGAGACACGCGAAAGCCGGGGCCCCGCGAGGGGACCCCGGCCGGTGACGCGGACCTCAGACCAGCGGGCGGGCCGTCGGCAGGATCGGGTACGGCAGAGCCGTCTCCCCCGTCAGGAAGCGGTCCACCCCGGAGGCGGCGGCGCGCCCCTCGGCGATGGCCCAGACGATGAGCGACTGCCCCCGCCCCATGTCCCCGGCGGAGAAGACGCCCTCGACGTCGGTCATGTACGTCTTGTCGCGGGCGACGTTGCCGCGCGCGTCGAAGGACACGCCGAGCTCCTCCAGCAGCAGCCCCTTCTCCGGCCCGACGAAGCCCATCGACAGGGTCACCAGGTCGGCGGGCAGCTCGCGCTCGCTGCCGGGGATGGGCCGGAAGCCCGTCTCGGGGCCTTCGACGTCCACCAGGCGGATGGCGACCACGTTGCCGGCCTCGTCGCCGACGAACTCGGTGGTGGAGACGGCGTAGACGCGGGCGCCGCCGCCCTCCTCCAACTCCTCGTGCGCGCTCTCCATCTTGAACAGCGTCGGGAAGGTCGGCCACGGCTGCGAACCGGCCCGCGAGGCGGGCGGCTTGGGCATGATCTCGAGCTGGGTGACCGAGGCGGCCCCCTGCCGGATCGCGGTGCCGATGCAGTCGGCGCCGGTGTCGCCGCCGCCGATCACCACCACGTGCTTGCCGCGGGCGTTGATCGGGGAGTCGGCCAGCGCCTTGTTGGCCGGGGGCAGGTACTCCATCGCCTGGTGGACGCCCTTGAGCGAGCGCCCGGCGACGGGCAGGTCGCGCCACTGGGTGGCGCCGCCGGCCAGGACCACCGCGTCGAACTGCGCGCGCAGCTCGGCGGCGGTGATGTCGACGCCGACGTTCACGTTGACCCGGAACTCGGTGCCCTCGGCCCGCATCTGCTCCAGGCGGCGGTCGATGTGCCGCTTCTCCATTTTGAACTCGGGGATGCCGTACCGCAGCAGGCCGCCCGGGGCGTCGGCCCGCTCGAACACGACCACGTCGTGCCCGGCGCGGGTGAGCTGCTGCGCCGCGGCCAGACCGGCGGGGCCGGAGCCGACGACGGCCACCCGCTTGCCGGTCTTCACCGCCGCCGGCTGCGGCCGGACCCAGCCCTCGGCGAAGGCGCGGTCGACGATCTCGACCTCGACCCGCTTGATCGCCACCGGGTCGGCGTTGATGCCCAGCACGCACGCCGCCTCGCAAGGAGCCGGGCACAGGCGGCCGGTGAACTCCGGGAAGTTGTTGGTGGCGTGCAGGCGCTCGATCGCCTCGCGCCAGTCGTGCCGGTAGACCAGGTCGTTCCACTCGGGGATGAGGTTGCCCAGCGGGCAGCCGTTGTGGCAGAACGGGATGCCGCAGTCCATGCAGCGTGCGGCCTGCTTGTTCAGCTTCTGCGCCGGGAAGGCCTCGTAGACCTCCCGCCAGTCCTGGATGCGGACGTCCACCGGGCGGCGTGCCGGCAGCTCCCGGTCGTGCGTGAGGAAACCCTTCGGGTCGGCCATCGGTTACGCCTCCTTCTTGGCGAGGGATCGCGGGGTCAGCCTGCGCGGGACCAGCAGGCGCGGGGTCAGCGGGCGGCGGCTCATGACTGCACCGCCGCGGCCATGACGGCCTCGTCCACGTCGCGGCCCTCGATGCGGGCGGCCTCGGCCGCGCGCAGGACCCGCTTGTAGTCGGTCGGCATGATCTTGCTGAACCGGGTGAGCGCCGTCTCCCAGGTGGCCAGCAGGTCCCTGGCCACCGGCGAGCCGGTCTCGGCGTAGTGCTTCTCGACCGCGCCGCGCAGGAACTCGGCGTCCTGCTCGGCCAGCGGCTCGATGGCGACCATCTCCCGGTTGACCCGCTCGGGTCGGGCGTCCAGCAGGTAGGCGATGCCGCCGGACATGCCCGCGGCGAAGTTGCGCCCGGTCTGCCCGAGGACAACCACGCGCCCGCCGGTCATGTACTCGCAGCCGTGGTCGCCCACGCCCTCGACCACCGCGGTGGCGCCGGAGTTGCGGACGCAGAAGCGCTCGCCGGTGACGCCGCGGATGAAGGCCTCGCCGGAGGTCGCGCCGTAGAGGGCGACGTTGCCGGCGATGATGTGCCCGTCCAGGTCGGCGGCCGGGCGGAGGGTGAGGCGCCCGCCGGACAGGCCCTTGCCCAGGTAGTCGTTGGCCTCGCCGGTCAGCCGCAGCGTGACGCCCTTGGGCACGAAGGCGCCGAAGGAGTTGCCGGCCGCGCCGGTGAAGCTGACGTCGATGGTGTCGTCGGGCAGGCCGGCTCCGCCGTACCGCTTGGTGACCTCGTAGCCGAGCATGGTGCCGACGGTGCGGTTGACGTTGCGGATCGGCAGGTCGAGCTTGACCGGCCGGCGGCTGGCCAGCGCGCCCTCGGCGAGCTGGATCAGTGTGTTGTCCAGCGCGTGCTCCAGGCCGTGCTCCTGCTCGACGGTCTTGCGCAGCGGGGTGCCCGCGGGCAGCGCCGGCTGGTGCAGGATCGGCGACAGGTCGAGCCCGGCGGCCTTCCAGTGGTTCTCCGCCGCGGTGGTGTCGAGCAGCTCGACGTGGCCGATCGCCTCGTCGAGGGAGCGGAAGCCCAGCTCGGCGAGGTACTCGCGGATCTCCTCGGCGATGAACTCGAAGAAGTTGACCACGAACTCCGGCTTGCCGGTGAAGCGCTTGCGCAGCTCGGGGTTCTGGGTGGCGACGCCGACCGGGCAGGTGTCCAGGTGGCACACGCGCATCATGACGCAGCCGCTGACCACCAGCGGGGCGGTGGCGAAGCCGTACTCCTCGGCGCCCAGCAGGGCGGCGATGACCACGTCACGGCCGGTCTTGAGCTGGCCGTCGACCTGGACGACGATGCGGTCGCGCAGGTTGTTGAGCAGCAGCGTCTGCTGGGTCTCGGCCAGGCCGAGCTCCCACGGGGCGCCGGCGTGCTTGAGCGAGGTCAGCGGGGAGGCGCCGGTGCCGCCGTCGTGGCCGGAGATGAGCACCACGTCGGCGTGCGCCTTGGAGACGCCCGCGGCGACGGTGCCGACGCCGACCTCCGCGACCAGCTTCACGTGCACCCGGCTGACCGGGTTGGCGTTCTTCAGGTCGTGGATGAGCTGGGCGAGGTCCTCGATGGAGTAGATGTCGTGGTGCGGCGGCGGCGAGATGAGGCCGACGCCGGGCGTGGAGTGCCGGGTCTTGGCGATCCACGGGTAGACCTTGTGGCCGGGCAGCTGGCCGCCCTCGCCGGGCTTGGCGCCCTGCGCCATCTTGATCTGCAGGTCGTCGGCGTTGACCAGGTACTCGGAGGTGACGCCGAAGCGGCCGGAGGCCACCTGCTTGATGGCGCTGCGCCGGGCCGGGTCGTGCAGGCGCTCGGGGTCCTCGCCGCCCTCGCCGGTGTTGGACTTGGCGCCCAGCCGGTTCATGGCGATGGCGAGCGTCTCGTGCGCCTCCATCGAGATGGAGCCGTAGGACATCGCGCCGGTGGAGAAGCGCTTGACGATCTCGGCGACCGGCTCGACCTCCTCGATCGGCACCGGGCTCCGGTCGCTCCTGAACTTGAACAGCCCGCGCAGCGTCATCAGCTTCTCGGCCTGGGAGTCCACGAGGTTCGTGTACTCCTTGAAGATCTCGTAGCGCCGGGTGCGGGTGGCGTGCTGGAGCTTGAAGACGGTCTCGGGGTTGAACAGGTGCGGCTCGCCCTCGCGCCGCCACTGGTACTCGCCGCCGACCTCCAGCTTGCGGTGGGCGTTGGCGACCCGCGGGTAGGCGCGGCGGTGGCGCTGCGCGGCCTCCTCGGCCAGGACGTCGAAGCCGACGCCGCCCAGGCGCGAGGTGGTGCCGGTGAAGCACTCGGCGACCACGTCCTCGCCCAGGCCGAGCGCCTCGAAGATCTGCGCGCCGGTGTAGGAGGCGACGGTGGAGACGCCCATCTTCGACATCACCTTGATGACGCCCTTGCCGTACGCCTTGATCAGGTTGCGCACGGCCTTGTGCTTGTCCAGGTCGAGCACGCCGGTGTCGACCAGGTCCTCGACCGTCTCGATGGCCAGGTAGGGGTTGACCGCGCCGGCGCCGTAGCCGATGAGCAGCGCCATGTGGTGGCACTCGCGGGCCTCGCCGGTCTCGATCACCAGGCCGACCCGGGTGCGGGTCTTCTCGCGGATCAGGTGGTGGTGCACCGCGCCGGTGAGCAGCAGCGACGGGATCGGCGCGAGCTCCTCGCTGGCGCCGCGGTCCGACAGCACCAGGATGCGGGCGCCGGACTCGATGGCCTGGGAGGCCTCCTCGCGGATCTCGGCCAGGCGCTGCTTGAGCGCCGCGCCGCCGCCGGCCACCGGGTAGAGGCCGGAGATCACGATCGGGTGGAAGCCGGGCAGGTCGTGCTCGTCGTTGATGTGGATGATCTTGGCGAGCTCGTCGTTGTCGATCACCGGGTAGGGCAGCACGAGCTGGCGGCAGGAGGCCGGGCCCGGCTCCAGCAGGTTGCCCTCCGGGCCCAGGGTGCTGGCCAGGCTGGTGACCAGCTCCTCCCGGATGGCGTCTAGCGGCGGGTTGGTGACCTGCGCGAAGAGCTGGCTGAAGTAGTCGAACAGCAGCCGCGGCTTCTCGCTCAGCACCGCCACCGGGGTGTCGGTGCCCATCGAGCCGATCGGCTCCTGGCCGCTCCTGGCCATCGGCGACAGGATGATCCGCAGCTCTTCCTCGGTGTAGCCGAAGGTCTGCTGCCGCTTGACCAGCGCCTCGTGCGTCGGCACCTCGTGCGCCCGCGCGGGCAGTTCCTCGAAGCGGACCAGGCCCGCGTGCAGCCAGTCCTCGTACGGCAGGGCCGCGGCGAGCTCGGCCTTGATCTCGTCATCCTCGATGATCTTGCCGCGCGCGGTGTCGATCAGGAACATGCGCCCCGGCTGCAGCCGGCCCTTGCGCACGACCTGCTCGGCCGGGATGTCCAGCACGCCGGCCTCGGAGGCCAGCACGACCAGGCCGTCCACGGTCACCCAGAAGCGCCCCGGGCGCAGGCCGTTGCGGTCGAGGACCGCGCCGGCGACGGTGCCGTCGGTGAAGGTGATCGAGGCCGGGCCGTCCCAGGCCTCCATCATCGAGGCGTGGAACTCGTAGAAGGCCCGGCGGGCCGGGTCCATCTCGGTGTGGTTCTCCCACGCCTCCGGGATCATCATCAGCACCGCGTGCGGCAGCGAGCGCCCGCCGAGGTGCAGCAGCTCCAGCACCTCGTCGAAGGAGGCGGTGTCGCTGGCGTCCGGGTCGCAGATCGGGAAGAGCCGCTCCAGGTCGCCCGGGATCAGCTCGGAGGCGAGCATGGCCTCGCGGGCGCGCATCCAGTTGCGGTTGCCCTTGACGGTGTTGATCTCACCGTTGTGCGCGACGTACCGGTAGGGGTGCGCCAGCGGCCAGCTCGGGAAGGTGTTGGTGGAGAAGCGCGAGTGCACCAGGGCGATCGCGCTGGCGAAACGCTCGTCGGACAGGTCGGGGAAGAACGGCTCGACCTGGTCCGGGGTGAGCATGCCCTTGTAGACCAGCGTGCGCGACGACAGCGAGGCGAAGTAGCAGTCGACCTCGTGCTCGGCCCGCTTGCGCAGGCAGAAGGCCAGCCGGTCGAGCTCCAGGCCGGTCTCGCCGCCCGGGCTGCTCACGAAGAGCTGCTTGAAGAAGGGCATCACCGCGCGGGCGCTCGGGCCCGGCAGGGCCGTGTCGACCGGCACGTCGCGCCAGCCCAGCACGGTCAGGCCCTCCTCGGCGGCGATCTCCTCGATCATGCCGGTGCCGATCGCCCGTGCTTCCTCGTCACTGGGGAGGAAGACCAGGCCGACCGCGTACGCCCCCGCCTCCGGCAGGGCGAAGTCCACGGTGGCGCGGAGGAACTCGTCGGGCACCTGCGTGAGGATGCCGGCACCGTCCCCGGTGTCCGGCTCGCTTCCCTTGGCCCCGCGGTGATCGAGATTCACCAGAGCGGTCAGCGCCTTCACCACGATCTGATGCCCCCGGCGCCCGGCCACATCGGCGACCATGGCGACGCCGCAGGCGTCGTGCTCGTTGGCGGGGTGGTAGAGGCCCTGAGGCTCGGGGAAACCCCCGTGGAAGCCATTGCGGGCAGCAGGCATGGAAACCCTCCCGTCGTCTTCGTCTGCATTTCTTGCCTACAGGCGGGGACGACGTTGGCCCTGCTGCGTTGTGCGTACGAGGTTACAACACGTTGCCGGAATGGTGCCCAGCACGTCCACATTGCGAACATTTCCCGGCAGGTCGCTCCAGGTTTCCCCGGGCGGACCTGCCGGAAATGGTCGCCGGCCTCAGCGCCTCTCAGCGCCTCTCAGCGCCAGAAGGCCAGGTTGTGCTCGGCCGCGTAGTCGATCCGCTTGATCGCGTCCGGTGCGAGCGACTGGGTGCCCCGCTCCAGGCGCGGCCAGGCGGGCAGGCCGGGGCCGTTGGGGGTGCCGGTCCTGGCGAAGGTGGTCCAGTAGCCCACCATCCGCTCCGACAGCCGCTTCTGCTCCGGCGTGAATCGCACGCCCGGTTCGGGGAACAGATACGGCAGGTCGCCCGCGTGGTAGGCGCCCCAGTCGAAGCGCGGCTCGATCGGCAGGAACATCGGCGCGTCCCGGTCGGCGAACTCGTAGCCGTAGACCGGCACGTGCTCGGCCAGGGCACGGTTCTGGGCGTCGGTGCCACGTGCCCACATGCGGTCGGTCATGACGCGGGACCAGGCCAGGTCGGGCGAGGGGTGGGCCGGGTAGCGCCGGGCGACGCGCGCGGCGTCCTCGCCGAAGGCGGCCTTCAGCCGCTCGGCGTAGGAGGCCGCGGTGAGGGGCGGCTCCAGGGCAGTGAACAGCCGGTGCTCGTCCTTGGTGGCCCCGGCCAGCACGGGCATCCGGTGGAAGCGCCCGGCGGCCAGCGCGGCGGCGGGCGACTCGGGCAGGACGGCGTTGCCGTGGGCGTAGGTCTGGAAGACGTTCATGATCTGCGGGACCTTGAGGATGCGCTCGACCGGAAGCGCCCGCAGGCACGCCAGATCGGCGCAGCCGAGTTGCTTGGCGTAGACCTGTCCCAGGCCCTCGGCCTCGGCGGCCGTGCGCCAGAAGGACGGCGCGGCGGGCATCCCGGCGGCCAGGGCGCCCGCGGGCATGTCCATCATCGACTCGCCGCTCATCATCACCGCGCGGTGGAACAGCCCGGCCGAGGCCGGGGCGGTGAGGTGGCCGCTGATGGCCAGGGCGCCGTAGGAGACGCCGAAGAGCGTCACGTTGCCCGGGTCGCCCCCGAAGGCGGCGATGGAGCGCCGCACCCAGCGCAGCGCCTCCTGCTGGTCCTGCAGGCCGTACGTGCCGCCGTCGGACAGGCCGGGGTGGCCGAAACCGCTGAAGACGCCGAGGCGGTAGTTGATCGTCACGACGACCACGCCCTTGGCCGCCAGGAGCCGGGCGTCGGAGAAGTGCCCGGCGCCCAGGGCCCCGTCGCCGTGCACCCACACCATGACCGGACGGTTGGACCCGGCGGTGCGCGGGGCGGTGACGTTGAGCATCAGGCAGTCCTCGTTCGTGCTCGCCGTCTGGGCGTACTGCGAGCCGACCTGCGGGCACATGGGGCCGGGCTTGCGGGCGTCGCGGACGCCCTTCCAGGCCGGGGCGGGCTTCGGCGCCGTCCAGCGGGCGGCGGTGGCGTAGCGGATTCCCTGGAACGTCCTGGTCTGCCCGTCGAGGGAGCCGCGTACAGCTCCCGCGGGCGTCTCCACGACGGCCGGATCGGTGGCGCAGCCGCTGAACAGCAGCGCGGCCAGGAGCAGAGTTCTCATGCCTCCACGGTCGCGAACCGGGCCCCCAGCCCGGCAGATGCGTCGATCCCGCATCGAGCAGGACAAATGTCACCATGCGCGGGGTGATCTCCGCGCCCGGCGCGGTCCTCTAGGGTGATCGGTATGGATCGTGACGGGGTGAACGCGCTGCTCACCGAGGCCGGCGCGGACAGCAGGCGGCTGCGGCACGCGCTCATGCTGCTGTGCGACGGCCAGTGGTGGACCCTCGCCGAGCTGGTACGGCGGAGCGCCACCTCGCGGCGCGGCGTCGAGGCGCTGCTGCGGGTGGTCGAGCTGGAGCGCCGGGGCGAGACGATGCGGGTGCCGATGGCGCACACGCCCGACTACCAGGAGTTCTTCGCCGTCGCCCCGCCGCCCGCCGACCCGGTCGAGCACCTCGTGCCGCACTACGCCGGCGTGCTGGCCCGGCTGGAGGAACTGGTCGCCGGGGCGCCGCGCGCGCGGGCCGAGCTCGACCACGTCTCGGCCACCCCGGAGACCGTGCTGCGCCGCGCGCTCCTGCTCGGGGCCCGGTTCTGGCTGCCCGGCGCGCGGCTGCTGTGCGTGGGCGACCACGACCTCACCTCGCTGGCGGTCAAGCTGGTGCACCCGGAGGTCGAGGTGAGCGTGGTGGACATCGACGACCGCGTCCTCGGCTACCTCGACGACCAGGGGCTCGGCGTGCGCACCCACTGGGCCGACCTGCGGCTCGGCCTGCCCGCCTCGGTGCGTGAGCACGACCTGGCCCTGACCGACCCGCCGTACACGCCGGAGGGCGTCGGGCTGTTCGTGGCCCGGGCGGTGGAGGGGCTGCGCGACGACGGGCGGGTCCTGCTGGCCTACGGCGCGAGCGAGCGGACGCCGATGCTGGCGCTCAAGGTCCAGAACAGCCTGTCGGACCTCAACCTCGCCTACGAGGCGATGTATCCCGACTTCAACCGCTATTTCGGCGCGGAGGCCATCGGGTCGGCGGCCGACCTGTACATCCTGCGCCCGACCACCAAGACCCGGCCCGCCGTGGCCGCCCGCGCCGAGCGCTACGCCACCGCGATCTACACCCACGGGCCGCAGTCGATCGAGTCCGCCTCGGCCGCGCCGCTGCCCGCCGGGTTCGACCCGGCCGACTGGGACCTGCTGGTCGGCGACTGGCCGAAGGAGATCGGGCTGCCCCGGGTGCAGCTCGCCACCTGGCTGGCCAAGCCGTACCTGGGCAACCAGGACCGGGTGGCGATCGCCGTACCGGCCGGGCTGGAGGCGGCCCTCCCCCGGCTCATCCTGGCCTCGCACGGCAGCAAGGTGCGGGCCTGGCTCGCCGCGCCGCCCGCCGAGCTGCCCGCGGTGCTGAGTCCGGTGCTGGGCCCGCTTTTCTCGCTGCGGGCCGACGGTCCGGCCGTCGAGGCGGTACGGCTGGCCCGCCCCGCCGAGGAGACGGCGGCGATCGTCTGGCGGCTGCTGGACAAGGCGCACGCCAAGCTGGTCAACACCTGGCGGGAAGCGCTCATCACCGCCCACCGGCAGCGCGGGGCCGAGCTGACCAAGAACCAGGCGCGGGCGCTCATCACCGCCGCCGCACCCTGGGCCGACGGGCTCACCGCCCTGGAAGCCCCGCTCGACCGGCTGGCCGCACTCCCCCAGGCCGTCCGGGCCAGCCTCGACCTGCCGCCCAGCTAGGAGCGGAGCCGGGTCAGGAGGCGGCGAGGACGCGGGCCTGCAGACCCTTGCCCAGGCCGTCGAGCGCGACGTGCGCGGGCCCGAGGTCGGGGTCTCCGGCGGCCGGGCCGACCCAGCTCACCGTCACGAAGTGGCCCAGCGCCCGAGCCTGGGCCCGGCTGCGCCCGGCGTCGAAGGTGGCCGCCTGCCGGACGAAACCGCCCTGCCCCAGCGCGGTCACGAACGCGTCGGCCGCCGCCGAGTCGGCCAGGTTGAACACCACGAACTGCCCGGCCACGGAGCCGTTGCCGTAGACCGCGCGCAGGGCCTGGGTGCAGCCGGGCGCCTCGACCCCGTCCAGCACCTCGCCGCAGTCGGCGAACTCCGCGGTCGCCTGGCGGGTCAGCCCGTCCACCGTGGGCTGCGCGAACAGTTCGTCCAGCTTCAGCGGGGCCGGATCGGCGGCCCGGGTGGCGATCGGCGCGTACAGGGCCGAGGACGGCTCGCCCTTGAACACCCCCGGCCGCGGGCTGACCGCCTGGTTCAGCCACCAGACGGTGAGCCCGGCCACCACCAGGACGACCGCGACCAGCGGGACGAGAACGACCTTCGGCAACTTGCGCATCAACCGCTCCCCGGTCCGGTGATCGCCACAACGCGGCGGTAAAGGGCCTTCTCCGCATCGCGCAGGGTCAGCGCGAGCGACACGAAATCGTCCTTGGGGCCCGGCTCGGCGCCGTCGGCGCGAGCCACCCAGACGATCCCGACGTAGTGCCCGAGCGCGTAGGCGCCGCCCTCGGTGTGCGCGCGGTGCGGGAAGGCCGCCTTCTCGCTGGGCAGCGGCTGGACCCAGCCGGCCAGGTACAGCGCCTTCAGCGAGGAGACCAGCGCGTCGGCCGCGGCCGCGTCCCGGAGGTTGAGCAGCGTGTACTGCGCCACGTAGCGCCGGTCGGCGCTGGCGTACAGGCCGCGCGCCGCCTGCGAGCAGCCCGCGGCGGTCACCTGCTCGATGAGCTGGCGGCCCCACAGCACCGGCGCGCACTCGGCGGCGACCTCGCTGGCCACCAGCTTGAGCGACAACTTCTTGTCACGGGTCAGCGACTTGGCCGCGAACAGCTCCTTCTGGCTGAGCGGCTTGGCGTCCTTGGCCCGATCGGCGATCGGGGCGAACAGCTTGGGCGAGGCCCAGCCCTCGAACCGGGCCGGCCGGTCCTGTCCCGGCCCGGCCTGCGCCGCGGCGGGGACCCGGGCGGGGTCGCCGGTGGCGTTGCCGAACGAGCCGATCAGCACGACCAGGCCCACCGTGGCCAGCAGACCGGCGGCCACCGAGGCGACGATCACCAGCAGGCGCTGCTGCTCCGGCCGCAGGCCCCAGTCGGTGAGCAGCGGGAACTGCCAGTCCGACTTCGGGGTGCGGCGGCGCTTGCGCAGGTCGGGGCGGACGTCCTTGCCGGACTTGCGGCCCCGCTCGGCGCGGCGGCCCCCCTCGGGCTCGGGCTCCTCACCGAACGGCGACGGCTCCTGATGGGCGTCACGCGGCCGGCCCTGCTCCGGGAAACGGGGGTCCGGGAAGCCGGCGTGGGGCGGTTGCGGCTCCTGCTGGAAGGGCGGGCCGCCCTGGTGCCACGGGTCCTGGCGGGCCGGGTTCTGGAACGGCGAGCCCTCGGGGAAGCGGGGCTCCTCCGCGGGCGGCTGGGCGGCGCGCTCGCCCCGGGCCGGGCGTTGCTGCCGCGCCGTACGCTGGTCTCTCCTGGGGGGACGGCTTCTCACAGACCACTGGTTCCGATCAGGCTGCCCAGGCCGAAGGTGAGGGCGGCGGCCAGCATTCCGACGACGAGCTGGCGCAGGCCGGAGTACCACCAGCTCCGGGCGGTGACCGTCGAGACGAGCGCCCCGGCGCCGAACAGCGCCAGGCCCGACAGCACCGCGGACAACCACAGGCTGGTGACCCCGAAGAGGTACGGCAGCAGCGGCAGGAGCGCTCCCACGCCGAAGGCCAGGAACGACGAGACGGCCGCCACCTTGGGCGAGGGCAGGTCGTCGGGGGCGACGCCCAGCTCCTCCTGGGCGTGCACCTCCAGCGCCTGCTCCGGGTCGCGGGAGATCTGCTCGGCCACCTGGCGGGCGAGCGCGGGCTCGACGCCCTTGGCGATGAAGACCTCGGCGAGCTCGGCCTCCTCCGCCTTGGGGTGGCGTTCGAGCTCGCGCCGCTCCACGGCGATCTCGGCCAGGGCGAGCTCGCGCTGGCTGGCGACCGAGACGTACTCGCCGCCGGCCATCGAGAAGGCGCCCGCGGCGAGGCCGGCGATCCCGGCCAGGGCGATGACCTCGGTGTCGCCGGTTCCGCCGGCGACACCGGCGATGAGCGCGAAGTTCGACACCAGTCCGTCCATCGCGCCGAACACCGAGGGCCGGAGCCAGCCCCCGTTGACGTCGCGATGCTGGTGGTGGATCTCCGCGCGTTCGCTCATGAAGCCGGGTTCTCCCCCGGTTTCCGCTCGTCATGCCCGTCTGCCCGGTCATCCGCGGTGTCGGGCTCGGTCGTGTCGGGCTCGGTCGTGTCCTGCTCCGCCTCTCCGACGGGCTTCTCAGTCGGCTCGTCGTCCACCACCGTGGCACCGGAGTCGGCGTCAGCGTCGGCCGTGGTCGCGCCCACCGTGGCGGGGACGAGGGCCTTGTCCTCGGCGGACCGGTCGATGATGATCTCCGGCTTGGTGTTGCCGCGCTGCACCCAGAAGTAGATCAGCGCCCCGACGAAGAGCACGATCGCGGTGTACTGGTTGATGCGCAGCCCGAGGAACTCCACCGCGTGGTCGACCCCGCCGACGGGGTCGGTGCGCAGGCCCTCGATCCAGAACCGGCCGAGCGTGTACCCGGCCACGTAGAGCGCGAAGAGCCGCGCGTGCCGCAGGTCGAAGCGCTTGCCCGCCCACAGCAGCAGGAAGCCGAGCGCGACGTTCCACAGCGACTCGTACAGGAAGGTCGGGTGGTACAGCCCGGTGTAGCCCGGGACGGTGCCCGCCTGGCCCGGCGTGATCTCCAGCCCCCAGGGGAGATCGGTGGGCCCGCCGAACAGCTCCTGGTTGAACCAGTTGCCCCAGCGTCCGATGGCCTGCGCGAAGGCGATGCCGGGCGCGACGGCGTCGGCCACCGCGCTGAGCGACAGGCCTCGCCGGCGGCACGACAGCCACACGCCGAAGCCGCCGAGCGCGATGGCGCCCCAGATGCCCAGCCCGCCTTCCCAGATGAACAGCGCCTGGTAGGGCTCCTTCTGCGCCTTGGGGCCGAAGTAGATCTGCCAGTCGGTGATGACGTGGTAGAGCCGGCCGCCGATCAGTCCCCACACCACGGCGGGGACGGCGATGTCGACGATCACGCCCGGCGTGCCGCCGCGCTTGCGCCAGCGGCGCTCGCCGAGCCAGACCGCGAGGATGACGCCGAGCACGATGCACAGCGCATAGGCCCTGATGGGAATCGGGCCGAGCCACCAGACCCCTTGGTCCGGGCTGGGAATCGAAAGGAGGGGCATGTCACGTGAGGGTAGCGGACGCGCGCCTACTTGGCGGCATCAAGAACGGCCTGGCGCAGGCCTTCCGGCGAGAGCTGGGCGCCTTCCAGGACGGTGCCGTTGAGCTTGACCGTCGGGGTGCCCTCGATGGCGGCGCTCTTGAGGGTGGCGTCGCTGTAGGCCAGGTGCGCCTGGGCGTGCTTCTGGCTGGTGACGCACTGCTCGAAGTCGGGCGCGGTCACGCCGACGTCCTTGCCCCACTGCACGAGGTCCTCCAGCTTGAAGCCCGCGACGGTCTCCGGCGGCTGCTCCTCGAAGAGCTTGTTGTGGAAGGCGAGCCACTGCGGGCCGGCCGGCACGCAGCGGGCCGCGGCGGCGGCGCGCACCGAGTTGCCCCGGGTGGGCTCCTCGCCGAAGATCGTGACCGGGTGGTAGACGATCTTCGCCTTGCCCTCGGCGGCGAGGTTCTGGAAGGTCGGCCCGTCCACCTTCTCGAACTCGCGGCAGGCCGGGCACTGGAAGTCCTCGTACACGTCGACCACGGGCTTCTCGACGCCGGCCTTGGCCATGACGACCGAGCCGTCGGCGGCCAGGGTGATCGGGGCGAGCGGACCGGTGACGGCCTCCTCGGCGGAGCCGCGGTTGACGCTGTACAGGTAGCCGGCGCCGACGGCCAGGACGGCGACCGCGCCGCCCACCACGTAGGTGATCATCCGCTTGCGCTGCTCGCGTGCCCGCTCGGCGGCCTGCTGCTGCTTGATGCGGTCCCGCGCGGACTTCTCGCGGTCGGCCTTGCCCATCAGTCGTTCTCCTCGTAGTCACTGCTCCGGGTCAGGCCCAGCGCCCCGTCGAGCGCCAGCCGCCCGGGCGGGAAGCGCACGGTCCAGGCGGCGCAGAGCACCAGGCCGAAGTCCCGGACGATGTCCAGCAGGTACGTCGGTTCCTCGCCGCCCTTGAGCTGTCCGCCGCCACCGAAGCAGCCGCAGTCGATCTTGAGGCCCTTGGCCCAGGCCCAGGCGATGCCGAACACGAAGGCCAGCATCAGCAGGCCGCCGATGAGACCGGCCACCCGGGTCAGCAGCCCCACGATCAGCAGCACGCCGACCACGATCTCCACGATCGGCAGCGCGTGGCCGACCACGGTCGCCGCCGACTCGGGCAGGATCCGGTACGCCTTGACCGCCGTCACCGACTGGATCTGGTCGCGGAACTTGGGCACGCCCGCGACGATGAGCACCACGCCCAGAATCAGGCGGGCGGCGGTCGTCACCCAGGGTATAGCCAATCTCACGCTGCGCGACGGCTTCGACGCGAACACGATCACTCCTATGTCAGCGGATCGGGGATCCGCACAGTACCTGGCGACCATCCGACCATGTCGTGGATAAGCCTCAGCTAAGCACTGTCGGCCGCGACGAATCCACGATATTGCTGGGACCGGAACTCGGTGGGCGGCAGGCCGACGCGGCGGGTGAAGATTCTGGTGAAGTAGGCCGGATCCTCGTAACCGCACCGCCGGGCGACCGCCGCCACCGGCAGGTCGGACCCGGCCAGCAGTTCCTTGGCCCGGCTCAACCGCAGCCCCAGCACGTACTCCTTCGGGCTGGAGCCGGTCAGCCGGCGCACCGTCTGGCGCAGCTCGGCCAGCGGCACGCCGAGCCGCCGGGCGTGCTCGGCCACCGAGATCGGCAGGCAGGCGTCCCTGGCCAGCACCGCGAGGACGGGATCGCCGTTGGCGTCCTGGTCGGCGCGGGTGTGCCGCAGTGCCACCAGCACCTCGTGCACCAGGGCGGAGGCCTCCACCTCCAAAAAGGCGCCGCCCCGGCGGCAGGCGCCGACGATGCGGCCGATCGCGCGCACCGCGGGCTCGGCGGTGGTGAGCGGCATCACCGGCGCCTGAGGGTCGACGAAGCCCAGCTCGGTGTAGGCGGCCAGGGCCGGCCCGGTGAAGTCGACGAACCACTCGGCCCAGCCGTCGCCGTCGGGCGCGTAGTGGTGGCTGACACCGGGGAAGAGCCACAGCGCCGCGGGCGCCTCGACGGGTACGGCGGGGCCGCCGGCCTGGCTGAACCAGCCCCGGCCCTCGCTCACCACGACCACCACGTGGTTCCGCATCGTCCGCGGCCCGACCACCGGCAGCGGCCCCTCCTGGTGCCCGGCGCCGAGGCAGACCAGGCCGAGCCGGCGGTGGGCGGCCGACGGGGTCAGGTAGCGCGTCCACTGGTAGGTCGGCCGTGCACGTCCGTCCAAGTGCTCCCCACGCTTGTCCATGGCCCGGTGACCTGCGAATCCGCCACCCTGAGAAGGCTGAAGACCCTAGTCTAAGGACCCCAGATGCCTGCTTTCTCGATCGAGGACGGCGCCTTCCGGCTGGACGGCGAGGAGTTCCGCGTCCTGTCCGGCGCGCTGCACTACTTCCGCGTGCACCCCGACCAGTGGGCGCACCGGCTGCGGATGCTGCACGCGATGGGCCTGAACACGGTGGAGACCTACGTGCCGTGGAACCTGCACGAGCCCGCGCCGGGCACCTTCTCCGGCATCGAGCGGCTGGGCGCCTTCCTGGACGCCGCGGCGGCCGAGGGCCTGCTGGCCATCGTGCGGCCCGGGCCGTACATCTGCGCGGAGTGGGACAACGGCGGCCTGCCGGCGTGGCTGACCGCGCAGCCCGGCGTGCGCGTGCGCACCAGCGACCCGGTCTACCTCGGCCACGTGGACCGCTTCTTCGCCGAGCTGATCCCGGGCGTCGCCGAGCGGCAGATCACCCGCGGCGGCAACGTGATCATGGTGCAGGTGGAGAACGAGTACGGCTCCTACGGCACCGACCGCGCCTACCTCGGCCACCTGGCCCGCACCCTGCAGGAGCTCGGCGTCGAGGTGCCGCTGTTCACCTCCGACGGCCCCGGCGACTGGTGGCTGACCGGCGGCACCCTGCCCGGCGTGCTGGCCACGGTGAACTTCGGCTCCGAGCCCGAGCGGCACTTCGCCACCCTGCGCGAGCACCGGCCGGACGACCCGCTGATGTGCATGGAGTTCTGGTGCGGCTGGTTCGACCACTGGGGCCAGGAGCACATCACCCGCGACCCCGCCGACGCCGCCGACAGCCTGGAGCGCATCCTGGCCGCCGGCGCCTCGGTCAACCTCTACATGGCGCACGGCGGCACCAGCTTCGGCACCTGGTCCGGCGCCAACCGCACCGGTGACAGCCACGGCGGCGAATGGCGGCCGACCGTCACCTCCTACGACTACGACGCGCCCGTGGACGAGCGGGGGGCGCCGACCGAGAAGTACCGGCTCTTCCGGGAGATCCTCACGCGCTACAACCCGGACGTGCCCGAGGTGCCGGAGGTGCCCGCCACCCTCCCGGCCGCGACCGTCCCGCTGACCGAGTCGGTACGGCTGGCCGCCGCCGGCCTGGGCCGGACGACCACGGCCCCCGCCCCGCCGTCCTTCGAGCAGCTCGGCCTCACGCACGGCCTGGTCGCCTACCGCACCGAGATCCCGGGGCCGCGGCAGCCGTACCGGCTGAGCGTGGACGGCCTGCACGACCGGGCGCACCTGTTCGTGGACGGCGAGCTGCGGGCGGTGCTGGAGCGCGACGCCGAGCAGCCCGAGGTGACGGTCGCGGGGCCGGCGACGGTGGAGCTGCTGGTGGAGTCGATGGGACGCACCAACTTCGGGCCGCGGCTCGGCGAGTCGAAGGGCATCCTGGGCGGGGTGCGCCACCACCAGCAGTACCTGCACGGCTTCGAGGTGACGGCCTACGACCTGGAGGACGTCTCGGGCGTGCGGTTCGGGGCGGGCTTCTCCGGCGAGGCGCGCTCGTTGTTCCGCGGCCGGCTGGAGGTGGGCGAGCCCGCCGACGCCTTCCTGGCCCTGCCGGGCTGGGGCAAGGGGTACGTCTGGGTCAACGGGTTCCTGCTCGGCCGGTACTGGGAGCGCGGGCCGCAGCGGACGCTCTACGTGCCGGCGCCGCTGCTGCGGGCCGGGGCGAACGAGATCGTGGTGCTGGAGCTCGACCGGACCGGGCCCGGCGCGATCGAGGTCGTGACCGCCGCCGAACTCGGCTGAGCCGCAAACACGGCGCGACCGCCCGGAGCGGGCGGTCGCGTCGATCTTTGACTACGGCTCAGTCGTACCTCACCGGCCAGGACGGCTAGCTTCGCCGTACGCCCTCGGCCAGCTCGGCGGCCAGCTCGCGCACGGCGGTCAGCCCCTCGGCCTCGGAAGGCGCGTCCAGCAGCCGCCGGATGAAGGCCGAGCCGACGATGACGCCGTCGGCGTAGCGGGCCACCTCGGCGGCCTGGCGGCCGTTGCCGATGCCCAGGCCGACGCAGACCGGCAGGTCCGTCTGGGCGCGGGTGCGCGCCACCAGGCCCTCGGCGGCGGCGTTGACCGAGTCACGCGCGCCGGTGATGCCCATCAGCGAGGCGGCGTAGACGAAACCGGTGCAGCAGTCGACGACCGCCTTGATCCGCGGCTCGGTGGAGCTGGGCGCGACCAGGAAGACGGTGTCGATCCCGGCCTCGGCGGAGGCCTGCCGCCACGGCTCGGCCTCCTCCGGGGTCAGGTCGGGCGTGATCGTGCCGACGCCGCCGGCGTTGGCCAGGTCACGGGCGAACCGGTCGGCGCCGTAGCGGTCGATCGGGTTCCAGTAGGTCATGACCAGGGTGGCCGCGCCGGTCGCCGCGACGCCCTCGACGGTGCGCATCACGTCGGCGATGCGGGTGCCGTTGCTCAGCGCCAGGTGCACCGCGTCCTGGATGGTCGGGCCGTCCATGAGCGGGTCGGAGTAGGGCAGCCCGATCTCGATGACGTCACAGCCGGCCTCGACCATGGCGGCGGCGGCCTGGACGGCCCCCTCCTTGGTCGGGAAACCCGCGGGCAGGTAGCCGATCAGCGCGGCGCGGTTGTCGGCCTTCGCCTTGGCGAAGACCTCCTGGAGAGTGGTCATGATCACAGTCCAAAGTACTTCATGGCGGTGCCCATGTCCTTGTCACCGCGACCGGAGAGGTTGACCAGGATCGTGGCCTCGGGGCCGAGTTCCCGGCCGAGCTTGAGCGCGCCGGCCAGCGCGTGGGAGGACTCGATGGCCGGGATGATGCCCTCGGTGCGGGCCAGCAGCGAGAAGGCGGCCATCGCCTCGTCGTCGGTGATGCCGTGGTAGGTGGCGCGGCCGCTGTCCTGGAGCCAGGCGTGCTCCGGGCCGACGCCCGGGTAGTCGAGGCCGGCCGAGATCGAGTGCGACTCGATGGTCTGGCCCTCCTCGTCCTGCAGGACGTAGGTGCGCGAGCCGTGCAGCACGCCGATGGAGCCGGCGGTGAGGGTGAGCGCGTGCTCGCCGCTCTCCAGGCCGCGCCCGGCCGCCTCGTAGCCGTGGATCTGCACGTCCTTGTCGCCGATGAAGGCGTGGAACAGGCCGATGGCGTTGCTGCCGCCGCCGACCGCGGCGACGACCGCCGTGGGCAGCTGACCGGTCAGCTCCAGCATCTGGCGGCGCGCCTCGACGCCGATGATCCGCGCGAAGTCGCGCACGATCTCGGGGAAGGGGTGCGGGCCGGCGACGGTGCCGAACAGGTAGTGCGTGGTGTCGACGTTGGTCACCCAGTCGCGGAAGGCCTCGTTGATCGCGTCCTTCAGGGTCTGGCTGCCGTTGGTCACCGGCACGACCGTGGCGCCGAGCAGCTTCATCCGCGCGACGTTGAGCGCCTGGCGCTCGCAGTCGACGGCGCCCATGTAGATGACGCACTCCAGGCCCATCAGGGCGGCGGCGGTGGCGGTGGCCACGCCGTGCTGGCCGGCGCCGGTCTCGGCGATGACCCGCTTCTTGCCCAGCCGCTTGGTGAGCAGCGCCTGGCCCAGCACGTTGTTGATCTTGTGCGCGCCGGTGTGGGTGAGGTCCTCGCGCTTGAGGATGACGCGGGCGCCGCCCGCCTCCTCGCTGAAGCGCGGCACGTCGGTCAGCGTGGTGGGCCGGCCGGCGTAGGTGCGCAGCAGGTGGTCGAACTCGCGGATGAAGCCGGCGTCCTTCCTGGCCTCCTCGTAGACCGCGGCGACCTCGTCGAGGGCCGGGATGAGGGCCTCGGGCACGTAACGGCCGCCGAAGACGCCGAACTTGCCCTTCAGGTCGGGGTCGTTGCCGTAGGCCCCGTTGCCCGCCAGGTCAGCGGGGGTGAGGATGTTGGACACGTGCTATCCCTCAGATCCGTGGTCTGGGCGCGTCGCGGGATGGGCGCCGGCGGTGACCAGCGCCTCCACGGCCTTGCGCGGGTCTTTCCCGGTCACCAGGCTCTCGCCCACCAGCACCGCGTCGGCGCCGGAACGGGCGTAGGCGAGCAGGTCGTGCGGCCCGCGCACGCCGGACTCGGCGATCCTGATGACACCCTCGGGAATCTTCGGCGCGATCTTGCTGAAGACGTCGCGGTCGACCTCGAGCGTCTTGAGATTGCGCGCGTTGACGCCGATGACCTTGGCCCCGGCGGCGAGCGCCCGCTCGAGCTCCTCCTCGGTGTGCACCTCCACCAGCGGCACCAGCCCGATGGACTCGGCGCGCTCGATCAGCGAGACCAGCGCCTCCTGCTCCAGCAGGACCACCATGAGCAGCGCCAGGTCCGCGCCGTGCGCGCGGGCCTCCCAGAGCTGGTAGGAGGTGACGATGAAGTCCTTGCGCAGCACCGGGATGTCCACCCGGGCGCGGACGGCGGCCAGGTCGTCGAGGCTGCCGCCGAAGCGGCGCTGCTCGGTCAGCACGCTGATGACGTGCGCCCCGCCCGCCTCGTAGTCGGCGGCCAGCGCCGCCGGGTCGGCGATCGCGGCGAGCGCGCCCTTCGACGGGCTGGAGCGCTTCACCTCGGCGATGACCGAGACCTTGGAGCCGCCGAGCGCGGCGTTGACGTCCCTCGGCGCCGGGGCCCGCCCGGCGCGCTCCTTGAGCTCGTCGAGCGAGATCGCCTGCTGGCGCTGGGCGAGGTCCTCGCGCACCCCGGCCATGATGCCGTCGAGCACGCCCAGTCCGGACTCGGCGTGTTCGGAATCGGTCGGCTCACTCACGCGCTTGGGATCCCTCCGGTCGACTGTGTGGGGGTAGACGGGACATGTGCGCTCCCGCCCTCGTGTGCGATGGTATCGGCCCGGGCGGACCCGGCTCGCCACCGGGCCCGCGGCTACGGCGCGAGGAACGCCGCGAAAGGGAGATTGCGGACGACCCAGTAAACGATGATCACGCCGATGAAGCCCCAGATCACCGCGGGCCGTGGCAGCGGGCGGGACGGCCGGCCCCGCCAGGAGTCGGCCAGCCAGCGCGCCCACCAGAAGACCAGCACCGGGATCACCGCCACGAGCAGCGGGTTCATCGCCAGCGCCGCGCCCAGGTCGAAGGTGGCCAGGCCGTGCAGGGCGCGCAGCGTGCCGCACCCGGGGCAGTAGAGGCCGGTCAGCCACAGGAACGGGCAGGTCGGGTAGTGCCCGGGCTCGTTGGGGTCGACGACGCCGACGAAGACCATGCCGGCGGCCACCGCGACACCGAGCCCCAGGGGCGGCAGGACCGCCTTGGGCACCCGCTCGAGAACTGCCATGAGGCCAGGTTAGTGGGAACCGGCCCTCCCCGCCCGCTAGTAGTAGCCCGCGCCCGCCGCGGCCAGGCCGAACAGACCGAGCCAGATCACCCAGAAGATCAGCCAGCCGACGACGCTGATGTAGGAGGTGATCAGACCGGCCAGCGCCATGCCCCGGCCCTCGTCGCCGCTCTGCTTGATCTGGCTGAGCGAGATGTGGCCGAGGATCACGCCGATGATCGAGGTCGCGCCGCAGGAGAGCAGGCCGACGATGCCCAGGACCAGCGAGGCGATGGCCATGCCGTTGGTCTTGGTCTGGGCGGGGGCGCCGTAGCCGCCGGGCTGGCCGTAGCCGCCCGCGGGCGGGCCGTAGCCGCCGTAGCCCTGCACGCCGCTGGGCTGCTGGCCGTAGGCGTAGCCGCCGCTGGACTGGGGCTGCTGGCCGTAGCCGCCGCCCTGCTGCTGGCCGTAGCCGTAACCGCCGCCGCTCTGCGGCTGCTGGCCGTAACCGCCGTCACCCTGCTGCTGACCGTAGCCGCCGCTCTGCTGCTGGCCGTAGCCGTAGCCGCTCTGGGGCTGCTGGCCGTACCCGCCGTTGCCAGGCGGCTGAGCACCGTAGCCGCCGCCGCTCTGCGGCTGCTGCCCGTACCCCCCGCTGCCGTCCTGGGGACCGTAGGTCATGGTCTGATCTCCTCTGATGTGCCGGTTCTGCGCGCGTGCAGCCTACCGACAAAGCACCCATTCCATGGGGCAACGTATACCTGACCGGGCATTCGTGACAGGAATGCAAATGTTTTACGAGGAAAGGGTCGGGTCCTCGCCGCGGTCGAGCGCATCCCACAATGATTTCTCGTCCTTTTGCGGAGCATTCTTCTGCCGGGCGTATTTATCCGACATGCCGCTCCAGCGGCCGCCGCGGACCGCCGCGAACACGCCTGCGGCGAGCAGCACCACCCCGCCCGCCATCGCCAGGTACGGCCAGGCGGTCCCTTGGGTGAGCACGTCGGCGCGCAGCGCCTCCCGTGCCGCGCCCGAGCCCGTCGCGCGCCAGGACAGCACGGCCACCCCGGCCCCGCACACCGCGATCAGCGCGCCGACCAGCCGGCGGCCGATCCCCTTGGTCGCCAGGACCGCCACCACGCCGGCCAGCGCGGCCCACGCCAGCGGCGCCAGCGCCGGGACCAGCAACGAACCGGTGGCCTCG
Source organism: Nonomuraea sp. NPDC050310 (assembly GCF_040655795.1). NCBI lineage: Bacteria > Bacillati > Actinomycetota > Actinomycetes > Streptosporangiales > Streptosporangiaceae > Nonomuraea > Nonomuraea sp. NPDC050310. The sequence continues at coordinate 241,500 of NZ_JBFAKP010000006.1, read as the reverse complement.
GCGAGCCCGGGCGTGTCGCCACCGGTCACCTCGGCCCATTCCCGGCCAGAGGCCACCAGCGCCAGGACGCCGCCCAGCGCGGTGACGGCCAGCCACGCTCCCCGCTCCCGCGGCCCCCGGGTCTTCTCCCCGCTCACGGCGCCTCGATCAGGCCCGCGTCGAAGCAGGTGCGGTCGCCGGTGTGGCAGGCCGCGCCGGTCTGGTCCACCTTGAGCAGGATGGTGTCGCCGTCGCAGTCGAGCGCCACCGACTTCACGTGCTGGACGTGTCCTGACGTGTCGCCCTTGACCCAGTAGGACGAGCGGCTGCGCGACCAGTAGGTGCCGCGGCCGGTGGTCAGCGTGCGGTGCAGGGCCTCGTCGTCCATCCAGGCGAGCATCAGCACCTCGCCGGTGTCGTACTGCTGGACCACGGCGGGGACCAGGCCGTCGGGCGTGCGCTTCAGCCGCGAGGCGATCGCGGGGTCGAGGGACATACCGTCATTCAACCAGGGCCGGCCGGTGGCCCGGCCACCGCGCCGCCCCTCCCCCGGCGGTTCCGTGGTGGCCGGCCGGCGGGAGAGTCCGCGGATTCCGGGACAACCGGCGATCGTCCGGTCACAATCGGCTCGTCGATGATCGGCGAGCGGAGAGCGTGGCCATGGACACCACGAGCGACCAGGCGGTCCCACCCGCCCCCATCCCCCCGGTCACCCGGCCCGGCGAACCGGAGGACGTCGCGGGCGGGGAGCGGGTGGGCGCCGGGGACTCCTCGGACGATCGGCTGGCGGCCTATCGGGCGGCGCGGGAGCGGCCGGAGCCGGCCCTGCTGCTGGGGCCGCCGTGGCGGTGGCGGGCGAACGTGCGAGCCTGGCGGGAGGCCCGGCTGGCGCACGACCTGGGGGTCACCCAGGCCGCGCTCGACCTCCGCCTCGGCGGCCTGCCCGAGGCCGAGCAGGCCCGGCTGCGGGCCACCACGCAGGAGTGCACGCGCGTCGCCGCCGCCTACGAGAGCCGGCACGTGGTCTTCGGCGAGGTGTACTACCGCCTGCTGATGACCGACGCGCGGCTCATCACCTGGCTGGCGGCCGGCGCCCTGATCCCGGCGCTGTGGCCGCCCTGGCCCGGGTGGGCGGCGTTCGCCGGCGGGATCGCGCTGTTCCTGGTCGCGCTGTTCCTGACCGCGCTCGCAGTCGTGTGGATCGAGGACCGCCGGCGGCAGTGGAGCGCCCGGACGGCCGAGGCGGTGCTGTTCGCCGTGCTGGCGGTCGGCGTGTACTGGATCTACGACCCCGCCGCCGCCCCGGCCTGGCCCGGCCACCGCATCCTGCTCACCGTGGTCGTCCCCCTGGGCACCCTGCTCGTGCTGGCGTACCTGCAGTTCGCCGCGGAACGGGCGCTGCGCAGCGTGTCGTGGCGGCTGAAGGAGCGGCGGCACCCGGAGGAGGCCCTGGTCGACGACCTGGTGTGGCTCCAGGAGCGCTGCGCGCTCATCGAGGCCGGACCCGAGGAGCACCAGGGCACCCCGGTCCTCGGGCCGCCGGGCATCAAGCTGTCCAGCCGGATCTGGCTGGCCAACTACGTGGAGCACACCGCACGCGCCTTCCGGCGCTGCGGCGAGCGGGCCCGGGCCACCGACTCGGGCGTGCTCGCCGAATCCGACCGGCGGCGGGTGGCCCGGATCAGCGCCGCCGTACGCTCCCGGCAGCGGGCCCTGTTACGCGGCGAGATCACCGCCGACGAACTCGGGACGCACTTCTTCACCGTGCTGCGGCGGCTGGTGCTGCACGACGACCCGTTCCACGACCAGGAGCCGGACGAGGCGCCCGGCCGGCCCACCCTGCGCGAGCAGGCCCGGCGGCTGCGACGGGCTCCCCTGGTGGTGCTGGGGTTGATGCTGATCGGGTGGGGGGTGTGGGGAGCGCTGGTCAAGGTGCTGGACACCGAGATCGTCGCCATCGCCATCACCGGCGGGGCGGGGTTGCTGGCGCTGCCGCTCCAGACGGGCCCGGACGGCGGCCACTCACCGGACGGCGGGCGGGCCACGGGGTCGCGTGGCCTGCGCGACCGGCTGGGCTCCCACACCGAGGGCGCCTCCGGCCGGAGCCGCCCCTCCTGACCGTCACCCGCTCGGCCCCCTGCCCGGAGCGGGTCAACGCCAGGGCATGTGCTGCAGGCACCAGGTGTTGCCGTCGGGGTCGGCGAAGTACGCGTAGAGCACTCCGCCGAGGTCCTCGACCTCGCTGATCTCGACGCCGCGGCCGACGAGCTCGGCGCGGGAGGCCTCGATGTCGGCGACCACCAGGTGCAGGCCGCGCAGCGTTCCCGGCGGCATGTCGAGGGTGGGGAGACCTTCGGCGAGGGTGATCGAGCACGCCGAACCGGGCGGGGTGAGCTGGACGATGCGGACACCGGGGTTCGGGTTGACGTCGACGTCGAGGCGGAACCCGAGCTGGTCCTGGTAGAAGGCCTTGGCCCGCTCGATGTCGGTGACGGGCACCGGCACCAGTTCGAGCAACAGCGTGCCGGGCGGCACGGGCGGGTTGCCGGAGTCCTTCGGGGTCTCGTCGGCAGGGGTGGTCGTGCCGGTCATGGGTGGCGCCTTTCGTGGGTGAGGGTGGCGAGCAGGGCGGCGAGGCGGTCGAATCCTTCGCCGGCGCCGCGTTCCATCGGGCTGCGCACGACCGCGTCGCGGATCTCGGCCGAGGAGTAGCGAGCGGTGACGGTCATGGCGGTGTGTCCGTCCGTCTCGGCCAGGACGGTGGTGACCAGTGCCTCGCCTTCGGCCCAGTCGCGGTGGATCTCGGTCTGGACGAGGCGCACCGGCGGCACGACCTCGTGGTACAGGCCATGCAGTTCCATCTCGGCGCCGGCCGGGCCGGTGGAGACGAACCGCCAGGCGCCGCCGGGGCGCAGGTCGACCTCGCAGACGGTGAGCCGCCAGCCGCGGGCGCCGTGCCAGCGGCGGAGCAGGTCCGGCTGGGTGAGCGCGGCGAAGACCAGCGGCGCGGGAGCGGCGAAGGCGCGGGTGAGGACGAGGTCGGTGGTCCCGGACGCGACCACCCGCAGCCCGAGGCCGGGGTGGGGAGAGGTCACGTCCCGCCGTCCTGCAGGTCTTCCAGCAGAGCGTCCAGTCGCTGGTAGCTCGTCTCCCAGTAGTCGCGGTAGCCGGCCAGCCAGTCCGTGGCCGTCTTGAGCGGTTCGGCCACCAGCCGGCACGGCCGGCGTTGCGCGTCGCGGCCGCGGCTGACCAGGCCGGCCCGTTCGAGCACCCGCAGGTGCTTGGAGACGGCCGGCTGGCTCATCGCGAAGGGGGCGGCCAGCTCGGTGACCGTGGCCTCACCGGCCGCGAGCCTGGCCAGGATGGCCCGGCGGGTGGGGTCTGCCAGGGCGGCGAACGTCGCGTCCAGCGTGTCGGTTGCAACCATGTCGATAACCTTCCGGTTCAATAACCAGTTGGTTTTATACGTGCCCATGGTTGGGCCTGTCAAGATCTCGAGCGCTCTGGGGCACGACGGGCCGGGTCTGCACACAGGCGCCGGCCTCGTTGGGCGGGTACGTCTCCGGGCCTGCGCGTCGTCGGCCGCCACTTGTCGACCGCAGGTCGCACACCGCGGCGGTCGCGGGCGGCATCGTCCGGAAGTGGAACGGGCCGCCCTCCGAGGAAGGGCGGCCCGTGGTTCGAGGCGGGGTCTCCTAGGAGCGGGCGGCCGACACCCAGGAGGCGTGCAGGTCGGCGTAGACGCCGGGCTGGTTGACCAGGGTGGCGTGGGGGCCGCGCTGGACCAGGCGGCCGGCGTCGAAGACGAGCACCTCGTCGGCGTTCTCGGCGGTGGACAGCCGGTGGGCGATGGAAATGGCGGTCCGGCCCCGGGTGACGCCCTCCAGGGCCCGCGCCAGCCGTACCTCGGTGGCCGGGTCGACCGCGGAGGTGGCCTCGTCGAGCAGGAGCAGGTCGGGGTCGGCGAGGTAGGCCCGGGCCAGGGCGACGAGCTGGCGCTCGCCGGCCGACAGGGACTCGCCGCGCTGCCCGACGGCGGTCTGGAGCCCGGCGGGCAGGCCGTCGAGCCAGTCGGCGAGGCCGAGTTCGGTGAGGGCGAGGGTGATCTCCTCGTCGGTGGCCTGCGGCCTGCCGTACCGGATGTTCTCGGCGAGGGTGCCGTCGAACAGGAAGCCGTCCTGCGGCACCATGACGATGCGCTCGCGCAGCGAGGAGAAGCGCACCTCGCGCAGGTCGGCGCCGTCCACGGTGACCCGGCCGCCGACCGGGTCCATGAGGCGGGTCAGGAGCTTGGCGAAGGTGGTCTTGCCGGACCCGGTCTCGCCGACGACCGCGACCCGGGCGCGCGGCGGGATCTGGACGGACACCTCACGCAGGACCGGCGCGCCGCCGGGGTAGGCGAAGTGCACGTCCTCGAAGGCGACGGAGATGGGCCCGCGCGGCAGCTCGACGCCCTCGTCGCCGGGGTCGGCGACGTCGGGCGGGGTGTCGAGCACGCCGAGGATGCGCCGCCAGCCGGCCACGGCGTTCTGGGCCTCGTTGAGCACCTCGGTGGCGATCTGCAGCGGCGAGACGAACAGCGTGATCACGAAGAGGAAGGCGACCAGCTCGCCCTTGGTGAGCGTGCCGGACAGGCCGAGCCGTACGCCGAGCAGGACGATGCCGGCCAGGGCCAGGGCGGCGACGATCTCGGTGAGCGGGAAGACGAAGCCGACGATGGTCTGCGCCCGGATCTGCGCCTTGCGGTTGCCGTCGATGGCGGTGTCGACGCGCTCGGCGGTGCGGTGCTCGGAGCTGTAGGAGCGGATGACCGCCGCGCCCACGACCGACTCGCTGACCGCGGACAGCATGTCGCCGGTGCGCTCGCGGACGGTGGTGTAGGCGCGCGACAGCCAGCGCTGGAAGCGCGGCAGGGCGATCATGAGCGGGATGAAGCAGGCCCAGACCAGCAGGGTGAGCTGCCAGGAGTAGAAGAACATCAGCGCCGTGGCGACCAGGAGCTGGCCGAAGGCGACGATGATCATCAGGCCGCCCCACTGCATGAAGGTGCTGATCTGGTCGACGTCGTTGGTGACGCGGGAGACCAGGGCGCCGCGGCGTTCGGTGTTCTGGGTGAGCACCGACAGGTCGTGCACGTGGCGGAAGCCGCGCACCCGCAGCGAGGCCAGGGAGGACTCGGTGGCGCGGTAGAGGCGGACGTTCATCAGGTAGCCGGCCAGCGCGGTGAGCACGACGGCCGCCGCGCACACGGCGATGACGCGGGCGATGTGCGCCATGTCGGGCCGGCCCGCGCCCATACCGTCCACGGTCTGCTGCACCGCGATGGGCACGATGATCTTGCCGACGGTGGCGACCACGGCCAGGGCCAGCGTCGCGGCCAGGCCGGTGCGGAACTCGGGCGTCAGCGACAGACCGCGCCGCACGGTGGACAGGGCCGTGCCCTCGGCGTTCTTGGCGATCCGGGTGCCGGGCCGAGTCCCGTTGACCCGCTCGGCGGTCTTGGTGCCCTCGCTCACAGGCTGACCTCTTCCTCTTCGGCCTCGATCGCGGCCCGCTCGGCCTCTTCGCGGGCGTAGGCGGTGACCAGGTTGCGGTATCCGGGGCAGCGCGCGATCAGCCGCTCGTGCGGCCCCCGGTCGACGACGCGGCCCTGCTCCAGGTAGACCACCTCGTCGGCCAGCGCGATGGTGGCCATCCGGTAGGCGACCACGACGACGCTGGCGGCGTGCTCGCGCAGGCCGTACAGGATGCGCGCCTCGACCTGCGGGTCGACGCTGGAGGTGGCGTCGTCCAGGATCAGCAGCCGCGGCCGGCGCACCACCGCGCGGGCCAGGGCCAGGCGCTGGCGCTGGCCGCCGGACAGCGTGGTGCCGCGCTCGCCGACGCGGGTGTCGAGCGCGTCGGGCAGCTTGCTGACGAAGCCGTCGGCCTGGGCCAGCCGCAGCGCGGCCCACACCTCCTGGTCGTCGAGGTCGAGGCCCAGGGTGACGTTGCCGCGCACGGTGTCGTCGAACAGGAAGGTCTGCTGCGGGACCAGCGCGACGGCGTCGGCGATGCCGCCGTAGGCCAGCTCGCGGGCGTCGACGCCGTCCAGGCGCACCTGGCCGCGCAGCGGGTCGACCAGCCGCACGAGCGTCTGGACGAGGGTGGACTTGCCGGACCCGGTGGGGCCGACCAGCGCGACGGTACGGCCGGCGGGCACCTCGAAGGTGACGTCGTGCAGCACCTCGCGGCCGGGCTCGTAGGCGTAGGCCAGGCCCTCGACGGCCAGGCTCACCGGCTCGGCGCCCTTCAGGGCGGCCTCGCCGTACTCCATGGAGCCGGTGGCCTCCAGCACGTCCTGCACGCGGCGCCAGCCGACGACGCTGCGCGGCAGCTCGGCCAGGACCCAGCCGAGCGCGCGGATGGGGAAGGCCAGCAGGGTGAACAGGTAGGCGACCTGGACGAGCTCGCCCGGCGTCACCGCCCCGGACGACAGCCGCAGCGCGCCGACCGCCAGCACGGCCAGCACGCCCAGCGTGGGCAGGGCCTCCAGCATGGGGTCGAACAGCCCGCGCACCCGGCCGACCGCGATGTTGGCGTCGCGCAGCTCGTGGGCGCGGCGCTGGAACCGCTCGGTCTCCAGGTCCTCACGGCCCAGGGTCTTGACGACCAGGGCGCCGTCGAAGCTCTCGTGCGCGATCTCGCTGACCTCCGCGCGCAGTTGCTGCGCGCGGGTGGCCAGCGGGCTGAGCTTGCGCTGGTAGACCAGGTTGAGTACGGCGATCGCCGGGAAGATCAGGAACCCGACGAGGGCGAGCACCGGGTCGGTGACCAGCATGGCGATCGCCGCGGTGAACAGCATGACGACCACGCCCACGGCCATCGGCAGCGGCGCGAGCGGCGCCCAGGCCGCCTCGGCGTCGGAGCTGGCGTTGGACAGGAGCTGGCCGGTGGGGTGGCGGTGGTGCCAGGCCAGCGGCAGCCGCAGGTACTGCTTGGTCACGTCACGGCGCGAGCGGGCCTGCATGTTGTACTGCATCATTCCGGCCCAGATGCGCCGCCCGGCGATGCCGATCGCCTTGGCCAGCGCGGTGCCCATGATGAGCAGCACGCCGGTCCACAGGGCGCCGGAGGTGACCTCGCCGCGGTCGAAGGCGGGCAGGACGGCGTGCTCGGTGGCCCAGCCCAGCGCCCAGGCCGAGGCGACGGTCATGCCGCCGTACAGGGCGCTGGCCAGGACGGCCGCGGAGAAGACCAGCTTCTCGGCACGGATCGCCACTCCGAGGACGCGCAGGCCGTCGCGCATGACGGCTGAAGTGACCTTGGTCGCCACTCGGGGGGATCCTTCCGGCAGGGGGACTTTTCTCCTTAAGTGACTATCACGGCTGATCACCTGGTTATTCCCCCGGGGGACTAATGTGGACGGCGTGACTCACGCCCGCGCCGAACGCTCCGCCCTGTGTGATCTGCTCGACCGGCTCGGCCCGGACGCGCCGACGCTGTGCACCGGGTGGACCACCCGCGACCTGGCCGCCCACCTCGTATTGCGCGAGCGGCGGCCGGACGCCATGGGCGGCATCGCGCTGCGTCCGCTGGCGGGTTACACCGAGTCGGTGCAGCGCGGGTTGGCCGCCAAGCACGACTTCCCCGAGCTGGTGGGCCTGGTGCGCAGGCCCGGCGGGATCTACGGCCTGCTGCCCTTCCTCGACGCCCAGGTCAACACGCTGGAGTTCTTCGTCCACCACGAGGACGTACGGCGGGCGCAGGAGGGCTGGGAGCCGCGCGAGCTGCCGGCCGACTTCGAGCGCCTGCTGTGGCAGCGGCTCAGCCTCGCCGCCCGGCTCATGCTGCGCAAGGCGCCGGTCGGGGTGGTGCTGCGCGAGTCCCGCACCGGCGCGGCGGCGCTGGGCGGGCCCTCCGGCGGCGAGCGGGTCGAGGTGGCCGGGCCGGCCGGCGAGCTGCTGCTGTTCTGCTTCGGGCGGCAGAAGCACGCGCGGGTGGAGCTGAAGGGCGACCCGGACGCGATCGCCCGCCTGGAGAACGCCTCGATCGGCCTGTGAGGGCCAGGTCAGGGCTGGTCCTCGAAGCTCTTGCGGGCGACGGTGGCCTGGGCGAGGCGGCGTAGCGCGGCCACGAGCGGGTCGCCGAGCGCGGTCCCGATGACCACCACCTCCACCGTGCGCTCGCGGTCGTCCACGTCGCCCAGCACCCGGATGTCGGCCTCGGCGATGCGCTCGGCCGCCGCGGCGTAGTCGTCGAGCACGTCGATCATGTCCTGCCGGCCGACCTCCCCCAGCGCGGTCAGCACGCCGACGGCGGTGCGGGTGGCCGGGTTGTCCGGTTCCCAGCGCCAGCCGCGCCGGGCCACCAGGTCGGCGACGAGTTGCTCTGCCTTCTCCTTGTGCGGGCTCGGCGTGGCCTCGCGGCGCTCGGTGATGGTCCGCTGCGCGGCGCCGAGCAGGCTGTACAGCGGCACGTCCGGGTTGTCGAGCCGCTCGGCGAGGTCCTTGATGACGGAGATGGACAGGCCGCCGTACTCCACCAGGATGCGGACCAGGCGCAGCCGGCGCACGTGCCCGTCGTCGTATTCGGCCTGGTTGCGGCCAGTGGGCCGGCCCGGGGCCAGCAGCCCCTCGCGCATGTAGTACTTGATCGTCGGCACGGGCACCCCCGTGGTCGCGCTGAGTTCGGCCATCCGCACTGTTTCCACGTCCCCTCTTGCGTGCTCTGGATAGCCTAGCTATAGATAGTGGTAAGTAGCACTATCCACTATCCATAGAGGAGCTCCCCCATGCATCGACCCCTGCTGGCCGGCACCTACCTGACCTCGGCCGCCGCCGTGCTCTTCCTGGCGCTGGTCTTCCTCGACGACCGCGAGCTCGACGGCTATCCGCTGTGGGTCAAGCCGCTGAAGTTCGCCGTCTCCTTCGCGATCTTCTTCTACACCTGGGCCTGGATGCTCTCCTTACGCCACCGGGCCGGGCGCACGAGCTGGTGGATGGGGACCGCGCTGGCCGTCTCCGGAGTCGCCGAGATCGGCCTGATCGCCTTCCAGGCCGCGCGCGCCCACCGCAGCCACTTCAACGAGTCCACCCCGCAGGACGCGGCGATCTGGCGGCTCATGGGCCTCACCATCGCGGTGCTGCTGGTCGCCCAGATCGTCGCCGCCGCGGCCCTCCTGCTCGAACGGCAGGCCGACCGCCCGGCCACCTGGGCGGTACGGCTCGGCCTGATCGTCTCCACGCTCGGCATCGCCTCCGGCGCCCTGATGGCCTTCCCCCGCCCCGGCCAGAACCTGCCCGACAACGTCGCCGGCGCGCACGCGGTCGGCGTCCCGGACGGCGGAGCCGGCCTGCCCTTCGTCGGCTGGAGCACCACCGGCGGCGACCTGCGGGTGCCGCACTTCATCGGCATGCACGGCCTGCAGCTCCTGCCCCTGCTGGCCATCGCCCTGGCCGCGCTCGCCGCCCGCGTCGCGATCCTCCGACACGAGCAGGTGCGGGCCCGGCTCGTGCTGGTCGCCGGTCTGGCCTACCTCGGGCTGTTCGCCCTGGTCACCTGGCAGGCGTTGCGCGCCCAGCCGCTGCTGTCGCCGGACGGGCTCACCCTGGGCGTGGCGGGCGTCCTGCTCATGCTCACGCTGGGCGGCGTCGTCTCCAGCCTGGCCCGTCCGGGCGCGCCGATTCCGCAAAACAAGTAACCGGCGCTCCCGCCAGACCCGTTCGACGTAGCATGGCCAAGGAATCCGCCCGCCCAGTTAAGATCAAAGACATCATCAAAGAGATGGCTGGGTATACAGACGGCTGGGAACGGACTGCAGGAGGCCCCCCATGCAGGTCAAGAAGATCGTCACATACGTTGCTGTGGCGTTCGTGGTCTTCTACCTGTTCACCCGGCCGGCCGAAGCTGCCGCCGCGGTGAACGGCGTGTTTGAAGGAATCCTTGACGGAGCCAACCAGCTAGCCACATTCTTTACCGGCGTTCTGCGGTGACGGGTTCCCCATGCCTGCACTCCGTGTTACGCAGGCATGATGACAGTTCGCCAGCGCGTCACCAAGATCCAGCAGCCCGGCCCGGCCGTCCAGCGCCTGCTCGAACGCGCTGAGATCGAGGGCGTCGAACTGGTCCGCTTTCTCTACGCCGACCACGGCGGGGTGATCCGCGGCAAGGCGACCTCACGGGCCAGGCTGGCCGAGCGACTCGGCAGCGGGATCGGCCACACCGTGGCGATGCTGGCGATGAACATGCTCGACCAGCTCCAGCAGGTCGAGCACCTCGGGCCCGTCGGCGAGGTACGGCTCGTCCCCGACCCGGAGACCTTCGTCCCCCTTCCCTACTCCCCCGGCGCCGCCGCCATGGTGGCCGACCTCCGGCTGCCCGACGGCTCGCCGTGGGCGGCCTGCCCGCGGACCTTCCTCAAGGAGGCCGTGGCGGAGCTGGAGCAGGCGGGGTACACGCTGGTCGCCGCGTTCGAGCCGGAGTTCACGCTCGGCCGCCGCCTGCCCTCCCCGGAGGGCGGGCCGGACCGGCTGGTGCCGCTGGACGACAGCCTCTGTTACGCGGGGACCGGTTTCGACACCGCGCACGACTACACGGTCCGGCTGGTGCACGCGCTGGAGGCCCAGGGCCTGCGGGTGGAGCACTGCCACCCCGAGCTCGGCGCGGGACAGCAGGAGGTGTCGATCCGGCACGCCCCGGCCCTGCGCGCCGCCGACAACCACGTCCTCTACCGCGAGACGGTCAGAGGCGTGGCCCTGCGCATGGCGATGTGGGCCTCGCTGGCCCCCAAACCGATCCCCGACCAGGCGGGCAACGGCGCGCACCTGCACCTGTCGCTGTGGCAGGGCTCCGTCAACGTCTTCGCCGACGAGCAGGTGCGCGGCTGGTTCATCGGCGGCCTGCTCGCCCACCTGCCCGCGCTGACCGCCCTGACCTGCGGGAGCGTCAACAGCTTCCGGCGGCTGGCGCCGCGCATGTGGTCGAGCGCCTACATCTGCCACGGGCCCGACAACCGGGAGGCCGCGGTCCGGGTGTGCTCGCCGCTGGGCGAGGGCGGCGAGATCAACCTGGAGCTGAAGCCGTCGGACTCCTCGGCCAACCCCTACCTGTCGCTCGGCGCGGTGATCCACGCCGGGCTCGACGGCATCCGCCGCCGGCTCGACCCGGGCGAGGCCGCCACCGTCGACCCCGACACCGTGCCCGGCCGCTACCCGCGGCTGCCCGCCTCGCTGCCGGAGGCGCTGGACGCGCTGGAGGCCGACGAGGTGCTCATGGCCGCGCTCGGGCCGCTGCGGGCGCAGGCCTACCTCGCGGTCAAGCGCTCGGAGGCGGTGGCCTTCGCGGGCCAGAACGCCGCCTACGAGTGCGGCCAGCACCTGCGCGCCTTCTAGGCCGGCGCCCGCACGTCTTCTAGGCCGGCGACCGCGCGTCTTCCAGGCCGGCACTCGCGTGTCTTTCAGGCCGGCGCCCGCACGTGTTCCAGCCGGCCGCGCTAGCGGACCGGGTAGCCGGCGCCGGCCAGGCTCTCCTTGACCTCGGCGATCTTCAGCGTGCCGAAGTGGAAGACGCTGGCCGCCAGCACCGCGTCGGCGCCCGCCTCGACCGCCGGCGGGAAGTCCGCCAGCCGCCCGGCGCCGCCGCTGGCGATGACCGGCACCCGCACCGCCGCCCGCACGGCCCGGATCATCTCCAGGTCGTAGCCGTCGAGGGTGCCGTCGCCGTCCATGGAGTTGAGCAGGATCTCGCCCACGCCGAGCTCCTCGCCGCGCGCCGCCCACTCCACCGCGTCGAGGCCCGTGCCGCGCCGGCCGCCGTGCGTGGTGACCTCGAACCCGGAGGCGGTGCCCGGCGCGCGCCGGGCGTCCACCGAGAGCACCACGCACTGCGCGCCGAACCGCTTGGAGGCCTCGGTCAGCAACTCCGGCCGCGCGATGGCGGCGGTGTTGAAGGAGACCTTGTCCGCCCCGGCGCGCAGCAGCCGGTTGACGTCCTCCACCGACCGCACCCCGCCGCCGACGGTGAGCGGGATGAAGACCTGCTCGGCGGTGCGGCGCACCACCTCGACCATGGTCTCCCGCTCCCCCGAGGAGGCGGTGATGTCGAGGAAGGTCAGCTCGTCGGCACCCTCCTCGTCGTAGCGCCGCGCCAGCTCGACGGGGTCGCCCGCGTCGCGCAGGTTCTCGAAGTTGACGCCCTTGACCACCCGGCCCGCGTCCACGTCCAGACACGGGATGACCCGAACCGCGACCGTCATGCCCTGTACGCCTCGATCTCTACCTCGACCAGCATCCGCGGGTCCACCAGACCGGCCACCCGCACCCCGGTGCAGGCCGGCCGTACCTTGCCGAACGTCTCGAAGAAGGCCTTGCCGAACTCGTCGTAGGCCCGGTCGTCGACCACGTAGTAGCGGACCATGACCACGTCCTCCTTGGCCAGCCCGCCGGCCGTGATCGCGGCCAGCGCGATCTCCATGGCGGTCAGGCTCTGCCGGTAGGCGTCGCCGACGTGCACGACCTCGCCCTCGACGGTGGAGGTGCAGCCCGACACCACCACTCTCGGGCCGGCGATCACCGCCCTGGCGTAACCGTAACGCTCTTCCCAGATGCCACCCGAGAAGACCCGGTTCCCCGAACGCCTCATACCGCCCCCAACGCCTGCTGAAGCGTGAAAGCACGAGCGTAGAGCGCCTTGCCCACGATGGCACCCTCGAGACCGTCACTGCTCAGTGACGCCAGGGCCACCAGATCCTCCAGGGAGGAAACACCGCCGCTGGCGACCACGGGCTTGGCGGTACGGGAGCAAAGCTCGCGATACAGGTCGAGGTTGGGGCCGCCGAGCATGCCGTCCCTGGTCACGTCGGTGACCACGTAGCGCGGGCAGCCCTCCTCCTCCAGGCGGGCGACCAGGTCCCACAGGTCGCCGCGCTCCTCGGTCCAGCCGCGCGTGGCCACGCGGGTGCCGCGCACGTCGATGCTGATCGCGATCCGCTCGCCGTGCTCGGCCAGGACCTTGCGGCACCACTCGGGGTTCTCCAGCGCGGCGGTGCCGATGTTGACCCGGGCGCAGCCGGTGGCCAGCGCGGCGGCGAGGCTCTCGTCGTCGCGGATGCCGCCGGTCAGCTCGACTTTGACGTCCACCTCGGCCACGATCCGGCGGGTGATCTCGTGGTTGGACCCGCGCCGGAAGGCGGCGTCGAGATCGACCAGGTGGATCCACTCCGCGCCGGCCTCCTGCCAGGCGAGCGCGGCGGCCAGCGGATCGCCGTAGCCGGTCTCGGTGCCCGCCTCCCCTTGGACGAGGCGCACGGCCTGGCCGCCCGCCACGTCGACGGCGGGCAGCAGTACGAACGTCATCTAGTTCCTCCGGTCGAATGCGAGAGTCACGATCACGGGCACGAGCAGCACCGACAGCACGAGCGCGGCCAGGCTCGCGGCCCAGGAGCCCCAGACGATCCAGACCAGCGCCTGGACCAGCAGGAAGGCCAGGGCGACCACGGCGTTCTGGACGCGCCGCCGCCGGGCGAGCACCCCGCCCTGCCGCGCGATGCGGACCGGGCGGGGCCTCAGCCGGGCGGCCAGCGCCTGGCGGCGCGACCTGCGGGCCATGCGGCGCTCGTTGCGCCGGGCGGCCTCGGCGCGCTGGGCCTCACGTTCGGCCCGGCGCCTGGCGCGCTCCTTACTCAAGGCTGCTGACCCAGTTCCGCAGGAGAGCGGCGCCGGCGTCGCCGGACTTCTCCGGGTGGAACTGGGTGCCGACCAGCGGGCCGTTCTCGGCCGCGGCGACGAACGGCTCGCCGTGCTCGGCCCAGGTCACCAGCGGCGCGGCGAACCCGTCGCCGGGCGTCAGCTCCCAGGTGCGGGCGGCGTAGGAGTGCACGAAGTAGAAGCGCGTGCCGGCGTCCAGCCCGGCGAACAGCAGGCTGCCCTCGGGCGCCTTGACGGTGTTCCAGCCCATGTGCGGCAGGACCGGGGCGTCGAGGCGGTCGACCGTGCCCGGCCACTCGCCGCAGCCCGGCGTCTCGGCGCCGTGCTCGACGCCGCGCTCGAACAGGATCTGCATGCCCACGCAGACGCCCATCACGGGCCGGCCGCCGGCCAGGCGGCGGCCGATGATGGTGTCGCCGCGCACCGACTTCAGGCCGCGCATGCACGCCTCGAAGGCGCCCACGCCGGGCACGAACAGGCCGTCGCAGGCCAGGGCCGCGTCGAAGTCGGCGCTCACCGTGACGTTCGCGCCGGCTCGCACCAGTGCGCGTTCGGCCGAGCGGAGGTTGCCCGAGCCGTAGTCGAGGACCACCACGTCCGGCTTGCTCACCACCACAACACCCCCGCCGTGATCGCCAGGACGGCCAGCACGCCGCAGACCGCCGCGCCCGCCTTCATGCCCTGCTTGAACAGAGAGACCACGCCGCCGACCAGGAACAGGCCGACGAAGATCATCGCTACCGCGGTCCAGTTGCCCGGCATGCTCATAGGACGCCCTTGGTGCTCGGGATGCCGGTGGCACGCGGGTCGGGCTCCGAGGCCGCACGCAGCGCGCGGGCCAGCGCCTTGAACTGGGCCTCGACGATGTGATGGGCGTTCCTGCCGTACGGCACGCGCACGTGCAGGCAGATGGCCGCCTGCGCGACGAACGACTCGAGAATGTGCCGCGTCATCGTCGTGTCGTAGGTCGGGCCGATCATCGGGGCCATGCCGTCGGGCTCGTGGTGCACCAGGTAGGGCCGGCCGGACAGGTCGACGGTGACCTCGGCGAGCGCCTCGTCGAGCGGGCAGGACGCGTGGCCGTACCGCCGGATGCCGGACTTGTCGCCCAGGGCCTCGCGGAAGGCGGCGCCCAGCGCGAGCGCGGTGTCCTCGATCGTGTGGTGCGAGTCGATGTGCAGGTCGCCCTCGGTCTTCACGGTCAGGTCGAACAGGCCGTGCTTGCCGAGCTGGGCGAGCATGTGGTCGTAGAAGCCGACCCCGGTGGTGACGTCGACCAGGCCCGTGCCGTCGAGGTTGACCTCGACCAGGACCGAGGTCTCCTTCGTGACGCGCTCGATGCGGCCGGTTCTGTTCACAGCACGTTCTCCAAAGCCTCGCGGAATGCCGACATCTCCTGCTCGGTGCCGATCGACACCCGCAGCCACTCCGGCGGCCCCACCTCGCGGATCAGCACGCCCTGCTGCAGCAGCCCTTCCCACACCTTGCGCCGGTCGGCGAAGCGGCCGAAGAGCACGAAGTTGGCGTCGGAGTCGGCCACCTCCAGCCCGCGCCCGCGCAGCCAGCTCACCGTCGCGTCACGCTCCTCGCGCAACCGCTGCACCGAACCCAGCAGTTCCTCGCGGAAGTCCAGGGCGGTCAGCGCCGCCGCCTGCGTCAGCGCCGACAGGTGGTACGGCAGGCGCACCAGCAGCAGCGCCTCGACCACCGCCGGGTGCGCGGCCAGGTAGCCCAGCCGGGTGCCGGCCATGGCGAAGGCCTTCGACATCGTGCGGGTGACGATCAGCCGCGGATGCTCCGGCAGCAGGGTGAGCGCGCTGGGCGTGCCGGTGCGGGCGAACTCGAAGTAGGCCTCGTCCACCACGACCATGCCGCGCGCGGCGCGGGCGACCGCGGCGATGGCCTCCAGCGGCATCGCGGTGCCGGTCGGGTTGTTCGGCGAGGTCAGGAAGACGATGTCCGGGTCGTGCTCGGCGATCGCGGCGACCGCCTTGACCGGGTCGAGCGAGAAGTCGGCCTCACGGGCGCCGCCCACCCACGCGGTGTTGGTGCCGGTGGTGATCAGCGGGTGCATGGCGTACGACGGCTCGAAGCCCATCGCCCGGCGGCCGGGGCCGCCGAAGGCCTGCAGGATCTGCTGGAGCACCTCGTTGGAGCCGTTGGCCGCCCACAGCCGGCTCGCGTCCAGGCCGTGGCCCAGGTAGGCGGCCAGGCCCGCGCGCAGCTCCAGCGCGTCGCGGTCGGGGTAGCGGTTGAGCTCGGCGGCGCTCACCCGCACCCGGTCGGCCAGCGCGCCGGCCAGCTCGGGGCTCGGCGGGTAGGGGTTCTCGTTGGTGTTGAGCCGCACGGCGACGTCGAGCTGCGGCGCGCCGTAGGCCTTCAGCCCTCTCAGGTCGTCGCGGATCGGCAGGTCGTCGAGGTTCACGGGGTTCTCTTTCAGGCGGTGGTCGGGTCGGTCGCGGGGCCCTCGCCGGTATGCTCCGCCTGCCGTACCCCGCCCTGCTCCCCGGCGGCCCGCGGGATCTGCCAGCCGAAGCGGGCGCGCACGGCGGCGCCGTGGGCGGGCAGGTCCTCGGCGTCGGCGAGCACGCTGACGTGCTCGGCCGCCTCGGCCAGCGCCTCGCGGGTGTAGTCGACCACGTGGATGCCGCGCAGGAAGGTCTGCACCGACAGGCCGCTGGAGTGGCACGCGCAGCCGCCGGTGGGCAGCACGTGGTTGGACCCGGCCAGGTAGTCGCCCAGGCTGACCGGGGCGTAACCGCCCACGAAGATCGCGCCCGCGTTCCTGATGCGGGCGGCCACCGCCGCGGCGTCGGCCGTGTGGATCTCCAGGTGCTCGGCCGCGTAGGCGTCGGCCACCCGGATGCCGTCCTCCAGGTCCTTGACCAGCACGATGCCGGACTGGCGGCCGGTCAGCGCCTCGGTGATGCGCTCGCTGTGCTTGGTCGCGGCCACCTGGCCCGGCAGCTCCGCGGCCACCGCCTCGGCCAGCTCCTCGCTGTCGGTGATCAGCACCGCGGCGGCGATCACGTCGTGCTCGGCCTGGCTGATCAGGTCGGCGGCCACGTACACCGGGTCGGCGGTGCGGTCGGCCAGGACCGCGACCTCGGTCGGCCCGGCCTCGGAGTCGATGCCGATGCGGCCCTTGAGCAGCCGCTTGGCCGCGGCCACCCAGATGTTGCCGGGACCGGTGACCATCGTCGCCGGCGGGCACTCCTCGGTGCCGTAGGCGAACATCGCCACCGCCTGCGCGCCGCCGACGGAGTAGACCTCGTCCACGCCCAGCAGCGCGCACGCGGCCAGGATGGTCGGGTGCGGCAGCCCGCCGAACTCCTTCTGCGCCGGGCTGGTCACCGCCAGCGAGGCCACCCCGGCCTCCTGCGCCGGGACCACGTTCATCACCACGGACGACGGGTACACCGCCCGGCCGCCCGGCACGTACAGCCCCACGCGGTCGACCGGCACCCAGCGCTCGGTCACCGTGCCACCGGGCACGACCTGGGTGGTGGTGTCGGTGCGCCGCTGGTCGCGGTGGACCAGGCGGGCCCGCCTGATCGACTCCTCCAGCGCCGCGCGCACCCGCGGGTCGAGCTCGGCCAGGGCGCGCTCAAGCGCCTCGGCCGGGACCCGGGCGGTCTCGATCTCGACCCCGTCGAACCTGGCGGTCAGCTCCCGTACGGCTGCCGCCCCACGATGATGCACGTCCTCGCAGATGGGCCGCACCTTCTCCAGGGCGGCTTCCACGTCGAGTTCGGCGCGGGGCAGCACGTCGCGCAGGTCCTCGGGGAGGCCGTCGCGCAGGTCGATACGGGAAATCACCTGCACAGTCTACGGAGTCCGCTTGCTGACTCCCGAATTGTCCACCATGCGGACGATCGGGCGGGCGTGTCGTGGACGGCCGGACGCTACGATCGCCTTCGTGAGCAAGGCTAAGAAGGGCGGGCAGGGCACCCCTGCCACGGTGGCACTCACCGGGGCCGGCGTCGACTTCACCCTGCATCCCTACGAGCACGACGCCTCGGCCCAGGCCTACGGCGAGGAGGCGGCCGACGCGCTCGGCGTGCCGTACGAGCGGATCTTCAAGACGCTGGTCGCCGAGGTGGAGAGCGGCCTGGCGGTCGCGGTCGTGCCGGTGGCGGGCAGGCTCGACCTCAAGGCGTTCGCCGCGGCGCTGAAGAGCAAGCGGGCGGCGATGGCCGAGGCGGCCAAGGTCGAGCGGGTGACCGGCTACGTGGTCGGCGGGATCAGCCCGCTCGGCCAGCGCAAGCGGCTGCCCACCGTGCTCGACGCCTCGGCGCTGGAGTTCGACACGATCTACTTCTCGGCGGGGCGGCGCGGGCTGCAGATCGAGACGGCGCCGAAGAACCTGCTCGACCTGACCCAGGGGGTCACCGCCCCGATCGCCAAGCTGGGCTGAGCCTCGGTCGCGGCGGCTCAGGCCGGGACGCGGAGGGCGGGCTCGGCCAGGGGGCGGGCGAGGAGCCAGGCCAGGGCGGCGAAGACGGGCAGCACCGCCAGCGCCGTGCCGAGCGTGCTCGCCTCGGCGACGGCGCCGATGAGCGGGCTGGCCAGGCCGCCGACGCTGACCGCGAGACCCAGGGTGACGCCGCTGGCCGTACCGACCCGGGTGGGCAGGTAGTCCTGCCCGAGCGTCACGTGCAGCGAGAACGGCAC
The DNA here is from genome assembly GCF_040655795.1 of Nonomuraea sp. NPDC050310. NCBI lineage: Bacteria > Bacillati > Actinomycetota > Actinomycetes > Streptosporangiales > Streptosporangiaceae > Nonomuraea > Nonomuraea sp. NPDC050310. The sequence goes on along the minus strand of NZ_JBFAKP010000006.1, from coordinate 223,162 downwards.
GTAGAGCGCGACCCCGGCCAGGAAGACCGCGACATGCGGGGCGACGACCACCCCGGCCACCGCGGGCACGGCCAGCGCGTACGCCCAGCGGAGCACCCGTACCCGGCCCCAGCGCGTGGCCAGCTTCCCGCCGAGCACGGTTCCGGCCGAGCCACCCGCGAACAGCAGGAACAGCGCCACCGCCCCGGCCGTCCCGCCGCCGGCGTACAGCGCCACGAAGGCGCTCAGCCCGACGTAGGCGATCGAGCGGCAGACCATCACCAGCCCCAGCCGCACGAAACTCGGCCAGTCGTCGGCGGCGTCCGCCGCCGGGCGGCTCGCCGCCGCCGGGCCGCCGCCGCGCCGCATCGCCGCCACCGTCAGCACCGCGCCGAGCAACCCCGGCACCACCAGGTACGGCGAAGCCGCCAGCCCCCCGGCCGCCAGCAACGGCGTCACCAGCACCGGCGCGAGCGCGAAGCCCAGCGTGCCGCCGAGGGAGAACCAGCTCATCGCCACATGGCTGCCGCCGCTGGCCGCCCGGGCCAGCCGGGCCGACTCCGGGTGGTAGGCGGCCACGCCGAGACCGGTCAGCGCGACCGCGAGCCAGGTCAGCGCGTAGGAGTCGCTCAGCCCGCCCGCCGCCAGGCCCAGCCCGGCGGTGGTCATGCTCACCGGAACCAGCCACGGCATCCGCAGCCGGTCCGCGGCGGCGCCGAACAACGGCTGGACCACCGACGACAGCAGCGTCAGCGCCAGCACGACGCCCGAGGCGGCGACGTAGCCGTAGCCGCGCTCGGCGACCAGGAACGGGACCATCGCGGGAACCGCGCCCTGGTAGAAGTCCACGCAGGCGTGACCGGTGGCGAGGAGGGTGACCTTGTGATTCGCCATGGGAGCATCCTCCGGCTCCGGCCGGGTGGCGCGCTTTCGTTAGAGTGCCAGGTGATGTCGAAAACCCGCCATACTCCCCACCCGCCCACCGGACGGCGGCTCCTGGACGCCGGGGCGTCGATCGATGCGCACCGGCACGACGGGCACCAGCTCGTGTACGCGGGCCGCGGCGTGGTCGAGGTGATCACCGAGGCCGGGGCGTGGGTGGCGCCCGCGAGCCGGGCCCTGTGGATCCCGGCCGGGACCGTGCACGCCCACCGGGCGCACGGGCCGACGGAGCTGCGGCTGGTGGGGCTGGCCCCGACGGAGCGGACCGCGCTCGACGAGCCGGGGGCCGGCTGGGAACGGCCGGCGGTGGTGGCGGTCACCGGACTGTTGCGGGAGCTGATCCTCGCCTACAGCGGGGAGGCGGACCTGCCCGGCGGCGAGCGGGAACGGCTGCGCGGGGTGCTGGTCGACCGGCTGCGCCGGGCGCCGGGGCAGCCGGTGCACGTGCCCGCCGCGCGCGATCCCCGGCTGGCGGCGGTGTGCCGGCTGGTCCGTGACGACCCGGCCGATCCGCGCGGGCTGCGCGAGCTGGGCCGGGCCGTCGGGGCCGGGGAGCGGACGCTGGCCCGGCTGTTCAGGGGCGAGTTCGGGATGGGGTTCCGGCAGTGGCGGACGCAGGTGCGGCTGCATCGGGCAGTGGTGCTGCTGGCGGAGGGGGTGCCGGTGACCTCGGTGGCGGTGCGGTGCGGGTGGTCTTCGCCGAGCGCGTTCATCGAGGTGTTCCGGAAGGCGTTCGGGCACACTCCGGGGCGGGCCTTTACGGTGTAGATCACCACAGGTCCGGCCCCGGAGGCGCCGGGTTTGGCTCGGCGGGGTCAGCGGGCGAAGACGACGATGTTGTCGCGGTAGCTGCCCCTGGTCCGGTCGAAGGCGCCGCCGCAGGTGATCAGGCGGAGCTCGGGGGTGCGGGCTCCGCCGTACACCTTCGTGCTCGGCAGGCGGTTCTTCGGGTAGCGGGCGGTCTTGGTGACCTTGAACGTCACCGTGGTGCCGTCGGCCCGAGTCACGTGGATCTTCGCGCCCTTGGTGAGCTTGGGGAGGCGGTGGAAGACGGCCGGGCCGGTCTTCGAGTCGACGTGGCCGGCTATCACGGCCGCGCCCGGCTCGCCCGGCTCCGGGCCCGCGACGTTCCAGCCTGTCACGTGGTAGCCCTTCGGGGCGACCAGGCGGCCGTGGCGGTCCAGGGGGAGGGGGATGATCCGGGAGTCCACGGCTATGGACGGGATGCGTAACCGGACGGGGCGGGCGACGTCCTGGTGGGCGGTCGTGCCCCGGCCTTCGGTGGTGACGGTGGTGGGCAGGGTCGCGGTGGCCGGGAGGCCCGTGGTGAGGGACGCCGAGGTGAGGGACGCCGTGGTGAGGCTCAGGGCCAGGGCGGGCGTGAGGAGCAGGGCTGGGGTGATCGGCATCGGTCAGCCCGCCTGGGTGGTGCGGCGCCGCAGCCACCACGCCCCGCCGCCCAGCGCCATCAGCCCGGCGGCACCGGTCAGGGCCAGCGGCACCCCGACGCCCGTGCCGGCGTCCGGCACGGTCGCGGAGGCGGTGGCGACCTTGGCGGTGCCACCGAGCGGGCCACCGACCGCAGCGTCACCCGAGCTGGCGGAGGCGGCCGACCCGGCGGAGGTAGCCGAGGTGGCCTTTCCGGCTGAGGTGGCCGAGGTGGAGGTGTTGGTGGCGGTGCCCCCGTGGCCCGTGTCGACCCCGCCCTGCGGCTGGTCGTCGTCGTCATCGTCGGCATCGCGGGAGACGCCGCCCTTACCGGTGTCCACGCCACCCCGCGGCTGGTCGTCATCCCGGTCGTCGCGGTCATCGCCGCCCCGGTCGTCGTCCCGATCGTCGCGGTCGTCGTCGCCACCGTCGTCGTCGCCACCGTCGTCGTCGCCACCGTCGTCGTCGCCGGGCTCGTCGTCCCGGTCATCCCGGTCGTCCTGGTCATCCCAGTCGTCCCGGTCGTCGTCGCGGTCGTCGCGGTCGTCGGTGGCGGTGGTCTGGACGAGCGGGGTGGCGTGGGACGGGGTGGCGGTCAGGGTGGTCAGGGTGGTGCCGGTGCCGGCGACGAGGGCCAGGGCGAGCAGGGCGGGCTTGAGTTCCATCGGTTCCTCCGGAGGATGAAGGGAGCGGTTCTGTGTGCTGCTCCCAGCCTCGAAGCCGGCGATGGAACCAAGGTGAGCCCCGGGTGAGACCCCTCTCATCCGCCCCGCAGCCGGTACCCCGCCCCCCGGACGGTCTCGATGAGGTCGGCGCCGAGCTTGCGCCGCAGGTAACGCACGTACACGTCCACCACGTTGGAGCCGGGGTCGAAGTCGAACCCCCACACCTGGCTGAGCAGTTGCTCCCGGGTGAGGACCTGGTCGGGGTGGCGGCAGAAGACCTCGGCGAGGGTGAACTCCCGGGTGGACAGCTCGACCACCCGCCCGGCCACGTGCGCCCGGCGGCTGCGCAGGTCGAGGGCCAGCTCCCCCACCCGGAGCACGGTGGCCTCGGGCGCGGGGGCGCCGCGCAGGCGGAGCCGTACCCGGGCGAGGAGTTCCTCGAAGGCGAAGGGCTTGGGCACGTAGTCGTCGGCCCCGCCCTCCAGCCCGGCCACCTTGTCGGCGACGCTGTCCCGGGCGGTGAGGATGATCACCGGCAGGGAGACGCGGGCCTCGCGCAGGCGGCGCAGCACGGTGAAGCCGTCGGCGAGCGGCAGCCCGATGTCGAGGACCATGAGGTCGAAGCGGCCGCTGCGGGCGTACTCGTAGGCCGCCTCGCCGTCCTCGACGACGGTGGTGACGAAGCCGTGGCCGCGCAGGCCTTTCTCCACGAAGCTGGCGATCCGCCGCTCGTCCTCGGCGATCAGAATCCGGTTCATGCCACTGGCTCCTCTTCCGCCGGGATTGCCGCCGGGATGGTGATCACGAAGCGGGCGCCGTCCTCCACCCGCACCCGTCCGCCGTGCGCCTCGGCGATGGAGCGGACGATGGCCAGGCCGAGCCCGGCGCCACCGGAGCCCCGCCCGCGCACGAAACGCTGGAAGACGCGCTCGCGGTCCTCGGGCGGCACGCCGGGCCCGTCGTCGCGCACCCAGAGCTCGGCCACCCCGTCCCGCAGCGCGGAGCCGACCGCGATCTCCCCGCCGGGCGCGGTGTGCCGGACGGCGTTGGCGGCGAGCTGCATGAGCGCCTGGGTGAGCCGTTGCCGGTCGGCCGGCACGACCGCCTCGGCCAGCGAGTCGATCCGCCAAGTCCGCTCCCCCAGCGCCCGGGCCTTGGCGACCACGCTCACCGTGAGGTCGGCCAGTTCGACCGCGTCGGGTTCGACGAAGCCGGGCTGCTCGGCCTTGGCGAGGGTGAGCAGGTCCTCGACGATCCGGCTCATCCGGTCGAGCTCGTCGGTGACCAGGGCGAGGGTCTCGGCGCGTTCGGCGGGGTCGTCGCCCATGAGCTCCAGGTGGCCGCGGACGACGGTGATGGGGGTGCGCAGCTCGTGCCCGGCGTCGTCGAGGAACTCCCGCTGGGTGGCGAAGGCCCGCTCCAGGCGGTGGAGCATGTGGTTGAAGGTCCGGGCGAGCGCGGCGACGTCGTCGTTGCCGACGACGGTCAGGCGGCGGGTGAGGTCGGCGGAGTCGCCGATGCGTTCGGCCGCCTGCCGTACCAGCCGGACCGGGGAGAGCACGCGGCCGGCGACGAACCAGCCGGCCGCGCCGGCCATGGCCAGCCCGCCGAGGGCGGACAGGGCCAGCACGCGCAGGGCGTCGACGACCTCGGCACGGTGGCGGTCGTAGTCGACGACGATGACGAAGTGCCCGCGCCGCGCGTCGCCGACGGCGCTGACCGGCAGGGCGCCGTAGCGCAGCAGCCCGCCGGGGGTGTCGTACCAGCCGGTCTCGTCGGTGCCGAGCGTGGCGACGCGGGCGGCCAGACCGGGCGGCGGCGCGGCTCCGGAGCGGGCGGTGAGGCGGCCGTCGACCAGGGTGAAGAAGGACTCCCAGCGGTCGGCGACGTTGACCCGCAGGTAGTCGGCGAACAGCGCCTCGACATCGGGAGCCGGGCGCTGGGCGACGTAGCCGCGCAGCTTGCCGGCCTCGTTGCGCAGCTCGTCGTTGATCACCTGGTCCTCGCGGGCGAGCAGCACGGTGGCGGCGGCGGTGATGGCGACGGCCAGGGCGAGGCCGACGACGGCGAGCATCCAGGCCACGATGCGGAAGCGGGCGCTCACCGGCCCGGTCCGCGGGGTTCAGTCGTCGTCATCGTCGTCCTGCGGGGCGCGGGGCACCCGCTCCGTCCTCTGCTCCTTCGTCACGTCCGGCCGGGGCGCCGGGGCGGTGCTGGGGGTGACCCGCGGCGTGCTGACCACCGGCGTGATGACCACGGGGCCGCCCAGGTCGGGTTCGCCCGCGCTCGCCACCCGCACCAGGGCGAAGACCACGAGGGCGAGCATCGCTCCGGCCACTGCCCAGGCCAGCGGGGTCCTGCGGCTCATGACCCGACGCTAAGCCACGAGCCCTCTCCCACCGATGAGAGGCCGATGAGAGAACTCTCATCAGGGTATGTGGAGGTTTGCCAGCTTCGCCGGGCAGGCCGCGCAAGGGGTGCCATCGCCCGGCGCGGCCCGGTGCGGCAGGATCGGTGAGGTGAGCGAACTGCACTACCTGAGCGCGAGCGAGATGCTCACGCTGCTGCGCACCCGGCAGATCAGCGCCGTCGAACTGACCCGCGCGCACCTCGACCGGATCGCCAAGGTCAATCCCGAGCTCAACGCCATCGTCACGCTGAGCGCCGAGAGCGCGTTGCGCCAGGCCGCCGAGGCCGACCGGCGGGCTCCCGAGGGCCTGCTGCACGGCCTGCCGATCGCGCACAAGGACCTGGTCGACACCGCCGGGGTCCGCACCACGTACGGCTCGCCGCTGTTCGCCGGGCACGTGCCCGCCGAGGACGACCTGATCGTGCGGCGGCTGCGGGCGGCGGGCGCGATCTCGCTCGGCAAGACCAACACGCCGGAGTTCGGGACCGGCTCGCACACGGTGAACGAGGTGTTCGGGGCCACCCGCAACCCCTACGACCGCTCCCGCAGCGCGGGCGGGTCGAGCGGCGGGGCGGCGGCGGCGCTGGCGGCGGGGCTGGTGCCGCTGGCCGACGGCTCGGACATGGGCGGCTCGCTGCGCAACCCGGCCTCCTTCTGCAACGTGGTGGGGCTGCGCCCGACGCCGGGCCGGGTGCCGGACCCGGGCGGGAGCGCGGCGTGGTTCACCCTCGCCACGCCCGGGCCGATGGCGCGGACCGTGGAGGACCTGACGTTGTTCCTGCGGGCGATGGCCGGGTTCGACCCGCGCTCGCCGTACGCGATCAAGGAGGAGTTCGTCCCCGATCCCGAGCTGTCGGTGCGGGGGCTGCGCGTGGCCTACTCCCCCGACCTGGGCGGGCTGCCGGTGGACGCCGGGACCGCGGCGGTGACCGCCACCGCGCCGGGCGTGTTCGAGGCGCTGGGCGCGCACGTGGAGCAGGTCGATCTCGACCTGTCGGAGGCCGAGGAGGCCTTCCGCGTCTACCGGGCCTGGTACTACGCGCTGGCCTTCGGCGACCTGGAGGGCGTCGGGCCGAACGTGGCCTGGAACGTCGAGCAGGGGCGGCGGGTGAGCGGCGACGACCTGGCCCGGGCCGAGCGGGCGCGCACCTCGCTGTACGCGCGGATGGCCGGCTTCTTCGACGACTACGACCTGCTGCTGGCGCCGGTCAGCCAGGTGCCGCCGTTCCCGGTGGAGCAGCCGTACGTGAGCGAGATCAACGGCGAGCCGCTGCCCGACTACCTGGCCTGGATGCGCTCGGCGTACTGGATCTCGGTGCTGCACGCGCCGGCCGCCAGCGTGCCGGCCGGCTTCACGCCCGGGGGGCTGCCGGTCGGGGTGCAGCTGATCGGGCGGCCCTTCGACGACGCCCGGGTGCTGCGCTTCGCCCGCGCGTTCGAGCTGGTCACAGGGTACGGCTCCCGCCGTCCAGACCTGTGATCCCCGGCTCGCCGTACGGCTTGCGCATGGGCGAGCGCCGGTAGGCGAGCACGCCCTCGATGGCGGCGTAGACGCCGAGGGCGAGGAAGGGCCAGGTGACCAGCACCCCGCGGGCGGTGAGGTCGAGCGGCCCGGCGACGATGTCGAGCCCGGGCGCGGCGGCGGCGATGGTCGCCGCGCCGAGGGTGAAGCGGGTGCCGACCCAGTAGGTGACCAGCGAGGCGGCGCTGCCGCCGAGGAAGAGGCCGAGGACGGCGCCCAGGCCGTCGCGGCGGGTGTAACGCCAGGCGATGAGCCCGCTGGCCAGGGCGAGCACGCCGGTGATCACCGCGAACCAGCCGTCGGCGGCGATGAGCGCCTGGGTGGTGGGGTCGGCCAGCAGCGGCCCGCGTTGCGTCTCGATGTACGGCGGCCGGGGCGAGACCCACGACCAGGCCAGCCCGGCGAGCACCCCGAGGGCCAGGAGAGCGGCAACGGTCACCGCGAACACCCGCAACTGCCGCCCCACGTCACACTCCTCAGAAAAGCTCCGGATCCGCTCGATCGTAACCCGCCTCGCGGATTATCCCGGCAAATCCCTCTAGCAGCGCGTTGAGCCCGAACTCGAACAGCGTGTCCAGGTTGAAGTCATACCCGGCCGCGAGCCCGCCCAGCACCCGCGCGAAGGCCGGATAGCTCCCCGTGGCGGCCAGCGCCTCGAACTCCCGGCCCTGCCGGTCCATCCAGTCGTCCTCGTCGACGCCGCTCTCGGCCTGGGCGCGGGCCTCGGCCTCCAGGTTGGCGGCGATGCCGCGCACGTAGCTGAACAGGGTGATGTGCAGCGTCATCTGCGTGTCGGCGCTGAGCCCGAGTCCTTCGAGCGAGGCCATCATGAAGTCGGCGTGGCGTGCCAGGTTGGGCGAGGGGATGGGCCGGCCGAGCGGGTTGAGCTGGGCCAGCCAGGGCCGGCGCCGGTAGAGCGCCCACTGCGCGCGGGCGGAGGCCGCCAGCCGGTCCCGCCAGCCGGTGACCTGCTCGGGCTCGGCGAAGTCGGCGAATCCGGCGTCGCCCAGGAGCACGATCAGCGCGTCCTTGTCCGGCACGTGCCGGTAGAGCGACATCGCGGGCACGCCCAGCCGCCCGGCCAGGCCGCGCATGGAGACCGCGTCGAGGCCCTCCTCGTCGGCCAGGTCGAGCGCGGCGGCGACGATCCGCCCGACGTCGAGCGCGTCGGCGGCGGGCCGGCGGCGGGGCCGCGGCTGGGCGGGTGCCGCGACGACGTAGCCGACCCTGGGCACCGCCTCGATCAGCCCCTCCTGCCGCAGCACGTCGAGCGCCTTGGCGGCGGTGGCCAGGGCGACGCCCTGGTCGCGGACGAGCTGGCGGGTGGAGGGCACCCGGTCGCCGGGGCGCAGCCGCGCCAGGCGGCGGCGCAGCTCGTCGGCGATCCTGAGGTAGGGGGCGGTCACGCGAACTCCTCTGTCCTAGTACACGGCAGCCCGTCTATCCTAGTACAGAAAGTGACAAATCGGCTTGTGGGACGGGTTGCGTACGCCGTACATTCAACGACATGAAGATTCTGATCTCCGGCGCGAGCATCGCCGGTCCCGCCCTGGCTTTCTGGCTCTCCCGCGGCGGTCACGACGTCACGGTGGTCGAGCGGGCGCCCTCGATCCGCCCCGGCGGCCAGGCGATCGACGTGCGCGGCGCTGCGCTGACGGTGGCCGAGCGGATGGGCCTGCTGGAGGCGATCCGCGAGCACGCGACCGGCATGCGCGGCATGTCCTTCGTCGACGGCGACGGCACGGTGCTGCACTCCACCACCGAGGAGACGCTGACCGGCGGCAGGGTCGGCAGCCCCGACGTCGAACTGCTCCGCGACGACCTGGCCCGCGTCCTGTACGAGGCCACCCGCGAGCGGGCCGCCTACCGCTTCGACGACAGCCTGACCGCCCTCGACCCCGAGAGCGGCGAGGTCGGCTTCGAGCGCGCCCCCGGCGAGCGGTTCGACCTGATCGTCGGCGCGGACGGGCTGCACTCCACCACCCGCCGCCTGGCCTTCGGCCCGGAGCGGGAGCACATCCGGCACCTGGGCACGATGCTGGCCGTCTTCACCACCGCGAACTTCACCGGCCTGGACCGCTGGCAGACCTTCTACCGCGAGGCCGACCGCATGGCGGGCCTGTACAGCGCGCGTGACAACGCCGAGGCCCGGGCGCTGCTCGGCTTCTACGCCGACGGCTCCGATTTCGACCACCGCGACCGCGAGGGCCACTACCGCGCCTTGGAGGAGCGCTTCGGCGCCGACGGCTGGGAGGTGCCGAGGATGTTGAAGGAGATGCGCCTGGCGCCCGACTTCCACTTCGACTCCATGGCGCAGATCCACCTGCCGTCCTGGAGCCGGGGCCGCGTCACCCTGGTCGGCGACGCCGGCTACTGCGCCTCGCCGCTGTCCGGGCAGGGCACCACGCTGGCCATGGTCGGCGCGTACGTGCTGGCCGGTGAGCTGGGCCGGGCCCCGCTGCCGCAGGCGCTGGCCGCCTACGAGGCGGTGATGCGCCCCTTCGCCGAGGCCAACCAGGAGTACGCGTTGCGGGTGGACGCCTGGCAGCGCGACCCCCAGGGCGAGCCCCCGTCGATCGAGGAGGTGTCGGCCGCCGTGGACCTCAAGGACTACGGTTGGGCCCGTGAATGAACCCGTGAACGACGAAGAGGTCTGGCTGATCGAGCCCTCCGGCCCGCTGCGCGGGGACGTGGTGGTCCGGGGGTCGAAGAACGGCGTCTCCAAACACATGGTCGCCGCCATGCTGGGCGGCGGGCAGAGCACCATCCACAATGCGCCCGAGGTGGGCGAGGTCGGCATCACCGCGGCCATGCTCCGGGCCCTCGGCATCAACGTCGAGCTCGACGGCTCCGAGATCCGCATCGAGCGCGGCGCGCAGATCAACCCGAAGGTGCCCGAGGAGTACACCGGGCTCAACCGCATCCCCATCCTGATGCTCGGCCCCCTGCTGCACCTGGCCGGTGAGGCGTTCGTCCCGCTGGTCGGCGGCGACCCCATCGGCCGGCGGCCGATCGACTTCCACGTCGACGCGCTGCGGCAGATGGGCGCCGAGGTCGAGGTCAACGAGGCGGGCGTCTACGCCAAGGCCAAGCGCCTGCAGGGCACCCGGATCGAGCTGCCCTACCCGAGCGTCGGGGCGACCGAGACGATCCTGATGTCGGCGGTGCTGGCCGAGGGCAAGACGGTGCTGAAGAACGCGGCCACCGAGCCCGAGGTGGTCGAGCTCGCGCTGTTCCTGCAGCGCATGGGCGCGCTGATCGAGCTGTCGCCCGACCGGCGCATCGTGATCGAGGGCGTCGAGCGGCTGCACGGCGCCTCCACGTGGCTGGCCGGCGACCGCATCGAGGCCTTCTCCTACCTGGCCGCCGGCCTGGTCACCGGGGGCGAGGTGCGGGTGCACGGCTGCCACCAGGACCGGCTGGTCACCGCGATCACCACGCTGGCCCGGATGGGCGCCCAATTCGAGATCAACGACGAGTACCTCTGCGCCACCAAGCCGCCGGAGGGCCTGCGCTCGGCGGCCGTGCAGACCGACACCCACCCCGGCTTCATGACCGACTGGCAGACGCCGCTGATGGTCCTGTTCACCCAGAGCAAGGGCATGTCGGTGCTGCACGAGACGGTCTTCGAGAACCGCCTGGTCTACGTGCCCGCGCTGAAGAAGATGGGCTGCGAGATCGAGGTCTTCGACCAGTGCCTGGGCGGTCCGGCCTGCCGCTACCACGACACCAACGCCAAGCACTCGGCGGTCGTGCGCGGCGTCTCGCAGTTGCACGGCGCGGACGTCACGCTGCCCGACATCCGGGCGGGCTTCTCCGCGGTGCTGGCCGCCGCGGTGGCCGACGGGACCTCCACGCTGCGCGGCGTGCACCACATCGAACGCGGCTATCACCACCCCTTCGAGCAGTTCGTCTCCCTTGGGCTGAACATCAGTAAAGGATCCGCAGCGGGGGTTTGATCACGACGCGACCGTCGTAGATCACCTTGCGTGACTGTGCTCAAACTCGGGGTGGCCGGAGCCGTCGGCGGGGTCCTGGCCGCGGCGCTGGCCCTGCCCGCCGTGGGCGGGGCCGGGCTGGCGGCCAGGAACGTGGCCGACACCTTCGTCGACCTCCCGCCCGCCCCGCGCGAGGAACCGCTGCCGCAGGTGACCAGGCTCCTGGACAAGAACGGCCGGCAGTTCGCGCAGTTCTACACCGCCAACCGCACCACCGTGCCGCTGGCCGAGGTCGCCCCGCTGATGCGCCGGGCGATCGTGGCGGTCGAGGACTCGCGCTTCTACGAGCACGGCGGCCTGGACGTCCGCGGCACGCTGCGCGCCGCGCTGACCAACACCCAGGCGGGCGGCGTACGGCAGGGCGGCTCCTCGCTGACCCAGCAGCTCGTGAAGAACATCCTGCTGGAGTCGGCCGAGACCGACGCCGAGCGCGCGCAGGCCACCGCCCCGAGCCTGGGCCGGAAGGTCAGCGAGCTGCGCTACGCCCTCGCCCTGGAGGAGAAGTACACCAAGGACGAGATCCTGGAGCGCTATCTCAACATCGCCTACTTCGGCGCCGGCGCGCACGGCGTCGAGGCGGCGGCCCAGCGCTTCTTCTCCACCACCGCGGCCCGGCTCACCCTGAACCAGGCGGCCACCCTGGCGGGGACGGTCCGCTCGCCGTACGCCACCGATCCCTCGCTGGGCGCCCAGGCGCGCGAGCGGCTGCTGCAGCGGCGCGACACGGTGCTGGACCGGATGGCCGAGTCCGGGACGATCACCGCCGCGGCGGCGGCGCGGGCGAAGAAGGCGCCGCTGGGGCTGCGGATGAGCGCCGCGCCGGGCGGTTGCGGAGAGAGCGAGTACCCGTTCTTCTGCCTGTACGTCCAGCGGGAGCTGCTGACCAGCCCGGTGTTCGGCAACACCGCGGCCGAACGGCAGCGGCGGCTGGCGCGCGGCGGGCTGGTGTTGCGCACCACGCTCGACCCGCGGGCGCAGCGGGCCGCCGACCGGGCGATCTCGGCGCGGGTGCACGCCGCCGACACCGAGGTCGCGGCCGAGGCGATGGTGGAGCCGGGCACCGGGCGGATCCGGGCGATGGCGGTCAGCAAGAAGTACGGCCGCAATCCCGGCAACAAGAACAACGGCCCGCGCACCACCTACAACCTGGCCGCCGACGTCGCCCACGGCGGCGGGCTCGGCTTCCAGGCCGGCTCGACGTTCAAGGTGTACACGCTGGCCACCGCGCTGGCCCAGGGCTGGCGCTTCAACCAGGGCTTCGGCACCCCCGGCCACTTCGTGCCCGCCCAGGGCTACCGCGACTGCGCCGGCCGGCCGGTCAACGCGCCCGGGGCGCGCGTCTACAACGCCAGCGGCGAGGGCAAGGGCGGCCCGCACAGTATCTCCACCGGCACCTGGAAGTCGGTGAACATCTTCTACATGATGCTGGAGCGCAAGGTCGGCCTGTGCAACGTGGTCAAGACCGCCCGCGCGCTGGGGATCTCCCGGGCCGACGGCGGCCCGCTGCGCGAGGTGCCGACCTTCACGCTGGGCGTCAACGAGATGGACCCGGTGACGGTCGCCGCCTCCTTCGCCGCCTTCGGCGCCCGGGGCCGCTACTGCCGCCCGCAGGCGATCGTGGAGATCGTCGACCGGGAGGGCAAGCGCACGGTCGTGGCGCCCGCCTGTGAGCAGGCCATCGACCGCCAGGTGGCCGACGCCGTCAACCACGTGCTGCAGGGCGTGTTCACCCAGGGCACGATGAAGGGCAAGAGCATCGGCCGGCACGCGGCCGGCAAGACCGGCACCAACAACGGCTACACCTCGGCCTGGTTCGCCGGCTACACCCCCGACCTGGCGGCGGCGGTGAGCGTCGGCGACATCCGCGGCTCCTACCGCCACCCGCTGCGCGGGGTGGTCATCGGCGGCCAGGGGTACGGCTCGGTGCAGGGCGCCTCGCTGCCCGGCCCGATCTGGGTCTCCTCGATGCTGGGGGCGCTGCGCGATACTCCGGGGACCCGTTTCGTCGCGCCGGACCACTCCCGCTTCGGCGGCGGCTTCACGCCGGGCCTGAAGGAGGCCCTGGAGGCGGAGAAGCGCGCCACCGACGCCCGGCGGGCCGTCCGCGGCGAGCGGGTGCGCTGGGAGCGCCGAACCAAGGACCGGGCCCGCCGGTGGTGGCGGGCACACCGCACCCACCACCACCGTGACCGCCGGCGGTAACGACCGACACCAAGTCGCAATAACTCGGTGATGTGACGGGATTGACCGGATGTGTCAAGAAGTGCATAACTTCGGCAAGGCATGCCACACAGACGGAGTCGTTCATGAGCGAGCTTGTGGGCCGTGAGGGCGAATTACGGGTCCTCAGGGAGGCGATGACGCATCCCCCCTCGGTGGCGTTGGTCGAGGGGGAACCGGGCATCGGCAAGACGCGGCTGGTCAGAGCGGCGGCGGAAGGCGGCGTGAGCGGCCGCACCCTGCTGCTGGGCCACTGCCACCAGTTGCGCGAGCCGTTTCCCTACGGACCGGTCTTCGAGGCCCTGCGCGAGGTACCCGGCCGCCTGGCCGGGCACAACCCGGTCACCGGCCCCCTGGCCGGACTCAACCCGGTCACCGGCGCGCTGCGCGGCCATCTCCCCGAGCTGGGCGAGCTGCTGCCGCCCGCGCCGCCGCCGCTGGCCGATCCCGCGGCCGAGCGGCACCGGCTCTTTCGCGCGGTGCGCGAGCTGCTGGCCGCCGCCGGGCCCGCGGTGCTGGTCATCGAGGACCTGCACTGGGCCGACGACGGCACCCGCGAACTGCTGCGCTTCCTCACCAGCCGGCCGCCGGAAGGCCTGGCGCTGGTGCTCACCTACCGCCGCCCGGTCACCGGCCTGCCGCTCGGCTCCGCCAGCGCCGTCATCTCCCTGACCCCGCTCGACGCCGCCCAGGTCGGACGGCTGGCCTCCGGGCTGCTCCAGCGCCGGGAGCTGCCGCCCGGCTTCGCCGACCGGCTGCACCGCCGTACCTCCGGGATCCCCTTCCTGGTGGAGGAGCTGCTGCGCTCGGTCGGCGCCGACCTTGAGCTGGGCCGGGTGCCGCTGCTGCTGCGCGAGGCGATGACCGAGCAGCTCGACCGGCTGCCGCCCGAGGTGCTGGCGACCGTGCGGGCCGCCGCGGTGTTACGGGTGCCGGTGCGCGAGGACGAGCTGGCCGCCGTCGCCGGCGGCGCCGCGGGCCTGCTGGAGGCGCTGCGTCTGGGCGTCCTGCACGAGCATCCCGGCGGCCGGTACGGCTTCCGCCACCCGCTGGCGCAGGAGGCCGCCTACGACACCATCCCCGGCCCCGGCCGCCGCCTCATCCACGCCCGCGCCGTCGCCGCCCTGGCCGAGGCCGACCCGCCGCCGCTGGTCCAGCTCACCTTCCACGCCCGCCGCGCCGGCGACCTGGCGGCCTGGCTGGAGTACGGCAAGGCCGCCGCGGCCCGTGCGGCGGCGGTGGGCGACCTGCCGGTGGCCGTCGAGGTGCTGGAGGAGCTGCTGGCCGACCCCGAACTGCCCGAGGCCGAGCGCCCGCCCCTGGTGCTGACGCTGGGCCGGCTGGCCATGGCAGGACCGGCCAACCCGCGGGCGATCCTGCTGCTGCGGCCCTTGCTGGCCGACGAGCGACTCTCCCGCGAGCTGCGCGGCGAGGCCCGGCTCTCCCTCGGCCTCATGCTGCACGGCCAGCTCGGCGACGTGCTCGCCGCCCGGCCGGCGATCATGGCGGCGGTCGCCGACCTGGAGGCCGAGCGCCCGGCCCTGGCCGCGCGCGGGCTGGCCTGCCTGGCGATGCCCGGCTGGGGCCCGGAACCGCTGGAGGTGCAGGAGCAGTGGATGCGCCGGGCCGAGCACCTGGCCGCGGCCGGCGACGACCCCGAACTGCAGGCCGCCGTGGCGGGCAACCGCGCCGCGCTGGCCATGTCGGTGGGCCGGCCCGAGGCCGGCGCGCTGGCCGCCCGGCTGCCGGCCGGCGACCCCTCGGCCGCGGTGCGCCGCCAGGTCGCCCGCACCCTCTGCAACCTCTACGACCTGGCCGTGACGCTCGGCCGGCTGTCGGAGGCCGAGGAGTACGGCAGGCGCGGCACCGCCCTCGCCGAGGAGACCGGCGCGCTGTTCCCCATCTACCTGGTCCAGGGCGTCTCGCTCCGGATCGACTGGATGATCGGCCGCTGGGAGGGCCTGGCCGCGCGGGCGGAGGCGATGGTCGAGACGACCCGCGACTCGCCCTTCGCCGGCGTCGAGGCCCGCCTGGTGCTGGGCCAGCTCGCCCTGGCCGCCGGGGAGTGGACCGAGGCCGAGTCGCACCTGCACGCCGCCGGGCGCGACTCGCCCGACTCGCTCTACCTGCCCTTCGTGCTGGCCTCCTGGGCCGGGCTGGTCGAGCTGCACCTGGCCCGCGAGCAGGTGGCCAGGGCGGTGGAGGAGGCCAGGCGGGCGGCGGCCAGGCTGCGCCGCAAGGGCGTGTGGGCCTGGGGCGACCAGGTCGTGCCCGCCGCCGTCACCGCGCTGGTGACGGCCGGGCTGCGGGCGGAGGCCGCCACGCTGATGGGTGACTTCGAGGCCGGACTGGCGGGCCTCGACGCACCCTCGGCGCGGGCCGGCCTGCACGTGACCCGGGGGCTGCTGACCGTGCCGGAGGAGGCCTACGAGCACTTCGCCCGGGCTCGGGAGACCTACGACGCCATCCCGCAGCCGTACGCGGCGGCTCGGGCCGGGGAGTCGGAGGCCGGGGCGCTGCTGGCGCTGGGCAAGAGCACCGCGGCGGCCACGGTCCTGGCCGAGGTGGCCGAGCGCTTCGCCGCGCTGGGGGCCACCCGCGACGCGGCCCGGTGCCGGCGGCTGCTGCGCGAGCACGGAGTGAGCGCGCCCGCGCTGCGACGGGGTGGAGTCCTGTCGCAACGCGAGCGCGAGGTGGCCCGGCTGGTCGCGCTGGGCCGTACCAACAAGGAGATAGCCGAGGTGCTCTTCCTGTCCCGCCGGACCGTCGAGACCCATGTGGCCACCCTCCTCAGGAAGCTGGGGGTGCGCTCCAGGACGGAGATCACACCCCCAGCCGACTAGCGGGATCAGACGGTGACGCTCCACCAGTCCAGGACACCCTGGTCACCGGCGTAGACGTCCTCGATGTACAGCACCCAGGTGCCGCCGGCCTGCTGGCTGACCGGCACCTGCCAGGTGCGGCTGCCGAAGGCCGTGCAGGAGGTGCCGCCCGCGGTCCTGATCTGGTACCACGTGCCGTTCGGGCCGCGCAGCCAGATGTCCAGGTCCTCGATGCAGGTGTGGTTGCTGGTCGCCGCGACCTTGACCGGCGAGGTCGCGGTGCCGGTCGCGGTGGAGGTGACCGACGACTGGATGTAGCTGTAGTCGTAGATCGTGTAGTTGGTGTCGTTGCGGAAGGTGCGGCCGGGGGTGGTCGACTGCACGGTCAGCGTGTAGACGGTCGTCTTGCTGCCGGTCGTGCCGGCTCCGGTGACCGTCACCTGGTAGGTGCCCGCGGGGGTCGCGGCCGTGGTGGTGATCGTCAGCGTGCTGGAGTTGCCGCTGGTGACGCTGGCCGGGTTGAAGGCGGCCGTGGCGCCGGAGGGCAGCCCGGAGGCGCTCAGGTTCACCGTCTGGGGGTTGCCCGCGGTGGTCTGGGTGGCGATCGTCGTGGTGATGGGCGAACCGGCCTGGACCGTCCCGGAGGCCGGGGCGGCCGAGATGGAGAAGTCCTGGGTCGGGTTGGAGGTGCCGACCGCGAGCTTCCAGATGGCGTAGGCCGCGGCGTCCGCCGCCCGGTTCAGGACGGTGTCGTTGATGTTGGTCGAGGTGTCGCACGCGGCGTGGTAGCAGGCGTCGTAGGCCGCTCCGGCCGTGCCGCCCCACTTGGCGGCCTGTGCGCTGGTCTTGGTGGCGCTGGCGCCCGCGGCCACGCCGGAGGTGGCGATGCCGGCGTTGCGGAAGGAGGCGTCGTCGGAGCGGTTGGCGCCCTCGACGTTCTCCTCCGGCTGCAGGCCCAGGCTGTCGTAGTAGGCCTTCAGGTGCTGCGCGGCGGTGGTGGTGATGTTGTTGATGAAGTAGCCGCCGTTGCGCGAGCCCACCATGTCGTAGTTGTGGTAGACCTGGATCTTCGCCCGGTCGGCGGAGCTGAGCGAGGCGATGTAGCCCTCGGAGCCGTTGAGCCCCTGCTCCTCGTCACTCCACCAGCCGAACCGCACGTGCTTGGTGAGGGTCGGGTTCTGGGAGGCCAGGGTCAGCGCGACCTCCAGCAGGGCCGAGGAGCCGGAGGCGTTGTCGTTGATGCCGGGGCCGGCCGAGACGCCGTCGAGGTGCGCGCCCGCCATGATCACCTGGTTGGTGTCACCGCCGGGCCAGTCCGCGATCAGGTTCGCGCCCGAGCCGGGGGTGCAGGTCGCGCCGCAGGCCACCCGGGTGGTGGTGTAGCCGGCCGCCTGGAGCTTCTGCTCGACGTAGCTGAGCGAGGCGGTGTAGCCGGGGCCGGTCGAGCGGCGGTTGCCGCCGTTGTTGGTGGCGATGGTCTGGAACTGCGCTAGATGCGCCTTGACGTTGGCCAGGCTGATGTCCGGCGGGTCGGAGGGGTTGCCCCCACCGCTGACGGTCAGGCTGAAGGTCGCCGTGTGGGTCACCGTGCCGGTGCCGGTGACGGTCACCTGGTAGGTGCCGCCCGGGGTGCTGGCGCTGGTGGCCAGGGTCAGCGTGCTGGAGTTGCCGCTGGTGACGCTGGCCGGGTTGAAGCTGGCGGTGACGCCCGCGGGCAGGCCGGAGGCGGTCAGGTTCACCGTCTGCGGGTTGCCCACGGTGGTCTGGGTGGCGACGGTGGTCGTCGCCGACTGGCCGGGCTGGACCGTCGCCGAGGTGGGGTTGGTGCTGATGGAGAAGTCCTGCGTCACGGTGGAGCACTGCGCCTCACCGCTCTGCGCCGGCACCGACACCGCGTTCCAGGCCGCCTTGACGGTGTTGCACTCGACGCTGCTGGCGCCGTAGAGCTCGACCACGGAGGCGAGGGAGGCGGTCCGGACGTTCACGTAGCGCCAGCTCGAGGTCTTCCGGTTGAGCGCACCCATGAAGATCTTGCCGGCCTTCTCGATGCCGATGCCGGTCACCGAGCTGGGGCCGCCGGAGCAGATCGGGCTGGTCGGCTTGCCGCCGCCGGGCGCGCTGCCCTCGGCCAGCAGGTAGAACCAGTGGTTCAGCGGGCCGGCCGCGGCGTGCACCTCGGTGCTGGGGATGCTGCTGGAGTAGCAGTTCGGGTCGCCCACCCGGCTCGGGTTGTACATGTACCGGATCGGGCCGTCGCCGACCAGGTTGACCTCCTCGCCGACCTCGTAGTCCGGCGGGTCGTTGGGGTTGTTGGCGTAGTGCTCGGTCAGGGCGCCGAAGATGTCGCCGGTGGCCTCGTTGAGCCCGCCGTTCTCGTTGCCGCTGCCCGCGCCGCCCGGCGTGGTCTGGAAGATGGCGTGGCCGTACTCGTGGGCGACCACGTCGATCGGGGTGACCTGACGCTGGTTGTCCTGCGAGTGGCCGTAGTTGGTGTAGCTGCCGTTCCAGAAGGCGTTGACGTCGTTGAGGCCGACGCGCGCCGGGAAGCCGCCGCCGTTGCCGTTGATGCCGTTGCGCCCGAGCCAGGCGCTGAGCATCTTCCACTCCTGCTGCACCGCGTACATCGCGTCGACGCAGGCGGTCTCCAGGTTGGTGCCCTGGCCGTTGCCCCAGGAGTCGTCCGGGCCGGTGTAGGCCGAGCCGTTCTGGCCGCCGCACTGGATGCCGGGGCGGCTGGTGTCGACCATCCGGTAGGTGCCGCTGGACTGGCTGGTGTCGATGGTGACGTTGCCGTTGTAGTAGCCCTGGCCGGTGCCGTAGCGCACCTCGTCGTAGGAGTCGGCCACCGCGCCGGTGGCGGCGTCCACGAAGACGTGCAGCTTGCTGGGCTTGCCGGACTTGGTGCCGGTCAGCACGCTCTCCCAGGCCAGCTTGGGAGAGTCGCCCCAGGCCAGCACGACCAGCCGGGGGGCCTCGGCGCTGTCCACCTTGTCGAGCTGGCGGTGCGCGGTGCGCTCGGCGCGGCGGGCGTTCACCTTCGGGGTGATCGACAGCGTGTCGGGGACCGGCGCGGCCGCGGCCTGCGTGTCGCGCACGTCGCCCTGCTCGTCGGTGACGACGACCGCGTCGCCGCCGACCACGGGCAGGCCCTTGAAGGTCTTCTCGTAGGACACGAAGTGCATGCCGCCGACGCCGGGCGTCACCGACTTGCGCCAGAAGGTCTCGTCGCCGCTCTTGCGTAACCGGTCGAAGCCGCCGGCGACGGCCCGGTCGGCCGCCGCGGCCGCCCTGGCCTCGGGATCGGCCGAGGTCAGGCTGGGGGGCGGGTCTTTCGGTGGGGTGGCGTACGCGGCCGGGGCAGCGACCAGGGCGGCCGTGGTGGCCAATCCGGCGACAGCCGCGAGGAGTGATCTGCTTCTCACTCGCCAGCTCCTTTCAGGGGATGCGCCCGCGCCCGCCCCGGTGGGGGCAGGCGCGGATGCGGTGGGGGTGAGGTGAGCTGTGCTCACCAGGCGGCTTGACGCTAAATCCGGACCGACCGGCCGACCATCCGTAGGGGGATCGGTATGTCGTACGGAATTGCCGTGCCTGGTGGTGTGTACGTACACCTCACCCCCGCCTGACCAGCGACTGGAGTCGGAGGTGGGAAGCCGGGCCGCGAGGGGGCGGTCAGCGGGCCAGGAAGGCGAGGATGCGCCGGTTGGCCTCCTCCGGGTTCTCGGAGAGCAGGAAGTGTCCGGCGCCCGGGATCATCGCGCCGTCCGACCCCGGCGGCAGCGCGGCGACGATGTCGGCGAGCGTCGCCTCGTCGACCACGGGATCCTCGGTCCCGTGGAGGTAGAGGGTGGGCTGGGTGGGCAGCTTGCCCAGCACCTGGGCCATCTCCCAGCCGGGGGTGCCGAACGTGGCGGCGGGGAAGTTCTGCCGGTAGAGCTCCAGGCCGAGGTGCAGCCTTTCCGGCGTGTCGAGTCCCTCCTTCATCGCCTTGCGGTCCTCCGTGGAGTCGTAGCCGGGGACGTTGCCCGTCCAGTGGTCCCAGAGCCAGTCGAGGTAGGCGAGGTCGTTGGCCGCCACGAGGTGGTCGGCGACGGCCATCTGGAAGAAGTAGAAGTGGACGTACTTCTCGATCCGGTCGGGGTCGGCGGCGTTGCGGTCGTAGAACTCCAGCGGCGGGACGTCGTTGACGACGACCTTGGACCAGCGCTCGGGTGCGGCCGCGGCGGCGCCCCAGGTGGTGAAGCCGCCCCAGTCATGGCCGATCAGCACCGCGTCGGAACCGCCGCCGAGGGCCTCGTGCAGTCCGTTGACGTCGGCGATCAGGTCGGGAAGGCGCACGCTCCCGTCCGGCGGCACCTGGGAGGGGGCGAACCCGCGCATGGTGGGGACCACGGCGTGGTAGCCCGCCTCGGCCAGCGCCGGCATGAGGTACCGGTACAGCCTGGGCGTGTCGAACCCGTGCAGCATCAGGGCGAGCGGCCCCTCTCCCGCTTCGACGTAGGCGAGGTCCAGGCCGTTGACGGTGATCCGCTTGTGTTCCATCTCAAGACTCCTTGTTGTGCACATCTCTAAAACGAACGTTCTAACTAGTCGGAAGCTAGCACGCTCACGACGCGGTCCGCAAACCAGAACGAACGCTCTATCCAGTAAGCTCTGCCGTATGGCGAACACACCACAGCCCGGCACCCGGGAGCGCATCGTCAGCGCGGCCTCTCTGCTGATGCAGCGGCAGGGCTATGAGGGCACCGGCATCAAGCAGGTCGCCCAGGAGGCCAAGGCGACGCTCGGCTCGGTCTACCACTTCTTCCCCGGCGGCAAGCAGGCGCTGGGCGTGGCCGCGGTCAAGCACGCCGACCAGGAGTTCGCCGCCATGCTGTCGGCGTCGCTGTCCGGCGAGGCCGACCCGGCGAAGGCCGTCGCCGTCTGCGCCCGCGCGCTCGCCGACCACCTGCGCGACTCCGGATGGATGGACGGGTGCCCGATCAGCGCGACCGCCCTGGAGACCACCGGACGGGCCCCCGAGATCGAACAGGCCGTCGCTGCGGCCTTTCAGCACTGGCGTGACCTGGTGGCCGGCACGCTTCGCGAGGCCGGATTCGCGGAGGGCGTCGCGCACGACCTGGCCATCACCGTCATCAACACCCTTGAGGGCGCCGAGCTGACCGCGCAGGTGTTCAGGAGCGAGACGCCGCTCCTGGTCGCGGGCGAGCACCTGGCCCGGCTCATCGACTCCTACCGGAGCTGAAAGCCCCAGGGCCGCCCCAGATTCACAGGGCGGCCCTGCGGACCTCGATCAGGAACGCCTCCACCGCCGCGCGGTCCGGCTCGGCGGGCAGGTGGCCGGCGGCCCGGCTCAGGCCGGTGGTCAGCTCGGCCCGCCAGGCGTCCACCTCGGCCCAGGTCAGCTCCCCGCGCCGGATCGCCAGCAGCCGCTCCCGGTCTTCACCCACCCGCACCAGCGGCTCGCCGTACTCCACCAGGTGCCGCCCGGACAGCAGCAGCCGGATCATGTGCATGGCCTGCTTCCACTTCGGCGCGGCCGGGTCGAGCCGCCGGAACTGGTCCTGGGCGTACCCCAGGAAGGACTGCCGCGCCCGCCCCGACAGGAATGCCGTCCGCAACCCCAGCAACCGCTCCCCCACCGGCGTGACGTGCTCCACGATCGGCGACCACAGGCACTCCAGCAGGGTCGGGTTGGCCTGCAGCGCCAGCACGCAGAACCGCTCGACCTCCCACGAGAACTGCTCCTCCAGCGGCCCGTCGAGGTGCGTGGGCGGTTTGTCCAGCCGCCAGAACGCGGCTGTGGGCGCCACGAACACCCCGCGCCGGTCGATGTCGGACCCCTCGGTCTGCAGGCCGTACGCCCGCGAACCGGTCACCACCGACAGCACCAGATCCGTCCCTGGATGCCGCTCCCGCCACTCACGCTCCACCGGAACGACCCTAACCCCCTGGGGCGGTCAGGGCTCCCTCAGGGCACATAGGGGGGTATACCTGACTGCCGCACCTGCCGGCATACGGCAGGATCGGGTGCCATGAAGGTTACGGGGATGGCGGGCGGCCTGGCACTCGCCGCGCTGCTACTGACCGGTTGCGGACTGCAGAGCATCGCGCAGCCGGCCCACCAGGCGACGAACAAGTACGAGGTCACCGAGAAGGTGGCGAGGCTCGCCCTGGTCAGCGACTCGGGCGAGGTCGTGATCAGCGAGACGAGCGGCTCGTCGGTGAAGGTCGTCGAGACCCTCCGCTGGTCGTCCGAGCGCCCGACCACCGACCACAAGGTGGACGGCGATGCGCTGAGCATGAGCTACAACTGCCCGGCGGTGATGGACAACTGCTCGGTCGACTACAAGGTCGAGATCCCCAAGGGCCTCAAGGTGGAAGTGCAGGCCGACTCCGGCGACGTCAAGCTGCTCGACCTCAGCGGCCCGGTCGACGCCAAGCTCGACTCCGGCGATCTCACCGCCACCGGGCTCAGCGGCCCGTTCCAGGCCAGGGTGGACTCCGGTGACCTCACCGCCACCGGCCTCACCGGCAAGGAGCTCAACGGCGAGGTCGACTCGGGGGACATCTCCCTGGAGTACGCCGGCGCCCCGGACAAGGTCACCCTCGTGGCCGGCTCGGGCAACGCCAAGCTCACCCTCCCCGCCGGGCCGTACTCGGTGGAGGCGGCCGCCGACTCGGGGGACGTCAACGTGTCCGTGGTGGACGACCCCAAGGCCCCGCGCAAGATCATCGCCCGCGCCGACTCCGGCGACGTCACCGTCGCTTCCCGCTAGCCGGCGCGGTCACGAACCCCTGCCCGGGCAGGGGCCGAGGCGTCAGCCGCCGAGGCAGTTGGCCCCGAGCAACTGCTTGAGGTCTCCCATGAGCGCCGGTGAAGGCGTGACCCGGTAGCGGTCCTCGACCCGCAGGACCGTGGTCCGGGGCCCGTTGTGCACCTGGAGGTGCACCTCGGAGGTGCCCGGGTGGGTGGTGAGGATCTCCTTGAGCCGCCCCACCACCGGCGGGATGCACTTCTGCAGCGTCATGCTCACCAGCAGCGGCCCGCCCGACTCGACGGTGAGGTCCGGCGCGGTCACCTCCATGGCGATGATCTTCGCCACGTCCTCCCGCTTGTCGATCCGCCCCTTGACGAAGACGATCGCGTCCTCGGCCAGGATGGTCGAGCAGAGCTGGTAGGCCGACGGGAAGATCATCACCTCGATGGCGCCTTCGAGGTCCTCCAGCTGGGTGAGCACCCAGGTGTCGCCCTTCTTGGTGACCTTGCGCTGCACGCCCGACAGGATGCCGCCGACGGTGACGACCTGCCCGTCGGCGCGCGACTCGTCCTGGAGGGCGGCGATGGAGCAGTCGGCCCCGGCGCTGAGGATGTGCTCCACGCCGAGCAGCGGGTGGTCGGAGACGTAGAGCCCGAGCATCTCCCGCTCGAACTGCAGCAGCGTGGACTTCTCCCACTCCCCCAGCGGGATCTGCACGTCGAAGGTCTGGTCCTCGCCGCCCTCGACGGCGCCGAAGAGGGAGTCCTGGCCGATGGCCTCGTTCTTCTTGATGTCGATGATCGCGTCGACGGCCTGCTCGTGCACCATGACCAGGCCCTTGCGGACGTGTCCGAGGGAGTCGAAGGCGCCCGCCTTGATCAGCGACTCGATGACCCGCTTGTTGCAGACGATCGCCGGGACCTTGCGCAGGAAGTCCTTGAAGTCGGCGAAGCGGCCCTTCTCCTTGCGCGCGCCGATGATGCCGTCGACGACGTTGCCGCCGACGTTGCGGATGGCCGACAGGCCGAAGCGGATGTCGGTGCCGCGCGGGGTGAAGTCGAAGTCGGAGTCGTTGACGTCCGGCGGGAGCACCTTGATGCCCATGCGGCGGCACTCGTTGAGGTAGAGGGCCGACTTGTCCTTGTCGTCCTTGACCGAGGTGAGCAGGGCCGCCATGTACTCGGCCGGGTAGTTGGCCTTGAGGTAGGCGGTCCAGTAGGAGACCAGGCCGTACCCGGCGGTGTGCGCCTTGTTGAAGGCGTAGTCGGAGAAGGGCAGCAGGATGTCCCACAGGGCCTTGATGGCCGCGGCCGAGAAGCCGTTGTCCTGCATGCCCTTCTCGAAGAACTCGAACTGCTTGTCCAGCTCGGACTTCTTCTTCTTGCCCATCGCGCGGCGCAGCAGGTCGGCGCCGCCGAGCGAGTACCCGGCCACCTTCTGCGCGATGGCCATGACCTGCTCCTGGTAGACGATCAGGCCGTGCGTCGTGCTGAGGATCTCGCTGAGCGGCTCCTCCAGCTCGGGGTGGATCGGGGTGATCTCCTGCTGGCCGTTCTTGCGCAGCGCGTAGTTGGTGTGCGAGTTGGCGCCCATCGGGCCCGGCCGGTAGAGCGCGAGCGCCGCGGAGATGTCCTCGAAGTTGTCCGGCTTCATCAGCCGCAGCAGCGTGCGCATGCCGCCGCCGTCGAGCTGGAAGATGCCCAGGGTGTCGCCGCGGGCCAGCAGCTCGTAGGCCTTGAGGTTGTCCAGCGGCAGCGCCAGCAGGTCGATCGTCTCGCCCCGGCCGGACTCGATCATCTTGATGCAGTCGTCGATGATCGTCAGGTTGCGCAGGCCCAGGAAGTCCATCTTCAGCAGGCCGAGCGACTCACAGGTCGGGTAGTCGAACTGCGTGATGATCGCGCCGTCGGCGTCGCGGCGCATGATCGGGATGTAGTCGGTCAGCGGCTCCGACGACATGATGACGCCGGCGGCGTGCACGCCGGTCTGCCGGATCAGGCCCTCCAGGCCGCGCCCGAGGTCGATCGTCGCCTTGACGTCGACGTCCTCCTCGTACAGCTTGCGCAGCTCGCCGGCCTCGTTGAAGCGCGGGTGGTCCTTGTCGAAGATGCCCGCGAGCGGGATGTCCTTGCCCATCACCGCGGGCGGGAAGGCCTTGGAGATGCGGTCGCCCAGGGCGTAGGGGTAGCCGAGGACGCGGCCGGCGTCCTTGACGGCGGCCTTGGCCTTGATGGTGCCGAAGGTGGCGATCATGGCGACCTTGTCGGCGCCCCACTTCTCCGTCACGTACCTGATCACGTCGGCGCGCCGGCGCTCGTCGAAGTCGATGTCGACGTCGGGCATGGAGACACGTTCGGGGTTGAGGAAGCGCTCGAAGATCAGGCCGTGCGGGATCGGGTCGAGGTCGGTGATGCCCAGCGCGTAGGCGACCAGCGAGCCGGCCGCGGAGCCTCGGCCCGGGCCCACCCGGATGCCGTTGTTCTTGGCCCACATGATGAAGTCGGCGACCACGAGGAAGTAGCTCGGGAAGCCCATCTGGATGATGACACCGAGCTCGTTCTCCGCCCAGGCGCGGTGCTCCTCGTCGATGCCCTCGGGGAAGCGCCGCTTCAGACCCTCCCAGGTCTGCTGGCGGAAGTACTCCTCCTGGGTCATGCCCTCGGGCACCGGGTAGGTCGGCATCAGGTTCTTGAACTCGAAGAACCCGGTCGGGTCGACCTTCTCGGCCACCAGCAGGGTGTTGCGGCAGCCCTCGGCCCAGATGTCGGAGCTGTCCACCGCGCGCATCTCGTCGGCGGTCTTGATGTAGTAGCCGGAGCCGTCGAAGCGGAAGCGGTCGGGGTCGGAGAGCTGCTTGCCGGTCTGGATGCACAGGAGCGCGTCGTGGGAGGCGGAGTCGGACTCGTAGGTGTAGTGCGAGTCGTTGGTGACCACCGGCGGGATGCCCAGCTCGCGGGAGATGCGGACCAGGCCGTCGCGGACGCGGCGCTCGATCTCGAGCCCGTGGTCCATGATCTCCAGGAAGTAGTTGTCCTTGCCGAAGATCTCCTGGTACTTCGCCGCCGCCTTCACGGCCTCGTCGTACTGCCCGAGCCGCAGCCGGGTCTGCACCTCGCCGGAGGGGCAGCCGGTGGTCGCCATCAGGCCGTCGGCGTGCTCGGCGAGGATCTCGGCGTCCATCCGCGCCCACTTGCGCACGAAGCCCTCGGTGTAGGCGCGCGAGGAGAGCTTCATCAGGTTGTGCAGGCCCGCCTTGTTGCGCGCCCAGATCGTCATGTGGGTGTAGTAGCCGCCCGCGGAGACGTCGTCGCTCTTCTGGTGCGGCTCGCCCCACAGCACCGGCTTCTTGTTCTGCCGCAGCTCGGGCGCGACGTAGGCCTCGATGCCGATGATCGGCTTGATGCCCGCCGCGGTCGCCTGCTTGTAGAAGTCGTTGGCGCCGTGCATGTTGCCGTGGTCGGTGATCGCGATGGCGGGCATGTTCAGGTCGCCGACCTGTTTGAACATCTGCTTGAGGCGCGCCGCCCCGTCCAGCATCGAATACTCGGTGTGCACGTGCAGGTGGACAAACGAGTCGCCGGACGACATGGAGCGGAGACCTCCTCGGATCGAGCTGGGATGCGCAGGCTCGACTCTAGCCGTCCCGGCCGACAGTCCGGAGCAGCCGCGCGTTTCCCTGACGACCTGTACGGCGGGCCCGCGCTCCCCCGGCTGATGTGTCAGCCTCGAGCCCCTCGCCGGGCGGCTCCGCCGTACCGGAGAACGACGCTCGGCGCGCCACCCGACCCGTCACCACCTGCGCGGATATCGTCTGCGTGATGAGCCAGTCACGCACCGACGAGGGCTACACGCACGCCCTGGGCAACCGTCAGGTCCAGATGATCGCCATCGGCGGCGCGATCGGCGTCGGCCTGTTCCTCGGCTCCGGCGGCCGCATGGCCGCGGCCGGGCCGGCCCTGGTGCTGTCCTACTTCGCGGCCGGCGTGGCCGCCTTCTTCGTCATGCGGGCCCTGGGCGAGCTGGTCCTCTACCGGCCGACCAGCGGCTCGTTCGTGGAGTACGCCGGGGAGTTCATCGGCCCGTGGGCGGCCTTCGCCAGCGGCTGGATGTACTGGCTCAACTGGGCCTTCACCGGCATCGCCGAGCTGACCGCGATCGCCACCTACGTCAAGTACTGGGCGCCGGGCTTCCCCGAGTACGTCACCGCCGGGCTCGCGCTGGCCGTGGTGCTGGTGGTCAACCTGCTGTCGGTCAAGCTCTTCGGCGAGCTGGAGTTCTGGTTCGCGCTGCTGAAGGTGCTGGCGATCTGCGCCTTCCTCATCGTCGGCCTCTTCCTGGTGATCTTCGCGGTGGACGGGGCGAGCCCGGCCAACCTCACCGCGCACGGCGGCTTCTTCCCCAACGGCTTCCCGGTCGTGCTGCTCAGCCTGCAGGCGGTCGTCTTCGCCTACGCCTCGATCGAGCTGGTCGGCATCACCGCCGGGGAGACCGCCGAGCCGCGCAAGGTGATGCCGCGGGCGATCAACGGCGTCGTGTGGCGGATCGCGGTCTTCTACGTCGGCTCGGTCCTGCTGCTCGGCATGGTGCTGCCCTGGACCTCCTACGAGGCGGGCACCTCGCCGTTCGTCACCGTCTTCGGCAGCATCGGGCTGCCGTGGGCGGCCGACGCCATGAACCTCATCGTGATCACCGCCGCGCTGTCCTCGTGCAACTCCGGCCTGTACTCCACCGGCCGCATCCTGCGCTCGATGGGCTTCAAGGGCGAGGCGCCGTCCTTCACCCGGCGGCTCAGCTCGCGGCACGTGCCGTTCGGCGGCATCCTGCTCACCGCCTCGGTCTTCCTGCTCGGCGTGGCCCTCTACTACTACGTCCCGGAACGCGCCTTCAACATCGCGACCGCGATCGCCTCCCTCGGCGTGATCACGACCTGGGCGACGCTGCTCTACTGCCAGGTACGGCTGCGCCGCTCCGGGCACCGCTCGGAGTTCGCCATGCCCGGCTCGCCGTACACCAACTGGGCGACGATGGCCTTCCTGCTGCTGGTCGTCCTGCTGATGGCGGTCGCCGACGAGGACCAGCGCATCGCGTTCTTCGCCATCCCGCTGGTGGCCGCGGCGATCTGGATCGGCTGGCGGGTCGTCAAGGCCCGGCGCGACGCCGCTGGGTGAGCGCGGCGAGCCGGGTTATCCTCCCTAGGACGCCTATCGGGGAGGGGGCGCGGGTGGCGCGCAGGCGGACCGCCGAGATGGTGGCGGCGGGGGCGCTGGGGGTGGCCCTGGCCTTGACCGTCCTGGCGACGGGGACGCTCGACCGGGTCTCGTGCGCGACGCTGGCGGTGGCCTGCGCCGAGGAGGGCCCGGCGGCGCGGCGGTTACCGCAGCCGCGCCGGCTGAGCCCGCAGGAGGCGGCGCTGAGCGGCGCCTACATCGCGCTGGGCGACTCGTTCTCCTCCGGCGAGGGCGTCTACGACGAGACCGAGCGGCCGATCGACGCGGGCGCGGGGCTGTGCCACCGCTCGCGGGGGTCGTACGTGCCGCAGATCGCCGGCTCCCTGCGGTTCGCCGGCGGCGCCTCGTTCTGGGCGTGCGCCGGGGCGACGACGGTGCACCTGCTGAAGGGCCAGCACGGGCACAAGCCGCAGATCTCCCGGGTGGGCCCGGCGGCCAGCCTGGTCACGGTGAGCATCGGCGGCAACGACGCGGGCTTCACCGACGTGCTCAAGGAGTGCATCCTGCGGCTGCCGTGGTCGGACGGCTGCACCGAGCAGGAGGCGGCGGTCCGCCGCCGGGTGGCCGGGATGACGCCCAACCTGCGCCAGGTGCTGCTGGAGATCCGCCGGCGGGCGCCGGAGGCCCGGATCATCGTGCTGGGCTACCCCCGGCCCTTCCCGGCCGCGCCGGCCGACCGGGTGGACAACCTGACGCCGGACGACCAGCGCTGGGTCAACCGGATGGCCCGCTTTCTCAACGACGCCTCGCGCGAGGTGGTGGCCGAGGTGGATCGGGCCATCGCCACCTTCGGCGGGCCGGGCAGCGCCGAGTTCGTGGACGCCTACGACGCCTTCGACGGCCACGAGATCGGGCGCGGCTCGCCGTACATGAACGCGCTCGACGTCGATGTCGAGCAGCTCAAGGTGTACAGCCGCAGCTACCATCCCACCGCCGGGGGGTATCGCAGGCTGGGAGAGCTCGTCGCGGCGCAGATCTCCGCCGGACCCGGACGGCCACTGAACAATCTCCTGCTCCCCTAGCGAGTCGCCGATCTCCCTTCCCTATGGGAGTATTTCGGGGTTTAGAAGGGGGTTTGTGGCCGTTGAGACAGAACCCTGGCCGCCGGATCGCCGGCCGGTACCACCTGCAGGAGCCCATCGGACGTGGCGGCATGGGCATCGTCTGGCGTGCCCATGACGAGCTCCTGGACCGCACGGTCGCGGTGAAGGAGGTCAGGTACTCGACCGACCTGGGCGAGGAGGTCCAGCTCCTCAACCGGCGCACCATGCGCGAGGCCAGGGCGGCGGCGCGGTTCGAGCACCCCAACGTGATCGTCGTCTACGACGTGATCGAGGAGGACGACCAGCCCTGGATCGTCATGCAGCTCGTGCCCTCCCGCTCGCTGGGCACGGTGATCAAGCAGGACGGCCCGCTGCCGTGGAAGAAGGTCGCCGAGATCGGCCTGGCGGTGCTGGAGGCCCTGCACAGCGCGCACGAGGCCGGCGTCCTGCACCGCGACGTCAAGCCGGAGAACGTGCTGCTGGCCGACGACGGCCGGGTGGTGCTGACCGACTTCGGCATCGCCACCCTGGAGACCGAGACCCAGCTCACCATGACCGGGCTGGCCGGGACCCCCGCCTTCATCGCGCCGGAACGCCTCAAGGGGCTGCCCGCGCGGCGCGAGTCCGACCTGTGGTCGCTCGGCGCCACGCTGTACGCCGCCGTCGAGGGCCGCGCCCCGCACGAGCGCGGCATGGTGATGGCGACCATGCACGCGGTGCTCAACGACGAGGCCGACCCCGCCTCCAAGGGCGGCCCGCTGGCGCCGGTGATCACCGGCCTGCTGGTCAAGGAGCCGGACGAGCGGCTCACCTACGGCGACGCCGCGCGGATGCTGCGCGACATCGTCCGCCGTTCCCAGCCTCCGGCGGCGCCCCCGCCGGAGGAGGACGACATGCCCACCGACCCGACGCTGCGGGCCGTACCGGCGCTTCCGCCCAAGCAGGCGGCGCGCCGGACGCCCACGCCGGCGCCCTCCGCGCCGGAGACCGGATCGCACCTGGAGCAGGTGGAGCCCCGCCCGGCGGTCACCCGCAAGGAGAGCACGCCGCCGCGGGAGCTGGAGGATCCGACCGTCACCTCCCGGTCCGGCTCGCGCCGCGTCACGCCGGTGATCGCCGTCGGCGCGGCCGTGGCGCTGGTGGCCGGCGTCGGCGTCTGGCTCGGGCTGCGCTCGGCCGACGACCCGCAGGCCTCCCCCAAGCCGTCGGCGGCCGCCGCCACCTCCACGGCGACCACGCCCCCCTCGGCCGCGCCCTCCACCGCGGGGCCCTCCTCCGCCGAGCCCTCGGCGACGCCCGAGAGCACCCCGGAGGCCACGCCGTCGGCGGAGAAGCCGAAGGACGCGCTGCCCGAGGGCTGGAAGATGTACAAGGACAAGACCGGCTTCCAGGTCGGCCTGCCCAAGGGCTGGGAGGAGTACAAGCGGGAGGGCTCTCAGGTCTTCTTCCGCGGCCCGGGCGCGGCCTCCAACGCCTTCCTCGCCATCGACCAGATCGACAAGGCCGGCGACGACCCCAAGCGCGACTGGGAGGTCCAGGAGCGCGGCGCCTCCAGCCGGTTCGGCGGCTACAAGCTGGTCCACATCAAGAAGGTGGACTACATGGTCGCCGCCGCCGACTGGGAGTTCACCTGGATCACCAACTCCGGCAAGACCCGGGTGCGCAACCGCGGCTTCGTCACCGAAGGCGGCATGGGCTACTCCATCTACTGGCACAACCTGGACAGCCGCTGGAAGAAGGACCTGCACTTCTTCGACACCTTCGCCGCGACGTTCAAACCACGCAAGTAGGTAGGCTGTCGCGGATGGACAGGCAGGTCGGCAGGCGCTATCGACTGATCGAGCCCCTCGGCGAAGGCGGGATGGGCATCGTCTGGCGCGCCCACGACGAGCTCCTCGACCGCCCGGTGGCGGTCAAGGAGGTGCGCTACACCGGCGTCGGCGAGGCCAAGCGGGCCGAGCTGAACGCGCGCACCATCCGCGAGGCGCGCGCCGCGGGGCGGCTCGACCATCCCGGCGTCGTGGTCGTCCACGACGTCGTGGAGGAGGACGGCCGGCCCTGGATCGTCATGCAGCTCGTGCCCTCCCGCTCGCTGGCCGAGGTGGTCAGGAGCGACGGCCCGCTGCCGGTCGGGCACGTGGCCCACATCGGGCTGCAGGTGCTCGGCGCGCTGCGCGCCGCCCACGCCACCGGCGTCCTGCACCGCGACGTCAAGCCGGAGAACGTGCTGCTGGCCGACGACGGCCGGGTCGTGCTGACCGACTTCGGCATCGCCACGCTGGAGGCCGACGCCGGGCTCACCGCCACCGGCAACCTCGTCGGCACCCCCGCCTACATGCCGCCCGAGCGGCTGAACGGCCTGCCCGCCACCCCCGCCTCCGACCTGTGGTCGCTCGGCGCGACGCTGTACGCCGCCGCCGAGGGCGTTCCGCCTTTCCGCCGCGACTCCTGGGCCGCCACCGTCGCCGCCGTGCTGCGCGACGCCCCCGAGCCGCCGCGCCTGGCCGGGCCGCTGGCGCCGGTCATCATGGGCCTGCTCAAGGGCGACCCGGCCACCCGGATGGGCGCCGACGAGGTGCAGGCCCGGCTCACCGCCCTGCGCTCCGGCACCGCGCCGCAGCGCCTCGGCGAGGCCACCGTCGACCTGCCCGCCCCGCGTCGCCGCCCGGCCGCGCTGTGGGCCGTGCCGCTCGTCCTGCTGCTGGCCGCCGGCGCGGGCGGCGGCTACTGGTGGGTCTCCTCCCAGTCCGCCGCCGGCGCGCCGGTGACGGCCTCGCCCACGCCCGCGCCGCCGACCTCCGCCCCGGCCACCCCCACCCGTACGGCGAAGCCCACCCCGTCGCTGCCGGCCGGCTGGCGCACCGTCAAGAACGCCGCGGGCGGCTTCTCCATCGCCCTGCCCGCCGGCTGGACGATCAAGCCGCACGCCACCCGCGCCAGCGTCACCCTCAGCGGCCCCGGCGCCCAGGGCGTGCTGATCGTCGAGTGGACCGAGCCGGAGGCCGACTACGCCGACGAGGTCGAGCACTGGACCGACGTCGAACGGCAGATCCTGGCCAAGAACCAGTTCACCGGCTACCGCCGGATCGGGATCCGCCCGCTCACCTACCTCGGCCGCCCGGCCGCCGACTGGGAGTTCATCCGCTCGGTCCAGGGCCGCCAGCTCCACGTCGTCAACCGCGGCTTCCGCACCCGCGACGGCCGGCCCTTCGCCCTGTACTGGGAGGCGCCGCAGAGCACCTGGAACGCCGAGCTGCGTTATCTGCGCACCTTCCGGCAGTCCTTCCGCCCGTCTTGATCCGGGACCAATAGATCACCCGATCCTGGGTAGCTCGCGGCTCATGTCCGATTCTGCGGGGATCATCGGTGGGCGTTACCGGCTGTTGCACCCGATCGGGCGCGGTGGCATGGGCAAGGTCTGGCAGGCTCACGACGAGGTGCTCGACCGCGACGTGGCGATCAAGGAGGTCATCCCGCCGCCCGATCTGGAGGAGGCCGACCGCGCCCTGTTCCTCGCCCGGACCTTCCGCGAGGCCAGGGCGGCCGGCCGGGTCGCGCATCCGGGCGTGGCGATGGTCTACGACGTGCTGGAGGAGGCCGGCCACCCCTGGATCGTGATGCAGCTCATCCCGTCCGACACCCTCGGCTCGCAGACGCCGCTGCCGCCCAGGCGGGTGGCGGAGATCGGCGTGCAACTGCTGGAGGCGCTGCGCGCGGCGCACGCGGCGGGCGTGCTGCACCGGGACGTCAAACCGGACAACGTGCTGCTGAGCGAGGACGGCCGGGCCGTGCTCACCGACTTCGGCATCGCCACCACCGACGACGACGTGACCGTCACCAGGACCGGCGTGCTGGTCGGGACGCCGGCCTTCATCGCGCCGGAGCGGGCGCTCGGCGCCGACGCCACACCCGCCTCCGACCTGTGGTCGCTGGGCGTCACGCTCTACGTCGCGGCGGAGGGCCGCTCGCCCTTCCAGCGCGACAATCCGCTGTCCACGCTCGCCGCGGTGATCCACGCCGAGGCGGCGCCGATGAGCCGCGCCGGACCCCTCGCGCCGATCATCACCGGCCTGCTGCGCAAGCATCCCGAGGACCGGATGCCGCTGGAGGAGGCCGACGCCCGGCTGCGGGCCGTCGCCGCGGGGCTGCCCGCCGAGCCGACCAGCCCGGCGGCGGCGGCCCTGGCCGGGGCGCCGAGGTCCGGGCGGCTGACCCGCCGCCAGACGCGGGCGGCCGTGCTGGTGTCGGCCGCGACCGTCGCCGTGGCGCTGGTGGCCGGGGCGACCGCCTGGCTGACCGGCCGCGAGACCACGGGCGGGCCGCCTGCCGTACCTTCGGTGAAGAGCACGGTCTCGGCCGCGTCGGAGCCGCGGCGCAGCGAGCCCGAGAAGAGCCCGGTACGGCAGGCCCCGCCGGTCGCCCCGTCGGTCACGCCGTCCGAAGCCCTTCCGTCGGCCGAGCGCAGCCCGGAGCCCGAGCCCCGCCCCTCCGCCACCCCCACCAAGCCCAAGCCGAAGCCGAAGAAGACGCCGCAGGAGGAGGCCGAGGAGAGCGCCTCGGGCGAGCCCGGCGAGATCGAGCCCACCGACGCCGAGGGCGGCCCCGCCGAGGAGGGCGAGGGCTAGATCAGGACTCCGCCCCGACGACGTCGAGCGCGTGCCGCAGGTCGTCGGGGTACTCGGTGGTGAAGGTCATCCACTCGCCCGTGGACGGGTGCTCGAAACCGAGGCTGACCGCGTGCAGCCACTGCCGCTTCAGCCCCAGCCGCGCGGCGAGCGTCGGGTCGGCGCCGTAGAGCAGGTCGCCCGCGCACGGGTGCCGCAGCGCCGACATGTGCACCCGGATCTGGTGGGTGCGCCCGGTCTCCAGCTTGATGTCCAGCAGGGAGGCGGCCCGGAAGGCCTCGACGGTGTCGTAGTGCGTGACGCTGGGCTTGCCGCCGGCGACCACGGCGAAGCGGCCGTCGCCGCTGGGGTGCCGGTCGATGGGCGCGTCCACGGTGCCGCGGAAGGGGTCGGGGTGGCCCTGGACCAGCGCGTGGTAGCGCTTGTCCACGGTGCGTTCCTTGAAGGCGCGCTTGAGCATCGAGTAGGCGTACTCGCTCTTGGCGACCACCATCGCGCCGGTGGTGTTGGCGTCGAGGCGGTGCACGATGCCCTGGCGCTCGGCCGCGCCGCTGGTGGCGATGGTGTGCCCGGCGCCGAGCAGGCCGCCGATCACGGTGGGGCCGGTCCAGCCGACGGTGGGGTGGGCGGCGACGCCGATCGGCTTGTTGACCACGATCAGGTCGTCGTCCTCGTAGACGATGGCCATGCCGGGGATCGGCTCGGCCACCGGCATCGGCGTGGCGACCGGCGGCGGGATGACCACTTCCAGCCAGGCGCCGGCGTGGACCCGGTCGGACTTGGCCGCCGGGGAGCCGTTGACCAGGACGTCGCCCTCGGCGATCAGCTCGGCGGCGCGGGTGCGGGAGAAGCCGAACAGGCGCGACAGGGCGGCGTCGAGACGCTCGCCCTCCAGGCCGTCGGGCACGGGCAGCGTGCGGACCTCGCTCACTTGGCCTCCCTGCCACCGTCGATCTGGTAGCCGCGCCAGGCCAGGACGACGGCGAGGATGCCGCCGCAGACGATGGAGGCGTCGGCGATGTTCCAGATCGGGAAGTTGCCGATGATCGGGAAGTTGTCCGGCAGGACCTCGATGAAGTCGACCACGTGTCCCTGCAGGCCGCCGGGGGCGCGGAAGAGGCGGTCGGTGAGGTTGCCCAGCGCCCCGCCGAGCAGCATGCCCAGGCAGATCGCCCACGGCAGGCTGCGCAGCTTGCGCGCGGTGCGGATGATGGCGAAGACCACGCAGGCGGCGATGATGGTGAAGACGAAGGTCATCCCGGTGCCGATGCTGAACGCGGCGCCCGAGTTGAAGATCACCCGGAACTGCAGCACGCCGGGGATGACCACGTACGGCGGCTCGCCCTCCAGGGTCCGCAGCACGATCGTCTTGGTGATCAGATCGGCGGCGTAGAGCACGAAGGCGAGGGAGCTCAGCAGGATGAGGAGCTTGCGACGGTCACGCGCCGGGGCTTGCGGCGCCGCCGCGTCCGGCTTGACGGGCGTGACGGGCGTCCCGGCGGACTCCGGAGCGGAGCCGGCGGCCTCCCCCTGGGTCGCCGGCTCCTGCGCGCCGCCTTCTAGCGGCGTTCCTCCCGCTGCTTGCAGGTCACGCACAGCGTCGCCCGCGGGAACGCCTGAAGGCGTTCCTTGCCGATCGGCTTGTGGCACGATTCGCACACTCCATAGGTCCCTGCGTCGATCCTGGCGATCGCACGTTCGTTCTGCGCGACCAGGTCGCGTGCATTCAGGGTAAGGGCGATCTCGCGTTCGCGCTCATAGGTCTTGGCCCCGGCGTCGGCCTGGTCGTCGCCGGCGCCCTTGGTGACGTCGCCCGAGGCGATCTCCGATTCGTGCCGCGCGATGTCGGCGTTGAGCTCGGCGACCTCCAGGGCCAGAGCGGCCCGGACCTCGGCCAGTTCGTCCTCTGACCACGTCGAGGGGGTGGTGGCGGTCTGCGTGACTGCCGTCATTGCGTCCTCCATGCTGATCAAGGTCCTCAATGGTGCGGGAAGCTTAGGCCGCCGATAACAGCTCGGCAAACGACCCGCCGGTCGGATTACCTCACCCGTACTATCCCGCCCGGCCGCTTCAACTCCCCTCCCGGCCCATCCATTCCCAGCTTTTTGTCGTGACTTGTGACTCGGCTCCCCCAGGCGTCCCACAATCGGGAAGCCTCCCGCGCCGCTCTGCGTTATGGTGGAGACCCGCAAGGCTGTGATGGGGCCCTGTGAGCAAGCTCACAGGGGTATCACCCCGGAGCCGCCGGAAGAACGGCACTCGCCCAGT
Organism: Nonomuraea sp. NPDC050310; assembly: GCF_040655795.1. NCBI lineage: Bacteria > Bacillati > Actinomycetota > Actinomycetes > Streptosporangiales > Streptosporangiaceae > Nonomuraea > Nonomuraea sp. NPDC050310. Next base: position 187,254 of record NZ_JBFAKP010000006.1, on the reverse strand, counting down.
AGAACCGGCAGCGGTCAAATGAAGAGGGTTTCCCTCCGGGGAGATCAAGAAGGGTGGTACCGCGGAGCCGTCCATCCGGCTTCGTCCCTTCAACGTGTTCATTTCCGTTGAAGGAGGACCCGCCAGAGATGTCCCACTATTTCCGCTCCCTTCCTGCGCAGGTCGACCTGCCCGCGCTCGAGCGTGAGGTCCTGGACCGCTGGCGGGACGGCAAGATCTTCGAGCGCTCGGTCGAGCAGAACGACGGCAACCCGAGCTGGGTGTTCTACGAAGGTCCGCCCACCGCCAACGGCATGCCCGGCGTGCACCACACCGAGGCCCGCACCTTCAAGGACCTGTTCCCGCGCTACAAGACCATGCGCGGCTACAGCGTCCCGCGCCGGGCCGGCTGGGACTGCCACGGCCTGCCGGTCGAGGTCAGCGTCGAGAAGGAACTCGGCCTGTCCGGCAAGAAGGACATCGAGACGTACGGCATCGCCGCCTTCAACGACAAGTGCCGCGAGTCGGTCATGCGGCACGTCGACGCCTGGGAGGCCCTGTCGGGCCGGATGGGCTACTGGGCCGACCTCGAGAACGCCTACCGCACCATGGACCCGGCCTACGTCGAGTCGGTCTGGTGGTCGCTGAAGACGATCTGGGACAAGGGCCTGCTCTTCCGCGACTTCCGCATCACGCCCTACTGCCCGCGCTGCGGCACCGGCCTGTCCGACCACGAGCTCGGCCAGCCCGGCGGCTACGAGGACGTCACCAGCCCCTCGGTCTTCGTCCGCATGCCGGTGACCTCCGGGCCGCTGGAGGGCGCCTCCCTGCTCATCTGGACGACCACGCCCTGGACGCTGGTGTCCAACACCGCCGTCGCCGTCCACCCGGACGTCACCTACGTGGCCGTCCGCACCGGCGACGAGACCCTCGTCATCGCCGAGCCGCTGCTGGCCAAGGTGCTCGGCGAGGCCGAGTACACCGAGGTCGGCCGCTACACCGGCCGCGAGCTGGAGCGCACCCCCTACTCGCGCCCCTTCGACCTGGTCGACATCCCCGGCGCGCACTACGTCGTGCTCGGCGACTACGTCACCGTCGAGGACGGCACCGGCCTGGTCCACCAGGCGCCCGCCTTCGGCGCCGACGACCTCACCGTCTGCAAGTCGTACGGCATGCCGATCGTCAACCCGATCGGCCCCGACGGCCGCTTCCTGGCCGACGTGCCCATGGTCGGCGGCCAGTTCTTCAAGGACGCCGACGAGGGCCTGACCGAGGACCTGCGCGCCCGCGGCCTGCTGTTCCGCGGCGGCCACTTCGAGCACGCCTACCCGCACTGCTGGCGCTGCCACACCGCGCTGCTGTACTACGCGCTGCCCGCCTGGTACATCCGCACCACCGCGGTCAAGGACGCCCTGCTGCGCGAGAACGAGCAGACCAACTGGCACCCCGACACCATCAAGTGGGGCCGCTACGGCGAGTGGCTGCGCAACAACGTCGACTGGTCGCTGTCGCGCTCGCGCTACTGGGGCACCCCCCTGCCTTTGTGGGTCTGCACCGCCGACGAGTCGCACGTCACCTGCGTCGGCTCGCTCGCCGAACTGGGCGCCCTGGCCGGCCAGGACCTCTCCGCGCTCGACCCGCACCGCCCCTACGTCGACGACGTCACCTTCGCCTGCCCGCACTGCGGCGAGGAGGCCCGGCGGGTCAGCGACGTCATCGACGCCTGGTACGACTCCGGCTCCATGCCCTTCGCCCAGTGGGGCGCGCGCGGCAAGCCCGAAGGCGTCTACCCCGCGCAGTTCATCTGCGAGGGCATCGACCAGACCCGCGGCTGGTTCTACTCGCTCATGGCCGTCGGCACCCTCGTCTTCGACCAGAGCTCCTACGAGAACGTGCTCTGCATGGGCCTGCTCGTCGGCGAGGACGGCCGCAAGATGAGCAAGCACATCGGCAACGTGCTCGACCCCATGGCGATCATGGACCGGCACGGCGCCGACGCGCTGCGCTGGTTCATGGCCTGCTCCGGCTCGCCGTGGGCGCAGCGCCGCATCGGCCACTCGGTGCTGGAGGAGATCGTCCGCAAGGTCCTGCTGACCTACTGGAACACCACCTCCTTCTTCACCCTGTACGCCAACGCCGAGTCCTGGTCGCCGTCCATGCTGGCCGACGCCGCGCCCGCCGCCGAGCGGCCGCTGCTCGACCGCTGGGCCCTGGCCGAGCTGCACCGGACCGTCGCCGAGGTCACCGCCGCCTTCGACGGCTACGACACCGTGCGCGCCGGGCGGCGGCTGGCGGAGTTCCTGGACGACCTGTCCAACTGGTACGTCCGGCGCTCGCGCCGCCGCTTCTGGTCCGGCTCCGCCGACGCCTTCGCCACGCTCTACGAGTGCCTGGAGACCGTCACCCGGCTGCTGGCGCCGATCACGCCGTTCCTCACCGACTACCTGTGGGACGTGCTGCGCGGCGTCGACCAGGCCCCCTCCGTGCACCTGGCCACCTGGCCGGCGGTGAACGAGGCCCTGCTCGACCCGGCCCTGTCGGAGCAGATGGCGCTGGTCCGCCGCCTGGTCGAGCTGGGCCGCTCGGCCCGGGCCTCCTCCGGCGTCAAGACCCGCCAGCCGCTCGGCCGTGCCCTGGTCAGCGCGCCCGGCTGGGCCGCCCTCTCGCCCGAACTGCGCTCGCTCATCGCCGACGAGCTCAACGTGGCCGAGCTGGACGACCTGTCCGGGTTCAGCGCCGACCTGGTCAACTTCTCGGTGAAGCCCAACTTCCGTGCGCTCGGCAAGCGCTTCGGCTCCGAGACCAAGCTCGTCGCCGCCGCGATCACCGCCGCCGACCCGGCCGCCCTGGCCGCCGGGCTCCGCTCGGGCGCGCCGGTCACGGTGACCGCCGCCTCGCTGGGCGAGGTCACCCTGGGGGCCGAGGACGTCATCGTCACCGAGCAGCCCAAGTCCGGCTGGTCGGTCGAGACCGGCGCCGTCGGCACGGGCACCGGCGAGACCGTCGCGCTCGACCTCACCCTCACCGACGAGCTGCGCCGGGCGGGGCTCCTGCGCGAGGTCGTTCGCCTGGTCCAGGACGCCCGCAAGTCCACCGGGCTGTCGATCACCGACCGCATCGACCTCTTCTGGACCGCCGCCGACACCGCTCCCGACCTGGCCGCCGCCCTGCGCTCCGGTGGCTCCTTCGTGGGCGAGGAGGTGCTGGCCGCCTCCGTCACCGAGGGCACCAGCCCCGACCTGCCCGCCCACACCGACGCCGACCTCGGCCTCACCTTCCAGCTCCGCCGCGCCTGACCCGAACACGCCACCGGCCCCCGTGCTCTGTCGCACGGGGGCCGGTGTCATGTCGGGCTTCAGGTCGTACGGCAGGCCGCACCGGGCTCGCCTCCAGGCAGGCCGGGGGCCCAGCTGGGCTCATCCCGGGCCTGGGGTGCGACCCGGCAGGTGCGCCGGACCGCTGGGGTCCAGTCCGACCTGCCGGGTTTTGTGGTCGCGGATGTACGGGTCAGGCGCCGCTCTGGCACACCGAGCAGGCCGTCAGGCCCGCCGCGTCGGCCGCCTCACGTCGCATGGTCTCCACACCCGCGTCCCCCGCACCCTTCACCAGGGGGCAGGAGCCGGTGTGGTACCGCCGCGTCCCCACGATGACCTTGACCACACCCTCGGGGAGAGCGGCCTCCTCCCCGCGCACGGCGGCGAGGTCCTCGCTCGGGATGGCCCTCAGGGTGAGCCCGGGGTCGGTGTCGTCGGGCTCCCTCGCCGGCTCCCCAGGCTGGGGCGCGCTCGGCGCAGCGGAGTCGCCGAGACCCTCACCGGCGCGGTCAGCCCGAGCCTCAGCCGCACCCTCGGCCCGCACCGGGGCCGCCTCGGGAGCGTCCTGCGGGCGCTTGGGAGCCGCAGCAGAGGTGTCGTCGGGCCGTGCCGGAGTCGGCTCGGCGGCCTGAGCAGCCTCCTCGGCCACCTTCTCCCGCTCGTCGCCGACCTTGGCGGCACCGCCCGTCCCGGCGACCCGGAACACGGACGTGGCCCCAGCCCCAGGCTCCTCCTCCTCGGCCCGAGACTCGGGCGCAGAGGTGGCAGGGCCGGAACCTGCAGGCGGGCTCGAAGCGGCTACGCGGTCCGACTTGGCAGGCGGGTCAGCGGGCTCGTCGGCCCGGTCCCGGCTCTCCTCGCCGGCCACAGGCTCGTCGGTGGAGCGCTCGGCGGCATACGGGTCCTTGCGCGGCCGGCTGCCCGGCTTGGCGGACTGCTCGGGCTCGGCAGGCTGCTCCGCCGTACCGGACGGACCGTCCTGGCGGGCGAACCACCCCCCACCCGAACCGGACGGCTGCGGGGCGCGAAGCTCACGAGTGGGCCCGGAGGCATACCCGGGCGCAAGACCCTCAGCGGCAGAAGCCGCCGTGGTGGACGGCGAAGCAGCGGACGACCCCGCGGCGGAGGCCGGGGAGGCCGGGGAAGTGGAAGGCGCCGAGTCGGGCTCGGCGACAGGGGGAAGTTGACGGCCGCCGAGGGCGGCGTCGGGCAGGCAGGTGGTGCAGGGCGAGAAGCCCTCCTCCCGCGCCTCCTCGTAGGTGAGCTCCTCGGTGTCCCGCCCCACGAGCAGCCGGCAACCGGCGACGTGGTAGCGCTTGCGTCCGGGGATCACGATGACGAGGGCGTCAGGGGAGACGCCACCGGCCTGGGGGCGGCCCGGCGTACGGCCGGGTGGCTGGGCGGCGGTGACGGCTGCGGCGGCGGCCGGACGGGCGTACGGCGGGCCGACCGGTGCGGCGCTGGGCATGGACGCCGGCGACGGGAAAGCACCCGGCGGGACCGGCACTCCCATGGGGGAGGCCTGGACCGGGGCGCCGTGCTGTCCCGGGTGGGCGGGCCGGCCCTGAGGGACGGGCTGGCCGTGGGTGCTGGGCAGCGTCTGGGTGACGGGCGACCCCTGCGGGACGGGCCGTCCCGGGGTGACGGGGCGCCCGGCGACGCCGGGGGTGACGGGGTGACCCGTGGTGACGGTCTGGCTCTCGCCGGTGAGGGCGTCCTTGACCGGCGGCGCTGTGGCCCCGGCACGCCCATTGCCGGGGAACAGCTCGTGTCGCCGAAGGAAGGCCCCGATCACGAGGAAGAGCGCGGAGAGCACGCAGACCACGATCGACCACATGATCAGGAACGGTTTGGTCAGGACGAAGCCCGCGATCAGGAGAACGATCGCCGTGAGCACCAGTCCAGCACTGATGAGGATCACTAGGGGGGCTCTCTGGAGCTGTTACCTGCGGTCGTTGTGCGGGCCGTCGCCACCGGGGAAGGCACCCTGGTGCTGCGGGGCCTGCTCGCCGAAGGGAGTGGGCGCGCCGCCGGGCAGGGCCTGGGCTCCGCTCTGCGGGAGCGAGTGCGACATGGCCGGCGAGCCGCCGGGCATGACCGAGAACCCGCCGGTGCCGGCCTCGTGGCCCGCGGCGTTGAGCTCGGAGAGCTGGTTCTCCAGGTAGAGCTTGAGGCGGGAGCGGTACTCGCGCTCGAAGCTGCGCAGCTCTTCGACCTTGCGCTCAAGCTCGTCACGGGTGGTGACGAGGGAGCCCATGGCCTGGCGGTGGCGCTCCTGGGCGTCGCGCTCGAGCGTCTCGGCGCGGGCACGGGCGTCGCCGATGACCTGCTCGGCCTGGCGGCGGGCCTTGGTGAGGATGTCGTCGGCCTCGCGGCGGGCGCGGGTGACGGTCTCGTCGGCCTCCCGGCGGGCGTCGGCGATCGCCTGGTCGGCGGTCTGCTGCGCCAGCGCGAGCACGCGGGCCGCGGTGTCCATGTTGTCCTCGGCGGGCGGCATGCCCATGCCGACCGGCTGCTGCTGCTGCGGCTGGATCGGCTGCTGCTGCTGCACCGGCTCCGGCTGCTGCATCGGCGGGGCCATCATGGGCTGCTGCTCCGGCATCTGCTGCTGGCCGGGCATCTGCTGGATGGGCGCCGAGGCCATGGGCATCTGCTGCATGCCCCCTGGCACCTTGCCACGCAGGCACTCGGCCAGCTTGGCGCGCAACTCCTCGTTCTCCTGGATGAGGCGGTCAAGCTCAGCCTCGACCTCGTCGAGGAAGGCGTCCACCTCTTCCTCGTCGTAGCCCGGCCGCAGCCGGGTGGTACTGAACTGCTTGTTCCGCACATCAGCGGGCGTCAGCGGCATCTTTTGGTCTCCTTGGCGCGCTTGAGGGTCTGTCCGTCCAGGAGGCAGGCCCCCGAATCACTTCAGCGCGGACACGAGTCGGATCTTGACCGTGACCTCACAGGGTGTTGCTCAGGCCGTTCGTCAGTTGGATCAGGATCAGGACGACGATGAACAGCACTGTGAAGCTTAGGTCAAAGGCCACCGTACCCAACCTCAGGGGAGGAATGAAACGGCGAAGGAACTTGAGAGGTGGGTCTGTTGCGGTGTATGTGGCTTCAGCGAGGACCAGGACGACCCCCGAAGGCCGCCACGAACGGGCGAAGGCCTGCACCGTCTCGAAGATCATTCTGCCGATCAGCAGGACCAGGTAGAGCATCAGGACGAGCGCCACGATCTCAAGGAAGATCTTCACGGCTTACCCGCTCCCCCGCTCCTGGTGTGGGTCGATGACATACAGAGACTCTAACTCTGGTTGAAGAATCCGCGTTCCGCGATTCGGGCCTTGTCCTCGGCGGTCACCTCGACATTGGCAGGGGACAACAGGAACACCTTGTTGGTAACACGTTCAATCGTGCCATGTAGGCCAAAGACCAGACCTGCCGCGAAATCCACCAGACGTTTGGCGTCAGAGTCCACCATTTCGGTCAGGTTCATGATCACCGGGGTACCCTCGCGGAAGTGCTCGCCGATGGTGCGGGCCTCGTTGTAGGTCCGGGGGTGCAGGGTGGTGATGCGCGCCAGATCGGTCGTGCGGCGCTCCAGGACGGTCGTGGCGGGCCGCGGGGCGGGGACTCCAGGCCCGGTGTCCTCCTCGGGCTCCTGGACGGCTACCGCCCGATCCTCGCCGGTTCGAGGCGTCTCGTCCTCGTAGCCGTACTCGTAGGTCTCATACCTCTCGTAGCGGTCGTCCTCCACGAGACCGAGGTAGATTGCCATCTTGCGCATCGCGCCGGCCATCGCTCCGTCGTCCTCCTGCTCCTGGTTCCGAGGCGGTGTTCGCGGCCGGAGCCGCTGCCGTACCCCCCTTGGAGCCCACCGCTGCGCAGGTGTGAACACCCGCGTGAAGGGACATTACCTGACGAAGGGCTTGCGGCGGCCGAGCAACGCCGTACCGACTCGCACGTGTGTCGCCCCATGTGCTACGGCTTCGGACAAATCCCCGCTCATCCCGGCGGAGACCATGGTCGCCCCCGGATGTTCGGCCCGTACGGCCCGCGCCACCTCGGCCAGCCGGGCGAACGCCTTGCCCGGTTCGGCCCCCAGTGGCGCCACGGCCATCACGCCCGCCAGGCGCAGACCCTCGGCCCCGGCCACGAGCGCGGCCAGATCCAGCGCATCGGCCGGCCGTACCCCGCCCCGGGCCTGCTCGTCCCGGGCGGCGCCCGGCCGCGGCGCGGAGCCGGGGTTCTCGTCGAGGTCGATCTGCAGGAGGCAGCCGATCACGCGCTGGGCCCGCTCAGCCTCGCGGCTGAGCGCGGTGACCAGGCGGGAGCGGTCCACGGAGTGCACGTAGTCGGCGTAGGACGCCACCGAGCGCACCTTGTTGGTCTGCAACTGCCCGACGAAGTGCCAGGTCAGCGGCAGCCCGGCGCATTCGCGCGCCTTGCCGGCCGCCTCCTGGTCGCGGTTCTCCCCCACGTCGCGGACCCCGAGCGAGGCCAGGATCCGCACGTCGGAGGCCGGGTAGGTCTTGGTCACCGCGATGAGCGCGACCTCGGACCGGTCCCGCCCCGCGGCCCGGCAGGCGTCGGCGATCTGCGCCTCCACCTCGGCCAGGCCGTGGGCGATCTGCTCCCGGCGGCTCAGATCACTTGAGGAAGTCGGGGACGTCAAGCTCTTCTTCCTGCTCCTCGAAGACCACCGGCCGCCGCTTGCCCGGCTCACCCATCCGCGAGGTGATGGGGGTGGGCGGGTTGGCGGGCTCGGGGGCCGGCTTGGGGATCGACACCGGCGCGGGCGGCTCGGCCTCGGCCTGGACCGGCTCGGGCGCGGCGACGGGCGCCGGGGCGCTCTCCACCGGGCGGACCGGCTCGGGACGGACGGGCTCCGGGCGGACCGGCTCGGGGCGCGCGGGCGCCTCGGACCGCATCGGCTCGGAACGGTACTCCGGCCGCGGCGGCTCGGAGCGGACCGGCTCGGGCCGGCTGGGCTCGGCGCGGTAGTCGCCGCGCGGAGGCTCGGACCGGTAGTCGCCCCGCGGCGGCTCCGACCGGTAGTCGCCGCGGGCCGGCTCGGCCCGCCAGTCGCCGCGCACCGGCTCGGGACGGCCCGGCTCCGGACGCGGGGTCTCGGCCTTCACGGTCGGCCGGTGCGTGGGCGCCGCCGCGGGACGGGCCTGCGGCTTGGGCACCTCCTTGGCCGGCGGCTTGACGTCGTCGAAGCCGGCGGCGATGACGGTGACGCGCACCTCGTCGCCGAGGGCGTCGTCGATGACCGTGCCGAAGATGATGTTCGCGTCCGGCGCGGCGGCGTTGGAGACGAGCTGGGCCGCCTCGTTGATCTCGAAGAGCCCGAGGTCGGAGCCGCCCGCGATGGACAGCAGCACGCCGTGCGCACCGTCGATCGAGGCCTCCAGCAGGGGGCTGGAGACGGCCATCTCGGCGGCGGCGACCGACCGGTCGTCACCACGCGCATGCCCTATGCCCATGAGGGCCGAGCCCGCGCCGGACATGACGGACTTGACGTCCGCGAAGTCCAGGTTGATCAGGCCGGGCGTGGTGATCAGGTCGGTGATGCCCTGGACACCGGACAGCAGCACCTGGTCGGCCGCCTTGAAGGCGTCCAGCACGCTGACCTGCCGGTCGGAGATCGACAGCAGCCGGTCGTTCGGGATCACGATCAGCGTGTCGACCTCGTCGCGCAGGGTCTCGATGCCGGCCTCGGCCTGCATCGCCCGGCGCCGGCCCTCGAAGCTGAAGGGCCGGGTGACCACACCGATGGTGAGGGCGCCCAGCGAGCGCGCGATGTTGGCGACCACGGGCGCGCCGCCCGTGCCGGTGCCGCCGCCCTCGCCCGCTGTGACGAAGACCATGTCGGCCCCCTTGAGGACCTCCTCGATCTCCTCACGATGATCTTCGGCCGCCTTGCGGCCCACTTCCGGGTTGGCCCCGGCGCCCAGGCCACGCGTCAGTTCGCGGCCAACGTCCAACTTGACATCGGCGTCACTCATCAGCAGCGCCTGGGCGTCGGTATTGATGGCGATGAACTCGACGCCCTTGAGTCCCTCCTCGATCATCCGGTTAACGGCGTTCACTCCGCCGCCGCCAATGCCGACGACCTTGATGACCGCGAGGTAGTTCTGCGGTGCTGCCACGACGAGGGGCCTTTCCGCTCGTTGACTTGCCATTTCGGTGCGGACTGATTTCCGCGTTTCAAACCCTCAACCTCAAGTTGAGATTCAGATTTATGTCAACCTGAGGGTCGATACGGACAGTAGAAGCCCCACTCCGGGCGGGTCAACTAACCCCGCCGCAACCCGTCCGGCGTGTCGCGGCTGTCCTATTTCAGCGTTACCACTTCCGGCGAGCTCACGTCGTAGACGCGCGCCTTGCGGCTCAGCAGCTCGGCCAGCACTCGGGCCTTGTCGACGGCCCGGTCGGGACCGCCCCAGATCACCTCGCGCCCGTCGGACAGGAGCAAGGAGATCCCGTCCGCCGAAGTCGCCCGGATCTCGTCGACGCGTTGCGCCAGCGCGGGCGGCAGCGCGTTGACGACCTCGAGGGCCGCCTTGGTGGCCGGATCGCCGGGACCCGGCCGGTCGAGCTTCAGGACCGGCAGCCGCGGCGGCCCGACATCCTTGATCTCGGTCACCACGCCCTCCCGGTCGATCAGCGCCGCCTTGCCGTTGACCGGCACCACCGCCACCGGCTCGCGCTCGACGACCTCGATGGTCAGCGTGCCCGGCCAGGAGCGGGCGGCCCGGGCGGTGGCGATCTTGCGGATCCCCAGCACCCGGCCCTCGACGGTGGCCAGATCGACCGTCGCCAGAGGCTGGAGCTCGGGCACGGCCGCCTGTTTTTTGATCTCTTCGGTAGGAACTGTGAGATTTCCCACGATTTGTACGGTTCGTACCCCAAGGACCGGTGAGACGAAGACGAGCCACGCCGCGGTGCCGACCACTCCGGCGGTCAGCAGGACGATGAAGGCCCGGCGCGCGCCCCCGCCGCGCAGGCCCCTCACCGCGTGGCCCCGGCCCCGTCGCCCGGCCGCGCGCCCGTCGCGCCCCTCACGGGGCGGCCCCGGCCGCGTCGCCGTCGCCCAGGCGCCGCACGATCAGCGGGCCCAGCTCGGTCACGTCGCCCGCGCCCATGGTCAGCACGATGTCGCCGGGCCGCGCCCGGCCGGCCACCGCGTCGGGCACCTCGGCCTTGTCCGGCACGTACACCACCCGCTCGTGCGGCACCCGCGAGGCCACCAGCGCCCCGGAGACGCCCGGCTCGGGATCCTCCCGCGCGCCGTACACGTCGAGCACGATCGCCTCGTCGGCCAGCCCCAGCGCCGCGCCGAACTCCTCGGCGAAGAAGCGGGTGCGGGAGTAGAGGTGCGGCTGGAAGACCGCGATCACCCGGCCCTCGCCGGAGTAGGAGGCCACCACGTCCCGCGCGGCGCGCAGGTCGGCGGCGAGCTCGGTCGGGTGGTGGGCGTAGCTGTCGAAGACGGCCACGCCGCCCGCCTCGCCCTTGGCCTCGAAGCGCCGCTTGGCGCCGCCGAAGGCCGCCAGGCCGGCCCTGGCGTCGTCGAAGGAGCGGCCCAGCGCCTCCACCACCGCCACCACCGCGGTGGCGTTGAGCGCGTTGTGGGCTCCGGGTACGGCCAGCCGTACCTGGCCACGGCCCTCGATCTCGAAGACCGTGCCGAACCCGTCGGGACGCACGTCCAGCACCCGGTAGTCGGCGCCCTCGGCCGTGCCGTAGGTCAGCACGCGGCAGCGGGCCCGCTCGGCCAGCGCCGTGGCGCCCGGGTCGTCGGCGCACAGGATCAGCAGCGAGCCCACCCGCTCGGCGAAACGCGCGAAGCTGGCGTGGACGGCATGCGGGTCGCCGTAGTTGTCGAGGTGGTCGGCCTCCACGTTGGTGACCACCGCGATGTCGGGGGCCAGCATCAGGAAGGAGCCGTCGCTCTCGTCGGCCTCGGCCACGAAGGCGCCGCCGGCGCCCTCGTCGGCGCCCAGGCCGGTGGTGACGAGCTGCCCGCCGACGCAGTAGGACGGGTCGGCCCCGCACTTCTGCAGCGCCACGGTGAGCATCGAGGTCGTGGTGGTCTTGCCGTGGGTGCCCGCGATGGCCACGCCGGTGCGCCCGGCCATGACCGAGGCGAGCGCGGCGGCGCGCGGGATGACCCGCAGCCCCTTCTTCAGCGCCTCGCCCAGCTCGGGGTTGGAGTCGCGGATGGCGGTGGAGACCACGACGGTGTCGGCGTCCTTGACGTGCGAGGCGGCGTGGCCGATGAAGACCGTCGCGCCCAGCTCGCGCAGCTCGTTGACCATGTCGGAGCTGCGCGCGTCACTGCCGGTGACGCGCACGCCGCGCTTGAGCAGGATGCGCGCGATGCCCGACATGCCCGATCCGCCGATGCCGATGAAGTGCACCCGCCCGAGGTCCTCGGCGGCCACGGGGTCGACCAGTTTCACCAGGCTCATAGCGACAGCACCTGCTTGGCGAGCACGACGTCGGCGTCCTTGCGCCCCAGGGCCGCGGCGGCCTCCGACATGGCGGCGACCCGGTTCGGGTCGCGGAGGATGGGCAGCACGTTCTGGATGATCCAATCGGGTGACAGTTCGGAATCGTCGATCATGAGGCCGCCGCCGCCCGCCGCGATGGTCGCGGCGTTGATCCGCTGTTCGCCGTTGCCGATGGGCAGCGGGACGTAGGCGGCGGGCAGGCCGACCGCGGTCAGCTCGGCGCAGGTCAGCGCCCCGGCCCGGCAGAGCGCCAGGTCGGCGGCGGCGTAGGCCAGCTCCATGCGGTCGACGTAGGGCAGCACCACGTACTGCGGGTCGCCGGGCGGCGGCTCGCGGTCGAGGGTGTTCTTGGGGCCGAGCATGTGCAGCACCTGCACCCCGGCCGCACGCAGCGCGGGCGCGGCGGCCAGCGCGGCGTGGTTGAGCGAGCGGGCCCCCTGGGAGCCGCCGAAGACCAGCAGCGTGGGCCGGTCGGTCTGCAGCCCGAACCACGAGCGGGCCTTGTCGCCCAGCGAGAAGCGGTCGAGGGTGGCGATCTGCCGGCGCAGCGGCGTGCCGATGTAGACCGACTTGGCCAGCGTGCACTCGGGGTGCCCGGTGAAGACGTGGGTGGCGTAGCGCGCGCCGAGCCGGTTGGCCAGCCCCGGCTTGGGGTTGGCCTCGTGCACGACGATCGGGATGCCGCGGCGCTTGGCCGCCAGGTAGGCCGGGGCGGCGACGTAGCCGCCGAAGCCGACCAGCGCCTCCGCGCCCACCTTCTCCATGATCGTCGAGGCTTCGCCGACCGCGCCGGACAGCCGGCCCGGCATGGTCAGCAGCGCCGGGGAGAGCGTGCGCGGCAGCGGCACCGCGGGAATGAGCTGCAGGTCGTAACCCCTGGCCGGCACCAGCCTGGTCTCCAGGCCGCGCTCGGTGCCCAGGCAGGTGACCGAGCTCGAGCGATCGAGCCGGCGCAGGGCCTCGGCAAGGGCGAGCGCGGGCTCGATGTGGCCGGCCGTACCACCCCCGGCGAGCACCACCCTCATGATCACGACCCTCCTCGTCTGCCTCCCAGGCCAAGCCAGCTTAGAGCCCGTGCGGCCGGTCCGGGGCCACGTGCGGCGAGAGCTTCACGCGCACCCGGTTCCTGTTTGGCGAACGACAGCAGCATGCCGAGCGCGGCCAGGGTGGGCAGCAGGGCCGAGCCGCCGTAGGAGACCAGCGGCAACGGGATTCCGGTGATCGGCAGGACGCCGATCACGGCCCCGATGTTGACGATGGCCTGCCCGGCGATCCAGGCGACGACGGCGGCCGAGGCCAGCCGGATGAAGGGGTCGGCGGCCCGCCAGGCCACCCGCAGCCCGGCGTAGCCCAGCAGCCCGACGATGGTGACCACCGACAGGGTGCCGACCAGGCCGAGCTCCTCGCCGACGATGGAGAAGATGAAGTCGCTCTCGCCGTGCGGCAGCCAGTTCCACTTCTGCCGGCTGGCGCCCAGGCCCAGGCCGAACCAGCCGCCCGAGCCCATCGCGATCTGGCCCTGCACCGCCTGGTAGCCGCCGTCCTGCGGGTCGGCCCACGGATCGAGGAAGGAGGCGATGCGGGCCATGCGGTAGGGCTCGACCCAGATCATCACCAGCGCGGCGAAGACCGCCAGCGCCAGGATGCCGCCGAAGAGCTTGATCGGCGCGCCGACCACCCACAGCAGCGCCAGGAAGATCATGAACAGCACCAGCGTGGTGCCCAGGTCGCGGCCGAGCATGACCAGCACGGCCAGGATGGCCACGCCGGGCATCAGCGGCAGCAGCATCTGCCGCCACTCGATGCGGCCCATCCGCGCCCGCCGCGACAGCAGGTCGGCGCCCCACAGCGCCAGCGCCAGCTTGGCCGGCTCCGACGGCTGGATGGTGAGGCCACCGATGTAGATCCACCGCTGCGCGCCCAGCTCGGCCGAGCCGATGAACAGCACCAGCACCAGCGACAGGATGGCGATCGCCATCAGCGGGTAGCCGGCCCACTTGAAGAAGCGGTGCGGCAGCCGCGAGCACAGCCACATCAGCATCAGGCCCAGCGCCGCGGAGAAGGACTGCTTGCCGAACCAGGAGAACGGGCTGCCGGTCTTCTGCAGCGCCTCGATGCTGGAGGCGCTGAGCACCATCATCAGCCCGAGCGACAGCAGCAGCACGCTGCAGCCGATGATCAGGTAGTAGCTGGCCAGCGGCCGGGCCAGCAGCTCGCGCAGCGCGCCGAACTGCTCGCGGAACCAGGCGGTCGGCCCTTCCTCGGACCGGCGGGCCCGGGCGGCCGGGTCGACCGCCTTCGCCGGGCGCCCGCCCGCGGCGCCGGCCGTCACCGGGCGCCCGCCGTGCCGTCCGCCGAGTCGCTTGCCGAGCCGCCCGTCGGGTCGTGGCCTGCCGGGCTTTCGGTGGCCGGTACGGCCAGCGCGTGGACGGCGCGGGCGAAGGCCTGCCCGCGGGCCGGGTAGTTGGCGAACATGTCCAGGGAGGCGGCCGCGGGGGCCAGCAGCACGGTGTCCCCCGGGGAGGCGAGCCTGGCGGCTTCGGCGACGACACGGTCCATCACGCCAGTGTCGCGCCCGTCGATGTCCACGACCGGGACATCCGGCGCGTGTCGCGCCAGCGCCTCGGCGATCACCGCGCGGTCGGTGCCGAGCAGCACGGCCCCGCGCAGCCGCGGCGCCGCCCGCCGGACCAGGTCCTCCACGTCGGCGCCCTTGAGCAGGCCGCCGGCCACCCACACGATCGACTCGTAGGCGGCCAGCGCCGCCGCGGCCGCGTGCGGGTTGGTGGCCTTGGAGTCGTCGACGTAGTCCACCTCGGCGACCCGCTCCACGAAGGCCATCCGGTGCGGGTCGGGCTTGAAGTCGAGCAGGCCCTGCCGTACGGCTGCCGCCGGCACGCCCAGGGTGCGGGCCAGCGCCGCAGCGGCCAGCGCGTTGGCCACGTTGTGCGGCGCGAACGGCTTGACGTCGGCCAGCGTCGCCAGCTCCTCGGCCTGGCCGACCGGGTCGTCGACGAACGCTCGGTCCACCAGCAGGTCCTCGACCAGGCCCAGCTCGCCGGGCCGGGGCACGCCCAGGGTGAAGCCCACCGCCCGCTCGCCGTACGGCTCCGCCAGCCGGGCGACCTCGGGGTCGTCCGCGTTGAAGACCACGTGCCGCGCGCCCTCGAAGATGCGGGCCTTGGCCGCGGCGTACTCCGCCATCGAGCCGTGCCAGTCGAGGTGGTCGGGCGCCAGGTTGAGTATCGCCCCGGCGTGCGGGGCCACGCTCGGCGACCAGTGCAGCTGGAAGCTGGACAGCTCCACCGCCAGCACGTCGTACGGCCCGCCGACCGCCTCCACGACCGGCACGCCGACGTTGCCCACCGCCACCGCCTTGTGCCCGGCGGCCAGCAGCATGGCGGTGAGCATCCGCACCACCGTGGTCTTGCCGTTGGTGCCGGTCAGCGCCAGCCAGGGCGCCGCGCCCTGCTCCTCGCGCAGCCGCCAGGCCACCTCGACCTCGCCGATCACCTCGACGCCCGCCTCGGCGGCGGCCACCATCAGCGGGTGGTGCGGCGCCCAGCCGGTGGTGACCAGCCGCTGCACGCCCTCGGGCAGCTCGACCGGGCCGAAGCGCACCTCGACCCCGAGGCGGCGCAGCGAGTCGGCGGCCACGCGCTGGGCCTCCCCCTCGACCGCCTCGACCACCACGACGCGCTCGCCGCGCTCGGCCAGCACCCGGGCGGCGGCGGCGCCGGAGACGCCCAGCCCGGCGACGCAGACATAACTCACTTGGGCATCCACTCCACGTAGAACAGTCCGAGGCCCAGCGCCGCGCAGAGCATGGCGATCAGCCAGAACCGCACCACGATGGTGGTCTCCGCCCAGCCCTTGAGCTCGAAGTGGTGCTGCAGCGGCGCCATACGGAAGATCCGTTTCCCGGTCAGCTTGAACGAGCCGACCTGGAGGATCACCGACATCGTGATGACCACGCACAGCCCGGCCAGGATGATCAGCAGGAGCTGGGTGCGGGTGCAGATGGCCAGGCCGGCCAGCACGCCGCCCAGGGCCAGCGAGCCGGTGTCGCCCATGAAGATCCGGGCCGGCGGGGCGTTCCACCACAGGAAGCCGATGAGCGAGCCGAGCACGGCGGCGGCGACCACCGCCAGGTCGAGTGGATCTCGCACCAGGTAGCAGTTGGGGCCGAGCTGGTCGATGCAGTTGTTGCGGAGCTGCCAGTTGCCGATCAGCACGTAGGCGGCCAGCACCACGCCGGTGGCGCCGGAGGCCAGGCCGTCGAGGCCGTCGGTCAGGTTCACCGCGTTGGAGAAGCCGACGATCATCACCAGCACCCAGATGGTGAAGCCGATGATGCCGATGGAGGGCCCGAAGTCGCGCAGGAACGACAGCCGCGGCTCGGCCGGGGTGATGTCGTAGGCGTTGGGGAAGTTGGTGACCATGACCGCGAAGACCGCGCCCACGACGAGCTGGCCCAGCGCCTTCGCGCCGCTGCGCAGGCCGAGGCTGCGCTGCTTGTAGATCTTGATGAAGTCGTCGAGGAAGCCGACCGCGCCCAGACCGGTCATCAGGAAGAGCACCTGCATGCCCGAGGCGGTGGGCTCCTCCAGCATGGCCAGGTGGGAGGCGCAGTAGGCGAGCAGCGAGGCCAGGACGAAGACGATGCCGCCCATGGTGGGCGTGCCCTTCTTGCCCAGGTGCGCCTGCACGCCGTCCTCGCGGACCTCCTGGCCGATACCGCGCCGGCTGAACAGCCGGATGGCCAGCGGGGTGCCCAGCATGGACAGGATCAGCCCCACCGCGCCCGCGATGATGATGTTGGTCACTGGACGGCACCCCCGGCGAGCACCAGCTCCGCCGTGCGCTCCAGGCTCATCGCCCGCGGACCCTTGACCAGCACGGCGTCGCCCGGCCGCAGCCAGGCGTGGAGCTGCGCCGCGGCGGCCGCGGCGTCGGGCACGTGCACGATCTGGGTGAGCGGCGCCACGCCGGCGTGACCGCCCGCGATCGGCCCGCCGCCGGGGTACTCCGGCCCGGCCGGGTGGCCCGGGGCAGGTCGGGTGTAGTCGGGCAGCGCGCTCGGCTGCCGGCCCGCGCCGGCGTAGTCGGGCAGCGCGCTGGGCGCCGCCGCCTGCTGGGCGGCCTCCATCGCGCCGCGCAGCACCGGCTCGGCGTCGGGACCGGCCACGACCAGCCCGGCCAGCCCGGCGCCGCCGGCCAGCCGGCCCAGCTCCTCGTTGAGCTCAGGGCCGTCCTCGCCCAGCTCGCGCAGGGCGGCGATGACCGCGAAACGCCGCCGGCCACGGCCCAGCGCGGCGAAGGCCTCGAAGGCCGCGCGCATCGAGTCGGGGTTGGCGTTGTAGGCGTCGTTGATCACGGTGACGCCGTCGGGCCGCTCGGAGACCTCCATGCGCCAGCGGCTGCGCGGCTCGGCGGCCGACAGCTCCCGGGCGATCGTGGAGACCGGCAGGCCCAGCTCCCAGGCGACCGCGGCGGCGGCCAGCACGTTGGACACGGCGTGCTCGCCGTACAGGCTGAGGGAGACCGGCGCCGAGCCGGAAGGCGTCTCCAGCGTGAAGGAGGCGCGGCCCCGCGCGTCGAGCACCACGTCGGCGGCGCGCACGACGGCGTCCTCCGACCGGCCGAAGAAGGTGACCCGGGCGGCGGTCCGCTCGGCCATCTCGCGCACCAGCGGGTCGTCGGCGTTGAGCACCGCGACGCCGGAGCCGGGCAGCGCCTCGACCAGCTCGCCCTTGGCCTTGGCGATGGCCTCCTTGCCGCCGAAGACGCCCAGGTGGGCGGTGCCGACGTTGAGCACGACGCCGATCGAGGGCGGCGCGATGCGGGCCAGGTAGGCGATGTGGCCGGTGTTGCGGGCGCTCAGCTCCAGCACCAGGTAGCGGGTGTCGACGTCGGCGCGCAGCACGGTCAGCGGGTGGCCGATCTCGTTGTTGTAGCTGCCGACGGGCGCGACGGTCGGCCCGATCAGCTCGGTCAGCCGCGCGATCAGGTCCTTGGTGGTGGTCTTGCCGGCCGAGCCGGTCACGCCGACGATCGTCGCGGCGGGCAGCGAGCCGGCCAGCACGGTCGCGAGCTCGGCCAGGGCGGCCACCGGGTCGGTGACGATCACGGCGGGCGCGTCGACCGGCCGCGAGGCCAGCACCGCCACGGCCCCGGCGCGTACGGCTTCCGCCGCGAAGTCGTGCCCGTCGACCCGCTCACCCCGGATCGCCACGAACAGGGATCCCGGCTCCACGGCCCGCGAGTCGGTCACGACGGGCCCGCGGACGACGGCGCGCGGGTCGGCCGAGCCGGACAGCGCGCCGGAGGCGATCTCGGCGATCCTCGCCAGCGGCATCGGGATCATGGTTTGACCTTCCTGAGTTCTTCGGCGACGACCACGCGGTCGTCGAACGGGATCACCTCGCCGGCGACGTACTGGCCCTGCTCGTGACCCTTGCCCGCCACGACGACCACGTCGCCCGGCCCGGCCCCGGCCAGCGCCAGCCCGATGGCGGCCCTGCGGTCGGGTTCGACGATCACGTGGGCCCGCTCGGCGAGCGGGACCCGCAGCGCCCCGTCCATCATCGCAACGAGGATGGCCAGCGGATCCTCCGACCGGGGGTTGTCGCTGGTGAAAATGGCCACATCGGCCAGGCGGGCGGCCAGTTCCCCCATGATGGGGCGCTTGCCGCTGTCGCGGTCGCCGCCGCAGCCGAGCACGACCGTCAGCCGGCCCTCGGTGACCTGGCGGGTGGCGGACAGCACCGACTCCACCGCGCCGGGCTTGTGGGAGTAGTCCACGATCGCCTGGAAGGGGTCACCGGCGGCGGTGACGCGCTCCATGCGGCCTGGCACGCCCTTGAGCCCGCCCACGCCGCGCACCGCGGCCTGGAGCGGCACGCCCGCCTCGACCAGCGCCACGATGGCGCCCAGCGCGTTGGCGACGTTGAACGGGCCCGGCAGCGCGAGCTCGACCTCGGCCTCGACGCCGCCGGGGCCCAGCACGCGGAAGCTGCTGCCCTCGGAGTCCAGGCGCACGTCGGCGGCCCGCCAGTCGGCCTCGGGCGAGCCGAGCGCGGAGAAGGTGGTCATCGGGATCTTCGCCACCCCGAGCAGCTCGCGCCCGTGCTCGTCGTCGAGGTTGGTCACCCCGGTCCTGCTGAACTCGGGCTGGAAGAGCTTGGCCTTGGTGGCGAAGTAGTCGGCCAGGTCGCGGTGGAAGTCGAGGTGGTCCTGCGACAGGTTGGTGAACAGCGCCACGTCGTAGAACAGGCCGTCGACCCGGCCCAGCGCCAGGGCGTGGCTGGAGACCTCCATGGTCGCCGCGGTCACGCCGCGCTCGCGCATGAGCGCGAACAGGCCGTGCAACTCGGAGGCCTCGGGCGTGGTCAGCCGCGGCACGAACACCAGGTCGCCGGCGTGGATCTCCACCCCGCCGACCAGGCCGGTGCTGTGCCCGGCGGCGCGCAGGCCCGCCTCCAGCATGAAGGTGGTGGTGCTCTTGCCGCTGGTGCCGGTCACGCCGATCACCGCGATGTCGTGGGCGGGCTGGCCGTACACCCAGGAGGCGATCTGGCCGAGCAGGCCGCGCGGGTCGTCGACCACGAGCACGGGCAGGCCGGTCGCGGCGGCGGCCTCGCGTCCCGCGGGGTCGGTGAGGATGGCGGCCGCGCCGGCGGCCAGCGCCTGGGCGGAGAAGTCGGCGCCGTGGGCGGTGCTGCCGGGCAGGGCGACGTACAGGTCGCCGCGGCGCACCGTGCGGGAGTCGATGGTGACTCCGGTGAGCGCCGCGTGCGGGGTACGCGTGACGGCGGCGTCGAGCATGGTGGCCAGGCCGCTCAGCGGGCGCGCGGCGGCCGCGGCCGGTCGCATGACGACCTGGCCGGCGGCATGGGCCGCGGTCCCGGCGGCTTCGGCGGGACCGGCGACAGTGGGATCGGACGGGGAGAGCACGGCGAGAGCGTACCTAACCCGCTCACCCTCCGGCGCGTGTCGCGCCGGACGGTGGAATCTTCTTGCTCTTGATCGCGAAGGTCATCACTTCCTTGAACACCGGCGCGGCGATCTGCCCGCCGAAATGACCTTCCTTGGGGTTCTGCAGCACGGCGAGCACCACGACCTGGGGCGCGTCGGCCGGGCTGAACCCCGCGAAGGAGGCGGTGTAGCCGTCGTAGCCGCCCAGCTTGGAGTCGTAGCGGTTGGCGGTGCCGGTCTTGCCGGCCACCCGGTAGCCGTCGATCGCGGCGGCCTGCCCGGTGCCCTCGGCGCTCACCGCGGTCTCCAGGATGGCGGTCAGCTCCTTGGCGGTGCGTTCGCTGATCACCCTGGTCTGCTTTCCCGGTGCGGCGGTGACGAACCTGCCGTTGACGTCGGTCGTCCCCGCGATGATCTGCGGTTCGATCCGGACGCCGCCGTTGGCGATGGTCTGGTAGACGCTGGCCATCTGCAGCGCGGTCACCGACACGCCCTGGCCGTAGGCGATGGTGCAGTGCTGGCTGCCCTGCCACTTGGTGTGCACCGGCAGCAGCCCGGCCTCCTCGCCCGGCACCCCGCCGCCCGGCCGGGCGCCGAAGCCGAAGGCCCGCAGCATCTCGTACAGCTTCTGGCTGCCGATCTTGCGCGCGGCCTGGACGGTGGCGGTGTTGCTGGACTGCCCCATCGCCTCCTGGAAGGTCATCTTCTCCGTCTTGTGCGGGTGGGAGTCGCGCAGCACCCGGTCGTAGCACTTGATGCTGTCGGCCACGGTCAGCTCGGTCTCGGGCCGCAGCACCCCGCTCTCCAGCGCGGCGGCGGCGGTGATGACCTTGTTGGTGCTGCCGGGCTCGAAGACCTCGGCGGCGGCGCGGTTGACGTACAGCTCCGGCTTGAACTCGCGCCACTTGCTCAGGTCCACCTCGGGCGCGTTGGCCATGGCCATGATCTGGCCGGTCTTGACGTCCATCACGATCACCGTGCCGCTGTCGGCGCGGCTGGCCTCGACCTGGCGGGCGATCGCCTGCTGGGCGGCCCACTGCAGGTCGCGTTCGATGGTCAGCCGCACGTCGCGGCCCTCCACGGGCGCGGTGCTCTGGCTGCGCGTCATCGGGATGCGCTGGCCGTCGCGGCCGATCTCGACCTTCAGCTCGCCGTTGCGGCCGGCCAGCAGCGAGTCGTGCGCGGCCTCCATGCCGGCCAGACCGCCGCCGTCGTTGCCGACGAAGCCCACCACGCCGCCGGCCAGGTCACGGGCCGGGTAGTCGCGGCGGTAGTGCTTCTTGACGCTGACCGTCGGCAGTTTCAGCTTGAGCAGCGCCTCGGCGGTCGAGGGCGTGACGTCCTTGGCGATGAGCTGGTAGCGCAGGTTGGTGCGGGAGAGCTTGGCCATGACCTCGGGCTGCGGCACGCCGAGGTGCTGGGCGAGGATGCCGGCCAGCTTCTCGCGCTGCTGGGGCGCGATCTTGCTGGGGTCGACGGAGATCTCCCGCGCCTCGATCGTCTGGGCCAGCGGGTGGCCGTTGACGTCGGTGATCTGGCCGCGCTTGGCCTGGATCTTCTCGGTGCGGACGCGCTGCTCGGCGGCGGCCGCCTCGTAGACCTTGGAGTCGAGGCCCTGCATCTGGATCAGCCGGCCGGCGAAGATGGACAGCACGAAGGCCATGCCGATCGCGCCGATCTTGAGGCGGCGGCGCGGGTTGCCCAGGCGCAGCACCATCGGCGGGCGCGGCGGCTGGGGCGGTGGCGGAGGCTTGCGTCCCGGGCCCGGCCTCGGTCCTCTCGGCCGCGGTACGGCAGGCCTGCCGTAGTCGCCACGCGGCCGCGACGGCCCGTCCTGGCCCAGGCGCTCACGACGGCGCTCGTCGCCCCGACCGTCCGCCCGTCGCTCGTCGGCACGCCCTTCTGCACGTCGTTCGTCGGCCCGTCGTTCGTCGGCCCGCCGGTCGTCCGCACGCCGGTCCTCGCCGCGCCGGTCGTCGGCGGGGCGCTGGTCGCGGCGGCGGTCGTCGACCGGGTTGCGGCGGTCACGGCTGCGCGGGGCGTCGAAGTCGAAGGAGGGCAGCTCGAACGGCCCGAGCGGCCGCCTCGGCTCGTCACCGGGCGGTCCGGAACGGGCGGGCCCCCCGCTCCCCGGGCGACCTGCCCGCCCCGGACCGCCGGGCCCGCGACGAGCGGCGCCTGACCCTCCGGGAGAGCCGGCGCCGCCTGTGCCACGGCCGGGGCCCTGGCCCCGGCCGCCGGAGTCTCTCACTGGCCGGAGCCTCCGCCGGGAAGCCACAGCGGAGGCTGGTTCTCCGTCATGCCCTGGCCCTTGCCCCGCTTGTAGAGCTCCTCCGGCTGCTTGGCGAGTTCGACCTCGCGCTGCAGCTCGGCGGTCCGCTCCTGGTTCTCGGCGATCTGCGCCTTGAGCCGGTCGCGCGTGATCGTGTCACGCGCCAGGACGGTGTTGAGCAGCAACAACGAGACGAGGCCGCCGAGCATGAGCCCGACGACGAGCAACACGAAGGGCCCCCGCTGCTTGCGGCCGGCCACCGGCCGGCGCGCCGGCGCCGGCGCACGCCGGACCTCGCCGGCGGGACGCGGCCGCGGCACGCCGGTGGGGCGGGCCACGCGCGGCCGGGGAGCTCCCGGGGCACGCGTGCTCTTCCGGGGGCTGATCTCCTGCTCAGTCCTCGTCAAGTCGGATCCTCTCTGCCGCCCTTAGCCGGGCTGAGGCCGCCCGCGGGTTGCGGGCCACCTCCTCCTCGGTGGGGAGCTCGGCTCCCCTCGTCAGGAGGCGGAACCTCGGCTGGTGCGCCGCGAGGGGCACCGGCAGCCCTGGCGGGCTGTTGTCCTTGGTTCGCGCCGCGAGGGCCTGCTTGGTCAGCCGGTCCTCGAGGGAGTGGTAGGAGAGCACGACGACTCTCCCGCCCAGCGCCAGCGCGTCGAGGGAGGCGGGCAGTGCGGCCTCAAGGGCGCTCAGCTCCGCGTTCACCTCGATGCGCAGCGCTTGGAAAGTCCTCTTCGCGGGGTTGCCCCCGGTGCGCCGCGTCGCCGCGGGGATCGCCTCGCGAACGATCTCCGCGAGCCGCAAGGTCGACGTTATGGCCTCGCGGGCCCGTTCCTGCACTATTCGCCCCGCGACACGCTGTGCGAACCGTTCCTCACCGTATTCACGAAGGATGCGCGTTAGCTCCGCAGCCGAGTAGGTATTGACCACCACGCCGGCGGTCAGCTCCTGCGTGGAGTCCATGCGCATGTCGAGCGGCGCGTCGTAGGAGTAGGCGAAGCCGCGCTCGCGCTCGTCGAGCTGCGGCGAGGAGACGCCCAGATCGAACAGCACGCCGTGGATCTGCGGGTGCCCGGTGCTCTTGAGCACCGCGGGCAGCTCGTCGGAGGTGGCGTGGACCAGGTCGATCCGGTCGGCGTAGGGCGCCAGGCGGCGGGTCGAGTGCTCGATCGCGAACGGGTCGCGGTCGAGGCCGATGAGGTGCAGCCCGGGGTGCGCGGCGAGCAGCGCCTCGGAGTGGCCGCCGAGGCCGAGGTTGGCGTCGACCACGACGGCGCCGGGCGCGTCGAGAGCCGGTGCCAGCAACTCCAGCACCCGCTCCAGCAGCACGGGAACATGCGTGCTCTCAGTCATCTGCCACCCCCTTCCGCTCCGCGCGGGCCGCGCCTGCCGTACGAGCTGTCACGGACGGGTCGCTCACGGAGAGCGCCCGCGCCGATGATCGCTCACTGTCTGACGCGCCGAATGCTTGTCGCGTTCGAATTCTCACGCGTTGATTTTTCCGCCTCCGCGCCCCGGCTCAGGCCGGTGGGCACGGGAAGGCCGCTGAAGTCGATGAAGCCGTCGATGTCACCGGCCCCTGCCGGTGATCCCCCGCCCGGTGCCGTCCGGCCAGGTCCCCATCCGCATCCGCTGCTCACATCTCTCCACCTGACACCGGGGAAGGTGCATCAGCTGAAAGAACGCGTGGTTGCGGCTGGAGACCTCGCCGAACGACATCACCGACGGCCGGCCCGCTGGGCCCGGACTCACAAGATCCCTGGCAGCACCTCCTCCGACAGATCGGCGAATGCCTGCTCCTGATCGTTGAGGTAGGTCTCCCAGGCCTCGGCGTCCCAGATCTCCAGCCGGGTGTTGGCCCCGATGACCACGCAGTCGCGTTCGAGGCCGGCGTAGCGGCGGAGGCTCTGGGGAATCGTGATGCGGCCCTGCTTGTCCGGCGACTCGTCGGAAGCGCTGGCGAACAGGACGCGGCTGTAGTCGCGGACCGCCTTGGCGGTCACCGGAGCGGTCCGGAGCGCCTCGGTAATGCGCTGGAACTCCTCTACAGGAAAGACGTAGAGGCAACGCTCCTGGCCCTTGGTGATCACAAGACCCTCCGCCAGCTCCTCGCGGTACTTAGCCGGCAGGAACAGCCGTCCCTTGTCGTCGAGACGCGGTTGATGGGTGCCGAGAAACATCGGTCCCACCTCCCGTGCCTTGTGAAGGGTCGGCGCTGGCGCACCGGCTCTCCACTGCGCACCACCATACTCCACTTCTCCCCACCGTCAACTGATTCCAACCGCGAAAGACGTCTGATCGTTTCGCGTTTGTGCAGGTCAACGGGGTGGAGCAAAGGGGAGCCCGGGCGGGCCCCATGGCCGGGCGTGGGCGTGTCGGTATGCCGGTTCGGTAGGGCGTATGGAGCCCGCCGGACCGGTGGCGGGGCGCGAGTGGAGGAGGGTGGGGGATTTCTGTCACGGGATTCGCACGGTGGCGGGACCGGAACGCGACAGGTCGCCCCAACACTGTCCTTATCTCAGGGTCACCGTCCAACCTGTGAGTGTTCTGGCGGAATGTCCCTCAAAAGTCGCTTGCGAACCCTCGGAGTCGTAGGGTCGGTACACACAATGGAAAAGGAATGGTATGGCGCCCGCTAATAACGTCCCGTCGCGGGAGAGCCTGCACATCTCTCATGGAGGCCTGGTGGCAGTAACCCATGACGTCCCTCACCGGCTGGAGGATCTGGTCTCCACCGCCCACCGGATCCGGCAGGCGATCGAGTCGGTCATCGAGGGCAAGAGCGATGCCGTCCGCCTCACCCTGACGGTGCTGCTGGCCGAGGGGCACCTGCTGATCGAGGACGTGCCGGGGGTCGGCAAGACCATGCTGGCCAAGGCTTTGGCGCGCTCCATCGACTGCCCGGTCCGGCGCGTGCAGTTCACCCCCGACCTGTTGCCCAGCGACATCACCGGGGTCAGCGCCTACAACCAGCAGACCCGCGAGTTCGAGTTCAAGCCCGGGCCGATCTTCGCCAACATCGTGGTCGGCGACGAGATCAACCGCGCCTCGCCGAAGACCCAGTCGGCGCTGCTGGAGTGCATGGAGGAGCACACCGTCACGGTCGACGGCGTCACCTACGAGCTCGAGACGCCGTTCATGGTGATCGCCACCCAGAACCCGATCGAGATGGAGGGCACCTACCCGCTGCCCGAGGCCCAGCGCGACCGCTTCACCGCGCGGGTGGCGATGGGCTATCCCGAGCCCGCCGCCGAGCTGGAGATGCTCGACGTGCACGGCGGCACCTCGCCGCTGGACAAGCTGGAGCCGGTCGCCACCACGCACGAGGTGCGGGCGCTGATCGAGGCGGTGCGGGGCGTCTACGTCTCCCAGGCCGTCCGCAAGTACGCCATCGACCTGGTGGTCGCCACCCGGCACTCCCCCGACCTGCGGCTCGGCGCCTCCCCTCGCTCCACGCTGCAGCTCGTGCGGGCCGCCCGGGCGCACGCCGCGCTGTCGGGCCGCGACTACGTCATCCCGGACGACCTGCAGGAGCTGGCCATCCCGGTGCTGGCGCACCGGCTGCTGCCCAGCGTCGAGGCGCACGGCCAGCGCCGGCTGCCCGAGCAGGTGGTGGGCGAGCTGGTCCGCCGGGTGCCCGTCCCGGAGACCCGCGAGCGATGACCCCCACGCGTACGGCGAAGCCGGCCCGCCCGCCGGCCGGCGCCAGGCCGGGGGGCACGCGGTGAGGGCGGGCCTGCGGGCGCTGACCTCGCGCGGCCGCTCGTTCCTGGCGGCCGGGCTGGCGGCCCTGTTCATGGCGATCGTGCTGGGCGAGCACGACCTGGTCCGGGTGGGCGTGCTGATCGTCACGCTGCCGCTGCTGGCGGCCATGGTCGTGGCGCGCACCCGCTACCGGCTGGCCTGCGCCCGCCGGTTGTCGCCGGCGCGGGTGGAGGCCGGCGGCGAGACCACCGTGACCCTGCGGCTGGAGAACGTGACCCGGCTGCCCACCGGCCTGCTGCTCATCGAGGACACCGTGCCCTACGCCCTGGGCGTGCGGCCGCGGTTCGTGCTCGACCGGGTGGAGGCGCGCGGCGTGCGGGAGATCGACTACCGCGTCCGCTCCGACCTGCGCGGGCGCTTCACGATCGGGCCGCTGTCGGTGCGCATCACCGACCCGTTCGGGCTGGTCGAGCTGACCCGCGCGTTCACCATCAGCGACACGCTCGTGGTCACCCCGCAGGTCGTCCCACTCCCGCACGTCCGGCTGTCGGGCGAGTGGACCGGCGGCGGCGACAGCCGTACCCGCTCGGTGGCGGCGGCGGGGGACGACGACGTCGCGCCCCGCGAGTATCGCCAGGGCGACGACCTGCGGCGGGTGCACTGGCGCTCGACGGCCCGCCACGGCGAGCTGATGGTGCGGCGCGAGGAGCAGCAGTGGCAGAGCCGCGGCGCGCTCCTGCTCGACACCCGGCGCTACGCCCACCGCGGTGAGGGCCCGCGCTCGTCCTTCGAGACGGCGGTCTCGGCGGCGGCCTCGATCGGCGTGCACCTCGCGCACGAGGGACTGGGCCTGCGCCTGGTCACCGACATGGGGGCCGAGCACGTCACCGACTCCGGCGTGTCCTACTCCCTGCTCGACACGCTCGCGGTGGTCAAGAACAGCCCGCAGCGCTCGCTCACCCTGGGCGTGAACGCCCTGCGGCAGGGCGGCGGCGACGGGCTGATCGTGGCCGTGCTGGGCGCGCTGGAGGTGGAGGAGGCCAGGGAGCTGGCCAAGCTCAGGCACGGCGGCGTCACCGGCGTCGCGGTGCTGCTCGACGTGGACTCCTGGGACGTGCGCGAGTACGGCTCGGCCGACCAGTACCAGACGGCGCAGGGCATCCTGGCCGGCTTCGGCTGGCGGATCGTGCGCCTGCCGGCCGGCGCGTCCATCGCGACGGTCTGGCCCGACGCGGCCAACAAGGGCCGGTTCACCCTCACGGGAGGTGCGGCATGAGGTTGTCGGCGGCCTCGGCGGTGGCCACCTTCGCCGCCGCCATCGTGCTCTACCCGCTGCTCGACGGCGGCGCCTGGTTCTGGGCGTCGCTGGGCGCGGTGGCGGTCGTCTTCGGCGCGAGCGCGCTGGCGGGCAAGCTGGCCCTGCCCGCGTGGGCGGCGCCCATCCTCAGCGTCATGGCGTCGGCGTTCTACTTCACCGCGGCCTTCAGCGGGAGCAAGGCCTGGGGTCTGCTGGTGCCGACCAAGGAGTCGCTGCTCCACCTCGGCAAGCTCTACGCCACCGGGTGGGCCGACATCCAGCGCTTCGCCGCGCCGGTCCCGGCCGACGCGCCGGTCGCGCTGCTGGTGGCGACGGGCGTGGCGGTGATCGCGATCGTGGTGGACCACCTGGCCGCCCGGCTGCGGCACGCGGCCCTGGCCGGGCTGCCGCTGCTGGCGCTGGTCTGCGTGCCGATGACGATCCTGCCGGATCCGATCAACTGGCCCACCTTCATCCTGGCGGCGCTCGGCTTCACCAGCCTGCTGATCGCCGACGGCCGCGAGCGCATCGGCCACTGGGGCCGCGCCGTGCTCGTGCGCCGCACCCGGCACGCCACCACCGGCCCCCGCGACGCGGTCGACACCGGCGGGCTGCGGCTGTCGGGCAAGCGCATCGGGTTCGCCGCGATCGGCCTGGCCGTCCTGGCCCCGGCGCTGCTGCCGGTGATGGAGCCGGTCTCCTGGTTCACCTTCGGCGTGGGCGGCTCCGGCAAGGGCGGCACGGGTAGTTCGATCAGCATCCCCGACCCGGTCGCCGGACTGAAGGGCCAGCTCCAGCTCCCGGACAAGCGGACCGTCCTGACCTACCGCAACAGCGACAACCAGGCCCGCTACCTGCGGATCTACTCGCTCAACCTGTTCAACGGCGAGCAGTTCACGCTGGAGCAGCCCAACGGGCGGCCGGAGAACCGGGTCGACAACGGGCCGCTGCCCCCGCCGCCCGGCCTGAGCGGCTCCACCCCGGTCAAGAAGGTGTCCACCACGATCACCATCAGCGAGGAGGTCAAGCGGCTCAACTTCCTGCCGTTGCCCTACCCCGCCACCGAGGTGCGCGCCGACGGCGACTGGCGGGCCGACACCGACTCGCTCATGGTCTTCTCCACCGAGGAGGAGGCCTCGGGGATGGAGTACGAGGTCGCCAGCGTCGACCCGCAGCTCGACCCGGCCATCCTCAACGCCTCGCGGCCGGTGGAGGCCAGCGACCAGAACCGGCGCTTCCTGGAGCTGCCGGAGGGCTTCCCGGACTCGATCACCACGCTGGCGACCGGCCTGGTGAGCGAGAACGACACGCCGTACCAGGCGGCGGTGAAGATCCAGGACTACTTCAAGGGCAACGACTTCACCTACAGCCTGCAGACCCAGGGGCAGAGCAACGAGGCCCTGGTCGACTTCCTGATCCACAGCAAGACCGGGTACTGCGAGCAGTACGCGGCGGCGATGGCGGTGCTGGCCCGCGTGGTGGGCATCCCGGCGCGGGTGGCGATCGGCTACACCGGCGGGACCAAGACCGACAACGGCTTCGCGGTCAGCACGGCCGACATGCACGCCTGGCCCGAGCTGTACTTCGAGGGCGTCGGCTGGCTGGCCTTCGAGCCCACGCCCACCTCGGCCTCGCCGTACGGGCAGGGGACGGCCCGGGTGCCGACCTACTCGCTGCCCCAGCCGGAGCGCAGCGACACCCCGGCCTCGCCCAGCGCGAGCGGTGAGTCGGCCTCCGACCTGCCGCCCGGCATCGGGCCGCGGCGCGGGCTGCGCGAGCTGGAGGCGCTGGAGGAGCTCAACGCGCTCAACCGGCTCCCGGCCGACGACTCCATGCCGCTGGCGGCCAAGATCGGCCTCGGCGCGCTGGGGCTGGTGCTGCTCCTGCTGATCCCGGCGGCGATCCGCCTGGTGACCAGGAGCCGGCGGGCCCGCACGCTGAGCTGGAAGGTCACCGGGCCGCTCGACGACGTGACCGCCAGGGCGGCGCGAGTCAGCGTGCCGGTGGCGGCGGCCTGGGCGGAGCTGGACGACGTCCTGTGCGACTACGGCCTGTCCAGGGAGCTCAGCGAGACGCCACGGGCGCTGGCCCGGCGGCTGATCGAGCGCTACGAGTTCGACGCCGAGTCCGCGGCGGCGGTCACCACGATCGCCACGGCGGTGGAGCGGGTGCTGTTCGCCCGCGACCCGGGCACGGCCGAGCCGCTCGGCAAGCAGCTCAAGATCGTACGGCGGGCGCTGGCGCAGACGGTCTCGCGGGGCCGGCGCCTGCGGGCGGTGCTGCTGCCGCCCTCGACCATGCGGCGGATCCGCGGCATGGGCGAGCGCGTGCTGGACGGCTTCGACCGGCTGGAGAACATCCGGTTCCGCCGGCCCGGCGACCGGACGGCACGCGAGAAGGAACTCGTGAGCAAGTAAGCGGATGAGGTGGCCGCTCCCCCTTCAGGGAGCGGCCACAGTCATGTACAGGGGCGCTTCCGCACGCCCGCGCTCGTCACCTCGACGGAACGCGGGGCCTGCTAACGCTCGTCGTGTCGACGGCGCCAGCGCTCCTCCATGCGCTCCATGAAGGAGCCACGGTTTCCGCGACGCGGACCTTTGCCCTGCACCGGAGTGCCGGGCGCGGGTGCGTCACCTATTCCACTCATACGCTTCCAGCTCGACAGGCCCCACAGACACGCGGCGAGCATGACCACGAAACCGCCGACGCCGAGCGGGATCTGGTTGATGACCACGCCGACCATCAGCAGAACGATGCCGAGCGCAAAGCCGACGGAGGCCTTGATCAGACGTCGCTTGTAATGGTTGCGTGGGTCACTGATCCTTACGGTGTTGGCCCACTTCGGGTCCTCGGCGTAGAGGGCCTGCTCGATCTGGTCGAGCAAGCGCTGCTCGTGCTCAGAGAGCGGCACGGCGCCTCCCAAGGACGGCCCCATAACGGGGAAGACGGCAACGGACGACACGGGGTGTCCGAACCTCGCGGTCGGTTATCCCCAGAATACGAGGCTGTAGACGTAGGCGAAAGAAAACGGCCAACGCCGACCAAACCGGAGGTGACACGTCGATCATTCCCCCACCCCCCGGAAGAGTCCCGACATCGGCTGACTAGCCCCCATCATGCATCCATTTCATCAAGTCGTCCTCGTACCAGTGAAGCCGGGACCACCGCATCGGGCCCGAAACGCCGTACCGCCTTGTCCATCGCCTGTTCGGCCTCGCGCCATCCGCTCTCGCGCTCACCCAGGCTGAGCTGGTGCGCGGCCTCCTCGGCCGGGGCGAGCTGCTCCATGCGGACCCCGATCAGGCGCAGGCGGACCCGCTCGAGACCGGAGGCGGCGAAGAGGGCGCAGGCCGTGGCGTAGATCTCCTGGGCGACATCGGTCGGTTCCCGGAGGGTCTTGGACCGGCTGATCGTCGAGAAGTCGGCCCGGCGCAGCTTCACACTCACTGTCCTGCCCACGTAGCCGCTCTTACGCATCCTGGCGGCCACCTTTTCCGCCAGGCGGAGCAACTCCCGGCGGATCACCGCGGGATCGTCCACGTCCGTGGCGAAAGTCTCCTCGTTGCCGATGCTCTTGTCCGGCACGTGCGGGCTCACCGCGCGCTCGTCGCGGCCCCAGGCCAGGGCGGCCAGGTGGGCGCCCGCCGCGCCGCCCAGCTCGCGCTGGAGGGTCGCCACGGGCACCTGGGCCAGGTCGCCCACGGTGCGGATGCCCAGGCGGGTCAGGGCCAGCTCGGTGCGCTCGCCGACGCCCCACAGCGCCGAGACGGGCAGCGGGTGCAGGAAGGCGACGATGTCCGCCTCGGGCACCACGAGCATCCCGTCCGGTTTGCACTGCTTTGAGGCGAGTTTGGCGATGAATTTACTGCTCGCCACCCCGACCGAGCAGGTGATCCCGTACCGCTCCAGCACCTGCCCCCGGATCAGCGCGGCGATCTCCGCAGGCGAGCCCAGCCGCCGGCGCGCGCCGCCCACGTCGAGGAAGGCCTCGTCGGAGGCGATCGGCTCCACCAGCGGGGTGACGGAGTGGAAGATCTCCATCACGCCCTTGGAGACCTGGCCGTACTTGCCGTGACTCGGCGGGATGATCGTGGCCTGCGGGCAGATCCGCCGGGCCCGGCTCATCGGCATGGCCGAGTGCACGCCGAACGCGCGGGCCTCGTAGGTGGCGCTCAGCACCACCCCCCGGCCCGCGGGCGAGCCGACGATCACCGGGCGGCCCCGGAGCTCGGGGCGCTCCAGCAACTCGACGCTGGCGAAGAAGGCGTCCATGTCCACGTGCAGGATCGGGCAGCCGGCGTCGTCGGCCCGGCCGCCCGTTCGGGCCGTGACCGGCCCGATCCCGGAGATCTGCTTGCGCGACACGCTTCGATTCTATGTTCGATTCGCGACCACGTGGAGCTGGGCGGCGATGTCGCGCAGCACCGGATGGGTGGCCGCGGCCTGCTCCAGCGCGATCAGCGCCTCGGCCGCGCCCGGCTCGCCGTCGACCAGGCGGCTGGGCACCAGGTCGGCGAAGACCCGCACCCCGTGCACCTGCGTCGCGCCGAACCCGGCCTCGGCCAGGAGCGCGGTGAGGGCGGCGGCGTCGAAGCGGCGCGGCGTCGGGTCCTTCGCGCCCCACCGGCCGGTGGCCAGCGCCTCGCGGGCCTCGTCGAAGTGGCCGGCGACCGCCCGGTGGATCGCCGCGGCGACCGGGTTGGCGGCCAGCACGCTGACCGTGCCGCCCGGGCGCAGCAGGCCGTGGACGGCCACCAGCGCGCTGCGCGGGTCCTCCACGTACTCCAGCACGCTGTGGCACAGCACCAGGTCGGCACTGTCGCGCGGCAGGATGTCGGCCAGGTCGGCCGCGTCGCCCTGCAGGCCGCGCACGGCGACCCCGGCCTCGGCCGCCCGGCGCTCCAGCGCGAACAGCGAGTCGGGGCTGGGGTCGACCACGGTGACCGCGTGGCCCAGTTCGGCCAGCGGCACCGCGAACCCGCCCGTGCCGCCGCCGGCGTCGACGATGTCGAGCCGCTCTCGGCCCGCGGCGCTCAGCACCGCACGCAGCGCGTCCCAGACCACTGCCGTGCGCACCGCCGGAGCTCTCGTGACGCCTTGCAAGCCCGCCTCCTCGTGTGTTTCCAGGTTCGGAGTCAGCCTATGCCAGCGGCAGGGCGCCCGGTGGGGCCACCGCCGAGCCCGGGCCCGGCCTTGCGCGAGGCCTGAAGGGGTCATACAGGTACGGCGGGGCGTATGGCGGCACATCGCCGCCGGGGGGACGAAGAGGGCCGTAAGGGGCCATCCAGGGCCGCGGAGCAGGCTGTGGCGGGGAACGGAGGGTGGGGTGTGGCTCAGGAGCCGGCGGCCAGGCGTTTGGGCGCGCGCAGCCGCCACGCGTCGGCGAGCAGTTCCCCCAGCTCGGCGGCCCCCACCTCGGGCAGCCGCACCAGCACGACCGCGTGCCCGTCGTAGTGCGCGGTGGTGAAGAACTTGGCCGGCTCCGCGGCGACCAGCTCGGCCTTGTCCTCCTCGGCCGCCACCGGCACGGCCAGGACGTCGCCCTCCTCGCGGATCCGGGCGAACCACTTGCCGCGCACGTAGAAGGCGGGCATGCCGTACATCGGCTTCTCGGCCGTCTCGGGCAGGGCGAGGGCCAGGCGGCGGACGTCGTCCTCGGTCGTCACGCCCCGATCGTCGCACAGCCGGCGCGGGCCATGCCGGATCTGGCGCCGGAGGGGAACCAGATCCGGAGGCGACGACGACCGGCCGAGCCCGGCGCTAGAGCGCCAGGGTCGGCTTGAGCGACTTGAACCGGGCCAGCAGCCCGTTGATGAACTGCGGCGAGTCGTCGGTGGACAGTTCGCTGGCCAGGTGCACCCACTCGCTGATGACCACGCCCTCGGGCACGTCGGGCATCCAGAGCAGCTCGTAGGTGCCGCCGCGCAGGAGGTTGCGGTCGACGGCGGGCATGCGCTCCAGCGTCCACCCCTCGGCGTAGGTGGTGATCAGCTCGTCGATGCGCCCCCGGTGCCGGACGACGCCCTCGACGATGGCGGAGGTGTACTCGTTGACCGGGGGCTCCGCGCGCTCGACCCGCTCGGCGAGGATCGCCAGCGGGTCGCTGTCGCGGAGCTCGGCCTCGAACAGGATGTCGAGCGCACGCCGGCGCGCTTTACCGCGTGCGGACATCAGGCGCGGCCGAGGTACTCGCCGCTGCGGGTGTCGACCTTGACCTTCTCGCCGGTGGTGATGAACAGCGGCACCTTGATCTCGGCGCCGGTCTCCAGGGTGGCCGGCTTGGTGCCGCCGGTGGAGCGGTCGCCCTGCAGGCCGGGCTCGGTGTTGGCGATGATGAGCTCGACCGCGGCGGGCAGGTCGACGTAGAGCGCGGCGCCCTCGTTGAAGGCGACGGTCGCGTTGGTGTTCTCCAGCATGTAGTTGGCGGCGTCGCCGACCGTCTTGGCGGAGACGTTGACCATGTCGTAGGTCTCGGTGTCCATGAAGACGAAGTCGTCGCCGTCCTTGTAGGAGAACTGCATCTCGCGCTTGTCGACGTTGGCCACGTCGACCTTCACGCCGGCGTTGAAGGTCTTGTCGACCACCTTGCCGGACAGCACGTTCTTCAGCTTGGTGCGCACGAAGGCGCCGCCCTTGCCCGGCTTGACGTGCTGGAATTCGACAACGGCCCAGAGCTCACCGCCGTCGAGCTTCAGCACCATGCCGTTCTTCAGGTCGTTGGTCGTCGCCACTCGTACATCTCCCGGGTGCGGCCGCTCCCCTAGAGGACGAGCAGCTCCTTGGTCGTCTTGGTGAAGAGCTCCGGGCCCGCGTCCCGAGTGACGAGCGTGTCCTCGATGCGGATGCCGCCGCGGCCGGGGAGGTAGACCCCGGGTTCGACGGTGACCGGAACTCGATCCTCTAGTTTACCGGTCCGGGAGGGGCCCAGGAACGGGTCCTCGTGGATCTCCAGGCCGACGCCGTGTCCGAGGCCGTGCCGGAAGTGCTCGCCGAAGCCGGCCGCCTCGATCAGGGAGCGGGCGGCTGCGTCGAGATCGCCGGCGACCGCGCCGGGCGCGACGGCGGCCAGACCGGCGCTCTGCGCGGCGTGCACCAGCGCGTACAGGTCGTCCTGCCAGGCGGCGGTGTGCCCGAGGGCGAAGGTGCGGGTCATGTCGGCGTGGTAGCCGCGGTAGCGGGCGCCGAAGTCGACGGTGACCAGGTCGCCCGCGCGGATCGGCCGGTCGGTCGGCGAGTGGTGGGGGACCGCGCCGTTCTCGCCGGACGCGACGATGGTGTCGAAGGCGGGCTTGTCCGCGCCGAGCTCGGCCATCCTGGTCTCCAGCAGCCGGGCCAGCTCGCGCTCGGTCAGGCCGGGCCGTACGGCGGGCAGCACGTCGGCGAAGGCCTGGTCGGTGATCTCGCAGGCGGTGCGCAGCAGCGCGAGCTCGTGCTCGTCCTTGACCTGGCGCAGCTTCTCCACCAGCGGGTCGGTCGGGACGACGCCGTTCAGCCGGCTGAAGGTGGCCACCGTCATGTGGGCGGCCTCGATGCCGACGCCCTGCGCGGCCAGGCGGCCGACCACGTCGCGGTCCTCGACGACCTCGAGGTCCAGGCCGCGGGTCAGCTCGATGTAGCGTGAGTCGGTGGCCAGCGTGGCCGCGCCGTCCGCCCAGACCAGGACCGCGGCGTTGGAGCTGTCCAGGCCGGTGAGGTAGCGCACGTTCACCGGGCTGGTGACGAGCAGGGCGGGCACGCCGGGCAGGATGCGGGCGAGCTCGGCGCGCCGTCGCGCGTAATCCGCAATCTCGGTCATTTGGCCAATCTACGCGTATTGACCTGCCCCCGGTGCCACGGCTAGCGTCCGAGCAACGTTAGGAAACTTTCCTAACTTGATGACACACCCCTTGTCCCCGCCGACCGCTTGGAGCCAGCATGAGGGTCGCCGCTGCCGCCGTCGCGCTAGCCGTACTGACCATGGGAGCACCCGCCATGGCCCAGCCCAGCACCACCGGATTCATCCGCGTCGACCAGGTGGGCTTCGCGCCCGCCGAGGCCAAGCACGCCTACCTGATGTCCGCCTCGGGCGCGCCGGGCGCGCGCTTCTCCGTCGTCGACCACCGCGGCCGCGAGGTCCTCGGCGGTACGGCCGGCCGCGACCTGGGCGAATGGAACGCCAAGTACCCGCACGTCTACGACCTCGACCTGTCCAAGCTCAACCGGCCGGGCAGCTACCGGATCAAGGTGGGCACGCTCACCTCGGCCGAGTTCAAGGTGGCGCCCGCCGCCCTGCTGGCCCTGCCCGCGGCCAAGGTGGTGACCTTCTTCGGCGGCCAGCGCGACGGCTCCGAGGCGCTGCGCCGGGCCAGCCACCTCAACGACCGGGCCGCCTCCGTCTACGACTGGCCCACCTTCACCGGCCCGGACACCGACCAGATCAAGGGCGACCTGACCAAGGTCGGCGGCCCGGTGGACGTGGAGGGCGGCTGGTTCGACGCCGGCGACTACCTCAAGTTCACCCACATCCTGGCCTACGTGGACACCCTGCTCTGGGCGGCCAAGCGCGACGGCTCCCCCGACCCGCGCCTGCGCCGCGAGGCCGCCCACGGGCTGAAGTACCTCGACAAGATGTGGGACGAGAAGACCAAGACGCTCTACATCCAGGTCGGCATCGGCGCGGGCAACGCCGAGGGCACCTTCGTCGGCGACCACGACATCTGGCGCCTGCCCGAGGCCGACGACGGCGACCAGGCCGAAGGCCACCAGTACATCCGCAACCGGCCGGTCTTCCGCGCCGCCGCCCCCGGCGAGCCGATCAGCCCCAACCTGGCCGGCCGCACCGCCGCCGCCTTCGCGCTGGCCGCCCAGGTGGAGCCCTCGCGCTGGCGCGCCCAGCAGTACCTCGACCAGGCCGCCTCGATCTACGCCATGGCCAAGACCGAGAACGTCGGCCAGCTCGTGACCTCCCTCCCGCACGCCTTCTACCCCGAGAGCGTCTGGCGCGACGACATGGAGCTGGGCGGCGCCGAACTGGCGCTGGCCGCGCTGCGCCTGGGCGACTCGCGCGCCTCCGGCTGGATCGCGCAGGCGGCTCGCTGGGCGGGCGAGTACATGGCCCAGGACTCCGGTGACACGCTCAACCTGTACGACGTCAGCGCGCTGGCGCACGCGGACCTGGTCAAGGCGCTGCGCAAGTCCGGGGCCACCGGGCTGGCGGTGGACGAGAAGGCCCTGCTGGCCGGGCTCAAGGCCCAGCTCGACATCGGCGCCGCCCGCGCCGCCGCCGACCCCTTCCGCGCCGGGGCGCGCTACGACGAGTTCGACTCCGTGCCGCGCACCTTCGGCCTGGCCGCCACCTCGCGCCTCTACCGCCAGGTGACCGGCGACCGCAGCTACGACGCCTTCGGTACGGCACAGCGCAACTGGGCGCTGGGCGGCAACCCGTGGGGCGTGTCGTTCGTGGCCGAGGTGGGCGAGAACTCGATCAAGTGCCCGCACTACCAGATGTCCAACATCACCGGCCGGCCCGCGGTCGGCGCGGTCGTGAACGGGCCCAACAGCGCCTCGCTCTTCGAGGGCGGGCTCGGCGGGCACTTCGAGGAGATGCCCAAGTGCCCGGCCGACGACGTGGACCGGTACGCGGAGTTCACCGGGCACGGGAGCCGGTTCGTTGACGACGTGCGGTCCTGGCAGGCCTCCGAGCCTGCCGACGACTTCGCGGCGATCGCCTTCTACGCGCTCACCCTGATGTCCAAGGACTGACCCCGGGGTTCCCCGGTGTACGGCACGGCCCCCTCGGATCCACCGAGGGGGCCTTCCCCTTTGAGGGGGGCCTTCGCCTTTGAGGGGGGCCTTCGCCTTTGAGGGGGGCCTTCGCCTTTCGCCGCTTGGGGCAGGCCCGTCCGAGGAGCCGGTTACCAAAGACCGAAGCGGTCCAGGAGGTCGGCCAGCGGACCGGTCGGCGGCACCTCACCGCGGTCACGAGCCTTGGCCAGCTCGGCAGCGGTCTTCTGCAACTCCGCCACCCCCTTGTCCGTCCGCCCCTCACGCAGCCGTTCCATGGCCTTGTCGAACCCCCGGTGCGCCTTGTCCGCCACCCGCGGATCGATCTCACCCCGCCCCTCGTGGATCCCGACCGCCTCGTGCAACCGCCCCACGAACTCGCCCCAGCCACCGGGCGGACCGTCCTGAAGCTGAGCGGGAATCTGCTGCACCGGACTGTCCGGCGTGGTGGCCGGCGTGGACGAAGGCGTTGGCGTCGGCGTGGGGGTCGGCGTCGGCTCGGCCGTCTCGGTCGGGGTCACCTCGGCCGTGGGCGTCGGCTCGGGCAGAGCCTCCTGACCATCCCCACCACGTGGCCACAGCGCGAAGACCGCGGTGGCCACGACGATGAGGGCCAGAGCGATGCCGAGCTGGACCAGCATCCGCCGATCCGGCCGATCCACCGGGTCCGCGGGCTCGGAGTCGAAGATCGCCGTCTGCGAAAGCGGCGTAGTACCCCCCGCCCCGCTGTGCACGCCGGTGCCGAGCTGAGGCAGCACCGCCGTGTCCTGATGAGGCGCCAGCGCCTGCCGCACCGCCGCGAGACTGGGCCGAGCCGTGGGATCGGCAGCCAGCAGTGCCAGCACCAGCCTCCGCAACTCCACCGGCACTCCGGCCAGATCCCCGGAACCCGCCGGAACCGCCCGATCCCCGGTGGAAGGAACCCCGGCGGAGGAACCGGCGCTTCGCCCGGCCGGAGGCTGACCGGTGAGAAGCTCGAACGCGATGGCGCCCAGGGCATACAGGTCCGCAGCCCGCCCGGTGTCCCCACCCCGCTGCTCCGGAGCCTGGTAGGGGCTCTCAGGCGCGGCAAGCTCGTCCGGCAGCGGCAGCCC
The DNA here is from genome assembly GCF_040655795.1 of Nonomuraea sp. NPDC050310. Classification (NCBI taxonomy): domain Bacteria; kingdom Bacillati; phylum Actinomycetota; class Actinomycetes; order Streptosporangiales; family Streptosporangiaceae; genus Nonomuraea; species Nonomuraea sp. NPDC050310. Next base: position 149,347 of record NZ_JBFAKP010000006.1, on the reverse strand, counting down.
ATCCCCCGCCAGCCCGAACCCGGTGATCTTGAAAACCCCGCTCCCCGCCTTGCGCACGTCGGCAGGCTTGAGGTCCCCGTGCACGACCCCACCCCGGTGCGCCGCGTCGAGCCCCGCGACGAGCTGCAGCAGGATCGCCCTGGCCTGCTCGGCCGGCAACGGCGCCCCCACCTCGGCCAGGCTCTCGCCGGACAGGTGCTCCATCACCACGTACCGCTCGCCCACGTCCAGGACGGTCACCACGTTCGGGTGCAGCACCGCGGCCAGCGTGCGGGCCCGCCGGGTGACGCGCCCCCGGGTGACGGCGTCCACGCCCGGCTCGACGGTCCGGACCGCGACCGGCCAGTCGGCCTGCTGGTCGTAGGCCCGCCACACCTCGCCCAGCGGTCCGTGGGCGATCCGCTCGTCGAGCCGGTAACGCCCGCCGAGGAGCTGGTCCGGCATTTCACCATCAGTCACACCAGAAACCATAAAGGCTCCGCCGTACTCGCCTGCTTCTTCACAAGCATCGGCGCCGCGGGAAGCGCCGGGGTTACAGGCCGAGACAACGGCCTGACCTCGGAGTGACCATGCCCGCAGGCCCCCGCGGCGGCATCGGCGACGCATCGCCTGCCGGCGAAGCCGGTCGGTCAACCTGTGCGGTGCCGTCTGCGGGTGTCCGGATGCGGACACGGCTGGTTGGTAAACCGTCACAAGATCGCACACGTCTCACGAGTCCCACCGGTGACGAGGAGACGACCATGGGGTACCCGCAGCAGCCGTACGGGCAGCACCCTCACCCCGGGTACGGGCCGCCGCGGCGGCGCAGCAACCTGCCGCTCATCCTCGGGTTGGTGATCGGGCTGCCCCTTCTGCTGCTGGGCGGGTGCGTGGCGATCGTGGTGGCCGCCGGCGGCGACAGCCGGGACCGCACCAGTGTGGCTGGGCAGTCGTCCGCGCCGCCCCCCTCCGCCCCCGCTACGGAGGAGCCCGAGGTGGTGGTCACGGTCACGAAGACCGCGCGGCCGAGGAAAACCCCCACGCCGAAGCCGAGCGCGGCCGCGGAGGCCCCGCAGGTGGTGATGCCGAACGTGGTGGGGATGAACTTGCAGGAGGCGCAGGACTTCCTTCAGGAGAAGGGGTTCTTCCTGATCCGGGATCGGGACGCGACGGGGAAGAGCCGGTTCCAGATGTGGGACCGGAACTGGGTGGTGACCCGGCAGGCACCGGCTGCCGGCCGGCGCTCGTCCACGGCGGAGTGGGTGACGTTGTGGGCCAAGAAGATCAGCGACTAGGCCGCTCGTAGCCTTCGGGGGAGAAGGCGCCTGGGCACCCGGCAGAGGACCGAAGTGGTCCTGCCCGAAACGACGAAAGGGTGGGAAGCCGGCCGGCTTCCCACCCTTTCAGTGCGCGCGTCAGACGGTGGCCGGTTCCAGCGGGCGCTGGTCGGCCGGGCGCTCGGCCGGGGCCGAGTCGAGGGGCTGGGGCGGGGCGTTGAAGACGGCCTCGTCCAGCTTGTTCTCCGAGCGGCCGACCAGCACCGGCACGACGAGCTGCCCCGTGACGTTGGTCGCGGTGCGGATCATGTCCAGGATGGGGTCGATCGCGAGGAGCAGGCCGACGCCCTCCAGGGGCAGGCCCAGGGTGGTCAGCGTGAGGCTGAGCATCACGATCGCGCCGGTCAGTCCGGCGGTGGCCGCCGAGCCGATGACGGAGACGAGCGCGATGAGCAGGTAGTCGCCCACGCCGAGCGGCACGTTGTAGATCTGCGCGATGAAGATCGCGGCGAGCGCGGGGTAGATCGAGGCGCAGCCGTCCATCTTGGTGGTGGCGCCGAAGGGCACCGAGAAGGAGGCGTAGTCACGGTCGACGCCGAGGCGCTCGACGGCCACCCGCTGGGTCAGCGGCAGGGTGCCGACCGACGAGCGGGAGACGAAGGCCAGCTCGAAGGCGGGCCAGGCGTTGCGGTAGAAGGTGAGCGGGTTGACCTTGCCGACCAGCGCGAGCAGCGCCGGGTAGATCACGACCAGCACGATGGCGCAGCCGATGTAGACGCCGGCGGTCAGCTTGGCGAAGGGGGCGAGCAGGTCCCAGCCGTAGTTGGCGATGGACTTGCCGATCAGCGCGGCGGTGCCGATGGGCGCCAGCCGGATGACCCACCACAGGGCCTTCTGCACCAGTTCGAGGACGGAGCGGGTGAGGTTGAGGAAGGGCTCGGCCTTCTCGCCGACCGCGATCGCCGCCGCTCCGAAGACGACTCCCAGGAAGACGATCTGGAGGACGTTGGGCTCGGAGAAGGCGGTGAAGATGTTGGTCGGGATGATGCCGACGAGGAAGTCGAACCAGGTGCCGCGGCCTTCGAGGTCGACCGCCTCGGCCTTGGTCAGGTCGAGGGTGACGCCCTGGCCGGGGTTGAGGATCAGGCCGAGCGCGATGCCGACGACCACGGCGGCCAGCGCGGTGATCAGGAACCAGAAGAGGGTCTTGCCGGCCAGCCGGGCGGCGCCGCCGACGTTGCGCAGGTTGGCGATGCTCACCACGATCGCGGTGAAGACCAGGGGCGGCACGGCGAGCTTGAGGAACTGGACGAAGATCTTGCCGACCTCGGTCAGCGTGGTCGCCAGCCAGGTCAGGTCCCAGGTGCGGGCGACGAGGCCGAGGACGACGCCGGCGGCCAGGCCGAGCAGAAGTTGCAGAGAGAAGCTGAATCTCTTCACGGGAGGTGTGCTCCGGAAGTACGGCATGCCGAAACCGTCGGCCATGCGTGAGGTGAAAGGGGGTCCGCGAGAAGGGGATTCAGCGACAGAGAGTGGCGCCGGTGGCGCGGCACAGGTCGATGTGCAGCCGCTCCACGAGCCACACGACCTTCACGAAATACCTCACGAGCGTTGCCAACATCCGGGCACTGCACGCATATTCCGACATCCCGGTGTGATTCACACCACACCGGGATAAACGATCATCAGGACGACAGTTCGCGGACCTGCTCGATCAGGCGGAGCCGCTCCTCGTGCGTCCGGCCCAGCGGCGTGACGTTGAGGGTGGTGATCCCGGACTCGCGCATGGCCTGGATGCGGTCGCGCACGAAGGCCTCGTCGCCGATCAGCGACATGCCCTCGATCAGCTCCTGCGGCACCAGCGCGGCGGCCTCCTGCTTCTTGCCCGCCAGGTAGAGCTCCTGGATCTGCTCGGCCTCCTTCTCGAAGCCGTAGCGGCGGGCCAGGTCGTTGTAGAAGTTCTTGCCCTTCGCGCCCATGCCGCCGATGTAGAGCGCGGCCGTCGGACGGCCGAGCTCGACGTAGGGGCGCACCTCGTCGGGGCTGCCGATGGCCAGGAACGCCTGGCCGACGGTGTCGAGCTCGCCCAGGGCCGGATCGCGCTTGGCCTTGCCGGCGGCCAGGGAGCCGCCCCAGACGTCGGCGGCCTTCTCCGGCAGGTAGAAGATCGGCTGCCAGGAGTTCGCGATCTCGGCGGCCAGCTCGACGTTCTTCGGGCCGATCGCGGCGATCAGGACCGGGATGTTCTCGCGGACGGGGTGGTTGATCAGCTTGAGCGGCTTGCCCAGCCCGGTCCCGCGCTCCACCGGCAGCGGCAGCGTGTAGTGGCGGCCCTCGTAGGTGACCTTCTCCCGGGCCCAGACCTTGCGGCAGATCTCGATGACCTCGCGGGTACGGCCCAGCGGAGCGGTGTACGGCACGCCGTGGAAGCCCTCGATCACCTGCGGCCCCGAGGCCCCCAGGCCGAGCGTGAAGCGCCCGTCGGAGACGTAGTCGAGCCCGGCCGCGGTCATCGCCAGCAGCGTGGGCGTGCGGGAGTAGATCGGCAGGATGCCGGAGGCGATCTGGAGCCGCTCGGTGCGCGCGGCGATGTACCCGAGCTGGCTGACCGCGTCGAAGCTGTAGGCCTCGGCCACGAAGACGATCTCCAGCCCGGCCTTCTCGTAGTCGGCCAGTTCCGCGACGGTCTCCTTGAAACCGCCCGAATAGTTCAGTGCCATCCCGATTCGCATGCGCCGCCCCTTGAAACCGAACCTTGTTCTGCCGCTTCGCATAATAGCCTGGCAGGATGCTGAGCCGGGCTGTGGTCATCGTCTCCGTCCTGCTGGCCGCGGTCCTGGCAGGACACGGCCTGCTGCCCCCGCTGGGCGGGGCCACCACCATCCTGGAGAGCGTGCTGCCCTGGTTCGGCTGGCTGGTGCCGATCCTGCTGGTGGTGGCGCTGATCTCCCGGTCGGTCCCGGCGATCGTCGCCGCGCTGGTGCCGGGCGTGGTGTGGGCGGCGATGTTCGGCCCGACCGCGCTGGCCTCCTCCCCCGGCGGGCAGGCCGACCTGCGCGTCGGCACGGTCAACGTGGGCGTGGTCAACAACTCCTCCGGCCTGGCGGTCAAGACCGTCGCCGCGAACCTCGACGTGCTGGCCGCCCAGGAGCTCACCCCGGGCGGGCCGGCGGCCAAGCAGCTCAACGCGATGTTCGACCGCGAACCCGCGACCAGCTCCACCGTCGGGCTGTGGAGCCGCTTCCCGATCGTGAGCTGGAAGGGCATCGACCCCGGCCTCGGCTGGAAGCGCGGCCTGCGGGCGGTGCTGCGCACGCCCAAGGGCGAGGTGACCGTCTACGTGGTGCACCTGGGCTCGGCCCGCCCCGGGCACACCGAGCAGCGCGACCGTTCCCTCGCGACCCTGCGCAAGCTGATCGACGCCGACACCAGCAAGCGCATCCTGGTCCTCGGCGACCTCAACACCGCCACCACCGACCGCGGGCTGTCGGGGCTGACGCCGCCGCTGCTCAACGCGCAGACCGAGGCCGGCGACGGGTTCGGTTTCACCTGGCCGTCGAGCTTCCCGGTGACCCGGCCCGACCACATCCTCTACCGTGGCATGACCGCGGTCAGCGCCGGCGTGGCCCCGGCGATGGGCAGCGACCACCGCGCCGCGATCGCCGGGCTGCGCATCTGAACATGCTTAGTGAGGCTGCAGGCGGCGCAGGTCGTCGGGCGTGTCGATGTCGGCGGGATCGCCCGGCACCGGCACCTCGGTGACCAGCTCGGGGTAGGCGCGCAGGAACGGCCGCGCTCCGACGTCGCCCACGGCCTGCTCGGCGACCGCCTCGAAGTGCTCGCGGGCGATCAGCACGGGGTTGCGGGGCTGCCCGCCGTACGAGGCGACGGCCACGGACGCGCCGCTGGCGATCAGCAGCCGGACCGCCTCGGCCTCGACGAACGGCTGGTCCACCAGGGCGATGACCACCGCTTGGGCCTGCGGCGGAAGGGCCGCCAGGCCGACCCGCAGGGAGGAGCCCATCCCGCTGCGCCAGTCGGGGTTGCGCACGGTGATCGCGCCACGCACCTGGAGGGTCGCCGCGCCCAGCACGACCACCACCGGGTGGCAGCCGCCCTCCTCCAGCATCCGCACCCCGCGGTCCACCAGGCGCTCGCCGTCGAGCTCCAGGGTCGCCTTGGGGGCGCCCAGGCGGGTCCCCGCCCCCGCGGCCAGCAGCAGGCCGGCCACGCCGTCGTTTCTCATGCCCTTCGTGTTCTCCTCCCCTCTCCGGCGGGAAACCTGCCGGCCCCTCTCCGTCCGGATCCGCGGTCACGTCTCGCCGTGGATGCGGCCCTCGGTCTGGGCCAGGGGCCGCCCGCTGCCGCCCCACCGGAGCTGGATCAGCTCGGCCGCGATCGACACCGCGGTCTCCTCCGGCGTACGCGCCCCCAGGTCGAGGCCGATCGGGGAGCGCAGCCTGGCCAGTTCCGCCTCCGGCATCCCCGCCTCGCGCAGCCGGGCCAGCCGGTCCTCGTGCGTGCGCCGGGAGCCCATCGCGCCGACGTAGGCGGCCGGGGTCTTCAGCGCGACCTGGAGCAGCGGCACGTCGAACTTGGGGTCGTGGGTGAGCACGCAGATCACCGTGCGCTCGTCCACGGGCGTGGCGGCCAGGTAGTCGTGCGGCCACTTCACCACGACCTGGTCGGCGTCGGGGAAGCGTTTGGCGGTGGCGAAGACCGGCCGGGCGTCGCAGACGGTGACGTGGTAGCCGAGGAACTTGCCGATCCGCGCCACCGCGGCGGCGAAGTCGATGGCCCCGAAGACCAGCATGCGCGGCGGCGGCGCGAAGGACTGCACGAAGACCGAGAGCTCGTCCAGGCGGCGCTCGCCGTGCCCGCCGTAGTGCCGCACGCCGGTCGCGCCCTGGGCGAGCATGCCGCGCGCGTCGTCGTCCACCGCGGCGTCCAGGCGGTCCACGCCGAGCGAGCCGGAGACGCGGTCGGGCCAGATCACCCGGCGGGCGCCGCGCCGGCCGGGGCCGTCGAGGATCGTCGCCACGGCGACCGGTTCGTGGCGCTGCACCGAGGCGTAGATCTCCCCCATTTCCGGATAAGTCTCGATCGAGATGGGTTCGATGAGGATGTCGATAATCCCGCCGCAGGTCAGCCCCACCGCGAAGGCGTCGTCGTCGCTCACCCCGAAGCGTTGCAGCAGCGGCGTGTCCACCTCCGTGGCCAGCTCGAACACCGCCCCCTCGACGCAGCCGCCCGAGACGCTGCCCACCACCTCGTCCCCGCGCACCGCCATGGCCGCGCCCGGCGGCCTGGGGGCGCTGCTGAAGGTGCTCACGACCGTGGCCAGGCCGAACCTGAGCCCCGAGCGCCACCACCGCATGATCTCGGGCAGCACGTCACGCATGCGCCAACCTCCCGGCGAGCTCCTCGTAGGCCGCCAGGCTGTGCCCGGCGACCAGATCGTCCACGTACGGCAGAGCCGCGCGCATCCCCCCGGTGAGCGGCTGGAACCCCTCGTGCCCCTTGTGCGGGTTGACCCAGATCACCCGGTGCGCCTGCCGGGCCAGCCGGGCCGCCTGCTCGCCCAGCAGGGCTGGGTCGCCGCGCTCCCAGCCGTCCGAGGCGATCACCACGATCGCGCCACGGGCGCTGTGCCGGCGCAGGAAGTGGCGCAGTTCCTCGCCCAGCCGGGTGCCGCCGCTCCAGTCGGGGATGGTCCTGGAGACCTCGGCCAGCGCGGTGCCGGGATCGCGGTGCCGGAGCCCGGCGGTGAGCTCGGTCAGCCGCGTGCCGACCGAGAACACCCGCGTCGCCCTGGGTTCGCGGCGCACCATCGCGTGGGCGAAGCGCAGCAGCGTCTCGGCGTAGCCGCTCATCGAGCCGCTCACGTCCACCAGGAGCACGGCCGGCCGGGGGCGGGTGGCGTGCCGGCGGTGCAGCAGCCTGGCCACCTCTCCGCGCTTGAGCGCCGCCCGGATGGTGCGCTGCCGGTCCAGGGCGCCTCTGCGAGCCGTACGGAATCTCCTGGAGCGGCGCTGGGCGCGTCCGGCGGCCAGCAGCGAGAGCATCCGGTGCACCTCGGCGCGCTCCCGCGCGCTGAGCCGGGTCACGTCGCGCTGCCGCAGCACCTCCAGGCGGCTGGCGCTGACCTGCAGCGCCCGCCCCTCCCCCTCGCCGTCGCCGGTCTCGGCCGCGGTCACGCTCGCGCGGGTGACCTTGGCCGCGGTACGGCTCGCCCGCCGCCCGGCGAAGTAGGCGGCGAAGCAGCGGTCGTAGCGCGGCAGGTCGTCGCGGGTGGCGCACAGGGTGAGGCGGCCGGCCCAGTAGACCTGCTCGGGGTCGGTCGCGTCCAGGCAGGCCATGGCCCGCAGCAGGTTCTGGGTGCGTTCGTGGTCGGCCGCGACCCCCGCCGCCCGCAGCGTGCGGGCGAAGCCGACGAGCGTCGCGGCGAGGCTCATCCGGCCAGCAGCCCCGAGTCGAGCACCGCGCGCACGTCCTCGCGATACTTCAGCGCCGCGCCCAGCGTCGCCGCGGCCAGATCCGGGTCGAGGTCGCGCGCCCCGAGGGTGAGCAGCGCCTCGGCCCAGTCGATCGTCTCGGCGATCCCCGGCGGTTTCACCAGGTCGGCCGCGCGCATCCGTCCCGCCGCCCGCGCCACCTGCTCGGCCAGCCGCTCGGCGCAGCCGGGCACCCGGCGCAGCAGGATCGCCACCTCCCGGTCGAAGCCGGGATGCTCCAGCCAGTGGTAGAGGCAGCGGCGCTTGAGCGCGTCGTGCACCTCGCGGGTGCGGTTGGAGGTCACCACCACCACCGGCGGCGCCGCGGCGCGGATCGTGCCGAGCTCGGGGATGGAGATGGTGAAGTCGGACAGCACCTCCAGCAGGAACGCCTCGAACTCGTCGTCGGCGCGGTCCACCTCGTCGACCAGCAGCACACTCGGCTGGGTCTCGATCGCCTTCAGCAGCGGCCGGGCGATCAGGAAGCGCCGGTCGTACACCTCCGCCTCCAGCGCCCCCACGTCGTGCCGGCCCGCCGCTTCGGCGGCCTTGAGGTGGAGGAGCTGGCGGGCGAAGTCCCAGTCGTAGAGGGCCTGGGCGGCGTCGATGCCCTCGTAGCACTGCAGCCTGATCAGGGGGGCTTCCAGCAGGGCGGCCATCGCCTTGGCCAGCTCGGTCTTGCCGACCCCGGCCTCGCCCTCCAGGAAGAGCGGGCGGCCCATGCGCAGGGCGAGGAAGGCCGCGGTGGCCAGTCCCGCGTCGGCCAGGTAGGCGTGCCGGTCGAGGTGTTCGGCGAGCTGCTTCGGCGACTCGATGTCCATCGCCCTGATTGTCCGCTGTGCGAGCCCGGAGCGCCAGGTTCCACGCCCGGCGGGCTCGCAGGGGCGGGGTCAGGCGGCCAGGCGCTCCTTGGCCCAGGAGACGGCTTCCTCGTGGTCGGTGGTGCCGAAGACCACCAGGCCGCCGGGGCCCGGGTTGACGACGAGGGCGGCCAGGTCGGGGGTGGCCACGACGCTGGCGTAGGCCAGGCACCAGGTGGCGATCTCCTCGGCGTGCGCGTCCCAGAAGGCGTGCACGCCCTCCAGGGCGCCCTTCTCCGGGGCACGGCGCTCGCGCTGGTCGACGACGAGGGCGAAGCGGCGGTTCTCGGCCTGGGCGCGGGCGAGCAGGGCGCGCATGCCCGTCTCCAGCTCGGCCGCGTCGTCCAGCGTCATGCGCCCGGCCTGGGCGGCCTGGACCAGGGGCCAGGCGGACAGGTCGAGGGAGTTGCTCATGCGGGGTCTTCCTTGGTGTCGTGCGGAGGGATGTCGTCCGGGCCGCCAGGGGCCTCGGCGTGCTGGTGGATGAGCGCCTCCAGCTCGGCCAGCGCGCGGTGGGCCGCGGCCTTCTCCGAGCCCTGGATGCCCATCGCGCCGACGGTCGTGCCGTCGGAGAAGTCGATCTTGGGCCAGGGGTCGCCCTCGGCCATGCCGACGTCGACCACCTCGGCCCAGGAGCGGCGGTGGGTGCGGACCGCGTTGACCAGGGTGAGGCCCTGCCGGTCGGCGACGATCCGGACCCGGGCGAGCAGGTGCAGCAGACCGCAGACCAGGGCGGCGAAGACGATCAGCGCGATCCGGTCGCCCCAGGTCCAGGGTTCGCCCATCAGCAGGGCCAGCACCACCGCGCCCGCCATGATCACGACGGCGAAGCCGTACGCGACCAGCCGGGTGCGGCGCGGGCGCCAGGTGACCGGCAGCTCGGGAGCTCTCACGCAGGCAAACCTACAGGGTGCGCGGGCCGGGGCCGGTGGCGGCCACCGCCCCCAGACCCCGCAGGACCAGGGCGGTCTCCAGCGCGGCGACGGCCGACTCGTACCCCTTGTCCTCGCTGCTGCCCGGCACGCCGGAACGGGCCACCGCCTGCTCCATGCTCTCGCAGGTGAGCACGCCGTTGCCGACCGGCTTGCGCTCGTCGAGCGAGACGCGGGTCAGCCCCGAGGTGACCGAGTCGCAGACGTAGTCGAAGTGGGCCGTCTCCCCCCGGATCACCGCGCCCAGCGCGACCACGGCGTCGTGCGTGCGGGCCAGCGCCTGCGCGACCACCGGGATCTCCAGCGACCCCGGCACCCGCACCACCGTGGCGGTGGCGCCGCTGTCGGCACACGCCTGTACGGCACGCGCGACGAGCTGGTCGGTGATCTCGGCGTGCCAGGAGGCGGCCACGATGCCGACGCTCAGCCCCTCGGCCTCGACCGCCGCGGCGGCCGGCCGTCCTGCTCCGCTCATGTGTGGTGCCCCAATCGTTCGCGCTTGGCGGCCAGGTACTTCTCGTTGTACGGGTTGACGGCCACCGGCATCGGCTCGCGGCCCAGCACCTTGATGCCGTAGCCGTCCATGCCGCGCAGCTTGGCCGGGTTGTTGGTGAGCAGCCGGATCGACTTGACGCCCAGGTCGGCCAGGATCTGGGCGGCGTTGGAGAACTCGCGGGCGTCGACCGGCAGGCCGAGCTCCAGGTTGGCGTCGACGGTGTCGCTGCCGGTGTCCTGGAGGCTGTAGGCCCGGAGCTTGGCCAGCAGGCCGATGCCCCGGCCCTCGTGGCCGCGCAGGTAGACGACCACGCCCTGGCCCTCGGCGGCGATGGCCGCCATGGCGTGTTCCAGTTGCACGCCGCAGTCGCAGCGCAGCGAGCCGAAGACGTCGCCGGTCAGGCATTCGGAGTGCGCGCGGACCAGGATGTTCTCGCCGCCCTCCAGGTCGCCGAGCACCAGGGCGACGTGCTCGCCGCCGTCGAGGGCGCTGGCGTAGCCGTAGGCCTGCCAGGTGCCGTGCCGGTTCGGCAGCCGCGTCCGGGCGACGCGGGTGACCATCTGCTCGGTGCGCCGGCGGTGGTCGACGAGCTGCTCGATGGAGACCAGCGCCAGGCCGTGCTCGTCGGCGAAGACGCGCAGCTCCGGCAGCCGGGCCATGGTGCCGTCGTCGTTGACGATCTCGGCGATCGCGCCGGCCGGGCTCAGCCCGGCGAGCCTGGCCAGGTCCACCGCGGCCTCGGTGTGGCCGCGCCGGACCAGCACCCCGCCCGGCTGGTAGCGCAGCGGGAAGATGTGGCCGGGGCGGATCAGCTCCTGCGGCTCGGTGGCCGAGTCGGCCAGGGCGCGGATGGTCCGGGCGCGGTCGCCGGCCGAGATGCCGGTGGTGACGCCGTCGCGGGCGTCCACGCTGATCGTGTAGGCGGTGCGCAGCCGCTCGCGGTTCTGGTGGACCATGAGCGGCAGGCCGAGGCGGTCGAGCTCGCGGCCCTCCATCGGCACGCAGATCACCCCGCTGGTGTGCCGGATGGTGAAGGCCAGCAGCTCCGGGGTGGCTTTGGCGGCGGCGAAGACGATGTCGCCCTCGTTCTCGCGGTTCTCGTCGTCGACCACGATGACCGGGCGGCCGTCGCGGATGTCGGCGATGGCGCGCTCGATGGAGTCGAGCCGGATCGGGTCGGCGCTCACTTGGCCACCGCCTCCTGGGTCAGGCGCGACTGCTTGCGCCAGTTGGCGAAGCCGTACAGGACCATCACGAAGAAGATCGCGTACACCGAGCCGTTGAAGTACAGGCCGGACTTGAAGGCCAGCGGCACGCCGACCAGGTCGACGAGCAGCCAGATGATCCAGAAGTCGACCAGGGCCTTGCTCATCGCGTAGGTCGCCACCGCGCCGCCGACGAAGATGTAGGCGTCCGCGGCGACCAGGAAGTAGCTCTCCGGCGCCGGGGCGTGCGCGCCCCACGACAGGCCGGTCAGGTAGAGGAAGACGCCGAAGACCGCCGTCCCGCCGACCACCGCGGCGATCAGCCCGGTCCGCTCGCGCGGCGTGGCCTGGCGGATCACCAGCTCCTGGTCGCCCTGGGTGCCCTGGTGCCACTTCCACCAGCCGTAGATCGCCAGGATGGCCATCATCGCGTTCTTCAGCGCGCTGCCGGTCAGGTGGGCGTTGGCGTAGGCGATGAGCAGCAGGATCGCGCCCACGAACTGGATGGGCCAGTTCCAGATGGACTTGCGCATGGCCAGGAACACCGGCACCAGCGCCGCCAGGCTGCCGACGAGGTCGGTCCAGAGGACCTTCACGCCGAACAGGTGGAAGCCCGCCTCCGCCCAGTTCATCGGGTCACCAGCTTCTCGACATACTTCGCGATCACGTCGACCTCCAGGTTGACCGGGTCGCCGGGCTGCCGGGCGCCCAGTGTGGTCAGGGCGAGCGTCGTGGGGATGAGGCTGACGCCGAAGCCGTCCTCGTCGACCGTGGTGACGGTCAGGCTGACCCCGTCGACGGCGATCGATCCCTTCTCCACGACATAGCGGTTCAACTGCGGCGGCAGGGAGATGCGCACGTCCTCCCACCGCTCGCCGGGGACGCGGTGCACGATCGTGCCCACCCCGTCCACGTGGCCCTGCATGATGTGGCCGCCCAGGCGCTGGTCGGCCCGTACGGCACGCTCCAGGTTGACCTTGGAGCCGGTCTCGAGCGAGCCCAGGGAGCTGCGCTCCAGGGTCTCCCTCATCACGTCGACCGTGAACTCCTCGCCCTCGATGGTGACCACGGTCAGGCAGACGCCGTTGACCGCGATCGAGTCGCCGTGCCCGGCGTCCTCGGTGACCAGTTTTCCGCGGACGGTCAGGCGGGCGGAGTCGCCCAGGGGTTCGAGGGCGACCAGTTCGCCCTGCTCCTCGACTATGCCGGTGAACATCAGCGCTCCTTGGGGTGGTGCGGGGTTGCGGGTCGGTGGGCCGCCGGCTCCGCGGTGATCCGCAGGTCGGGGCCGAGGGGGGTGCAGTCGGTGAAGCTCCAGCGGTGCGCCTCGGCGATCGTCGCCACGCCCGCCTCCCCCAGTGCCGCCGCTCCCGCTCCCAGGAACGCCGGCGCCAGGTAGGCGACGACCCGGTCGATCAGCCCTTGCCTCAGGAAGGAACCGGCGAGGGTCGCTCCGCCTTCCAGGAAGACGGTGACGATCTCGCGGCGGGCCAGCTCACGCAGGAGCGCGGGCAGGTCGAGGCCGCCCTCGGCGCGCGGGATCCGGACGAGGTCGGTGCCGCCCGGCAGGGCGGCGGTGTCGGCGTCGCGGGCGACCGCGAGCAGGGTCGGGGCCTCGCCGTCCAGCACGCGGGCGGCCGGCGGGGTCTTGGCGCTGGAGTCGACGACCACCCGCAACGGCGGCGTCCCGTCCAGCGGGGTGGCGGGGCGGGCGGTGAGGCGGGGGTCGTCGGCGAGGACGGTGCCGATGCCGGCGACGACGGCGTCGGAGGCGGCGCGCAGCCGGTGGACGTCGGCCCGGGCCTCGGGCGAGGTGATCCACTGGCTGGTGCCGTCGGCGGCGGCGGAGCGGCCGTCGAGGGTGGCGGCGTACTTCCAGGTGACGTGCGGGCGGCCGAGCCGGGCGAAGGTGAGCCACTCCCGGTTCACCGCCTCGGCGGCCTCGGCGAGCAGGCCGGACTCGACGGCGAGGCCGTGCGAGCGGAGCCGTGCCGCGCCGCCGGCCGCCCGGGGGTTGGGGTCGGGCACGGCGTAGACGACCCGGGCCAGCCCCGCCTCGATCAGGGCGCCGGCGCAGGGCCCGGTGCGCCCGGTGTGCGCGCAGGGTTCGAGGGTGACGTAGGCGGTGCCGCCCCGGGCGCGGGGTCCGGCGGCGGCGAGGGCGGCGATCTCGGCGTGCGGGCCGCCGGCCTTGGCGTGGAATCCCTCGCCGGCGACCTGGCCGGAGGCGTCGAGGACGACGCAGCCGACGACCGGGTTGGGGCTGGTGCGGCCGCGGCCGAGCGCGGCGAGTTCGACGGCCCTGGCCATGTGGGCGGCGTCCGGCGGGTGCACCCCGTGGACCTCCTCGTTCGCAAGGAGCAGCCCCGGGGGTTTTACGGCAGGCGCGTACGCACCACAGAGGCGCCCGGCCTAGGACAGCCCGGACACCCGCGCGCTTCCTCCCATCCGGACTTTAACCGTCGGTCCCGGAATTCCACCGGGTCAACCGGCCGATGGCATCGGCCGGGTCGCGGACTGTCACCGCCGGTTCGGACTTTCACCGACCCCGGAGCACGCTAGCTCTGTTCTTCCTACCAGTGTGCCACGCCGCGAAAGCCGGTCGTGACCACCCTGCCCATTGTTGCTACCAAGCGGTAACTTGGTCAAGCGGCGGTGAGCCGGCGGGCCCGGCGGGCGTCGGGGCTGTAGCGCATCTGGGCGGGCACGAGATGCAGCCCCGCGTGCAGCGTGCGCAGGGTGGCGCTCGCCCACAGGTCGCCGACCGGGGTGGCGGGCAGGCCGTACCGGCGGCGGGCCCAGCGCGGCAGGGTGGCGAAGGCGAGCACGGTCACCGCGGGCAGCAGGGGGCGCAGCGGCGTCAACCGGAGGGGGAGCGGCGCGCTGAGCGCCAGGCGCAGCGGATGCTCGGCCTCGGGGACCAGGCGCAGGCCGGGCCGGTAGGCGTCGATGCAGGCCCGGAGCTCGGCCACGCTGGCCGGCACCGAGCCGGGATCGAGGCCGACGACCTCGGCGGCGGCCTGCCACTCCAGCACGAAGCGGTCGGCCTCGGCGTCGGTGAGCCGGACGCCGGCCCGGCGGGCGACCGACAGGTAGGAGTCGACCTCGCCGACGTGCACCCAGCGCAGCGCCTCGGGCTCGTCCAGGCGGTGGGTGCGGCCGGTGTCGGGGTCGGTGAAGGTGAGCGTCGCGTGGATCCGGCGCACCCGGCGGCCGGCCTCCTCGACCTCGGCCCGCGTGCCGTACGTGCGGACGCGGACGAACTCGGTGGTGCGCACGAAGCGCGACCAGGCCTCCCGTGGGTCCATGAAGGAGGAGTTCTGCAGGACGCCGCGCATGGCCAGGGGGTGCAGGCCCTGCATGAGCAGGGCGCGGAAGCCGCCGACGACCAGGATCGGCTCCCCCATCACCCGCCAGGTGATCGATCCCGGGCCGAACAGACCGTGGTCCACGAGGAGGGTCTACCCCGTCCCGCGCCAGATCACACTACGATCCGCGTAGCGTCACAGAACGCGGACGTTGCCTTGGGCAGGTAATGGGTGTGTCACGAATCCGTGAAACACAAAACCCGACTCCCGCACATCCTGATTCATCGGCATTCCCGGGTCAACGCCGCGCGCAGAACATTTCGATCCACCTTCTACAACGAAAATTCGGCGCTATTGTCAGCGGTCGGCGCCGAATGCCATCGTGCGATGCATTCCCCTTTTCCCGCAGGGAGCTCGATGGCTACCGTTCCCCTGGCCGGACGCTCACCCGGCCAGATCGCCTGGCGCCGCTTCAAACGCAACAAGGTCGGCGTCGCCTGCTCATTAGTGGTCGCGTGCTATTTCCTGATCGCCGCCGGAGCGCCGCTGATTTCGTGGCTCTACGGCAAGAACGCCGAGGAACGCTACGGCTACAAACTGCTCGACGCGAGCGGATATCCGCCGCCGCCGACCGGCGGAATGAGCGCGGAATTCTGGCTCGGGATCGAACCGGGGCTCGGCCGTGACGTGTTCATGCAACTCGTGTTCGGCATCCGGACCTCGCTGACGATCGCGCTGATCGCGACGCTGGGCGTGATGCTCATGGGCATCACCCTGGGCATCACGGCCGGCTACGTCGGCGGCAGGACCGACTACTGGATCAGCCGGGTGATCGACGTGCTGCTCGCCTTCCCGGGGCAGCTCTTCCTCATCGCGCTGGTGCCGGTGGTGGACGCGATGCTGGTGGATCCGGAGGAGGCCACGCCCAACTCGCTCCGCTTCACCACCCTGTGCATCGTGCTGATCGCGCTGGGCTGGATGGGATCGGCCCGCATCCTGCGCTCGCAGGTGCTCTCGATGCGCGAGCGGGAGTTCGTGGAGGCCGCGAAGGTGAGCGGGGCCTCACCGAGGCGGATCATCTTCCGCGAGATCATGCCCAACCTGTGGTCGCCGATCATCGTGCTGGCCACGGGCATCCTGCCGGCGCTGGTCGGGGTGGAGGCCGGGCTCGGCTTCCTCGGCGTCGGCCTGGGCCCGGACGTGCCCGACTGGGGGCGCATGTTCCAGGAGGGCGTGCAGTACTACCACCTGGACTTCCCGTACCTGCTGTGGCCGGGACTCGCCATGGTGATCTTCATCATCTCCTTCAACCTCATGGGCGACGCCGTCCGCGACGCTCTCGACCCGAAATCCGGAAGGACATCATGACGGTGAATCGACGAGCCCTGGCGGTGCTCGCCGCCGGCGCGTTAGTGCTGACGGGCTGTGCCAAGGGAGGTGCGGGCGGGTCCGCACCGGGGCAGGCCTCGCAGTCCCCCTCCGTGGCGATGCCGACGCAGGCCGGCGAGTCCAAGCAGGCGAAGGTCAAGGCCGGCACCCCCCAGGACTCGCAGGGACCGGCCATCGAGGTGCCAGGGAGCAAGAAGGGCGGCACGGTGCGGGTGATCGCCTCCAGCGACTTCTCCCACCTCGACCCGGGCCAGATCTACGTCTCCAACAACGCCCAGGCCAGCGAGCTGATCAACCGCGGCCTGATGGGCTACAAGCAGCTCCGCAACGGCGACGTGCTGGTCGTCGGCGACCTGTCGGCCGACACCGGCACGACCACCGACGGCGGCAAGACCTGGACCTTCAAGCTAAAGGACGGCGTCAAGTGGGAGGACGGCGAGCCCGTCACCTCCGAGGACGTCAAGTGGAGCTTCGAGCGCCTCTACGACCCGATCATCAACCAGGGCCCGACCTACGTGCAGCAGTGGCTGGTCGACGGCGACTACCGCAAGACCTATCCGGGCGCCTACAGCGGCAAGCGGCTGGACACCATCGAGACGCCCGACGCCAAGACCGTCGTCTTCAACCTGAAGAGCGCCCACCCCGACTTCAACATGGCGCTGGCCATGTCGGGCTACGGCATCGTGCCCAAGAAGCACACCATGGACAAGTCCAAGCAGAAGGACTACGACAAGAAGCCGGTCGCCTCCGGCCCCTACCGGGTCGTCTCGCACATCGGTGACAAGTCGATGGACCTGGAGCGCAACCCGCACTGGGACCCGGCCACCGACCCGATCCGCAACGCCTACCCCGACAAGTGGCGCTTCGAGTTCGGGGTGACCGCCCAGCAGTCCACCGACCGGCTCATCGCCGACAGCGGCGACGACCAGACCACGATCAGCATTAACGGCCTGGGCTCGGAGCGCATCCCCGAGGTGGTCGCCGACGGCGAGCTGATGAAGCGCTCGATCTCCGGCTACACCCCGTTCACCGACTACTGGGTGATCAACACCTCCCGGGTGAAGAACCCGAAGGTCCGCGAGGCGCTGATCAAGGCCTGGCCGATCGAGGCCATCCACAAGCTCAGCGGCGGCGACGCCGGCTGGGGCCACCGCGCCTCCACCATGATGAGCCCGACGGTGCCCGGCTTCCGCAAGTTCGACGTCTGGGGCCAGCTCGACAACCCCGAGGGCGACATCGAGGCGGCCAAGAAGCTGCTGGCGGAGTCCGGCGAGCCCAACCCGACCATCGTGTACGCCTACGGCTCCACGCCGTTGCCCGGCAAGGTCGCGCTGCTGGTGCAGGAGGCGCTGACCAAGGCGGGCTTCAAGTACGTCGGCAAGAAGATCGACAGCGGCACCTGGTACGACTCCGTCGGCCAGCTCGACAACGGCTTCGACGTCTTCCGCTCCGGCTGGGCGGCCGACTGGGCCGACGGCTCCACGGTGATGGCGCCGCTGTTCGACGGCCGGCTCATCGCCGAGGGCTCGACGAACTACTCGCAGTTCAACGACCCGGCGGTCAACTCCGCGATCGACGAGGCCAACAAGCTCACCGACCCGGAGGCCCGCGGCGAGGCCTGGTCCAAGATCGACGAGCAGGTGATCAAGCAGGCCGCGGTCATCCCCGGCTTCTACCTCACCTACCTCGACCTTCGCGGCTCCAAGGTCTGGGCGGAGATGGACAACTGGTGGGGCTCCACCAACCTGAAGACCGCCTTCGTCGCCGAGTGACCTGACAGGCCGGTCCCGGGGCCGCGTGCCCCGGGACCTCCCTTACCGGAGCGCCTTCGTGATCCGTTTCCTCATCCGCCGGCTGATCAGCGCGGCCGTGATCGTCACGGTCGTCACCGCCGTGGTCTTCCAGCTCTTCTACGCCCTGCCCCGCGACCCGGCCCGCGCCTTCTGCGGCCGGCTCTGCCTGCCGGAGAACCTGGCCATCCTGCGCCACCAGATGGGCATGGACCTGCCGGTCTGGCAGCAGTTCCTGGTCTGGATCCAGGGCATCTTCGCCGGGCGCGACATCCCGGACATCGGGCGCTGCGAGGCGCCGTGCTTCGGCTACTCCTTCGCCAAGGGGGAGTTCATCCGGGAGACCATCGTCGACCGGCTGCCGGTGACCGTCTCGCTGACCGCCGGCGCGATCATCATCATCCTGACCGTCGGCGTGGGCGCGGGCATGCTGGCCGCCGCGCGCCGGGGCACCTGGCTCGACTCGGTGGCCACCTCCACCTCCAACGTCGGCGGCGCGATGCAGATCTTCTTCGTCGGCCCGCTGCTGGTCTACGTGCTCTCCGACACCCTGGGCATCCTGCCCCGGCCCACCTACACCGACATCACCGCCAGTCCCGGCAAGTGGTTCGTCGGGCTGCTCATCCCCTGGCTCGCGCTGTCCATCATCTTCTACGCCAACTACACCCGGCTGACCCGGTCCATGCTGCTGGAGCAGCTCGGCGAGGACTACGTCCGTACGGCACGCGCCAAGGGCCTGTCCAGGCGCGCGAGCTTCTTCCGCTTCGCCTGGCGCGGGGCGATGATCCCGATCGTCACGCAGGTCGGCATCGACCTCGGCGTCCTGCTCACCGGCGCGGTCATCACCGAGTCCACCTTCGGCTTCCACGGCCTCGGCGAGCTGACCGTCCAGGCCTTCGTCAACACCGACCTGCCGATGCTGCTCGGCGTCACCGTCATCGGCGCCGGCGCGATCGTGCTGGCCAACCTGGTGGTCGACGCCCTCTACGCCGTGATCGACCCCCGCGTACGGCTGGCGTGAAAGGACCTTCATGAGCTTCCTGTCGGTCTGCGACCTGCACGTGCGCTTCGCCACCGAGGACGGTGTGGTGCACGCGGTCAACGGCCTGTCCTTCGACCTGGAGCGAGGCCGCACCCTCGGCATCGTCGGCGAGTCCGGGTCGGGCAAGTCCGTCACCAGCCTGGCCGTCCTCGGCCTGCACGACCCCCGCTACACCACCCTGTCCGGCCAGATCTGGCTGGAGGACGAGGACCTGCTGACCCTGCCCGAGCCGCGGATGGAACGCATCCGCGGCCGGCGCGTGGCCATGGTGTTCCAGGACTCGCTCAGCTCGCTGTCGCCCTTCCACACCATCGGGCGGCAGATCGGCGAGTCGTTCGTCAAGCACACCGGCGCCTCCAAGCGCGAGGCGCGCGAACGGGCGATCGACCTGCTGCAGCGGGTCGGCATCCCGCGGCCCGAGCTGCGGGTGAACGCCTACCCGCACGAGTTCTCCGGCGGCATGCGCCAGCGCGCGATGATCGCGATGGCGCTGGTCTGCGACCCGGCCCTGCTCATCGCCGACGAGCCCACCACCGCGCTCGACGTGACCGTCCAGGCCCAGATCCTCGACCTGCTCAAGGACATCCAGCAGCAGTACGGCACGGCCATCATCCTCATCACGCACGACCTGGGCGTGGTCGCCTCCACCGCCGACGACGTGCTGGTCATGTACGCCGGCCGGGCGGTCGAGCGCGGCACCACCCGGGAGGTGCTCGGCTCGCCGCGCCACCCCTACACCTGGGGGCTGCTCAACTCGCTGCCCCGGCTGCACTCGCCGCTGGAGGAGCCGCTGCAGCCGGTGCGCGGGACGCCGCCGAGCCTGGCCGACGTGCCGGAGGGATGCGCCTTCCACCCGCGGTGCGACTTCGTGTCGCTGGCCGTACCGGGGATGTGTGCCGGGGAGCGGCCGGAGCTGTCGCCGCACCGGGGGCACGCCGACGCCTGTTACCTGACCCTGACCCAGAAGGCGGCACTGCGATGATCACCCTGCAGGGCGTGACCAAACACTTCCCGCTGCGCCGGGGGCTGGCCGTACGGGCCGTGGACGGGGTGGACCTGAGCGTGGGCGCGGGCGAGACGCTGGGGCTGGTCGGCGAGTCGGGCTGCGGCAAGTCGACCACCGGGCGGCTGGCGGCGCGGCTGCTGGAGCCGACCGCGGGCCGCATCCTGTACGAGGGCCAGGACATCACGCACGCCTCCCGGCGGGCGCTGAAGCCGGTCCGCGCGCAGATCCAGATGATCTTCCAGGACCCGTACTCGTCGCTGAACCCCCGGCACACCGTCGGCGCGATCATCCGCGGGCCGATGGAGGTCAACGGGCTCAAGCCGACCGACGACCGGATCCGCGAGCTCCTGGACATCGTGGGGCTCAACCCGGAGCACATCAACCGCTTCCCGCACGAGTTCTCCGGCGGCCAGCGCCAGCGCATCGGCGTGGCGCGGGCGCTGGCACTCGAACCGCGGCTGATCATCGCCGACGAGCCGGTCTCGGCGCTGGACGTCTCCATCCAGGCTCAGGTCCTGAACCTGCTCCAGCGGCTCCAGCGTGACCTGGGCATCGCCTTCCTGTTCATCGCGCACGACCTGGCGGTGGTGCGGCACTTCTCCCAGCGGGTGGCGGTCATGTACCTCGGCAAGATCGTCGAGATCGGCGACCGCGTGTCGCTGTACGAACGGCCGCGCCACCCCTACACGCACGCGCTGCTGTCGGCCGTGCCGGACGCCGACGTGGACGCGCCGCCGCGCGAGCGCATCCGGCTGGCCGGCGACGTGCCCTCCCCGGTGGATCCGCCCTCCGGCTGCCGCTTCCGCACCCGGTGCTGGAAGGCGAAGGAGCGGTGCGCCACCGAGGAGCCGCCGCTGGTGCGCACGCCCGGCAACGACGACGGCCACCTGACCGCCTGCCACTTCCCCGAGGCGCCGACCGTGCACGGGCGGGACGTGGTGCTCGACCCCGCCCTGCGGCACTAGCCGCGCCGGGCGGCGATGTAGTCGCGGTACCAGGCGAAGGAGGCGCGCGGCGTGCGGACCTGCGTCTCGTGGTCGACGTGGACCAGGCCGAAGCGCTGGTGGTAGCCCTGGGCCCACTCGAAGTTGTCCATGAGCGTCCAGGTGTAGTACCCGCGCACGTCCACGCCCTCCTCGACGGCCCTCGCCACGGCGGCGAGATGGCCGTCGAGGAAGGCGATGCGCTCCTGGTCGTCCAGGCCCTCGGCCGTGGAGCAGCCGTTCTCGGTGATGTAGACCGGCGGCAGGTTCGGATAGCGGGCCTTCAGGCCGGTCAGCAGCTCGCGCAGACCGTTTGGGACGACCGGCCAGCCGAAGGCGGTGCGCGGCACGCCCTCGATCGGCCGCTCCTCGAAGGGCAGGAAACCGGGCTCGGCGGGGGCGGCGATCAGGGTGGGGTTGTAGTAGTTGATCCCGATCGCGTCGAGCGGGGTGGCGATGATCTCCATGTCGCCGTCGCGCACCACCCCCTCCGTCGAGCCGTAGGCGCTCAGGTCGGGGTAGGCGCCCAGCAGGATCGGGTCGGTGAACAGCCGGTTGTGCAGGATGTCGTACTGGCGCGCGGCCTCCTGGTCGGCGGCCTCGCTGGAGAAGGCCCGCACCGGGGTGCAGTTGTTGGAGATCATCACCTCGGCCGCGCCGTGCTCCCGCAGCGCCCGTACGGCGAGGCCGTGCCCGAGGAGCTGGTGGTGGGCGACCGGGAGGCAGTCGAACAGCAGCGTCCGGCCCGGAGCGTGCTCGCCGGTGCCGTAGCCCCAGGCCATGTGGATGAACGGCTCGTTCAGCGTGATCCACCGCCGGACCCGGTCGCCCAGCGCCTCGCCGACGATCGCCGCGTACTCCGCGAAGCGCAGCGCGGTGTCGCGGGCCATCCAGCCGCCCTCGTCCTCCAGCGCCTGCGGCAGGTCCCAGTGGAACAACGTCGGGGTGGGGGCGATCCCGTGCTCCAGCAGCTCGTCCACCAGCCGGTCGTAGAACGCCAGCCCCTTGGGGTTGGGCGTCCCCTTGCCCTCCGGCTGCACCCGGGGCCACGCGATCGAGAACCGGTACCCGGTCAGCCCCAGCTCCGCCATCAGCGCCACGTCTTCACGGTGCCGGTGGTAGTGGTCGCACGCCTGCTCCGCGGTGTGCCCGTCACGGACGGTCCCCTCGCGGGCGGTGAACGTGTCCCAGACGGACTGGCCGCGGCCGTCTTCCTTGGTGGCGCCCTCGATCTGGAAGGCAGCGGTGGACACGCCCCACACGAACGACGGGGGGAACTGCGACATCGACGCCTCCTTTGGGGGCAACGTGAGCGCTTCTCATGTTAAGCCTTCAAGTTGTTCCCCGGATAGGCCCCACCCGCCACACAGGATCATGCCCGCCTTCACAACTTCCCACCGCATAGAAGACCGGGACCAAGCGGGCGCGAGTCGGAAGCACAGGAGCGAGCACGGACGGACCCGGGGGCGAGCGGACGCCCGGAGTCCGGCGAGCGCGGGCGAACCGCGGCCGGGCGGCCGAGCTCCGGCGGGCGGACGAACTGGAGCGGGCGGACTCGAGCGGGCCGGAGGAAGGGGAGCCGAGACGGCTCCCACGAAACCCCAGCCCACCCCACCCACCTATGCGGCGAGCACCCCCGCAGAGGCACATGCCCCTGCACAGCCGCCAACCCCACCGACTACCTGGAAACCCCCCCAGCAAGCCCCCGAAGATGGTCAATGGCCGCCCCCGGATCCTCAGCCCCATAAACCGCATTCCCCGCCACGAACACATCCGCCCCCGCAGCAGCACAACGCTCGATGGTCTCCCCAGAAACCCCACCATCCACCTGAAGCCAAACCTCCCCCCCATGCCGAGAGATCAGCTCCCGAGCCGCCCGAACCTTCGGCAACACCAGGTCCAAAAACCGCTGCCCCCCGAACCCGGGCTCCACGGTCATGATCAACAACATGTCGATCTCCCCCAGCAACCCCGCATACGGCTCCACAGCCGTCCCCGGATTGAGCGCGAACCCAGCCCGAGCCCCCAGCGACCGGATCTGCCGTAGGGTCCGGACCGGCGCCTTGGCGGCCTCGGCGTGGATGGTGACGCTCCCGGCCCCCGCCTCGGCGTAGGCCGGGGCCCACCGGTCGGGGTCCTCGATCATGAGGTGGCAGTCGAGCGGCGTGCTGGTCGCCTTGCGCAGGGCTTCGACGACCGGCAGGCCGAGGGTGAGGTTGGGGACGAAGTGGTTGTCCATGACATCCACGTGCAGCCAGTCGGCATTGGGCACGCGGGCGGCCTCGTCGGCGAGCCGGGCGAAGTCGGCGGACAGGATGCTGGGCGAGATCTGAACGGCCATGATGCCCCAGAGTCTAGATCCCGGCCGCCAGCTCCTCGACGCGGGCATGCAGGTGTTCCACGGCGTGTTCGGACTCGGGCTTCATCAGCACGCTCCGCAGCACCCGCCCGCCGGGCGCATCGGCATGCACACCGGGATGGCGGGCGACCAGGGCCGGAGCGGCGACCTGGAAGGTGCTGAGGTAAACGGCCCGGGCCGGGTCGTCCGTCATGCCGCGTTCCATCATCTCCGCCGACTTCCGGTCGATCTCCGAAAGCGACGGCAGGTTCGGGAAGTAGGCCACGATGTCGAGCTCAGGCCGCTGGTACAGCCCCACCACCGGCGACTTCTCCAGCAGCCCCGCCCACGCCAGCGCCGCCCGCCGTCCCGCCGCGAGCACCTCTCCCAGCCCCTGCCGGGTCGGCGGCAGCAGCTCGAAGGTGAACCACAGCGCCGCCGCCGCGGCCCCCGCCCGCGAGCACTCCAGGCTGATCTCCCCCAGGTGCAGCTCGTCGCTGGTGAAATAGGTGTACGGCGAGTCGTGCACGTAGAAGCGGCCCACCGCCGGGTCGCGGAAGAGCACCGCGCCGCACCCGTACGGCTGGAGCCCGTGCTTGTGCGGATCGACCACCACGGAGTCGCACTCGGCTATCGCCCGCCACGGCGCCGGGTCGAGCTCCTGCCCGGCCAGCAGCGTGAAGAAGCCGCCGTAGGCGGCGTCCACGTGGATGCGCGTGCCGTACCGGCGGCAGATCCCCAGCGCCTCGTGGATCGGGTCGACGGCGCCGAGCCCGGTGGTTCCGGCGGTGAGCACGACCGTGCCGATCCGGCCGGTGCGCAGCAGGTCCTCCAGCGCGTCCAGGTCGATGCGCCCGCGCTGGTCAGCCGGTACGGCGTGGCCCTCGACGCCGAGGACGCGGCACATCCGGGCGTGGGTGTAGTGCGCCTCGGCGCTGTAGGCGATGCCCTGGCCGGGGTGCAGCTCGCGGGCGACGAACAGCGCCTCCAGGTTGGCGATCGTGCCGCTGCTGGTCAGGTGGCCCAGGTGCGTGCCGTACCCGAACATGTCCGCCAGCCGGGCGACCGCCTCCCGCTCCATGTGCGCCGTCGGCGGCCCGCCGTCGAGGGCGTGGTTGTTGGGATTGATCAGCATCGCCGTGACGTAGCCCAGGATGGCGGCCGGGTGTGGGGGCTTCAGCATCTGTCCGGCGTAGCGGGGGTGGAAGAAGGGATAGTTCCCGCTCAGCCGCTCCACCAGCCGCTCGAACGCCGACTCGAGTTCCCCGCCGCCGACGGCCAGCGCCGGATGCCGGACATAGCCGCCGAACCGCTCCTCCCACGCCCCGACCGCCCTTACCGCCCGCCCGAGCCACTCCCCCAGCCACTCACCAGCTCCACCCACCCCCGTCATCCGGGCACCACTTCCAGGACACGCGGCACCCGAACCTGCCGCCCGCGCACCACCGGCGGCCGACCGCGGGCGGCCGAGACGGGGGTGGCCGGCGGGGTGGGCGGGGCGGTGGAGCCGAGCCAGCGGGTGTGGGGTGGGCCGAGGTCAGGCCCGGGGTCCTCGACGGTGATGTCCACGAGCACCTCGTCTTCGCTGTCGTGGTTGATCACCCACAGCTTGACCGCTCGCCCGTGGCCCGTCCAGCACCAGGCCGGACGGGCCGCTCACCCGCCTCAGCCGCGCTTGCGCAGCAGAGCCAGGAACATCGCGTCCGTCCCGTGCCGGTGCGGCCAGAACTGCGCGTGCGGACCCTCCCCGAGACCGGACATCTCAGGCAGATACTCTCGTGCGTCGAGCTGCTCCAGCTCGGGGTGGTTCTTCAGCGCGTCGGCCACGATCACCTGGGTCTCGGCCAGGTGGGGCGAGCACGTCACGTACGCCAGCACACCACCGGGGCGCAGGGCCTCGACCGCGGTGTCCACCAGGCTGCGCTGCAACTTGGTGAGGTCCGGCACGCTGCGGGCATCCCGCCGCCACCGCGCCTCCGGCCTCCGCCGCAACGCGCCCAGGCCGGTGCAGGGGGCGTCCAGCATGATCCGGTCGAACGCCTCAGCCCGCCACGCGGGCCGCGTCCCGTCCGCCGTGATCACCGCGGCCTCCCGGGTGGTCTCCCACACCAGACGGGCCCGGTGCACCTGCACGTCCGCCGCCAGCAGATGCGCCCCACCAGGGAAGGCGAACGTACGGCCAGCAACCCCCGGCCCTGCCTCAGCCCGGGCCCCACCATCCCGGCCAACCACGTCAGCCGACTCCCCCGCACCGACCGAGCCCTCAGAGGAGCCCGAGGCGGTCTGGGCGGCCAAGCCGGCTTCGTCGCCATAGGCGGCGATGCCGTCGAGGAGGCCGGCCTTGCCGCCTGGGCCGGCGCACATGTCCAGCCAGAACTCGTCCCGGCCCTCGATCGGCACGCGGGTGAGGGCGAGGGCGACGAGCTGGCTGGCCTCGTCCTGGACGGCGGCGCGGTAGTCGGCCACCGGCCGGATCTTGCCTGGGTCGCCCTCGGGCAGGTACGCGCCGTAGGGCGAGAAGCGGGCCGGCTCGGCCCCCCACTCCTGCAGCTCGGCCACGTCGCTGCGGCCCGGGCGGGCGACCAGGGTCACCACGGGGCGGGCGTTGTCGGCCGCCAGGAGGTCGGGCAGCTCGGCCCGGCCGAGGGCGTCGGCGAAGGCGCCGACGATCCAGCGGGGGTGGCTGTGCGCGACCGCCAGGTGGCCGAGGGGGTCCTGGTCGGCGGGCGGGGCGGCGATGGCGATCCACTCCTCGGCGGTCCGCCCGGAGATCTTGCGGAGCACCGCGTTGGCGAACTTCGCCGGGCCGGGGCCGATGCGGAGCCGTACGAGGTCGACGGTGGTGCCGACGGCCGCGTGCGGCGGGACGCGCATGCGCAGGAGCTGGTGCGCGCCCAGCCGGAGCGCGTCGAGCACCTCCGGGTCGGGGCGGCGGTCGACGCACAGGTCGATGATCGCGTCGTAGGTGCCGAGGCCGCGCAGGGTGCCGTAGGCCAGCTCGGTGGCGAGGGCGGCGTCCCGGCCGCCCAGCCCGCGCTCGCGCAGCAACCGTGGCATCAGCAGGTTCGCGTAGGCGTCGCGCTCGTCGACGGCCCGGAGCAGGTCGTAGGCCGCCTGCCGCGCCTCGTCCTTGACCGGCCGCCCCGGCCCCCGCCCCGAGCCACGCCCAGCACCGCTAGACGCCCGCCCGGACCCACCCGAACCGCCCGCACTACGACCCGTGCCGCCCGAGCGGCGGTCGCCAGAACCCCCCTGGTGTCCCCCCTCGCGCATCAGACGAGCCGATCCTCAGCCGTGAGGCGCACGCCGCGCGCCCAGTCCACCGCGCTCATCAGCCGCTTGCCCTGCGGCTGCACCTCACCCAGCTCGACCGGGTGGGTGGCGGTGCCGACGAGGACGGCGGTCTTGGACGCCGACACCTCACCAGGCGCCAGCGGACCACCCTCCGGCGCAAGCCGTACCGGCCCCAGCTTGACCCGCTGCCCACGGAACTCGGTCCAGGGCCCGGGCGCCGGGGTGCAGGCGCGCACGAGGCGGTCGACCCGCATGGCGGGCGCGCTCCAGTCGACCCGCGCGTCGTCCACGGTGAGCTTGGCCGCGTAGGAGACGCCGTCGAGCGGCTGCGGGCGGGCCTCCAGCGCGCCGTCCTCGACCCCGTCGAGGGTGGCGGCGAGCAGCCCGGCCCCCGACTGCGCCAGCCGCTCCAGCAGAGCCCCGCTGGTGTCGTCGGGCCGGACGGCCTCGGTGAGCACGCCGTAGACCGGCCCGGCGTCGAGCTCCTTGACGATCTGGAAGGTGCACGCCCCGGTGATCTCGTCCCCGTGCAGGATGGAGTGCTGCACGGGAGCGGCCCCCCGCCACGCCGGCAGGAGGGAGAAGTGCAGGTTGATCCACCCGAAGCGGGGGATGTCGAGCGCCGACTGCGGCAGCAGCGCGCCGTAGGCGACGACCGGGCAGCAGTCGGGGGCCAGCTCGGTCAGCCTGGCGAGGAACTCGGGGTCGCCCGCCTTGGCCGGCCGCAGCACCTCGATCCCGGCCTCCTCGGCGAGCTGGGCCACCGGCGAGGGGTGGACCTTGCGCCCGCGGCCTGACTGGGCGTCGGGCCGGGTGACGACGGCGACGACCTCGTGCCGGGGCGAGTCGAGCAGGGCACGCAGCGAGGGCAGCGCCGTCTCGGGCGTGCCGGCGAAGACGAGTCTCACAGGGCCTTCCCGCCGGTCGCGTGCGGCGAGAAGCGGACGGTGGGCGCCTGGAGCCCGGACCACTCCGCCTCGCGGATCGCCTTCATGGCCAGCTTGCGCTGCTTGATGTCCATGCGGTCGATGAACAGGATGCCGTCGAGGTGGTCGGTCTCGTGCTGGAAGCAGCGCGCCATCAGGTCGGTGCCCTCCAGCACGACCGGCTCGCCGTACATGTCGAAGCCCTTGGCCACCGCGCGCACGGCGCGCGGGGTGGGGTAGCTCAGGCCGGGGAAGGACAGGCAGCCCTCCTCGCCCTCCTCGTCGAGCTCGCTCGACAGGTCGAGGTCGGGGTTGATCAGGTGGCCGAGCTGGTCGTCGACGTAGTAGGTGAACACCCGCAGGCCGACGCCGATCTGCGGGGCGGCCAGGCCGGCGCCCGGCGCGTCCATCATCGTGTCGGTGAGGTCCTTGACCAGCTTGCGCAGCTCCTTGTCGAAGTCGACCACGGGTGCCGCGGGCGTTCGCAACACCGGGTCGCCGAACAACCTGATCGCCTGGATCGCCAAGGTGAACCTCTCCGTCGTGCGTTAGGGGATGTCCTACAGATTACGCGCCGCGAGCGATCTGGCCTTCATCGCCGCCTTGCGCGCCGCCTTGGCGACCGTGGCGTCGTCGTGGTGGGCGGCGAGCAGCTCAAGGACCGCGACGGTGTCGGGGTGGTCAACCTGCTGCATCTGCCCGACCAGGCCGTTGAGGTCCTCGTCGAGGCTGGGCAGGGTGCCGGGCGCGTCGGAGAGGTAGAGCAGCGCGGCGAGGGTGTCCACGGCGATCCAGGCGTGGTCGGCCGGGGTGAGCGGGGGCGCGTCGAGGTCGCGGATGTGCAGCCAGGAGGCGGCGTAGCGCCACAGCAGCGGCTCGCTCAGCGCCGCGCGCAGGGCGGGCTCGGCGACCGGGCCGAGCTCGTCGAGGACGGTGCCGCAGGCGCCGCGCTCGCCCGCGTTGCCGGCGGCGGCGATCCTGGTCAGCGCCCACGCCGCCTCGACCGGGTGGTGGCGTTCCAGCCAGGTGCCGACCGCGCTCGGCGTGACGCCGCCGGCGACCATGGCGGCGACCAGTTCGGCGGCGTCGAGCTCGGCGAAGACCTCGACCTGGGCGGCGCTGGGCGCGTCGTGGCCCTCGCGGCGCAGGTCCTGGCGGATGGCCCAGACGCCGAGCGGGGTCAGCCGCACGCCGCCGTGCGCGGTGCGTTCGACCAGGCCGCAGTAGGCGAGCAGTTCCAGCGCGGCTTCGAGCTCGGTCAGGATCGGGCCGCCGGTGTGCGGGCCGCAGGCGACCTCGTGCGACTGCAGGATGCCCTTGGCGAGGGTGGCGGCCGAGACGCCGGAGCGTACGGAGTAGACGGTGGCCAGCGTCTCGGCGAGGTGCTCGTCGAGCACCGCCGAGCCGGTCAGGCCCTCGGCGTCGGCGCGGTCGAGGACGTCCATGACCACGCCGTCCCAGAACTCCAGCGTGGACTCCACGCCGCGCTCGAAGGTGAAGGGCCCGGGCTCGGCGCGCTCCCGCGTGATGCGCAGCAGGCCGCCGTTGACCGCGACGATCCACAGCAGGCGCAGCCGCTCGGGGCGCAGCCCCAGCTCGGCCACCGCCGCCGCGGCGTCGGCGGGCTCCAGCATCGCCTGCGCGTCGACCGCCCGCGAGCCGGTCCAGGCGGCCAGCGCGACCGCGTCGGCCACCAGCGGCACCGTGGGGACCCGGGCGGCCAGCTCGGCGTCGGCGGCCAGCGCCACCGGGGGGAAGCTCAGCCGTTCGCAGGCCGGGCAGCCGCAGGACTGCCCGGGGGGTCTCAGATCGATGACGTTGTTTGCCACTCAGGAAACTTACTGCACACCAGTCCCAGCTTCACCCGATCGCGCGGGACCGGGCCTTGAAGGCGGCCTTGCGGGCGGCCTTGGCGAGGGTACCGTCGGGCAGCGAGCGGCCGAGCAGTTCGAGCACCTCGACCACGTCGGGGTGGTCCACCCGCCACATCTCCTCGATCAGATGCGCGGGCGGTCCGGAGGCCGCCATGTTCTCGGCGAACATCTCGGGGTCGTCCTCGGCCGCGGGCATCGCCAGGGCGAGCATGTCGACGCTCACCCACAGCAGCTCGGCCTGGGTCAGCGCGGGGGCGGGCAGGCGGCGGGCGGTCAGCCAGTGGATGGCGTGCGGGCGCAGCTCGGGGTCGTCGAGGCAGGCGCGGACGGCCGGTTCGGCGCCGGCGTCGAGGCGGTCGACGATGGTGATCGCGATGCCGCGGGCCACCGCGGGCGCGCCGGAGGCGGTGCCGAGCAGCTCGGCGGCGGCCTCGGCGGAGGTGCGGCCCTCCAGCCAGCGCCGGATGTCCTCCTCGGCCAGCTCGGTCGGGATGCCCTGCAGCAGCCCCTCGATCAGGCCCATCGCGTCGGCGTCGGCCAGGTCGGGGGCCTGCGGGGAGTGCAGCCCGCGCTCCAGGTAGAGTTCGCGCAGTCCCCAGATCGCCAGCGGGGTGAGCGTCACGGTGTCGCCGGCCACCTCGACCAGCCCGGCGTACTCCAGGCCGCCGACCGCCCGGTCGAGCTCCACCGGCCCGGCCTCGACGATCTCCTCCAGGTACTCGGCCACCAGCGCCACGGGCACCGGGAGCTGCAGCCGGAAGAGCATGTCGAACAGGTCGAACAGCTCGGCGTCGGCCTGCGGGCTGCCGGTGATCTCGCCGCCGGTGTCGTGCTCCAGCAGCCACTCCACCGTCGCCGCCCACCGGTCGAGCGGGTCGTCGCCGCGCTCGGCCAGCAGCCGGTCGAGGCCCGGCGGCAGCTTGCCGGCCAGCAGCGGCACCTCCGCGACCGCCGCCGCCAGCTCCTCCGGCGGAGCCAGCCGTACGGCGGGCAGCGGTGAGCAGCCCGGGCAGTCGCACATGGCCTCGTCGGCCGGCGCCGACGGCTGCCGCTCCCCCGACGGGATCGAGACCGGCTGCTCCAGCGACTCGGGCCCGATCGAGCTGAACAGGCTCTTGGTCATGCTGAAGTTGCCCGGGTCGGCCAGCGCCTCGGCCATCTTCCCGGCCAGGCCCGCCAGCCGCTCGTCCATCTCCGCCGCGGTCTCGGCGCTCACCTCGCCGATCGCGCGCAGGTAGGCGACGAGCGTGCGGGCCGCCGCGACGGTCTCGGCGGCGCTCTCCGGGGGCGTGATGACCCGGCGTGGGTAGATCGACAGCAGCAGTTCGTCGAAGACGTCCGGGGTGAACTCGCCCACCCGGCTCACGCCGAGGTAGTCGCTGGCGTAGTCGCACAGCAGGCGGATCTCGTCGGCATCCACCTCGACGTGCTCCGCACGGCCCCAGGAACGTAGGTCGTCTATGGCCTGGTTCACCCAATCGATGGACACAGAGGCACGCTAACGGGTTACAGGCAGCCCCGCGAATCGGGGAAATGGGCTAAATCAGGTCGAGCGGGTCGACACTCACCCGCACGATATCCGGCGCCTTACGCGCCGCACGCACCCCGCTGGCCCCCTTGAGCGCAGCGGCCAGCGCCGCGCCGTCGGGCCTCGGGACGCGCACCATCGCCCGCTCCTGGCCCCCGTCGCCCACCGGCACCGGGCCCAGCACCTGGGCGGACGGCGGCAGCCGTACCTCCTCCAGCACCTGCCGGACCGCCGCCGGCGCGCCGGTCAGCGTCGCCATCCGCACCGCGGGCGGGAAGCCCAGTTCGGCGCGTTCGGCCAGCTCGCGCTCGGCGTGGGTCACCGGGTCCCAGCGCAGCAGCGCCTGCACCACCGGGAGCGCGCCGTCGGCCAGCACGACCAGCTCGGCGGCGGGTCTGAGCAGGGCGGCGGCGTTCATCCACCGGCGCAGCGCCTCCTCGGCCGCGCGCAGGTCGGCGCGGCCCAGGAGCGCCCAGCCGTCGAGCAGCACCGCCGCCGCGTAGCCGCCTTCTGCCACCGGCTCCGCCCCGGGCGTGGCGACCACCAGCGCGGGCTTGCCGCCGACCGTCGCCAGCACGCCGTCGCGGCCGGAGGTCTTGACCCGCGTCGAGGGGAAGGCCCGGCCCAGCTCCTCCGCGGTACGGCGGGCGCCGATCACCACCGCCCGCACCCGGCCGCCGCCGCAGGACGGGCACCGCCAGGCCGCGTCCACCCGCCCGCACCAGCGGCAGTACGGCGCGGCATGCCCGGAACGCAACGCGAGCGGCCCGTGGCACACCAGGTCGGTCAGCGCGCGGGCGGGCGGCTCCAGCATCATCCCTTCCATGCTCGCCTGCGGCCCGCTCTCCCCCGGACCGGACGCCGGGACCGAGCGGGTCGGCGGCAGGGCGCAGCGCGCCGGCTCCCGGCAGTTCTGGCAGGCGATCACCGGCACGTAGCCGCGCCGGGGCACCTGGATCAGTACCGGCCCGTGCTCCAGCCCCTCCTTTAGCACCCGCCAGGCGATGCTCGGCAGCCGGGCCGCGCGCGCCGCCTGGTCCTTGGCCAGTTCGGCGTCCTCCCCCGCCGGGCGCACCCGGGGGGCCACCGCGCGGATCGTCTCGCGCCTGGCCAGGATCGGCCGGGCCCAGCCCGAGGCGATGAGCTGCGTCGCCTCGGCGGTACGGCCGTGCGAGCCGATCAGCATGGCGGCGCCGGTGCGGTGCGCGCGCAGGGCCAGCACCTCGCGGGCGTGCGGATAGGGGGCCAGGCGCTCGGCGTGCAGGTCGTCGCCGTCGTCCCAGATCGCCACCAGGCCGAGCTCGCGCACGGGGGCGAACATCGCGGCCCTGGTGCCGGCGACGGCTCGCACCTCGCCTCTGAGGACCTTCAGCCAGCGGCGGTAGCGCTCGGACGGGCCCAGGCCGGCGGTGATGGCCACGTGCCGGCCGGGGCCGAGGTGGGCGAGCAGGGCCTGGTCGAGCAGTTCGACGTCCTTGCCGTCGGGGACCACCACCACCGCGCCCCGGCCGCCGGCCAGCGTCGCGGCCACCGCCTGGGCCATCGGGCCGGTCCACGCGGTTCCGGGGAGGGCGCTCCACACCGCCCGGGGGGCGCGGCCGTGCTCCAGGGCGTCGAGGAACGACGGACCCATGGGGTAGTCGGCCCAGGCACCGGTGGTCTCTTCGGGTGCGGCGTCCGGCAGCAAGGCGGGATCGCGCTGGGCATCGGAAGAAGGGGAGCCCTCCGGCTGGGCGGAGGCGGGCTCGGGGGTCTCGGGGCGGGGTTCGGGGGTCTCGGGGCGGGGTTCGGGGGTCTCGGGGCGGGGTTCGGGGGTTTCGGGGCGGGGTTCGGGGGTTTCGGGGCGGGGTTCGGCCTCGACCTTGGCGTGGCGGGGCGGGACGGCCAGGCGCAGGACATCGGCCAGCGTGCCCGCGTACCGGTCGGCGACGGCCCGGGCGAGCCCGGCGACCTCCTCGGTCAGCACCGGCTCGGCCGAGACCACCCGTTCGAGCGGCGTGAGCCGCCCCTCGTGCTCGCTGCGCTCGGCCCGGCCGAGCAGGAACCCGTCCACGAGCTTGCCCGCGAACCGCACCCGCACCCGCACCCCGGGCACCGCGCTGTCGTGGAACTGCTCGGGCACAAGGTAGTCGAAGAGCCGGTCGAGATGCGGCAACGGCGTGTCCACCGCGACCCGCGCGACCGGCTGCGAAGGAGCGGCGACCGGCGCACCTTTGGCGCTCCTGCCAGGGGTTTTCCCCCGGACGGCGTCGAGCGGGAGGAGGGCGTCGTCGGTCACGCCACAGGTCTACCAGAACCGCTCATGATCGATTGCCAGGACGACGGCACCACCCCGGACGCCACGCCTGCCGTACCGGAAACCTCGGAAAGGGCCGCACCCCCCAGTGGGGGTGCGGCCCGTCCGGAAGCTGACCTACAGGCCGGCGGCCTGGCGCAGGGCGGCGGCGCGGTCGGTGGACTCCCAGGAGAACCCGTCGCGGCCGAAGTGCCCGTAGGCGGCGGTCTCGGAGTAGATCGGCCGCAGCAGGTCGAGGTCGCGGATGATCGCGGCCGGGCGGAGGTCGAAGACCGCGAGCACGGACTCCTGGATCTTCTCCACCGCGACCTTCTCGGTGCCGAAGGTCTCGACGAACAGGCCGACCGGCTGGGCCTTGCCGATGGCGTAGGCGACCTGGACCTCGCAGCGGTCGGCGAGGCCGGCCGCGACGACGTTCTTGGCGACCCAGCGCATGGCGTAGGCGGCCGAGCGGTCCACCTTCGACGGGTCCTTGCCGGAGAAGGCGCCGCCGCCGTGGCGGGCCATGCCGCCGTAGGTGTCGACGATGATCTTGCGGCCGGTGAGGCCGGCGTCGCCCATCGGGCCGCCGATCTCGAAGCGGCCGGTCGGGTTGACCAGCAGGCGGTAGCCGTCGGTGTCGAGCTCGAGCCCGGCGAGCACGGGGTCGACCACGTGCTCCTTGATGTCGGGGGTGAGCATCTCGGCCAGGTCGATCTCGGCCGCGTGCTGCGTGGAGACCACGACCGTGTCGAGGCGGACCGGCTTGTCGCCGTCGTACTCGATGGTCACCTGGGTCTTGCCGTCGGGACGCAGGTAGGGCACCGTGCCGGACTTGCGGACCTCCGACAGCCGGCGGGCGAGCTTGTGCGCCAGCAGGATCGGCAGCGGCATGAGCTCGGGCGTCTCGTTCGTGGCGTAGCCGAACATGAGGCCCTGGTCGCCGGCGCCCTGCCGGTCGAGCTCGTCGGTGTCGCCGGCGACGCGGTGCTCGTAGGCGTCGTCGACGCCCTGCGCGATGTCGGGCGACTGCGCGCCGATGGAGACCGACACACCACAGGAGGCGCCGTCGAAGCCCTTGTGGGAGGCGTCGTAACCGATCTCGAGGATCTTCTCGCGGATGAGCGCGGGGATGTCGACGTAGGTCTCGGTCGTCACCTCGCCCGCGACGTGGACCTGGCCCGTGGTGATCAGCGTCTCGACGGCGACCCGGCTCTTGGGGTCGTCCTTGAGCATGGCGTCGAGAATCGCGTCACTGATCTGGTCGGCGATCTTGTCCGGGTGGCCTTCGGTGACCGACTCGGAGGTGAACAAGCGACGTGACAACTCAGTGGCTCCTATGCAGCGGCTGCTGACGGTGTATCCGCCTGCGGCGGGGTTTGCGACGGCCTCTCGGCAGGCTTCGCCGAAGTCTAGCCCTACCCGTGTCCAGGTAGCGAAATCGTTCACATACTGATCACAGGTCGGGCAGCGGGTCGGGTGGCAGGGTCTCCGGCGCGAAGACCTCGGCGTCGGCCGCCGAGACCACGGCAGCGTACTCCTCGTCGAACTCCAGCGTCATGGAGCCCAGCTCGATGAGGGGACCCGGCCCGTACATGATCGGCCCCAGGCGGGTGGCCCGGGGGTAGGTCGCGTAGATCGACACGGGGCGATCGCTGCGCAACATCCTGGTGGCCAGCACCCGGATCGCCCGGTCGGTGACGACGATGAGGAAGTTGGCGACGCCCGGCGGGCCCACCGACAGGGCGGGGAAGACGTAGCGGATGCTCTCGTCCTCGCCGAGCAGGATCCGGCAGCGGTCACGAACGGTCGAACTCAACGGCATGCACGTACTCCCCCCATGTGGGGCCAGTATCCGCAGCCACACCAAATGTCGCAACAGGTGATCAGACAAGCCGTATATCCCGTATGGCCGGCTCGCCGGGGAGGGTCAGGGCAGGCGGGGGGCGACCAGGTCCCAGACCGCGTCGGCCACGTCTTCCTTGGGACCACGGGGCACCTCGACCGGCGCGCCCCCGGCGACCAGCACGGTGGCCGCGTTGTCCGGGGTGCCGAAGGCCAGGCCGCGCCCGACCTGGTTGACCACGAGCAGGTCGCAGCCCTTTCGTGCCAGCTTGGCCTGCCCGTTGGCCAGCACGTCGTCGGTCTCGGCGGCGAAGCCCACGATCACCGACGGCCCGGCCACCCCGGAGCGGCGGCGCTCGCCGAGCTCGGCGAGGATGTCGGGGTTCTTGACCAGCGAGATCGCGGCGGGGGCGTCGTCAGTCTTCTTGATCTTCGACTCCAGCGCCGTGGCGGGCCGGAAGTCGGCGACGGCCGCGGCCATCACCACGACGTCGGCCGACCCGGCGGCGGCCAGCACTGCCTCGCGCAGCTCGACGGCCGACTCCACCCGCACCACCTTGGCCCCGGCGGGGTCGGGCAGCGCGGCGTTGGCGGAGACGAGCACGACCTCGGCCCCCCGGGCGACCGCGGTCCGGGCGAGGGCGTAGCCCTGCAGCCCCGAGGAGCGGTTGCCGAGGTAGCGCACCGGGTCGATCGCCTCGCGGGTGCCGCCCGCGGAGACGACGACGGTGCGCCCGGCCAGGTCGCGGGGCCGGCCGCGCAGCACCCGCGCGCAGACGGCGAAGATCTCGGCGGGGTCGGGCAGCCGCCCGGGTCCGGTGTCGGCGCCGGTCAGCCGGCCGACGGCCGGGTCGATGACGATCGAGCCCCGCGCGCGCAAGGTCTCGACGTTGGCGCGGGTGGCGGGGTGCTCCCACATCTCGGTGTGCATCGCGGGAGCGAACACCACGGGACACCGGGCGGTGAGCAGGGTGTTGGTGAGCAGGTCACCGGCCAGGCCGTGCGCGGCCTTGGCGAGGATGTCGGCGGTCGCCGGGGCGACCACCACGAGATCGGCGTTCTGGCCGATCCGGACGTGCGGGACCTCGTGCACCGAGTCCCACACGTCGGTCGTGACCGGGTTTCCGGAGAGCGCCGCCCAGGTGGGTTCACCGACGAAGCGCAGGGCGTCGCGGGTGGGCACCACGCGGACGATGTGCCCGGACTCCGTGAAGAGCCGGAGCAGCTCGCACGCTTTGTAGGCGGCGATGCCCGCGCCGACCCCCAGGACGACGTTCACGGACGGCTCAGACCGCGCCTTCGATGGGCTCGGCGTTGAGCAGGCCCTCGGAGATCTCGCGCAGCGCGATCGAGAGCGGCTTCTCCTGGGCGTGCGTCTCGACGAGCGGGCCGACGTACTCCAGCAGGCCCTCGCCGAGCTGGGAGTAGTAGGCGTTGATCTGGCGCGCCCGCTTCGAGCCCATGATCACCAATGAGTACTTGCTGTCGACGATGTCGAGCAGCGTGTCGATCGGCGGGTGGGTGATGCCCTCCGCCGACGGGGCAATGCCAGCCACGTCAGTCAGACCTCTCGGTTGGAAACTGGGGTGACCCCCTGAGGGTCAGTCATCAAGGCTATCAGCCGCAGGCACACGTCATGGACGTTCGTGTTGACCAGGGTCGTGTCGAACTCGGGCTCGGCGGCCATCTCGATCCGGCCGGCGGCCAGGCGGCGGGCGATCACGTCCTCCGGCTCGGTGCCGCGGCCGCGCAGCCGCTTCTCCAGCTCCTCCCACGAGGGCGGGGCGAGGAAGACCAGCAGGGCCTCTGGCATGCTCCGCCGTACCTGGCGGGCGCCCTGGAGGTCGATCTCCAGCAGGACGGGGGCGCCGGCGGCCAGCCGCTCGGCGACGGGACGGCGCGGGGTGCCGTAGCGGTTGCCGGCGAACTCGGCCCACTCCAGCAGCTCGCCTTCGGCGACGAGCCGGTCGAACTCGGCGTCGTCGGCGAAGAAGTACTCGACCCCGTGGCTCTCGCCGGGCCGGGGCTTGCGGGTGGTCACCGAGACCGACAGCCACACCTCGGGGTGTGCCCGCCGGATCTCGGCGACGACCGTGGACTTGCCGACGCCCGACGGACCGGACAGGACCGTCAGGCGCCTGGAGGCAGAGAAGTCACCATCGATGGAGCTGTCGGTCACTTGCTGCTACCCCCTGGGTCGAACCTTGCGCTTGTGGTGCTACCGAGATTAGCTCTCGGCGCCACCGAACTCGCGCTCGAGGGCAGCCCTCTGGTTCGCTCCGAGGCCGCGCACGCGGCGGGACTCGGCGATCTGCAGCCGCTCCATGAGCTGCTTGGCGCGGACCTTGCCCACGCCGGGGAGCGACTCCAGAAGGGCCGAAACCTTCATCTTGCCGATGACGTCGTCGGTCTGCCCGTTCTTGAGCACCTCGGAGAGCGCGATCCGCCCGTGCTTGAGATCGTTCTTGACCTCGGCACGCTCTTTGCGGGCCTTGGCAGCCTTCTCCAGGGCTGCGGCGCGCTGCTCGGGGGTCAGGGGAGGAAGAGCCACGCCGGGTCACCTCGAATTTCTGTCGATGTACTCGGTCGAAAAGGGAAAGTAGCTGGTCAACGGCTCCTAGGCAATGTCAGGAGCCGTTTCTCTCACGACAAAATCAACTTCATCACTTTCAGTGATGATAAAACCACGCTCCGTCGATCATTCGAGCTACTTCCGAGGGAGCAGCCTCCTGCCGAGGGAGCAGTAGGCAGACCATACCGAAGATCGACGAAACCCCGGAAACGCCGGGAAACACTGGGATTCATGACAGTCACCCAGCAACGCCCGGACACCGTCGCGAAGCTCCTGACAGCCACCGATCCCGCGCTCGCCGCCCGGCTGCACGGGGAGCTGTCGGCGGTCGAGGAGCTTCTGCGGCGGACGATTTCGGACGGGCCCGGGCTCATGGCCGAGGCGGCCGGATACCTGCTGGCCGCCGGCGGCAAGCGGATGCGCCCGCTGCTGGTGCTCCTCGGCGCGGAGTTCGGCGACCCGGCCCGCCCCGCCGTACGGCAGGCCGCGGCGAGCGTCGAGCTGATCCACGCGGCCACGCTGTACCACGACGACGTGATGGACGGGGCTCCCCTGCGGCACGGCGTCCCGAGCGCGCACGTGCGCTGGAACACCAAGATCGCTATCCTGGCCGGTGACTACCTGTTCACCAAGGCGGCGAGCCTCGACCTGCCGCAGAAGGCCAAGTCCGAGCAGGCGCAGTGTGTCGCGCGCCTGGTCGCCGGGCAGATCGCGGAGACCGCGGGCCCGGCGGCGGGGGTGGACCCGCTCGACCACCACCTGGGCGTCCTGCACGACAAGTCCGCCTCGCTGATCCGGCTGTCGGCGCGGCTCGGCGGCCTGTGCTCTGGCGCGGGACGGCGGGTGTCGGGCATGCTGGCCGAGTACGGCGAGCTGCTGGGCATGGCCTTCCAGCTCTCCGACGACCTCATCGACGTGCTGTCGGAGCCGTCGGAGTCGGGCAAGGGGGCCGGCACGGATCTGCGCGAGGGCGTGCTGACGCTGCCCGTGCTGCACGCGCTGGCCCTGGACGGCGGGCGGCTGGCCGAGCTGCTGGCCTCCGGCCCGCTCACCGATCCCGCCCGGCATGCCGAGGCGCTGGAGCTGCTGCGCCGCTCCCCGGCGATCGGCAGCGCCCGTGCCGAGGTCGAGCGCTACGCCGGCGAGGCGGCGGCCATCGCGCGGGCGCTGCCCCCGCGGCCGGCCCGCGAGGTGCTCCTGGCGCTGTGCGAGCACGTCGTGCACCGTACGATCTGATCCGTGCCCCCGACCCGAGACTGGCTGCTGGCGCTGGCGATGGTGCCGGTCCAGCTCGCGGGCGTGCTCATCGTCTCGGTGCCGATCTACGTCTACGACACCGGCGGCAACCCGCCGGTGCGCCTGGTCAACAGCCCGCTCGACTGGCTCGGCCACACGCTGCTGGTCGCCTCGGCGCTGGCACTGCTGGTCCGCTCGCGCCGCCCGCGGCTGGCCCTGGGGCTGACCGTGGGCCTGTTCACCGCCTACATGCTCGGCGGCTACACGGTCGGCCCGGTGGTGCTGCCGGTGATGATCTGCCTGCTCACCGCCGCCCTGACCGGCCGCCACCGCGCCGCGGTGGCGATCGGCTTGGCGGTCTCGGTGCTGGCCGCCGGGCGCTGGGTGCCGCGCATCGTCGAGCTGTACGGCGACGCGGGCGCGGCGGCCGGCACGGTGATCGCCTTCTTCGGCGTGGTGACCGCGATCTTCGGCGGGCCGGTGCTGCTCGGCGAGATGGTCAGCAGCCGCCGCGAGGCCGCCGAGGCCAAGATCGCCGAGGCGCGGCGCGAGGCCGAGCAGCGGGTGGTCGAGGAGCGGCTGCGCATCGCCCGCGACCTGCACGACGTGGTGGCGCACAGCATGGCGGGCATCGCCGTCCAGGCCGCCGCCACGTTGCGGGTTCTGGGCGAGCCGGCGCCCCAGGTGGCCGCCTCGCTCACCGCGATACGGACGGCGGCCAAGGAGGCGCTGGCCGAGCTGCGGGCCACCGTGGGCGACCTCCGGGGCGGCGTCACGCGGGCCGGTGAGGGGGCCGAGGGGCTCGACACCCTGCTCGCGGCCGTGCGGGACGCCGGGATGAGCGTCCAGGCGCGCGTGGAGGGCCTGCCGCGGCCCCTGGCGGACGAGGCCGGGGTCGCCGTGTACCGGTGCGTCCAGGAGTCGCTCACGAACGTGCTGCGGCACGCGGGGGCGGGGGCGAGCGCCGAGGTGGTGCTGGCGTACGGGGAGGCGGAACTGGTGATCGAGGTGACCGACGACGGCGCCGGGCCTCCGCCGCCCGTGCCGGCCACCCCGACCGGCGGCCCCGGCGCCACGGGTGGCGCTGGGGGCGGGGGCTATGGGCTGGCGGGGATGCGGGAGCGGTTCGCGGCCCTGGGCGGCTCGGTGGTGACCGGCGCGGGCCCCGAGGGCGGCTTCCGTGTCCACGCGCGCCTCCCCTTCCGCACGGTGGCCCGCCCATGACCCACCGCCCGACCCTTCACCGCAGGACGGCCCGCCCATGACTCACGAGCGTCCGATCAGGGTCGTGATCGCCGACGACCAGGTGCTGGTCCGCACCGGATTCCGCGCGTTGCTGGGCACGGAGCCCGGCATCGAGGTGGTGGGCGAGGCGGGCGACGGCGGCCAGGCGGTCGCCCTCGCCCGCGACCTGCGCCCCGACGTGGTCCTGATGGACATCCGCATGCCGCACGTGGACGGCCTCACCGCGACCCGGCTGATCGCCGGCGACCCCGCCCTCGACGAGGTGCGCGTGGTCGTCCTCACCACCTACGTGGAGGACGCCAACGTCTTCGAGGCGCTCGGCGCGGGCGCCAGCGGCTTCCTGGCCAAGGACGCCGAGCCCGAGGAACTGCTCCAGGCGATCCGGGTGGTCGCCCGCGGCGAGGCGCTGCTCTCCCCCGGCGTCACCCGCCGGGTGATCGCCCGCTTCGCCCAGTTGCACGCCCACCCCGAGGCGCGGGCCGTCCCGGGCGACCTCGACGTGCTCACCGGCCGCGAACGCGAGGTGGTCGCCCTGGTGGCCGGCGGGCTGTCCAACGACGAGATCGCCGCCCGGCTGGGCATGGCCCCGCTGACCGCCAAGACGCACGTCAGCCGGGCGATGGTCAAGCTGGGCCTGCGCGACCGCGCGCAACTGGTCGTGGCGGCGTACGAGTCAGGTCTCGTACTGCCGGGGAAGCAGCCCGGCGACCCGTCCAGAGGCTGATCCGCCCGGCCCGTCGGGGCGAAAGCATCGAAGCATGCGACTCGACCAGATCATGCCCGAATGGGACCATCGTGAGATCCACCGGATCCCGCTCGGCGCCGCGCCCGACGTGGTGTTCCGGGCGATCGAGGAGACCACCTGGGCCGAGGTGCCGGTCTTCCGTCTCCTGATGGCCCTGCGCTTCCCCAAGGACGGCCATGCCGCCGGCCGCCCGATCCTGGCCGACATGCTCGGCGGCGGCTTCACCCTGCTGGATCGCGACTCGGGCGAGGTGGTGATCGGCTCGCTCAACCGGGTGGGCTTCGGGGCGGACGCGCGGTTGCCCGAGGTGGCTCCAGGGCCGGCGTTGCGGGCCTTCGCGACGCCCGGGTTCGTGAAGATCGCCTTCAACTTCCGGCTGGCGGACGGGGTCCTGGTGACCGAGACGCGGGTGCGCGGCACCGACGCGCGGGCGCGGCGGTGGTTCCGGCCGTACTGGATGGTCATCCGGCTGCCCAGCGGGCTGATCAGGCGGGTGTGGCTGGCCGCCATCCGCCGCCGCGCCCTGGCCGCCGTGGCGGGCTCGGCCACCGCCTGACGCTCCCGCGGGAAGACCCGGGTGAGGGCCCCGCAAGGAGGTCAGATGGCCGGCCTTCCCCGGCCCGTCCCAGCGACCCGCCCCGCCTCAGGAAGACGCCGTACGGCGCAACGAGGCCGCGATGGCCGCGGCGGTCGCCCCCGGGTCGGCCGAGCCGGTGATGGGCCGCCCGATGACCAGCAGGTCGGCCCCGTCGGCCAGCGCCTGCTCGGGCGTCGCCACCCGGGCCTGGTCCTGGGTGTCCGCCCCGGCCGGCCGTACACCCGGGGTGATCAGGTCGATGCCCGCCCCCACCTCGGCGCGGACCGCGGCCACCTCGTGCGGCGAGCAGACCAGGGCGGTGGCCCCGGCCGCCACCGACAACGCGGCGAGCCGGCGGACCGCGTCGGGCGTCGGCCCGTCCAGCCCGATCGCGGCCAGGTCGGCGGCGGTCAGCGAGGTGAGCACGGTCACCGCGGCGATCTTGGTGTGCGGCGCGGCCTCGACCGCGGCGCGGATCATGGCCGGTCCC
Source organism: Nonomuraea sp. NPDC050310 (assembly GCF_040655795.1). Classification (NCBI taxonomy): domain Bacteria; kingdom Bacillati; phylum Actinomycetota; class Actinomycetes; order Streptosporangiales; family Streptosporangiaceae; genus Nonomuraea; species Nonomuraea sp. NPDC050310. The sequence continues at coordinate 107,641 of NZ_JBFAKP010000006.1, read as the reverse complement.
CCGGCCGCGTGCACGGTCAGGTAGGCGGGCCGCAGCCGGGCGACCGAGCGGGTGGCCCCGGCGACGGTGTTGGGGATGTCGTGCAGCTTGAGGTCGAGGAAGACCTGCACGCCGCTGGCCCCCCGCACCGAGGCGATCACGTCGGGCCCGTAGCGCAGGTACAGCTCCAGGCCGACCTTGACCGTGCTCACGTGCGGCGTCACCAGGGAGGCCCAGCGGGCGGCGGTCTCGAGGTCGGGCGCGTCGAGGGCGACGGCGATGGGCGCTGGGGTCACGGCGGGCGTCACAGGGAACTCTCCTCGTGCAGGTGCCGCGTGGCGGCGCCTGGTGGTCGGTGGGCCAGGCCGACGGCGTCGGCCAGGCGGTGGAAGCCGCGCGCCTGCAGCAGGTCGGCCAGCTCGCGCTCGATGCGCAGGCACGCGTAGGGGTCGTGGAACAGGGCGGTGCCCACGCCGACGGCGCAGGCCCCGGCCAGGACTAGCTGGAGGGCGTCGGCCCCGCTGGCGACGCCGCCCACGCCGATGACCGGGACGCCGGGCAGGGCGGCGTAGACCTGCCAGACGCAGCGCACGGCCAGCGGCAGCACGGCAGGCCCGGACAGCCCGCCGGTGCCGGCGGCCAGGGCCGGGCGCAGGGTGCGGGTGTCGATGGCCATGCCGATCGGGTTGTTGATCATCGACAGCGCGTCCGCGCCGGCGTCGACGCAGGCGCGGGCGACCGAGACGATGTCGGCCACGTCCGGCGAGAGCTTGGCGACGACCGGCACGTCGCCGGCCAGGATGGAGCGGACCGTGCCGACCACCTCGGCGGCCGAGCCGCCCTCGCGGGCGAAGACCCGGCCGCGGTCCTCCATGTTCGGGCAGGCCAGGTTGACCTCGACCGCGGTCACGCCGGGCGCGTCGGCCAGCCGCCGGGCCAGCGCGGCGTACTCGTTGACCGTGCCGCCGCCGACCGAGACGACCGTCTTGATGCCGCGCTGGGCCAGCCAGGGCAGGTCGCGCTCCAGGAAGGCGTCGATGCCCGGCCCCTGCAGCCCCACGGCGTTGAGCAGCCCGGAGGGCGTCTCGGCCATCCGCGGCGTGGGCCGCCCGGCCCGGGGCGCCATGGTGATCGACGGGGTGACCAGCGCGCCGAGCCGGTGCAGGTCGAAGAACTGCGCCAGCTCCCGGCCGTTGCCCGCGCACCCGGCGGCGGTCATGAGCGGGTTGGCCAGCTCGATGTGCGCCAGGAAGGTCCGCATGTCAACTGACATTGCGGGCCCCTCCCCCGGGCGCGCCGTGCGCGTCGAAGGGGATCGTGCCGACGTCCTCGAAGCGCACCCGCTCGCCGCGGAAGACCGGTCCCTCGGCGCAGGCGCGCACCATCCTGGTGACGCCGTCGTCGCCGATGACCGGCAGCACGCAGGTCATGCAGATGCCGATGCCGCAGGCCATCGCCTCCTCGGCGACGATCTGCACCGGGATCCCGTACTTGATCGCCACCGCGGTGACCGCGCGCATCGTGTCCATCGGCCCGCAGGCGTAGATGACGTCGGCGTGCGTGTCGCCCACCACGGCCGCGAGGGTGTCGGCCACCTCGCCGCGCAGCCCGAGCGAGCCGTCGAGGGTGGCCAGCGTGACCGTCTCGGCCATCCGGCGGGCGCGCATCGCGCCGAACACCCGGTCGGCCGAGGCGCCGCCGAGCACGAAGTCGACCCGGCAGCCGCGCTCCAGCAGCTTGTCGGCCAGCGGGAAGAGCACGGCCGAGCCGTACTCGAAGCCGACCAGGACGACGCTGACCGGGTCGCGCGGCACCGGGAAGGGCCGCCCCAGCGGCCCGACCAGGTCGAGGGTGTCGCGCGCCCGCCGCTCGGCCAGCCACTCGGTGCCCGGGCCGCGCACGGTGAAGACCAGCTCCACCGTGCCGCCGTAGTCGGGCTTGACGTCGTGCACCGAGAAGGCCCGCCGGGTCAGCATGGAGCTGCGCGCGCCGCCGACCGCGACCGAGACGAAGTGCCCGGGGCGGAAGCGGTCGGCGACCGCCGGGGCCACGACCGTCAGGGCATGGTAGGCGTCGACACGGCGCGTGGTCAGCACCGTGCCGGTCACCTGCACCGGTGTCGCGGCCAGAGATCCATCACCTGCCTATCGGAGGGCCCGGGCGTGCTCCTGCAGTGACCGTACGCCCACATCGCCGCGCACGATGGCCTGGATGCCGGCCGCGGCGGCGGCCAGCCCCTGGACCGTGGTGATGCACGGGATCCCGCGCAGCACGGCGGCGGTGCGGATGTCGTAGCCGTCCAGGCGCGGCCCGGACTGGCCCGGGCTGCCGAACGGCGTGTTCACGATCAGGTCCACCTCTCCGTCGAGGATGCGCTGGACGATGGTCGGCTCCCCGGCGGGACCGGTCCCATCGCTCTGCTTGCGCACGATCTTGGCATGGACTCCGTTGCGGCGCAGCACCTCCGCGGTGCCCTCGGTGGCCAGGATCTCGAAGCCGAGATCGGCCAGCGCGCGCACCGGGAAGATCATCGATCGCTTGTCGCGGTTGGCCACCGAGACGAAGGCGCGGCCCTTGGTCGGCAGCTCGCCGTAGGCGCCCGCCTGCGACTTGGCGTAGGCGATGCCGAAGTGCGCGTCGATGCCCATGACCTCGCCGGTCGAGCGCATCTCCGGCCCGAGGACGGTGTCGACGCCGCGGAAGCGGTTGAACGGCAGCACCGCCTCCTTGACCGCGATCGAGGCGTCCAGCGGCAGCTCGCCGCCGTCGCCGGTGGCCGGGAGCATGCCCTCGGCGCGCAGCTCGGCGACGGTGGCGCCCATCATGATCCGGGCCGCCGCCTTGGCCAGCGGCACCGCCGTCGCCTTGGACACGAACGGCACGGTACGGCTGGCCCGCGGGTTGGCCTCCAGCACGTACAGCACGCCGGCGGACATGGCGTACTGCACGTTCAGCAGCCCGCGCACCCCCACCCCGCGCGCGATGCCGAGCGTGGCCTCGCGGATGCGCTTGATGTCGGCGCCGCCCAGGGTGATCGGCGGCAGGGTGCAGGCCGAGTCGCCGGAGTGGATGCCGGCCTCCTCGATGTGCTCCATGACGCCGCCGAGGTAGAGCTCCTCGCCGTCGAACAGGGCGTCGACGTCGATCTCGATGGCCTCGTCGAGGAACTTGTCGACCAGCACCGGGTGCCCGCCCTCCTGGGCGGCCATGTAGGTGGTGAGCGTCTCGTCGTCGTAGACGATCGCCATGCCCGCGCCGCCCAGCACGTACGAGGGACGGACCAGCACCGGGTAGCCGATCTCGGCGGCGATGTCGAGCGCCTCGCGGACGGTCAGCGCGGTGCCGTGCTTGGGCGCGGGCAGCCCGGCCTCGGCCAGCACGCGGCCGAACGCGCCGCGCTCCTCGGCCAGGTGGATCGACTCGGGCGAGGTGCCGACGACGGGCACGCCCGCGTCCTTGAGCGCCTGCGCGAGGCCGAGCGGCGTCTGGCCGCCGAGCTGCACGATCACGCCGGCGACCGGGCCGGTCTGCTGCTCGGCGTGGACCACCTCCAGGACGTCCTCCAGGGTGAGCGGCTCGAAGTAGAGCCGGTCGGAGGTGTCGTAGTCGGTGGAGACGGTCTCGGGGTTGCAGTTGACCATGACCGTCTCGAAGCCGGCGCGCGACAGCTCGAAGCTGGCGTGCACGCAGGCGTAGTCGAACTCGATGCCCTGGCCGATGCGGTTGGGTCCGCTGCCCAGGATCAGCACCTTGGGCCGCTCGCCGTACGGGACCTCGCTCTCCTCGTCGTAGGTCGAGTAGAGGTAGGGCGTGCGGGCGGCGAACTCGGCGGCGCAGGTGTCGACGGTGTTGTAGACCGGCCGCAGGCCCAGGGCGTGGCGCAGGTCGCGCACCCGCGACTCGTCCATGCCGCGGATCTCGCCGATCTGCGCGTCGGAGAAGCCGAGGTGCTTGGCGCGGGCCAGTTCCTCCGCGGAGAGCTGCGGCGCCTCGGCCAGCGCGCGGGCCTCCTCGTCGAGGAGGAAGAGCTGGTCGATGAACCACGGGTCGACCTTGGTCGACTCGAACAGCTCCGCGGCGCTCGCGCCCGCGCGGATGGCCTGCTGCATCGTGCGCAGCCGCCCGTCGTGCGGGGTACGGCAGGCGTCGAGCAGCTCGTCCTTGCCGGCGACCTCGTCCGCCCAGGAGAAGGACGAGCCCTTCTTCTCCAGGCTGCGCAGCGCCTTCTGCAGCGCCTCGGGGAAGGAGCGGCCGATCGCCATGGCCTCGCCCACGGACTTCATGTGGGTGGTGAGGGTCTGGTCGGCGCCGCGGAACTTCTCGAAGGCGAAGCGCGGGACCTTGACCACGATGTAGTCGAGGGTCGGCTCGAAGGAGGCCGGGGTCTCCTTGGTGATGTCGTTGGGGATCTCGTCGAGCGTGTAGCCGATCGCCAGCTTGGCGGCGATCTTGGCGATCGGGAAGCCGGTCGCCTTGGAGGCCAGCGCGCTGGAGCGGGACACCCGCGGGTTCATCTCGATGACGATCATGCGCCCGGACCGCGGGTCGACCGCGAACTGGATGTTGCAGCCGCCGGTGTCGACGCCGACCTCGCGGATGACCGCGATGGCCACGTCGCGCATGTTCTGGTACTCGCGGTCGGTCAGGGTCAGCGCGGGTGCCACGGTGACGCTGTCGCCGGTGTGCACGCCCATCGGGTCGATGTTCTCGATGGAGCAGACGATGACGACGTTGTCCGCCTTGTCGCGCATGACCTCCAGCTCGTACTCCTTCCAGCCGAGGATGGACTCCTCCAGGAGCACCTCGGTGGTCGGGCTGGCGTCGAGGCCGGCGCCGGCGATGCGGCGCAGGTCCTCCTCGTTGTAGGCGAAGCCGGAACCGACGCCGCCCATGGTGAAGCTCGGCCGCACCACCAGCGGGTAGCCGAGCTGGCCGGCCGCCCGCAGGCAGTCGTCCATGGTGTGGCAGATGACCGACTCGGCGCTGGAGGCGTTGAGCCCCTGCTCGCGGGCGACCTTGGCGACGATCTCCTTGAACCGCTCGCGGTTCTCGCCGGCCTGGATGGCGTCGAAGTCGGCGCCGATCAGCTCGACCTCGTAGCGCTCCAGCACGCCCGCCTCGTGCAGCGCGACCGCGGTGTTCAGCGCGGTCTGGCCGCCCAGGGTGGGCAGGAGCGCGTCAGGGCGCTCCTTGGCGATGATCTTCTCGACGAACTCGGGGGTGATCGGCTCGACGTAGGTGGCGTCGGCGAACTCCGGGTCGGTCATGATCGTCGCGGGGTTGGAGTTGACCAGGATGACCCGGAAGCCCTCCGCCCGCAGCACCCGGCAGGCCTGGGTGCCGGAGTAGTCGAACTCGCACGCCTGCCCGATGACGATCGGCCCGGAGCCGATGACCAGGATCGACTTGATGTCCTCACGCTTGGGCACGGGCCATGACCTCACAGAACTCGTCGAAGAGATAAGCCGCGTCGTGCGGGCCGGCCGCCGCCTCGGGGTGGTACTGGACGCTGAAGGCGGTGCCGTCGAGCAGCCGCAGGCCCTCGACGCAGCCGTCGTTGAGGTTGACGTGCGACACCTCGGCCTGGCCGAAGGGGGTGTCGAACGGCGCGTCCAGCGGGGCCTGGACGGCGAAGCCGTGGTTGTGCGCGGAGATCTCGACCTTGCCGGTGCGGCGGTCCTGGACCGGCTGGTTGACCCCGCGGTGGCCGTAGCGGAGCTTGTAGGTGCCGAGGCCGAGCGCGCGGCCGAAGATCTGGTTGCCGAAGCAGATGCCGAAGAACGGGATCTTGGCGGCGAGCACGCTCTGGAGCACGCTCACGTCGGCGGTGGCCGGGTCGCCGGGGCCGTTGGAGAAGAAGACGCCGTCCGGCGCGAGCGCCTGGATCTGCTCGAAGGTCGCGGTGGCGGGCAGCACGTGCACCTCGCAGCCGCGCTCGGCCATCCGGTGCGGGGTCATGCCCTTGATGCCGAGGTCGATCGCGGCCACGGTGAAGCGCTTGGCGCCGATCGCGGGCACGACGTACGGCTCGGCCGCCGAGACCTCTTCGGCGAGCGCCGAACCGGTCATCTCGGGCGCCTGCCGTACCTTCTCCACCAGGGCCTCGACCGGCTCGGCCGGGTGGGAGAAGATGCCCGCGCGCATGGCGCCCCGCTCGCGCAGGTGCCGGGTGAGGGCGCGGGTGCCCTGGATGGCGATGCCGACGACGCCCTGCTCCTTGAGGTAGTCGTCGAGGGAACGGTTGGCCCGCCAGTTGGAGACGACGCGGGAGGGCTCGCGCACGACGTAGCCGGCGACCCAGACCTTCGACGACTCGGGGTCCTCGTCGTTGACGCCGGTGTTGCCGATGTGCGGCGCGGTCATCGCGACGATCTGGCGGTGGTAGGACGGGTCGGTGAGGGTCTCCTGGTAGCCGGTCATGCCGGTGTTGAAGACCATCTCGCCGAAGGTCTCACCCTCGGCGCCGTAGGGAGCGCCCTGGAAGACGCGACCGTCTTCCAGGACGAGGAGGGCGTGCGTCACGCAAGCTTCCCTTCGAGGACGGTGGGCTTGCCGCGCAGGAAGGTCGCCACGACCTTGCCGGGCAGCGACAGGCCCTCATAGGGGGTGTTGCGGCTCTTGGAGGCGAACTGCGCCGGGTGGATCTCGGTGCGGGCGGTGGGGTCGTAGAGCACGATGTTCGCCGGGGCGCCCACCTCCAGCGGCCGGCCGTGGCCGGACAGCCGGCCGATGCGCGCCGGGGCGGCCGACATGCGCTCGGCGACGCCGGCCCAGTCGAGCAGCCCGGTGTCGACCATGGCCTCCTGCACCACGCTGAGCGCGGTCTCCAGGCCGATCATGCCCATGGCCGCCGCGGCCCACTCGGTCTCCTTGTCCTCGACCGGGTGCGGCGCGTGGTCGGTGGCGACGACGTCGATCGTGCCGTCGGCCAGGGCCTCCCGCAGCGCGGCGACGTCCTCGTGGGTGCGCAGCGGCGGGTTGACCTTGTAGATGGGGTTGTAGGGGCCGTTGGGCGACTCCTCCACCAGCTCGTCGGTGAGCAGCAGGTGGTGCGGGGTGACCTCGGCGGTGACGTTCCAGCCCTTGGACTTGGCCCAGCGGATGATCTCGACCGAGCCGGCGGTGGAGACGTGGCAGACGTGCAGGCGCGAGCCGACGTGCGCGGCCAGGAGACAGTCGCGGGCGATGATCGCCTCCTCGGCGACCGCGGGCCAGCCGGCCAGGCCCAGGCGGCCGGAGACGACGCCCTCGTTCATCTGGGCGCCGGCGGTGAGCTTGGGCTCCTGGGCGTGCTGGGCGACGACGCCGTCGAAGGCCTTGACGTACTCCAGCGCGCGGCGCATCAGCACCGCGTCGTCCACGCACTTGCCGTCGTCGGAGAAGACCCGGACGCGGGCGGCCGAGTCGGCCATCGCGCCGAGCTCGGCGAGCTGGCGGCCCTCCAGGCCGACGGTGACCGCGCCGACCGGCTGCACGTCGCAGTAGCCGGACTCCTGGCCGAGCCGCCAGACCTGCTCGACGACGCCGGCGGTGTCGGCGACCGGCATGGTGTTGGCCATGGCGTGCACGGCGGTGTAGCCGCCGCGGGCGGCCGACTGGGTGCCGGTGCGGACGGTCTCGGCGTCCTCGCGGCCGGGCTCGCGCAGGTGGGTGTGCAGGTCGACCAGGCCGGGCAGCGCGATGGCGCCCTGGCCGTCGACCACCTCGCCGGTGGTCTCCAGGCCGGGCCCGAGGGCGGTGATGACGCCGTCCTCGATCAGGATGTCGGTGGGCTCGCCGCCCAGGACGCGGACGTTGCGGATGAGCATCAGATCTCTCCCCCGAGCAGCAGGTACAGGACGGCCATGCGAGTGGTCACGCCGTTGGCGACCTGCTCGACGATGGTGGAGCGCGGCGAGTCGGCCACCTCGGCGGCGATCTCCATGCCCCGGTTCATCGGCCCGGGGTGCATGACGATCGCCTCCTCCGGCAGCTTGGCGAAGCGCTCGCGGTCGAGGCCGTAGCGGCGGGAGTACTCCCGCTCGCTGGGGAAGTAGGCGGCGTTCATCCGCTCCTTCTGCACGCGCAGCATCATCACGACGTCGGACTTGGGCAGCACGGCGTCGAGGTCGTAGGAGACCGCGCAGGGCCAGGTGTCGACCGACACCGGCAGCAGGGTCGGCGGGGCGACCAGGGTGACGTCGGCGCCGAGCGTCGAGAGCAGGAGCACGTTGGAGCGCGCGACCCGGCTGTGCAGGACGTCGCCGACGATGGTGACCTTGCGGCCCTCCAGCGAGCCGAGGCGGCGGCGCATGGAGAAGGCGTCGAGCAGGGCCTGGGTGGGGTGCTCGTGGGTGCCGTCGCCGGCGTTGACCACGCTGCCGCGCACCCAGTTGGCCAGCCGGTGCGGGGCGCCGGAGGCGCCGTGCCGGATGACCACCGCGTCGGCGCCCATGGCCTCCAGGGTCAGCGCGGTGTCCTTGAGCGACTCGCCCTTGGAGACGCTGGAGCCCTTGGCGGAGAAGTTGATGACGTCGGCCGACAGCCGCTTGGCGGCGGCCTCGAAGGAGATGCGGGTGCGGGTGGAGTCCTCGAAGAAGAGGTTGACCACCGTACGGCCGCGCAGGGTCGGCAGCTTCTTGATGGAGCGTTCCGAGACCCTGGCCAGTTCCTCGGCGGTGTCGAGGATCAGCAGCGCGTCGTCCTTGGTGAGGTCGGCCGCGGAAATGAGATGCTTGTTCACTTGATCAGCTCCACGGCGTCGCGTCCGTCCTTCTCCTCCAGGTAGACCTTGACCTTCTCGCTCTTGGCGGTGGGCAGGTTCTTGCCGACGTAGTCGGCCCTGATGGGCAGCTCGCGGTGGCCGCGGTCGACCAGGACGGCGAGCTGGACGGCGCGCGGGCGCCCGAGGTCGTTGAGGGCGTCGAGGGCGGCGCGGATGGTGCGGCCGGAGAAGAGCACGTCGTCGACGAGCACGATGACCTTGTCGTCGATGCCGTCGGCGGGAAGCTCGGTGTGGCCCAGCGCGCGGGCGGGCTTGGTGCGCAGGTCGTCGCGGTACATCGTGATGTCGAGGGCGCCGACCGGCACCTTGACCTCTTCGACCTGGCGCAGGCGCTCGCCGATGCGCTTGGCGAGGGTGGCGCCGCGGGTGGGGATGCCCAGCAGGATCACATCCTGAGCGCCTTTGGTGCGCTCGAGGATCTCATGGGCGATTCGCGTCAGTGCGCGGTGGATGTCGGGGCCTTCGAGAACGGCCCGCGACGTCATGCCTGTTTCGGACATGGGAAACACTCACCACCTTTCCCGCCTCACGGGACGGGTCATTAAAAGGGTGTTGGACGGAAAACACAGTACCAGGCGCCACCTGCTGCGACGTGCCGGGGGTAGGGTCGTTGATCACCTAACGTCATCGGGGAGACGCAGTGGGTGCTCAGCTACGCCGGATCCGCCAGCGAATCAGGTCCGTGCGCTCGACCGCGAAGATCACCCGGGCCCAGGAGCTGATCGCCTCCGCCCGGGTGGGCAAGGCGCGCGACCGGGCGGAGGCCGCGGCGCCGTACTCCAGGGAGATCTCCAAGGCGGTCTCGGTGCTGGTCAGCCACCATCTGGCGATCGACCACGCGCTGCTGAACCTGCGGCCGGACACCTCCCGGGTGGCGGTGCTGCTGCTCACCAGCGACCGGGGGTTCTGCGGCGGCTACAACCACTCGGTGATCCGCCAGGGCCAGGCGCTGACCGAGCTGCTGCTGGCGCAGGGCAAGCAGCCGGAGTACTACGTCGTCGGCCGCAAGGGCGTGGAGTGGTTCAGCTTCCGCGGCCGGGAGCTGGCCGGGCAGTGGACGGGGATGTCCGGCGAGCCCGGGTACGCCACGGCCGCCGAGATCGGGCAGTTGCTCATCGAGGCCTTCGACCGGCCGACCCGCGAGGGCGGCGTGGGCGAGGTGCACGTGATCTACACCGAGTTCGTGAGCATGCTGACACAGCGCACGACGGTGCACCGGATCCTGCCGATGGAGGTCGAGGAGGTCGAGGAGGTCACCGGGGACGGTCCGCCGGTCGCGGTGGCGCCCTACGACTTCGAGCCGTCGGCGCAGGACGTGCTGGACGAGATGCTGCGCAAGTACGTGCGCTCGCGGATCTGGTTCATGATGCTCTCGGCCGCCGCCTCGGAGTGGGGCGCGCGGCGCACGGCGATGATGTCGGCGACCGACAACGCCCGGGAGCTCATCGCCTCGCTGACCAGGGAGGCCAACTCCGCCCGGCAGGCCGAGATCACCACGGAACTGACGGAGATCGTCGGCGGTGCCGAAGCCCTCAAGCACGGCCCATGATTTGCTAAAACCGGACAAACTCCTATAAAACCTCCTTCAAGTCATTCCGGGGGAGGTTCCTATGGCGCTGTCCGCGCGCGACCAGTCGGTTCTCGAGGCCATCGCAGGCCAGCTCCGCGCCGACGACCCCGCCTTCGCCCGCCGGTTCAGCGAGCACGGCGACGGCGAGGTCACCTCCGAGCGGATCGTCAGCAGCCGCGAGCTCTGGCCGGTGGCGCTGATCGTGGTCTGCCTCGCCGTCTTCGCCGCCGCCATGATCGTGGCCGGCTCCCCCGAGTCCCTCCCGCACGTCGTGACCAGGTAATTTCCCCACCAACCATCGTGTAGCACCCTCAGTGCCGGGCACGTCACGGAGCGTCGCATGCATAAACGCGTGCGACTTTCGTGATTTCCGGGATTCCGGTGAGCTCCGGGACTCCCGGGATCCCGTGATTCCGGTGATTTCCGGTTGTTTCCGGGCAAGGGGGCGGACATGGCGGCACCGACGGGGGATCGACCGCCGCAAGGCGGTCTCGCGGCCGAGGAAGCTCGGCTCAGGGACGACGAAGCGGCCGAGGTGGCCGCCGAACGCGGCAAGCTGAGCCTGCCCCAGGCGATCTCCCTCGTCGTCGGCAACATCGTGGGCACCGGCGTCTTCCTGCTCCCCGCCTCCCTGGCCGCCTTCGGCACCGTCAGCATCGTCTCGATGGCCATCGTCACGCTCGGCGCGATCGCGCTGGCCGTGGTCTTCGGCAAGCTCGGCGCCCGCATCCCGGCCGGCGGCGGGCCGTACGCCTACGCCCGCGACGCCTTCGGCGAGTTCACCGGCTTCTGGAACGCCTGGTCCTTCTGGTTGACCGCCTGGCTCGGCAACGCCGCCATGGCCGTCGTCTGGGTCAACTACGTCAACTACTTCCTGAACTGGAACTCCCTCGGCGGGCAGCTCGCCCTGGCGATGGTGGCCCTGTGGATCCCGGCGCTGATCAACCTCACCGGCGTCAAGAACATCGGCGCCTTCGCGCTGGTCACCACGATCCTGAAGTTCATCCCGCTGCTCTTCGTCGGCGTCGTCGGCCTGTTCTTCGTCCAGTCGGCCAACTTCGGCCCGTTCAACGCCACCGGCGGTAGCTGGATCGCCGCGCTGTCCACCGCGGGCGCGCTCGCGCTGTTCATCTACTCCGGCGTCGAGAGCGTCACCATCGTGGCGGAGAAGGTGAGGAACCCGACCCGCAACATCGGCCGGGCCAGCGTCTACGGGGTGCTCATCTGCGCCGCGATGTACATGCTCTCCACCGTCGCCATCATGGGCACCGTCCCGCACGGCGACCTGACCGAGTCCAGCGCGCCCTTCGCCGACGCCATCAACAACATGTTCGGCGGCAGCATCGGCGGCGGCATCATGGCGGTCTGCGCGATCATCTCCGGCATCGGCGCCATCAACGGCTGGACCATGCTGGTCGCCGAGATGCCGCTGGCCGCGGCCAAGGACGGCATGTTCCCCCGCGTCTTCGCCAAGGAGAACCGGCGCGGCGCCCCCTGGTTCGGCATCGTGCTCGGCACCGCCCTGACCTCGCTGGTGGCGCTGTACAACTACTTCGGCACCGAGGACGGCTTCAACTTCATCCTGCTGATCGCCACCTTCACCACCGTCATCCCGTACTTCTTCTCGGCCTGCGCCCAGCTGTTCTGGCTCGTCACCCGCGGCCGGCGGGTCGAGGGCGCGCGCCTGACCCGCGACCTCGCCGTCTCGCTGGTGGCCATCCTGTTCGCCTTCTGGATGACCTACGGCGCCGGCCAGGAAGCGATCTTCATCGGCTTCCTCATGCTGCTCGTCGGCATCCCGGTCTACATCTGGGTCAAGTCCAAGCGGGGCGAGTACGGCCCGCGCGAAACCACTCCTGCACAGGGATAGAAGATGACCTTTCATGTCGATTCCGAGGTTGGCAAGCTCTACCAGGTCCTGGTGCACAAGCCGGAGCTGGCCCTCAAGCGCCTGACCCCGACCAACGCCGCCGACCTGCTCTTCGACGACGTGCTGTGGGTCCAGCGGGCCCTGGAGGAGCACGAGGAGTGGCAGCAGGTGCTGCGCGACCGCGGCGTCACCGTCTACCTCCTGGCCGACCTGCTGCGCGAGGTCATCGACCTGCCCGAGGCCCGCAAGCACATCCTCGAGGGCATCATCGACGAGCGCTGGCTCGGGCCGCTGGCCACCGACGCCATCCGCAACCTGCTCGACGCGATGCCCGCCGCCGACCTGCAGCCCTTCCTGACCGGCGGCATCACCAAGCTGGAGTTGCAGGAACGCGGCGTCGACCCCAAGTCGGTCGCCTTCCACACCCTGGACGAGGAGGACTTCATCCTCCCGCCGCTGCCCAACCACCTGTTCACCCGCGACACCTCGTGCTGGGTCTACAACGGCGTCTCCATCAACGCCATGAAGAAGAAGGCCCGCATGCGGGAGACGGTGAACCTGGAGGCCATCTACCGCTGGCACCCGCTGTTCGCCGAGGGGTACGGCAAGCCGGAGTCGGGCGGCTTCAACGTCTGGATGCCCGGCCAGGCCGCCGCGCCGGCCACCATCGAGGGCGGCGACGTGCTGGTCATCGGCCGCGGCGCCGTACTGATCGGGATGAGCGAGCGCACCCAGCCGCAGGCGGTCGAGATGCTCGCCAAGAACCTCTTCGCCAAGGGCGCCGCCAAGAAGATCGTGGCGCTGAACATGCCGAAGAAGCGCGCCTTCATGCACCTCGACACCGTGATGACCATGGTCGACGTCGGCGTCTTCACCAAGTACGCCGGCCTGGACCAGCTCCCGTCCTTCACCATCGAGCCCGGTGACAACGACAAGGAACTCAAGATCACCGACCATCCGGCCGAGGACATGAACAAGGCCATCGCCCGGGCGCTCGACCTGGACGACATCAAGATCCTCACCGCCACCCAGGACGTCTTCGCCGCCGAGCGCGAGCAGTGGGACGACGGCTGCAACGTGCTGGCCCTGGAGCCGGGCGTGGTGGTCGCCTACGAGCGCAACACCACCACCAACAACTTCCTGCGCAAGAACGGCGTCGAGGTCATCGAGATCCGCGGCAGCGAGCTCGGCCGCGGCCGCGGCGGACCCCGCTGCATGAGCTGCCCGCTCGAGCGTGACGGCATCTGACTTCCAGAGGACCCGGGGGACCGTCCATGGCATTCAACCTGCGCAACCGCAGCTTCCTCAAGGAGCTCGACTTCACGCCCGAGGAGTTCCGCTACCTGCTCCGGCTCTCGGCCGACCTCAAGGCGGCCAAGTACGCCGGCACCGAGCAGCCGCGGCTCAAGGGCAAGAACATCGCGCTCATCTTCGAGAAGACCTCCACCCGCACCCGCTGCGCCTTCGAGGTCGCCGCGCACGACCAGGGCGCGCACGTCACCTACCTCGACCCGTCCGGCTCCCAGATGAACCACAAGGAGTCGGTCAAGGACACCGCCCGCGTGCTGGGCCGGATGTTCGACGCCATCGAGTACCGCGGCAGCGCCCAGTCCAACGTCGAGGAGCTGGCCCGCTACGCCGGCGTCCCGGTCTGGAACGGCCTGACCGACGAGTGGCACCCGACCCAGATGCTCGCCGACATGCTGACCATGGAGGAGCACAGCGACAAGCCGCTGCACGAGATCTCCTTCGCCTACCTCGGCGACGCCCGAAACAACATGGGCAACTCGCTGCTGGTCACCGGCGCCATGTTCGGCATGGACGTGCGGCTGGTGGCGCCCAAGACGCTGCAGCCGGACGCCAAGATGGTCGTCAAGCCCGCCAAGGACCTGGCCAAGCGGACCGGCGCCCGCATCACCGTCACCGACGACGTGGCCAAGGGCGTCAAGGGCGTCGACTACCTCTACACCGACGTCTGGGTCTCCATGGGCGAGCCCAAGGAGGTCTGGGACGAGCGCATCAAGCTGCTCAAGCCGTACCAGGTCAACGACAAGGTGGTGAAGGCCACCGGCAACCCGGACGTGCTGTTCATGCACTGCCTGCCGGCCTTCCACAACCGCGAGACCAAGGTCGGCGAGGACATCTTCGAGAAGACCGGCATGGACGCCCTCGAAGTCACCGAGAGCGTCTTCGAGTCGCCGCGCTCGATCGTCTTCGCCGAGGCCGAGAACCGCATGCACACCATCAAGGCGATCATGGTCGCCACCCTGGGGGACTGATGCGCGTCATCGTCGCCCTCGGGGGCAACGCCCTGCTGCAACGCGGCGAGAGGCCGGACGCAGAGAACCAGATCGAGAACGTGCGCACCGCGGTCAAGACGCTCGCCCGGGTGGCCGCCCAGCACGAGCTGATCATCACCCACGGGAACGGCCCGCAGGTCGGCGTCCTGGCCGTGGAGAGCGCCGGCGACCCGAACCTGACCAAGTCCTACCCGTTCGACACGCTCGGCGCCGAGACGCAGGGCATGATCGGCTACTGGCTGCTGCAGGCCCTGCAGAACGCCCTGCCCGGCCGCCAGGTGCTGTCCATGGTCACCCAGACGCTGGTCTCGGTCACCGACCCGGCCTTCGAGAACCCGACCAAGTTCGTCGGCCAGGTCTACAGCCAGGCCGAGGCCGAGAAGCTGGCCAGGGAGAACGGCTGGACGGTACGGCCGGACGGCCAGTACTGGCGCCGGGTGGTGCCCTCCCCCATGCCGCAACGCGTGGTGGAGACCCGGCTGATCCGCAAGGCGATGCGCGACGGCGTCACCGTCGTGGCCGCCGGCGGCGGCGGCATCCCGGTCATCCGCGACGAGGACGGCCGGCTGCGCGGCGTCGAGGCGGTCATCGACAAGGACCTCACCGCCGCCCTGCTGGCCGAGGCGCTCGAATGCGACGCCTTCCTCATCCTGACCGACGTGCCCCGGGTGATGAAGGACTTCGGCACCCCGCAGCAGACCGAGATCGCCCACACCACGCCGCACGAGCTGCGGTCCATCGACTTCCCAGCCGGGTCCATGGGGCCCAAAGTGGATGCTGTGTGCCGGTTCGTGGAGACGACCGGCGACATGGCCGCCATCGGGAAGCTCGACCAGGCCGTGGAGATCCTCGCCGGCACCGCAGGCACGATCGTCACGCCCAACGCCACCTGGCCGCTGGCCAGCACCCTGTAGCCCGAGGGGGACCGGATGACCGTGGTGCAGCGGTTGCTCCGCACCAAACCCACCGACGAGATCGTGGCCGAGGCCGGCCGGGGCGAGGGCGGCGAGCTGCGCCGGACCATGGGGCTCTGGCAGCTCACGCTCTTCAGCGTCGGCGCCACCCTCGGGACCGGCATCTTCGTCATCCTCGGCCAGGCCGTGCCGAAGGCGGGACCCGCCGTGGTGCTCGCCTTCGTCCTGGCCGCGGTGACCGCCCTGTTCTCGGCGCTCAGCTACGCCGAGCTGGCTGGGACCATCCCGGTCTCCGGCTCCTCCTACTCCTACGCCTACGCCACCCTGGGCGAGCTGGTCGCCTGGATCTGCGGGTGGTGCCTCATGCTGGAGTACGCCGTCTCGGTCGCGGCGGTCGCCGTCGGCTGGGGCGAGTACCTCAACACCTTCCTCAAGGGACTGTTCGGCTGGGAGCTGCCGGCCGCCGTCACCCACTCCCCCGGCGACCAGGGCGGCGTGGTCAACGTGACCGCCATCCTGATCGTGGTGCTGGCCTGCTGGCTGCTGCTCGGCGGCTCCTCGGAGTCGGCCACCGCCAACGCGGTCTTCGTGCTCATCAAGGTCGCGGTGCTGGCGTTCTTCGTCATCGTCGCCTTCACCGCCTTCCAGACGAAGAACTTCGCGCCCTTCGCGCCCATGGGCATCGCCGGCATCACCGCCGCCGCCTCCCAGGTGTTCTTCTCCTACATCGGCTTCGACGCCGCCTCGACCGCCGGCGAGGAGGCCAAGAACCCCAAGCGCGACCTGCCGCTGGCGATCATCCTGTCGCTGCTGGTGGTCACGGTCATCTACGTCCTGGTCGCCATCGCCGCCATCGGCGCCATGCCGTGGCAGGACTTCGACCCCGACACCACCGAGGCCAGCCTCGCGCTCATCGTGGACCTGGCCACCGGCGCCACCTGGCCCGGCCTGATCGTCTCCTTCGGCGCGGTCATCGCCATCGCCAGCGTCGTCCTGACCGTCATGTACGGCCAGACCCGCATCCTGTTCGCGATGTCGCGCGACGGGCTCATCCCGCGCGTCTTCCAGAAGGTCAACCCGCGCCGCCAGGTGCCGGTGGCCAACACGCTCATCGTGACGGCCTTCATCGCCGTCCTGGCCGGGCTCATCCCGCTCGGCCAGCTCGCCGAGGCCACCAGCATCGGCACCCTGTTCGCCTTCGCCATCGTCAACGTGGGCGTGCTCGTGCTCCGCTACACCCGCCCGGACCTGCCCCGCTCCTTCCGGACGCCGTTGTTCCCGATCACCCCGATCCTGGGCGTGCTCTTCTGCGTGCTGGTCATGGCCGGGCTGGCCGGTGTCACGTGGGTGGCCTTCCTGATCTGGATGATCGTGGGCCTCATCGCCTATGCCGCGTACGGCTATCGCCACTCGAGGTTGGCCTCATGAAGATCAAGAAGATTCTGACCGGGTTCATTCCGGAGGCGCGCGGGCGGGACGGGCTGCTGCTGGCCGTACTGCTGGCCAGGCAGTCCGGGGCCGAGCTGACGGTGGCCACCATCCAGCCGCCGCCCTGGCCGACGCCGGGGCCCGGGCGGGCCGACGAGGGGGCGTGGCGCGCCTACCTGCGCGAGCAGGCCGAGGACTCCCTCTCCGAGGCACGGGAGATCGCCGGGCCGGACGCCTCCTACGTGGTCCACCACAACAAGGGCAGCGGGCGCGGCCTGGTGGACCTGGCCCGGCGGCAGGGCGCAGACCTGGTCGTCATCGGGTCCGCGCCGCACGGCACCAAGGGCCGCATCGCCCTCGGCAGCACCGCCGACCAGCTCCTGCACGCCTCCTCGGTGCCCGTGCTCCTGGCGCCCAGGGGCTGGGGCGAGACGGCGCCGGCCGCCTTCGAGCGGCTCACCGTCGCCTACCGGCGCGGGCCAGGCTGTGACGAGGCCACCCGGCTGGCCGCCAAGGCCGCCGCCCAGCTCGGCGTCTCGATGCGGCTGGTCACGCTGCTCATCCAGGGCGGGCTGATCCGCGGCGGCAACGCGGAGCTGGAGACCGCCATGGTCGAGCGGCTGCGCGACCAGGCCGACAGCGACCTGCGCTCCGCCGCCCGCGGGCAGCGCCGGCGGATCGAGGTCGAGGTGGAGATGGCCGAGGGACGCACGGTGAAGGAGGCCATCGACTCGGTCGCCTGGGTCGACGGCGAGATGATCATCTGCGCGTCCAGCGACAGCGGGCCGCTGCGCCGGGTCTTCCTCGGGGACACCTCACTCAAGATCATCAAGGCGGCTCAGCGTCCTGTGATGATCCTCACTAGGCAACCTGGCAAACAATGACGACGTAGTGGTGCTGAAGGTGCTCATGTGACATTTGTGGCACATCCCGCCGGACCGGATTCGGCATCTTTTTTCCAATCAGCTTGACCTTCGGCGACGGGACCTTTACCGTCACTGTGCGTAACCACACCTCGCGGCCGATCTGGGTCAACCAGGCTCATGGCTACCGATGGTGCCCCTAGGGGCACCACCCCCCGGTGGCTCGGGCATATGCCGCGAGGGAGGACAATTTACTGAGAGCACGTCATAAGAGAAGCCGGGGGGCCACACGATGCCGTCTGAGTACGCAAAGATGCTGGGTGCTCGACTCCGCGCCATCCGCACCCAGCAGGGCCTGTCCCTGCACGGAGTCGAAGAGAAGTCGCGTGGCCGCTGGAAGGCCGTGGTCGTCGGCTCTTACGAGCGCGGTGACCGAGCCGTCACCGTCCAGAAGCTGGCCGAGCTTGCCGACTTCTACGGGGTGCCCGTCTCCGAGTTGCTGCCCGGCGGTGCCGCGCCCAGCCCGCTCGGCCCGACGCCGAAGCTTGTGATCGACCTTGAGCGCCTGGCCCAGCTCCCCAAGGAGAAGGCCGGCGCCCTTGCCCGCTACGCGGCCACCATCCAGTCGCAGCGGGGTGACTACAACGGCAAGGTGCTCAGCATCCGGCAGGAGGACCTTCGGTCCCTGGCGGTCATCTACGACAAGTCGCCCAGTGAGCTGACCGAGGAGCTCATCAGCTGGGGCGTCCTGGACGCCGAGGCCCGCCGCGCGGTCGAGTCCTTCTGACCCCACTTCGCTTGACCGAGGCCGTGTCCCATTTTTCCGGACACGGCCTCTTTTGTCGCCCAACTTCGCCCTCTTGGACGCCCCGCCCCGTACCCTTGACGCCCCGCCCGCCCTCCTTGCCGCCATCCCCCCTCTTGCCGCCATCCCCGCCCTCTTTGTCGCCCCGCCCCGCCCTCCTTGCCCTCTTGTCGCCTCGCCTCGCCTCGCCGGCTCCAGGCCGCGCCGCAGTCCCGCCTCTCCGGCCCCCAAGCTGCCCGCAACCGGTTCCCAAGATCACCAGGTGACCCTGGGACCATGCGAAAACCCGCCACCCTCCTGTGCGCCACCCTGGCCCTGGCCGCCCTGCCCATCTTCGGCGTGATGCTGTGGGGTCCGCCCGACCTCGGCGACCTCCCCTGGAACCGCCCCGGCTACGGCGGCCTGCTCCTCCTCGTCACCCCCTGACACCGGGCGAAGGTGCCGGCGTACCGGCATCGCTCGGCCAGCCACCCCCTCCGGCGCAAACGTCCGCGTGGACACCTTCCGGCGGAGCGCACAGTCGGGCAGGCCGTGGGGACCCATCACGCAAGGTGAACACCACCGACACCCAGGCCGCCTCGCCGGGGAACGCGAGACCAGGGTCGGACCGTACCACCTGGGCGGAGGCCAGAGCGGGGCGTGGGCGCACGGCGGCACCGGGGTGGGCTGAGGGCCCGGGCTGGACGCCGGAGCCCGCTCCAGACTCAGGCTGGACGCGGGAGCCCGCTCCAGGCTCAGGCTGGACGCCGGAGCCCGCTCCAGGCTCGGCCTGCACGCCGGAGCCCGCTACAGGTCGTCAGGGGGCCAAGGGGTCGTCAAAGGTCGTCAGTGGCCGTCCGGGGACGCTGCTCTTCAGCCGGCCAAGGGCACGTCGAGGGGTAGAAGGGGCTGGGCGGGGACGCCCAGGATCGCCTCCACTCTGGAGACGAAGGTCTCGGCCTCGGCGAGCAGTTCGTCGGCGTCGGCGGTGGTGATGTTGCGCACCACGCCGGCCTCCGCCGAGGCGCGCTTGGCGGCGCTGGCGGTGAAGAAGGGGGCCCAGTCGGCGAGCTGCGGTTCGGCCTCGGGAAGGAGTTCCCAGGCACTGCGCAGCCGGCGACGGCGGCCCTCGGTGGGACGGGGGTGCGCGGCCAGGATGGCGGCGGCGGCCCGGAGGGCGGCCATGTGCGCCGCCACGTAGCGGGCTGCCGGGGTGCGGGCGGTGGCCGCCTCCGCCAGGCAGGAACGTGAGTCGTTGAGGTGAGCCCGGACCGCGGTCGACAGCCGGGGCCCGTGCGCGTCGTTTCGTCGCGGGGTCATCTCTGCCAGCCTCCTTGGGGTCATGGCGGCTCCCGGCGTTCCCACCGGTGAGGTCAACACTGCCAGACCCCACCGACATTTCCGCCGGGCGGCCGGACGAGGAGCTTCCCCTCTCCCCGTCCGGCCGGGACACGCCCAGCTCGTCTCCGCCGACGACGAGGACGTGCCCTTCGCCCGGGCGAGCCCGGCCGTGGCCGCCGTCCGGGAGGACGACGACCACGACCAGGCTCTTCGATGCGAGCCGCGAGCCTCACATCGCTACATCGAACATAATTTCGATCACTGCTGGTGTCAACCGGATCGCCGAACACGGGTTCGATCAATCGGTCGAGTTCGCGACAGGGCCCAGCGCGCCGGATCCCGGGAAGGCGCAGCGAAAAGGCCGCGTCCCCGGTGCGGGACACGGCCTTTCACGGCGACGGGGGCTAGCGGGAGAATCGGCCCCGGACGTGCACGGGCACGCCCTTGCCGAGCATGCCGGGCAGTACCTCGGCGACGTTCATCGGCAGCCGCACGCACCCGTGCGAGGCCGGCTGGAGAGGGACCGACAGCGCGCCGTGGAAGGCGATGCCGCCGTTGAAGAAGATCGGGTTGTAGAGCTGGCCCAGGTAGGACCGGTGCCAGCCGCTGGCCCGCCAGGTGGTCTTGTAGTCACCCGTGGGCGTGCGCGCCGAGCCGCAGAACCGCTGCGACTTGCCCTGCCAGACCGCGGTCTCGCAGTACGGCACGCCGCTCCCGGAGGAGATGTGCGAGATCAGCTTCTGCTGCCCGTCCACGTAGAAGACCATGATCTGCTTGGTCAGGTCGACCTCGACCCTGGTCGGCTTGCCGCGGGGGACGAGCACCTTGGGCGTCCTCGGGTTCTCCAGCGCCTTCCAGGTGCGGGCGCCGATGGTGCTGGTCGGCTTGATCCCGTTGACCTTCTGGAAGGCCCAGACGGCCGTCAGGGTCGTCCCGCCGTAGCGGCCGTCGGCCTTGCCCGGCTTGTAACCGAGCCCGGCCAGGCGGCTCTGCAGCCACTTCACCGCCGTGCCCTTCGCGCCCAGCTTGAGCGTCTTGCGCGGCGCCACCACCGGATCCACCACGGAGCCCGCAGCCGTCACAGGGCCCGCCGTCGCCCCCGCGACGGTCGTGGGGACCTGCTGGACCGCGGCGGACGCGGCCTGGCCGCCGCCCGCGAGAAGAACGGCTCCTGCCGCCAGGAGTGCGACAGCCAAACCCCGCTGCCGTTGGCCCACTCCCATCACCCCCATATGTCATTAACAATCGAATCAAGTGACACTAGCGCACCACCATGTCGGAGTAATTCGCCAGTCAAGCTGTTTAGAGTGGCCGCATGCCGGAAAAGTTGCATCCCACCACCGTCCGCGTGGCCGAGGCGCTCCGTGAGCTCGGCGCGGGCGGCGAGATCGTCGTCCTGCCCGAGTCCGCGCCCACCGCGGCGGCCGCCGCCGCCCAGCTCGGGTGCGAGGTCGGCGCGATCGCCAACAGCCTGATCTTCGACGCCGACGGCGCCCCGCTGCTGGTCCTGACCAGCGGGGCGCATCGCGTGGACGTGGAGCTGATCGCGCGCACGGCGGGGGCGGCGAAGGTACGGCGGGCCACCCCCGAGTTCGTGCGGGCGGCGACCGGCCAGCCCATCGGCGGCGTGGCCCCGGTCGGTCACCCCGCCCCGGTGCGCACGCTGGTGGACACCTGGCTGGCCAAGCACGAGCAGGTGTGGGCCGCGGGCGGCCACCCGCACACGGTCTTCCCGACCACCTACGAGGAACTGCTGCGCATCACCGGCGGGACCGCCGCGGACGTCGAATGATCGAGCTGCGCGACGCCGGCCCGGCGGAGTTCGCCCGCCGCCTCGACGAGGTGGTGGGCGTCTACGCCGCGGCGATGCGCCCGCCCGGCGAGCAGCTCCCGGGGCGCACGGCGATCATGCGCAGCCACACCGCCTACCCGGCCTTCCGCGGGCTCCTGGCCGAGCTGCACGGCACGTGCGTGGGCTTCGCCTACGGCTTCCACGGCGCGTCCGGGCAGTGGTGGCACGACGTGGTCTACCGGGCGCTCAGCGACGACCGTGGCGAGCTCGTGGCGGACGCCTGGCTGGG
Source organism: Nonomuraea sp. NPDC050310 (assembly GCF_040655795.1). NCBI lineage: Bacteria > Bacillati > Actinomycetota > Actinomycetes > Streptosporangiales > Streptosporangiaceae > Nonomuraea > Nonomuraea sp. NPDC050310. The sequence goes on along the minus strand of NZ_JBFAKP010000006.1, from coordinate 85,747 downwards.
CGACGCCTTCGAGCTCGCCGAGATCCACGTGCATCCCGACTGGCAGGGCAAGGGCGTGGGCCGGGCGCTGCTCACCCGGCTGTGCGAGGGGCGGCGCGAGCGCTCGGTCGTGCTGTCCACCCACGACCAGCCCACGATCGCCCGCCGCCTCTACCGCGATCTCGGCTTCGACGACCTGCTGTCCGGCTTCGTCTTCCCGGGCGGCTGGGAGTTGTACGCCATCGCGGGCGCACGGCTCCCCCTGATCAGCACCCTGAACGAAGGCTGAAGCAGGCCGGTCAGGCCGGGGCCGCGGCGACGGCGGGCTGGATCCGCTGGAAGACCTCGGCGGTCGCGCTGGAGCGGTTGAAGGTGATGAAGTGGATGCCCGGCGCCCCCTCGGCCAGCAGCCGCTCACACAGCTCGGCGCCGTGGTCGATGCCGAGCGCGCGCACCGCCGCCGGGTCGTCCTTGACCCGCTCGAAGCGCTCGGCCACCTCGGCGGGGAACGGCGCGCCCGACAGCTGCTCGGAGCGGGCGATGGTGCTGAACTGGGTCACCGGCATGATGCACGGGATGATCGGCGTCTCGCAGCCCTGGGCGGCGACGCGGTCGCGCAGCCGGAGGTAGTCGTCGGCGCGGAAGAACATCTGCGTGATCGCGTAGTCGGCGCCCGCCCGGCACTTGCGCACGAAGTACTCGGTGTCGGCCTCGATGGACGGCGAGCGCGGATGCTTGTACGGGAAGGCCGCCACGCCCACGCAGAAGTCGCCCGACTGCCGGATGAGCCGTACGAGCTCCTCGGCGTACAGCACCCCCTCGGGGTGCTGGACCCACTCCGCGCCCGGGTCGCCGGGAGGGTCGCCCCGCACCGCGAGGATGTTGCGCACCCCCGCGTCGGCGAAGCGCCCGACAAGATGGCGCAGCTCGCGGATGGAGTGGTTGACCGCGGTGAAGTGCGCTACCGGGGTCAGCGTGGTCTCGTGGGCCACCCGCTCGACGATGTCGACCGTGCGGTCACGGGTGGAGCCGCCCGCGCCGTACGTCACCGAGACGAAGGTCGGCCGCAGCGCCTCCAGCTCCCGGATGGCCCGCCAGAGCTGCCGCTCCCCCTCGGCGTTCTTCGGCGGGAAGAACTCGAAGGAGAACGTCTGCCGGCCGGTGGCGAGGAGCTCGCGCACGGTCGGGACGCGGTCGGGGAGAGTGGAGGGGCGACCCAGTGCCATGGGACAAGGGTACCGACACCCGATGGACAGCGGGTGGCACGCCGGGCAGCCATTACGCTCAAGGGCATGACCATGGACTTCCTCCGCAGCGCGGTCGAGAGCTCGCTGACCGAGTTCGCCGACCGGCAGCGGGCGATCGTCAGTGGCCCCGAGCTCGCTCCGCTGCTCGCGGCGGCGCGTGAGCTGCTGGCCGGTGGCAAGCGCCTGCGCCCGGCCTTCTGCTACTGGGGCTGGCGCGCGACCGGCCGGCCGGAGACGCCGGCCATCGTCGCCGCCGCCGCCTCGCTGGAGCTGCTGCAGGCCAGCGCGCTCGTCCACGACGACGTGATGGACTCCAGCGACCTGCGCCGGGGCATGCCCTCGGCGCACCGCCGCTTCCAGGCCCTGCACGAGCGGTCCGGCTGGTACGGCTCAGCCGCGCAGTTCGGCGAGGGCGCGGCGATCCTGCTGGGCAACCTGCTGCTCATCTGGTCGGGCGAGATGTGGCGCACCAGCGGCCTGCCGCCCGAGGCGCTGGCCGCCGCGCAGCCGGTGCACGACCACATGCGCACCGAGCTGATGTGCGGCCAGTACCTCGACCTGCTGGAGCAGGCGCACGGCGAGAACACCTTCGACTCCGCGCTGCGCGTCGCGCTCTACAAGAGCGGCAAGTACTCGGTGGAGCAGCCGCTGCGGCTCGGCCTGACGCTGGGCAACGCCGGCGGCGCGCCCTGGATCGACGAGCTGTGCGTCGGCTACGGCACCCGGGTTGGCATCGCCTTCCAGCTCCGCGACGACATCCTCGGCGTCTTCGGCGACCCGGCCGAGACCGGCAAGCCGGCCGGTGACGACCTGCGGGAGGGCAAGCGGACGATGCTGGTGGCCAAGGCGCTGGCGGCGGCTTCTGCCGCGGAGGCGGCGACGATCCGGCGGCTGCTCGGCGACCCGGAGCTCGACGCCGCGGGGGTCGCGGCGCTCCGCTCGATCATCGAGGACACTGGAGCGTTGCAGGAGTGCGAGGACCTCATCGGGTCCTACCTGGAGGAGTCGCTGGCGGTGCTGGACAAGGCGCCGGTCACCGGCGAGGCCAAGGCGGCGCTGGCCGAACTGGCGGTCGCGGCCACCTCCCGCAAGACCTGAGCCCGCGGGCAGGACAAGTCGCGCCGCCTCCCGCAAGACCTGAGCCCGAGGGCGGGGCAAGCGGGCGGGAAAGAGCCGTGCCCGGGCTTTGCGGCCCGGGCACGAGGGATGGTCGGTCAGGTGGCAGCGGCCAGCCGCTTGGCGAACTCCGCCGCGGCCGCGCCCGGGTCCTCCGCCTCGGTGATCGCCCGGACCACCACCACGCGGCGCACGCCGTACGAGAGGACCTCGTCGAGGTTGTCCAGGTCGATGCCGCCGATGCCGAACCACGGGCGGGCGGCGCCGAGCCCGGCGGCGTGTCTCAGCAGCTCCGGGCCGGGCGCGTGGCGTCCGGGTTTGGTGGGTGTGGGCCAGATCGGCCCGCAGCAGTAGTAGTCGACCCCCTCCTCGGCGGCCGCCGCCGACGCCTCCGCGGTGGAGTGCGTGGAGCGGCCGATGAGGATGTCGTCGCCGAGCAGCTCGCGCGCGACGGGCACGGGCAGGTCGTCCTGGCCCAGGTGGAGCACGTCGGGACGGGCCGCGTACGCGATGTCCGCCCGGTCGTTCACCGCCAGGAGCCTGCCGTGCCGGTCGCAGGCCTCGCGGAAGACCTCCAGGAGCGCGAGCTCCTCGCGTGCTTCCAGGCCTTTTTCCCGGAGTTGCACGATGTCGACGCCGCCGGCGAGCACGGCGTCGAGGAAGTCGGCGAGGTCACCGCGGTCGCGGCGGCCGTCGGTGCAGAGGTAGAGCCGAGCGTCAGAAAGCGAGGGCCTGGGCACGTCGCTTGACCTCGGTGTGACGACCGGCCCTGATCGCCTCGATGGGCGAGCCGGGGAGCGAGTCGTCGGGGGTGAACAACCAGCGCAGAGCCTCGACGTCGTCGTATCCCGAGTCGAGGAGCACGGTGAGCGTGCCGGGCAGTCCCTTCATCACTTCGCCGCCGTCGAGGAAGACGGCGGGCACCTGCGGACCGCCGCTGCCCCGGCGCACGCCGAGGAGCTTGTGGTCCTTGAGGAGCTGCTTGGCGCGGCCGATCGAAAGGTCGAGCCGCTTGGCCACTTCGGGGAGCGTGAGCCACTCGTCAACGAGCTGCTCGGTGTCCCGGTCGATCTGTGCAACAGAGAGCGTCACGACACCACAACTACCACACGCCGTCCTTGCTCAAACTACACAGTCTCGTAGGGGGACCTGTGAATCCGCCAGCAGCGCCGCGTCAAGATGCTGTCCCGCTTCGATGATCCGGCGGCCCTGGACGAGGTCGCGCGGCCGGTCGACGGTGAGAATCGCGGCGAGGCGATCATCGCTGGTCAGCCAGCACGCGGTCCATTTCGGCTCGCCTTCGCCGCGGTAGAGCAGCCGCGCCTCCTGCGGGTCGCCGGCGAACTGGACCATGTGCCCGAACTGCTCCGACCAGAAGTACGGGACCGGGTCGTAGACCTCGTCCTGGCCGAGCAGCGCCGCGGCGGCCACCTCGGGGGCGCCCAGGGCGGTGTCCCAGTGCTCCACGCGCAGCCGGCGGCCGTAGCGGCGCGACCACCACGCGGCGCAGTCGCCGACCGCGACCACGCCGGGCATCGAGGTGCGCAGGTGCTCGTCGGTCACCACGCCGTTGTGCAGGTCGATGTCGGCGTCGGCGAGCCATTCGACGGCCGGCCGTACGCCGATGCCCGCCACGACCACGTCGGCGTCCAGGAACTCGCCGCAGGTCAGCCGGACGCCGCCCTCGTCCACCTCGCTCACCATGGCCCCGAGCCGCAGGTCGATGCCGTCGTACCAGGGGATGATCCGCTCCCCCACCTCGGGCGCGACGGCGTGCGCCAGCGGGGCCCGGCCGGCCTCGACGACGGTCACCGCGCATCCGGCGCGGCGGGCCGCGGTCGCGACCTCGGCGCCGATCCAGCCGGCGCCGACGACGACCACCCGCGCCCCGGCCACGAAGGTGGCCCGCAGCAGCAGGGCGTCGTCGATGGTGCGCAGCACGTGCTGCGGCCCGTCGCCGGGCAGCCGGATCGGGTCGGCGCCGGTGGCGATCACCAGGCCGTCGAAGGGCAGCTCGCCCTCGGTGGTCTCCACCACCCCCTCGCGCAGGCCCTTGGCGGCCACGCCGGGGCGGAAGTCCACCTCCATCGCCTCCAGGTCGACGTCCACGTAGGTGCGGTCCGTCTCGCCGAGCAGCACCGCCTTCGACAGCGGTGGCCGGTCGTAGGGCCGGTGGCGCTCCTGCCCCAGCAAGGTGATCCCGCCTTCGTACCCACGGCCCCTCAGGGCCTCCACGCTGCGTACCCCGGCCAGGCCCGCGCCGACCACCACGACATGATTCACGGCTCCGACCCTAGTAGGCTGGAGCCGCAAGACGCGCGGGAGTCCGGCTGCACCGGGCTGAGAGGAAGGCTGGCGGCCTTCGACCGCAGACACCTGATCCGGATCATGCCGGCGAAGGGAGCGGACATGGATGTGATCGTGGGCGGGGGCGTCGCCGGCCTCGCCGTCGCCTGGCGGCTGGCCCGCACCGGGCGTCCCGTCACCGTCGTCGATCCCGCTCCGGGCGCCGGGGCCTCCCACGCCGCGGCCGGCATGCTGGCCCCGGTCAGCGAGACCGCCTACACCGAGACCGCGCTGCTGCGCCTGGGCTCGGCCTCGCTGCGCCGCTGGCCGGAGTTCGCCGCCGACCTGGCCGCCGACCTCGGCGAACCCGACTGGGCGGCGCTGCTCGACTACCGCACCGACGGCACGCTCGACGTCGCCTTCAACGCCGACGACCTGGCCGCGCTCGACGAGCTGGCCGCCTTCATGGCCGGGCTAGGGCTGCCGGTCGAGCGGCTGACCGGGCGCGAGTGCCGGCGGCTGGAGCCCATGCTGGCCCCCTCGGTGCGCGGCGGCCTGCTGGCCGGCGGCGACGCCTGGGTCGATCCCCGCCGGCTCACCCGCGCCCTGCTGGCCGCGTTGACCCGGCTCTCCGTGCCGCTCGTGGCCGCCCGCGCGGAGGCTCTCCTCCGCTCCGGCGACCGCGTCCACGGCGTACGGCTGGCGCGATCCGACGGCGGGCCCGGCAGCGGATTCGACGGCGGATTCGGCGGCGGGCTCGACGGCGGGCTCGACGGCGGGCTCGACGGCGGGCTCGACGGCGGGCTCGACGGCGGGCTCGAGGTTCTGGAGGCCGAGCGGGTCGTGCTGGCCGCCGGGTCCTGGAGCGGCGCGCTGCACGACGTCCCGGTCCGGCCGGTCAAGGGCCAGATCCTGCGCCTGCGCTCCCCCGAGCCGCTGCTCACCCGCTGCGTGCGCGGCCTGGTCCACGGCAACCCCGTCTACCTCGTCCCGCGCGGCGACGGCGAGCTGGTGGTCGGCGCGACGCAGGAGGAGCTGGGCTTCGACACCCGCGTCACCGCGGGCGGCGTCTACGAGCTGCTGCGCGACGCCCGCGAGCTGGTGCCGGGCGTCACCGAGCTGGAGCTGGTCGAGTGCGTGGCCGGGCTGCGGCCCGGGACGCCCGACAACCTGCCCCTGATCGGCCCGGCGCCGGAGCCGGGCCTGGCCCTGGCCACCGGGCACCACCGCGGCGGGGTGCTGCTCGCCCCGCTCACCGCCGCGATCATCCAGGGCGAGGAGAGCGAGCTGGCCGCGTTGTGCTCGCCGGGAAGGTTCTGATGAAGGTGACGATCAACGGCGCCGCGCGTGAGGTGCCGGAGGGCACGACCGTGGCGCAAGCCGTACGCACGCTGACGGAGCAGACCAGCGGCGTCGCCGCGGCGGTCAACGACGAGGTCGTACGGCGGGGCGCGTGGGAGTCCACGGCGCTCGGCGACGGCGACCGCCTCGAGGTGCTGACGGCGGTGCAGGGTGGCTGAGGGCACGCCGGACCTCACGGCGGACGAGCTGGTCATCGCCGGCGAGCGGTTCGGCTCCCGGCTGATCATGGGCACCGGCGGGGCGCCGTCGCTGGAGGTGCTCGACCAGGCGCTGGCCGCCTCGGGCACGGAGCTGACCACGGTCGCGATGCGGCGGCTCGACCCGGCCGCCCGCGGCTCGGTGCTGGACGTGCTGCGCAAGCGCGACATCAAGGTGCTGCCCAACACCGCGGGCTGCTTCACCGCCGGCGAGGCCGTGCTGACCGCGCGGCTGGCGCGCGAGGCGCTGGGCACCGACTGGGTCAAGCTGGAGGTCATCGCCGACGAGCGCACGCTGCTGCCCGACCCGATCGAGACCTTCGACGCCGCCGAGCGGCTGGTCGCCGACGGCTTCGTGGTCCTGCCGTACATCGGGGACGACCCGGCGCTGGCCCGGCGGCTGGAGCAGGCGGGCTGCGCGGCGGTGATGCCGCTGGGCGCGCCGATCGGCTCCGGGCTCGGCATCCGCAACCCGCACAACATCGAGCTGATCGTCGAGGCGGCCGGGGTGCCGGTGATCCTCGACGCGGGCATCGGTACGGCGAGCGACGCGGCGCTGGCGATGGAACTGGGCTGCGACGCCGTCCTGCTGGCCACCGCGGTCACCCGGGCGCAGCGGCCGGAGCTGATGGCCTCGGCCATGCGCGCGGCGGTCCAGGCCGGGCGGCAGGCGCGGCTGGCCGGGCGCATCCCGAGGCGGCACCATGCCCACGCCTCGTCCCCGCTAACCCCGTGAGAGTCAATCCAGCATCGGTTTCGGGCGGTCAAACCCTCGCGGTGGCAAATCGCCCGTAAACTCGGCGTGTGGACACGACGACTGCGGACCCCCTCGTCGGGCGGCTACTCGACGGGCGCTACCGCGTCGAGTCCCGGATCGCCCGTGGCGGCATGGCCAGCGTCTACCTGGCGCTGGACGTCCGGCTCGACCGCACGGTCGCGCTCAAGGTGATGCACCGCTCGCTGGCCGAGGACCCGGCCTTCGTGCGCCGGTTCATCGGCGAGGCCAAGTCGGTGGCGAGCCTGTCGCACCCGAACATCGTGCACGTCTTCGACCAGGGCACCGACGGCGACGTGGTGTACCTGTCGATGGAGTACGTGCCGGGCAAGACGTTGCGCGACATCCTGCGCGAGCGGGGCCGGCTGGCGCCGCGCGAGGCGCTGGAGCTGATGATCCCGGTGCTGGCCGCGCTCGGCTCGGCGCATCAGGCGGGCATGGTGCACCGTGACGTCAAGCCGGAGAACGTGCTCCTGACCGACGACGGCCGGGTCAAGGTGGTGGACTTCGGGCTGGCCCGCGCGATCGAGGCGACCAACCAGACGCGCACCGGGATGATGATCGGCACCATCGGCTACATGTCGCCGGAGCAGGTGACGACCGGCGGGGCGGACGTGCGCAGCGACGTCTACGCGTCGGGGATCATGCTCTTCGAGCTGATCACGGGGCGGCAGCCGTACGAGGGGCAGACCCCGATGGCGGTCGCCTACAAGCACGTGCACGAGACGGTGCCGCCCACCGGCACGCCGCTGATCGACGCGCTGATCGGCCAGGCCACCGGGCACGAGCCCGCCTCCCGCTACGCCGACGCCTCGGCGATGCTGGTGGCGGCGGTCGAGGCGCACCGGATGATGCCGCACGCCTCGCTGCCGAACGGGTCGATGGGCCACGCCTCGATGCCCGGCAGCGGCGTGGGGCTGTCGGCACCGCCGGCGACCGGGCAGCACCTGCAGCCCGGCGGGCCGGGCACGACGCCGCAGCTGAGCCCGTCGCACACGCTCATCCAGCCGCGGGCCGAGGTGCCCGCCGAGCCCCGCCCGGCCAAGCGCAAGGGCGCGGGCTGGTTCCTGATCGCGCTGGCCGTGATCATGGTGGGCGCGGTCGGGGTGAGCGCGTGGTTCTTCGCGCAGCCCACCTACGTCCAGGTGCCCGACCTGCTCGGGCGGCCGGTCGAGGCGGCGCAGCGGGCGATCGTCTCGCGCGGTTTCAAGGTCAAGCTGGCCGAGGGCCGGCACGACGGGAAGGTCGGCGCGGGTCTGGTCCTGTCCACCGACCCGGTCGCCGGCACCTCCGTGGAGGAGGCGTCCACGATCACCCTGGTGCCCTCGCTCGGGCCCAAGCTGGTGACCGTGCCGGGCCTGCGCGACATGACCGAGGAGCAGGCGCGGGTCATGCTGGCCGAGGCCGGGCTCAAGGTCGGCAAGGTGCGCCGGGTGGAGAACCCGCAGGTCGCGCGGGGCAAGGTGCTGGAGTCCCGGCCGCCGGCCGGCGAGCGGGTCAAGACCGGCACCCAGGTCGAGATCCGGATCAGCGACGGCCTGCTCATGCCGGACGTGAACGGCATGTCCCGCGACGACGCCAAGGCGCACCTGGAGTCGCTCGGCCTGCCCGTGCAGGTGCGCGAGGTGGACGACGAGGCCGAGCCGTGCACCGTCATCGCCCAGGTGCCGAAGGCCAAGTCGCCGGTGGACAAGGGCATGCCGGCCGAGATCACCGTGGTCAACTGCGGGTTCAGCCTGCCGGACTGGTGGATGCGCGGCGGCGAGGACTCCGAGGCCGGGGACGACGGCCGCGAGATGCGGCTGGTCCCGACCGTGGTCGGCAAGAACCTCGGCGAGGCCCGGCAGGAGCTGGAGGCGGCGGGGTTCAAGGTGAAGATCCGGCGGCTGCTCGGCACCGGCGTGGTCCGCCTGCAGCGCCCGATCCCGCCGGACGCCGAGCGCCCGGTCGGCGCCACCGTCACCCTCTGGCACTGACCTCCGCGAACCCCGCGCGGCCCGCACCGGGGTAGTGGAGGCATGCGCGTGCACACCGCCGGGTCCACGACTTCGACTGGCACCCGGCGGCGATCAAGACCATCGCGTGGCGGTCACGTTTCTGGGGTGACGTGGCCGTGCAGGCGGACGCGGGCCAGGCCGCCGTCGGGGTAGATGTCGACCCGCACGTGGGTGACCGGCGGGGCGTCGGTGAGGCGGAAGCGGTGCGGCGCGTCGGGCTGGAGCGGCGTCCTGGGCAGCAGTTCGATCTCCCGCGGCCCGTCGAGGCCGGTGAGCGAGACCCAGCCGGGCGCGTTGTGGATCAGGTTGGTGGTGTCGATCTCGGCCAGCCGGATCACGCCGCGCCCGGCCAGCCGGATGACCAGCCAGTCGTTGCCCTCGGTCCGCCGGCGGGCGGTCTCCCAGCCCTCGGCCTGGTGCCGGGACAGGCCGGGCGCGATGACGTTGTTGGGCGAGGAGTAGAACTGGTTCGAGCACGAGGTGACCAGCCCCCCGTTGGCCAGCGCGGCCAGGTCGAGGCTCAGCCCGTCGTACACCGACAGGTCGGCCCGCACCTCGCCGTGCACCCGCAGCCGGGCCACGCCGCCGTCGGGGTAGATGTTCAGCCGCACGTGCGTGTAGCGGCGCTCGTCGTCGACCTCGAACAGGTGCTCCGCGTCGCCCTTGAGCTCGCTCCTGGGCACGATCTCGACCCAGGTCTCCAGGTCGGCGCTGGCCTCGACGGAGGCGTGCGGCGGGTAGTTGCCCTTGAACCACGCGGTGTCGATGACCACGCCGCGGATCACGCCGGGCAGGCCGAGCCGGACGACGGCCCAGTCGTGGCCGGGCTCGCGGCGGCGGCGGGTCTCCCAGCCGTCGTACACCTGGCCCTTGTTGCCGAAGGTCTCGGCGCGGAAGCCGGGCCGGCCGGGCCGGATGAGGCTCTCCTTCTCGGCGAAGGACTCGTCGTTGGCGGCGACGACGGCGCCGCCGAGGCTGCGCAGCGCCAGGTCGGGCAGGGAGGTGAAGGACACGTCAGGAGCTGCCTTTCTGCAGGAGGGTGCCGAGCGGGGGGCCGTCGGGGCGGAGGCGGCGGCCCCGGAGCCAGGTCGCGGTGACCACGCCGCGCAGGGTGCGGCCGTGGTAGGCGGTGACCGGGTTCTTGTGGTGGAGGCGGTGCTGGTCGACCGGCTGGGCGGCGTCGGGGTCGAAGGCGACCAGGTCGGCGTCCTTGCCGGGCTCGATGGCGCCCTTGGCGCTCAGCCCGGCCAGCGCGGCGGGCCCGGCGGCCATCCAGCGGGTCACGTCGGCCAGGCCGTGGCCGCGGGCGGCGGCCTCGGTCCAGATCGCGGCCAGGCCGAGTTGCAGGGAGGAGATGCCGCCCCAGGCGCGGGCGAAGTCGGGCACCTTGAGGTCGGCGGTGGACGGCGAGTGGTCGGACACCACGCAGCTCAGCGTGCCGTCGGCCAGGCCCGCCCAGAGCCGGTCGCGGTTGCCGCGCTCGCGGATCGGCGGGCAGCACTTGAAGGCGGTGCCGCCCTCGGGCACCGTCTCGGCCTCCAGGGTGAGGTAGTGCGGGCAGGTCTCGGCGGTGACCGCCAGCCCCTCGGCGCGGGCGCGGGCCAGGGGTTCGAGGCAGTCGGCGCTCGACACGTGCAGGATGTGCGCGCGGACGCCGCTCTCGCGGGCCAGCTCGATCACCCGCTCGACGGCCCGGCGTTCGGCCGAGGCCGGGCGGGAGGCGAGGAAGTCCCGGTAGCCGGGGCCGGCGGGCTCGGTGAGCAGCTCGGGGTCCTCGGCGTGCACGACCAGCAGGGCGCCGAAGCCCGCCAGCCGGGCCATCGCCTGCCGTACCTCGGGGAGGGTCAGGTGGGGGAACTCCTCGACGCCGGAGGGCGACAGGAAGCACTTGAAGCCGAAGACGCCGGCCCGGTGCAGGTCCTCCAGGTCGTCGAGGTTGCCGGGCACGACGCCGCCCCAGAAGCCCACGTCCACCGCGCACTGCCCGTCGGCGGCGGCGCGCTTGACCGCCAGGGCGGCGGCGGTGACGGTCGGCGGGACGGAGTTGAGCGGCATGTCGACGATCGTGGTGACGCCGCCCGCGGCGGCCGCGCGGGTGGCCGAGGCGAAGCCCTCCCAGTGGGTGCGGCCCGGCTCGTTGACGTGCACGTGCGTGTCGACCAGGCCGGGCAGCAGCGCCACGGCGCCCAGGTCGAGCTGCTCGGCCGCCTCCAGGGCGGCGTCGTGCGCGGCGACGGTCACGATCTTCCCGTCCCGTACGGCTACCGCCGCCGCCCGCTCCCCTGACGGGGTGATGACCCGCGTCGAGCGGATGACCAGGTCGTTCATGCCAGATGCGCCTCCGCGATCCGGGCGGCGAGCCGCTCCAGCAGGGGTCCCGCCCCGGCCATGCAGCGGGCGGGGTCGGGCTCCAGGTCGGTGAGCGCGTAGGCGGCCTCGAAGCCGGCCGCGCGCAGGTCGGCGTCGTCGAGCGAGCGCCGGCCGCAGACCGCGACCACCGGCACGCCGGCCTTGGTGGCGGCCTGGGCGACGCCCACCGGGGCCTTGCCGCGCAGCGACTGCTCGTCCAGCGAGCCCTCGCCGGTGATCACCAGCCGGGCGTCCCGCAGGTGCTCGCCGAAGCCGAGCAGGTCGAGCAGGAAGTCGATGCCGGGCCGGATCTCCGCGCCGAGGAAGGCCAGGGCGGCGAAGCCCACTCCCCCGGCCGCGCCCGCGCCCGGTGCGCCCGCGACGCCCATCGGGCGCGGGGTGCCGTCGTGCTCGACCGCGCCGACCAGGCCGTGGGTGTGAGTGGCGACGGCGGCCAGGCGGGCGAGCGCGGCGTCGAGGAGCCGGACCTCGCCGGGCCCGGCGCCCTTCTGCGGGCCGTAGACCGCCGCGGCGCCGTGCGGGCCGAGCAGCGGGTTGTCCACGTCGCTGGCGACGACCACCTCGACGCCGGACAGGTCGGCGAAGCCCGACAGGTCGATGCGGGCCAGCTCGCGCAGGGCCGCGCCGCCCGGCGCCAGCTCCCGGCCGTCGGCGTCGAGCAGGCGGGCGCCGAGCGCGGTGACCATCCCGGCCCCGCCGTCGGTGGAGGCGCTGCCGCCCAGGCCGAGGACGATCCGCCGGGCGCCGGAGCGCAGCGCGTGCGCGATCAGCTCGCCCGTGCCGTGGCTGCTCGCGGTCAGCGGCGCGAGCTCGCCGGTCAGCCGGCGCAGCCCGGAGGCCTCGGCCAGCTCGATGACCGCGGTGTCGCCGCGTCTGGCGTAGGCGGCCGGGACCGGCTCGCCCAGCGGCCCGGCCACCTCGACGCCGATCCGCTCGAAGCCGCAGGCGACCACCGCGTCCACGGTGCCGTCGCCGCCGTCGGCGACCGGCAGCTCGACGGCCCGCACCCCCAGCCCGGCGGCGACGTGCCCGGCCACCTCGGCGGCGGTCAGCGACCCCTTGAACTTGTCCGGCGCGACCAGGACGTGCTCACCCACTGCGAACTCCCGTGACGATGATGAAAGGGCGATGATGAAGAATGGACGGACGCGCCTTCCCGCCCGGTGCGAGCGGGCGGGAAGGCGTGCCCATCATCACACCCGGGCCCCAGTAGACCCGGACCGGCCCCGCCGGGGCCAGCGGCGGGAGCTCCGAAGCGCGCCGCCGGTTCGCCGCCGGGAGTTGTGCCATGGTCCAATCGGGCTTGTGAACCAGGCACGCACCATCAACGCGGCCGAGCGCCGCGCCCGGCTCGGGGTCCGGCACGCGCTGGCCGCCCGGGTGGACTCCGTGGCCGCGGCGGCCGAGGCGGTCGTGGCGTTGCACGCCACCGATCCGGCGACCGTCTACCTGTCGGCGGGGGCGCGCGTCACCGCGCCGGCCCTGGAGCGGCTGGAGCGCGAGCTCTACGACGGGTCGCTGGTGCGGCTGCACGGCATGCGGCGCACGGTGTTCGTCGTGCCGGCCGAGCTGGCGCCGGTCGTGCACGTCTCCTCGACCGCGGCGATCGCGGCGCGCGAGCGCAAGCAGTTGCTCAAGCACCTGGCCGAGGGCGGGCTGACGTGGAGCGAGGCCGAGCTCGCCGACGTCGAGGCGTCGGTGGTGAAGCTGGTCGAGGAGCACGGCGAGATCAGCGTCAACCGGCTGGGGGTGCTGGAGCCGCGGCTGCGCGAGCAGCTCGTCTTCTTCCCCGGCAAGCCGTACGAAGCCCGCCAGGCCATCGCCTCGCGGCTGATCACGCTGCTGGGCATGGAGCACCGGATCGTACGGCGGAGCCGTACCTCGGGCACCTGGATCAGCGGGCAGCACAACTGGGCGCCCGCGCCCGCCGTCCCCGAGCTGGACCCGAGGGCCGCGCAGGCCGAGCTGGTGCGCCGGTGGCTGGCCGCCTTCGGCCCGGGCACCGAGGCGGACGTGAAGTGGTGGACCGGCTGGACGGCCGGCGACACCCGCAAGGCGCTGGCCGCGGCCGGCGCGGTGGCGGTGGAGCTGGCGGAGGGCACGGGGTACGTGCTGCCCGAGGACGTGGAGCCGGTCGCCGAGCCCGAGCCGTGGGCGGCGCTGTTGCCGGCGCTCGACCCGGCGCCGATGGGCTGGCGGCAGCGCGGCTTCTACCTGCCGGAGGAGCACAGGGCCCCGCTGTTCGACCGCAGCGGGAACATCGGCCCGACGGTCTGGTGGAACGGGCGTATCGTCGGTGGCTGGGCGAGCCGGCCGGACGGCGAGATCGGCTGGCGGCTGCTGGAGGACGTGGGCGGCGAGGCGGAGGCGGCGATCGGGCGCGAGGCGGCGGCCCTGGGCGAGTGGCTCGGCGGCGCGAAGGTCACCCCGCGCTTCCGCACCCCGCTGGAGAAGGAGTTGGCGCGGTAGATGTGGATCGAGGACGAGACTGACGAGCGGCCGCGCATCCCACTGAGCAGGCGGCGCGTGCTGCGGACGGCGGTCGCGCTGGCCGACGCGGCGGGGGTCGAGTCGCTGACCATGCGGCGGCTGGCGCAGGAGCTCGGCGTCGAGCCGATGTCGCTCTACCACCACGTGGCCAACAAGGAGGCGATCCTCGACGGCATCGTCGAGGTGGTCGTCGGCGAGATCCTGGAGGCGGCCGGCGCCGTCGAGGGGCCCGATCCGGCGGCCGACTGGCGGGGGGCGCTGCGGGAGCGGATCCTGGCCGCGCGCCAGGTGCTGCTGAAGCACCGCTGGGCGCCCGCGGTGATCCAGACCCGTACCGCGATCGCCGAGCCGACCATCGCCTACTTCGACGGCGTGCTCGGCATCCTGCGAGCGGGCGGGTTCTCCTGGGATCTGGCGCACCACGCGCTGCACGCGCTGGGCAGCCGGGCGATGGGTTTCGCCCAGGAGCTGTTCGAGCCGGACGAGCCGGGCGACACCGACGAGGAACTGATGGCGCAGATGGGACAGCGCTACCAGAACCTGGCGGGCATGCTCGCGGCTATCGCGCACGACGACCCGGACACCACGCTGAGCTGGTGCGACGACCAGGCGGAGTTCGAGTTCGGGCTCGATCTGCTGCTCGACGGGCTGGAGCGGCGCCGGCTCGCCTGAGAACTCTCTCAGCACCACCCCTTGACTTCCTTACGGCGTATGGCAGCCTTACGAGGTATGGGAACCTTACAGAGTACGACGCGTATGAAGGGCTGGGTCTGGGATCGCTACGGCTCGCCCGACGTGGTGGAGCTCCAGGACGTCCCGGCGCCCGAGCCCGGCCCCGGCGAGGTGCTCGTGCGGGTGCACGCCGCCTCGGTCAACCCCTACGACTGGCGGCACGTCCGCGCCGACCCGATGATCGTCCGCGGCGTCGCCGGCCTGCGGCGGCCCAAGCCGGGCTCGATCCTCGGCGCCGACCTGGCCGGCGTGGTCGAGCGGACCGGCGCCGGGGTCACCGCCTTCCAGCCGGGCGACGAGGTCTTCGGCGTGGTGAAGCTTGGGGCCTTCGCCGAGTACGCCCGCGTCCCGGACAGCGTGCTGGCGCACAAGCCCGCCGCGCTCTCCTTCGAGGAGGCCGCGGCCATGCCGATGGCCGGCCTGACCGCGCTGGCCGCGCTGCAGGGGCTGCGCGCCGGGCAGCGGGTCCTGGTCAACGGCGCGGCGGGCGGCATCGG
Source organism: Nonomuraea sp. NPDC050310 (assembly GCF_040655795.1). NCBI lineage: Bacteria > Bacillati > Actinomycetota > Actinomycetes > Streptosporangiales > Streptosporangiaceae > Nonomuraea > Nonomuraea sp. NPDC050310. The sequence continues at coordinate 70,699 of NZ_JBFAKP010000006.1, read as the reverse complement.
CACCTTCGCGGTGCAGCTCGCCCGGGCCTTCGGCGCGCAGGTCACCGCGGTGTGCAGCACGCGCAACGCCGCGCTGGTCCGCTCGCTCGGCGCCGAGCAGGTCGTGGACTACACCCGCGAGGACTTCACCCGCCTGGGTGAGCGCTACGACCTGCTGATCGACCTGATCGGCAACCAGCCGCTGCGGCGGATGCGCCGCGTGCTCGCCCCGCGCGGCACGCTCGCCCTGGTCGGCGGGATGGCCGGCGGCGGTCGGGTGCTCGGACCGCTCGGCCAGTTCGCCCGCGCCGCCGTGCTCGACCGCCTGGTCGGCCAGCGGCTCACCAGCGTCTCCTGGCAGCCGTCCGGCGAGAGCCTGCGCCGGCTGGCCGCCCTCGTCGAGGCGGGCCGCGTCCGGCCCGTGCTCGACCGCACCTATCCGTTCGCCGAGGTCCGGGAAGCACTGCGGCACGTGGAGAGCCGCCGGGCCCGCGGCAAAGTCGTCATCGGGGGAATCGCATGAAGGTCTGCATCGTCGGAGCCTCGGGCAAGCTGGGGCGCTACATGATCGAGCACTGCCTGGCGCGGGGCTACGAGGTGGTCGGGGTCTGCCGGGAGAAGAGCGTGCCCAAGCTCGACCGCTTCGCCGGGCGCATCACCGTCGTGCCGGGGCCGACCGACTCGCGCGAGGTCATCGCCCGGGCGGTGGCCGGCTGCGACGCCGTCCTCACCGTGCTCGTGCCGTGGGGCGTCAAGCGGTACTCCAGCGGCACCGCCCAGGCCGTGCTCGACCACGCCGAGCCGGACGCCCGGCTGATCTTCTCCTGCGGCTGGCACATCACCCGCGACGGCCTCGACGTCTACACCCGGCGCTTCCGCGCCTTCGTCAAGCTGTTCACCTGGCTGGCGCGCGGCATCCGGCTGGCCGAGATCGACGACCAGGTGGAGGCCTGCCGGCGGATCTTCGCCAGCGACCGCCGCTGGACCGTGGTGCGCGGCAGCGACCTGGAGGAGGGCGAGAGCCAGGGGCTGCCGGTGTGGAGCCGGCACATCGGCGACCCGGTCCTGGCCAGCAACCTGACCCGCCGGGTGGACTTCGCGCTGTTCATGGTGGCCGCGGCCACCGACGACTCGCTGGTGCGGGAGGCGCCGGCCATCGTCGGCTGCCGGACGCCGTCGGCGCTGGCCCACGCCGCCGCCCGCTGAGTCCGCGGCGGCTCAGCCATGGACCTCCGTGCGCACGGTGAAGCCCTGCTCCCGGGCCCGGGCGAGCAGCCGGTCGCGGGCGGCCACCCCGGCGCGCCCCACCTCGTCCTGGGACGCGGTGCGCAGCTCGCCGTCCTCGACCACCGTGCGCCCGCCGACCAGCAGGCGGGCCAGCGGTGGCTGCGGGCCGAAGACCAGGGCGCAGACCGGGTCGGCCACCGCCGAGGTGAACGGCCCGTCCACCCGCCACAGCGCGATGTCGGCCAGCTTGCCGGGCTCCAGGGTGCCGAGCTCGTCCTGGCGGCCGAGGTTGCGCGCCCCGCCCAGGGTGCCGAGTTCGAGCGCCTGGCGCGCGCTCAGCGCGGCGGGCCCGTACCGCGCCCGCTGCATCAGCAGCGCCTGGCGCATCTCCCCGGCCAGCGGGGTCAGCTCGGAGGAGGCGCTGCCGTCCACGCCCAGGCCGACGTTCGCGCCCTGCCGCAGCATCTCCGCCACCCGGGCGATGCCCGCGCCGAGCCGGCCGTTGGAGGAGGGGCAGTGCGCCGAGCCGGTGCCGGTGGCGGCGAAGCGGGCGATGTCCTCGTCGCTGAGGTGCACGCTGTGCGCGAACCACACGTCCGGGCCGAGCCAGCCGAGCTCGGCCATGTAGTCCACCGGCCGCAGCCCGAACTGCTTCAGGCAGTGCTCGTCCTCGTCCACCGTCTCGGCCAGGTGGGTGTGCAGCCGCACCCCGGCGGCCCTGGCCAGGGCGGCGGCCTCGGTCATCAACTCGCGGCTGACGGTGAACGGCGAGCAGGGCCCGACCGCCACGCGCAGCATCGAGGAGAAGGACGGGTCGTGGTAGGCGTCGATCGCCTCCTGGGTGGCGGCGAGGGCCTCGTCCATGGTCTCGACCACGATGTCCGGCGGCAGGCCGCCCTTGGACCGGCCGCGGTCCATGGAGCCGCGGGCCGGGTGGAAGCGCAGGCCGAGCTCGCGGGCCGCCTCGACCTCGGCGGCGAACAGCTCGCCCCGGCCCTTGGGGAACAGGTAGTGGTGGTCGCTGGTCAGCGTGCAGCCGGACAACGCCAGCCAGCCGAGCGCGGCCCGGGCCGCGCCGTGCACGACCTCCGCGTCCATGGCCGCCCACACCTGGTAGAGCGCGCTCAGCCACTCGAAGAGGGTGGCGTCCTGGGCCAGGCCCTGGGTGGCCCACTGGTAGAGGTGGTGGTGGGTGTTGACCAGGCCGGGCGTGGCCAGGCAGCCGCGCCCGTCGATCCGCCCGTCGATCCGGGTGGCGCTCCCGTCCGCGGCCAGCTCGGACATGGGGCCGAGCGCGGCGATCCGGTCGCCCTCGATGCGGAGGTAGCCGCGCTCGATCTCGGGGCCGGCGACCGGCGCGATGTGGACGTTCTCGATGATCACCTGCGTGGTCACAGAGCGGCCTTCCGCCGGGCGGCCAGCCGTACCGCGTCGAGGATCTTCTCGTAGCCGGTGCACCGGCACAGGTTGCCCGCCAGCGCCTCGCGGATCTCCGCGTCGGACGGCTCGGGCACCCGGGCCAGCAGGTCGTGCGCCTGCACCACCAGGCCGGGCGTGCAGAAGCCGCACTGGACGGCCCCGCACTCCACGAACGCCTCCTGCACCGGGTCGAGCCGCTCGGGCCCGGCCAGGCCCTCGACCGTGCGGACCTCGCGGCCCTCGACCTGCCCCGCGGCGACCAGGCAGGCGCACACCGGCGTGCCGTCCAGGTAGACCGTGCACGAGCCGCACTCGCCCTGCTCGCAGGCGTTCTTGGAGCCGGGCAGCCCGACCCGCTCGCGCAGCACGAACAGCAGGCTCTCCCCCGCCCAGACGTCGTCGACCGCCTCGGGACGGCCGTTGACCGTGAAGTTCACTCTCATGCCGCTCGTGCCTTCCGGTAGTCGTTCCAGGCCCAGGTCAGCGTCCGCCTGGCCAGCACCGCCAGCGCGTGCGTGCGGTAGCCGGCGGTGCCGCGCACGTCGTCGATCGGCGAGGCGGCCGCGGCGGCCAGCTCGCCGAAGCGGCGCAGCACGCCGGGGTCGAGCCTGGCCTCCCAGTCGAGCTCGGCGGCCAGGAACTCCTCCGCCTCCAGCGCCCGCCGCGGCGTCGGCGCCGCCGAGCCGATCCCGGTGCCCACCCGGCGCTCCGCCGGGTGCAGGGCCAGGGCGAAGGAGCAGACCGCGATGACCATCGCGTTGCGGGTGCCGACCTTGGAGAAGTACTGCGGGCCGGCCGCCGGGCGGATCCACACCGCGCGGATGAGCTCGTCGGGCCGCAGCGCGCTGCGTTTGACCCCGAGGTAGAACTCGCTCGCCGGGATCATCCGGGTCCCGGCGGCGGAGGCCACCTCGACCGTCGCGCCGGCCGCCAGCAGCGGCGGGTGGCTGTCCCCGGCGGGCGAGGCCGCCCCCAGGTTGCCGCCGACCGTCCCGCGGTTGCGGATCTGCGGGGAGCCGACCGTCCGTGCCGCCTGGGCCAGGCCCGGCAGCTCGCCGCCGAGCTCGTCGATGATCCGCGCGTACGGCACGCCGGCCCCGATCCGGTAGGCGCCCTCGACCAGCTCCCAGGCGGCCAGCTCGGCCACCCCGGTCAGGTCGAGCAGCGCCGCCGGCCGGCGCACGTCGAAGTTGAGCTCCACCATCACGTCCGTGCCGCCCTGCAGCGGCAGCGCGTCAGGCCGCTCGGCCTTGGCGGTCAGGGCCTCGGCCCAGGTGGTGGGGCGAAGGAAGTCCATAGGGTTCACTCCCAGGCGAAAGCGGCGTCAGGGGCGTCCTCGCGCAGCACCGCGCCCTCGATCAGCCCGTAGGGCCGGTCCGCGGCGTAGAACACCTCGTTGTCGTTGTCGAGGCCGAACGGGGCGAGATCGACGGCGAAGTGGTGCTTGTTCGGCATCTGGAACCTGATCTCGCAGACCTCCGGCCGGCTCTCCAGCACCCGCGCGCCCATGGCGTAGAGCGTCTGCTGCAGCGAGCGGCTGTGCGTCCCGGCGAAGGCCTCCAGCAGGCACTCGCGGACCGCCTCGTAGGACTTGGCGTAGTCGGCCGGCTCGGCGGAGGCGTGCCGCCACTGCGCGGTGACCGCCGTGGCCAGGATCCGGTCGGTGGTCGGCGCGAGCGTGGTGTACTCGTCGACCAGGTAGCCGTGGAACTCCGAGCCGGTGGAGTTGAGCACCACCAGGTCCTTCAGCCCGGAGACCACGCTGGTGCGGCCGTCGCGGTCGTGGTGAACCACGCAGGTGCGTACCTCCGTGCCGGCGCGCACGAAGGAGTGCTCGCCGCGGCGTTGCCAGGCGTACTCCTCGACGGCGACGCGGGCGTGGTGGATCGTCGGCCGGCCTTCGGTGAAGTGCCGGGCCAGCAGGAGCGCGAACTCCTCGATCTGCCCCACGCCGTGCCGTTTGGCGAAGGCGTAGACGGTGTTCTTCTGCGTGTCGGTCGGCAGCACGGCGGCGTTGTCGCCGGTCAGGTGGACCTCGGTCATCTCCCCGGCGAGGGAGGTGCTGACGTTGAGGTCCTTCAGGTGATGCAGGGAGCCGTCCCTGGTCACCCGCACCAGCCGGGTCTCGGCCTTGCCGTACCGGTTGGGACCGAGGATTAACCTCACGCTAGCTCCCTCTGTAGGTCGAGTAGGCGAACGGGCTCAGCAGCAGGGGGATGTGGTAGTGCCCGGCCGGGTCGTCGATGACGAAGGTGATCGCGACCTCGGGGTAGAAGGTGAACGGCAGGTCGGTGAAGACCACGCGGTGCACGCCCGCGCCCGGCTGCCAGCCCGAGACCCGCCCGTCGGCGTCGGTGCGGCCCTCGCCGACCACCGCGCCCTCGTGTTCGAGCCGGACCGCCACCCCGGCGGCGGGCCGGCCGGTGGCCGCGTTGAGCACGTGCGAGGAGAAGCTCATCCGGCCAGCCGTTCCGCCCGCAGCCGGGCGATCCTGGCGAGTTCCGCCCGGACCACCTCGTGCTCGCGCTCCTCGTCGTTGGCCAGCCGCGTGCGCAGCCGGGCCAGCAGTTCCTCGCCGCTCAGCCCGCTGGCGCAGACCAGGTAGACGTGGCCGAAGCGCTCCTCGTAGGCCCGGTTGCCCTCGGCCAGCGCCGCGCGCGTGCTCTCCTGCACGCCGGACTGCTCGTCCCGCGACCAGGCGGCCTCGCGGCCCTCCCCCTGCGGCCGCTCACCGATGCGCGGGTGGGCCGACAGGGCCTGGAGCACCTCGTCCCACTCCAGGGCGAGCGCGGCCTTCTCGGCGGCGTCGCCCAGCTCCGCGGCGTCGCGGTAGGGGCTCCCGGCGGCCACGGCCCGGGCGAAGGACGGCGCGAAACAGCAGCTCAGCAGCTCCGCGTCGGTCGGCTCGATCGGCATGCCAGCAGTACACACAGGGGTGACCTGCCCGGTCCAGCATCGAGAACTCCGAAACGCCGTGCCCCTTGACCAGAGCCTTTCGTGGCATGCTCCAAGATTGCCGAAGGGTGGACTTCGCCCCGGTCCGCCGGGTGGGATGAGGCATGCGCATTCTGCCCCTCTGCCTCCTCGCGCTGCTGCTGGCGCTGACCGCCTGCGGCGGCGAGGAAGAACTTCCCCCGCCCAGCAACCCGCAGCTTCGCGCCGAGCTGTTGAGGCTGCTGGACAAGGACCAGAAGCAACGCACCGACACCGCCTCGCCCGAGCAGTTCGACCGGGTGGAGAAGGAGAACACCGCCCGCCTGGAGCAGATCCTCGACCAGTACGGCTGGCCCGGCTGGAAGCTGGTCGGCAAGGACGGCTCCAGCGCCGCCTGGGCCCTCGCTCAGCACGCCGACCAGCGCCTCGACGTGCAGAAGCGGGCCCTGGCCCTGCTCAAGACCGCCGTCGAGCAGGGCGACGCCAGCAAGGGCGACCTGGCCTACCTGACCGACCGCGTGCGCGTCGCCGAACGCAAGCCCCAGGTGTACGGCACGCAGATCGAGCTGGGCCCCGACGGCGCGCCCCGCCCCCAGATCGGCCTGGAGAACGAGGCCGAGGTGGACAAGCGCCGCGCCGAGGCGGGTCTCAAGCCGCTCAAGGAGTACTACGCGGAGTTCAAGTCCGGCGGCTGAGCAGGTCCCGGCCCGCCTAAACTGAGGCCATCATGACTTCGAAATCCCTGATCGGCGGGCATGTCTCCGTCGCCGGCGGCCTGGCGACGGGCGGCCTGACCTACATGGCCGACATCGGCGCCGAGATGATGCAGGTCTTCGTCACCAACCCGCGCGCCTGGGCGCTCACCGCCGGCAAGCCGGAGGAGGACGCCAAGCTCGCCGAGTCGGGCGTGGAGAGCTTCATCCACATCCCCTACCTGGTCAACTTCGGCTCGCCCAATCCCGAGACGCTGGCCAGCTCCATCGCCCTGACCCGCTACACGCTGCAGCGCGGCGTCGAGACCGGCGCGAAGGGGGTGGTCGTGCACACCGGCTCGGCCGTCACCCAGACGCGGGAGGAGGCGATGCGCCAGTTGCACGAGCACCTGCTGCCGCTGCTGGAGGAGATCCCCGAGGACGGGCCCGACCTGCTGCTGGAGCCGATGGCCGGGCAGGGCGCGATGCTCTGCGCGACCGTCCAGGACCTGGAGCCCTACCTGGCGGCGCTCGACTGGCACCCGAAGGCCGGGGTCTGCTTCGACACCTGCCACGCCTTCGCCGCCGGGCACGACCTGGCCGCGCCCGGCGGGGTCGGCGAGACGCTGGAGGCCCTGCACCAGGTGGCTCCCGGGCGGCTCAAGCTGATCCACGCCAACGACTCCAAGGACGTCTGCGGCTCCAAGAAGGACCGGCACGAGAAGATCGGCCAGGGGCACATCGGGGTGGAGCCGTTCGCCGAGCTCCTGCGCCACCCGCTGGCCGCCGGGGTCTCGCTGTGCATCGAGGTGCCGGGCAAGGCCGAGGACTACCGCAACGACATCGCGCTGCTGAAGTCGCTGCGCGACGGGACCCCCGCCGCCTGATCGAGCACCGGTGAGTCCGCCGCTGGGGAGGGATGCCCGCGCACACGATCCGGCCGCCCCCGTCTGGCCGGATCGTGGTTCCTTCCGCGGCCCGGCGGGCATCCCTCCCTCGGCGCGGCCGGCGGACCCCACCCCCCGGTCGCGGGTCCGACAGCCGTGGTGACCTGCCGGTCACCGTGAATCCGACGCACAGGGCCTCGAAAGAAGAGCCTTGCGGCTCCGTACCCCCCCTGCTGCGACGGTGTGGCTCTCACCGATGCGTAGACCCTACGGGCGCGATCTTGGTCTCGAAACCCGCTTTCCCCACAGCTCGACCAACGGTCTGTAGTCATCGACATACGGAGAGTGTCCAAGCGACGAGCGGCCTCCCCGCAGCGACGAGCGGTCATCCGGCTGGTGCATGCGAACCAGCGACACCTCCGCGTCGCCCGGCACCCGACCCGGCGTGACCAGGGAAATCACGACCATGACCGCGAACGAGAGCGGCACCGCGACGGCCACGGGACAGGCGGTCGCGAGCCCCGCGTTCAAGCCCACCGCCCCGGCCCCGACCAGCAGGACGGTGGCTCCGCCGCCGGCCACGAACCCCGCCGCGACGCCCACGTCGGTGAGCCGCCGCCACCAGATCCCGAGCACCAGCAGCGGGCAGAAGGTGGCCGCCGACAGGCTGAAGCCCACCAGCACGAGCACCACCGAACTGCCCGGGCTGGTGGCCGCGGTGACCAGCAGGGCCAGCACCGTCACCCCGCCCACCGCGGCGCGGAAGGAGCCCACGCCGGGCGCGGCCACGCAGGAGGAGACCGCTCCGGCGACCGCGGCCAGCACGCCGCAGGAGGTGGCCAGGAAGGCCGCGAACGCCGCGGCGGCCAGCAGTCCGGTCAGGACGTCACCGACCGGCCCCGGCGCCATGACGGACGGCAGCAGCAACACGATCCCGTCGGCTCCGGCCGCCTCGGGCGGCACATGCGCCCGGCCGAGGATGCCGTAGAGCGGCGGCAGCAGCAGGAACCCGCCGAGCAGCACCTGGGCCGCCACGATGGAGCGCCGCGCCGCCCGCCCGTGCGGGGCCGTGTACACGCGGGCCACCACCTGCGGCAGCCCCATCGTGCCGAGCGCGCAGGCCAGCAGGATGGTCACGATCCCGGGCAGCGCGGGATCGTCCGGCGCCACGAACCCGGTGAACCGGTACGGCCTCGGCCGCGGCGCGATCCACCAGGTGCACCACAACACCACGGCACAGCCGGCGAACAGCACGAACTTGAGCCAGAACTGCCCGGACTGCACCCGGGTCACGCTCCCCATGCCCCCGGCCAGCGCGACCACCACAGCCGGCCCGGCCACCAGCGCCCACCCGCCCCACGCCGGCAGCCCCATGAGCAGCCCCACCATGACCGCGGCGGCGTGGAACTGCGCGACCAGGTAAACCACGCCCACCGCCAGCACCAGGCAGGTGGTCACCCGCCGGAGCGCGGGCGAGCCCAGCCGCCACTGGGCGAAGTCCGGCACGGTGAAGGTGCCCGAGCGGCGCAACGGAGCCACCACCAGGGCCAGCAGCACCACGAAACCGGCCGCCGCGCCGATCGGGTACCAGAACATCTGCGGCCCGTGCGTGGCGATCAGTCCCGCCACGCCCAGGCAGGTCGCCGCCGAGGTGGACTCCGAGCTGATCGCGGCCCCGTTGCGCCAGGTGGGCACGGCGCGGGCGGCGAGGTAGAACTGCTCGACGCCGGTGGGCCGCCGCGGCCTGACCACCCCGAGCAGCAGGGCGAGCACGAGGACGGAGCCGATCCCGGCCCAGGTGGCGACCGTCATCGTTCGAGGCGTTCCGCCCGCCTCACCTGGGCGACGGCCAGCACGATCCAGGCCAGGTGGGCGCCGGCCGACACCAGCAGCCAGGTCCAGGGGCCGGTGGCGCCCGCCGTCAGGGCAGGCAGTGCGGCCAGCGTCGCGGCGACCAGGGCGGTCGTCGCCAGCCCGGTGCGAAGCTGGCGGCGGCGTAAGGCGGTGGCCGCGGCCTGCCGTACCGGATCGGGATCGGGTACGGCGAAGCAGCAGGTCAGGGCCGGCGGCCGGCGCTCGACCGCGACCCGGCGGCCGCTCACGTGGCCAGCCCGGCGCGGAACTGGTGCACGAGTTGCTCGCGCACCTGGCGGGTGTGCCGGCGGCTGACCGGGAGCGTCTCGGTGCCGACCAGGAGCAGGACCCGGCCCTGCTCGAAGCGGAGCTCGCTGACGTGCCGGGCCGAGACCAGCGTGCTGCGGTGCACGCGGATGAAGCCGGCGTCGGCCCAGCGCCGCTCCAGCGCGGCCAGCGACATGCGGACCAGGTAGCTGCCGTCGACGGTGTGCAGGCGCACGTAGTCGCCCTTGGCCTCGGCGAAGTGCACGGCCTGCTGGGGGACGAAGCGGATGCGCCCGCCGAGCTCGACCGGGATGACGTCGTCGGGCCCCTGCTCCTGGTGCTGGACGGTGGCCTCCTCCAGCCGCCGGACCGCCTCGGCCAGGCGCTCGGCGCGCACCGGTTTCAGCAGGTAGTCCACCGCGCGCAACTCGAAGGCCTGGACCGCGCAGTCGTCGTGCGCGGTGACGAAGACCAGGCGGGGCGGGTCGGGGAAGCCGCCGACCAGCCGGGCCAGGTCGAGCCCGTCGATGCCGGGCATCCGGATGTCGAGGAAGACGGCGTCGAGGCGCTCCCCCGCACCGATCATCTGGACCATGTCCTGGAGGGCGCTGACCCCGTCGGAGGCGGTGACGACCTGCTCCACCCGCGGGTCACGGCGCAGGAGGTAGGCGAGTTCCTCGAGGGCCGGCACCTCGTCGTCGACGGCGAGCACGCGCAGCATGGCTACCAACCTGCCGCAAGAAGACCCAGGTCACAAGCGACACGCCTGCTCTGGGTAAAGAATTGACTACAAAGAGCTATGCCGGGTCTTGGGCACGCGCAGCTTGATCTTGGTTCCGGCACCTGGCGCGGTCTCGACCGCGAGGCCGTAGGCGGGGCCGTAGATCTGGCGCAGACGTACGTCCACGTTGGCCAGCCCGATGCCGGTTCGGCCGTCGGCGCCCTCCTGGGCGGCCAGGCCGTCGAGCAGGCGGCGGGCCCGCTCGGGCTCCATGCCCACGCCGTCGTCCTCGACGCTGATGTGCGCCTCGGGACCGGCGTCGCGCACGACCACCCGGACCGAGCCGCCGCGAGTGGTGCCCAGGCTCTCGCCGAGGCCGTGCTTGATGGCGTTCTCCACCAGGGGCTGCAGGCACAGGAAGGGCACCGGCACCGGCAGCGCCTCGGGGGCGACCTGCACGCTGAAGCGCAGCCGGTCGCCGAAGCGGGCGCGCTCCAGCAGCAGGTAGCGGTCGACGCAGGTCAGCTCGTCGGCCAGGGTGGTGAAGTCGCGGGTGCGGCGCAGGGCGTAGCGGGCGAAGTCGGCGAAGTCGAGCAGCAGGTCGCGGGCGCGCACCGGGTCGGTCCTGACGAAGGACGCGATCGTGGTCAGCGCGTTGTAGATGAAGTGCGGGGAGATCTCCGCGCGCAGCGCCCGCATCTCGGCCTCGGTGGCGCGGCGGCGGGAGGCGTCGAGCTCGGCCAGTTCGAGCTGGCCGCCGATCCAGCCGGCCACCTCGACCGCGGCGCGGACCAGCGCCCCGCCGGCCTCGGCGTCGCTGACGGCCAGGGCGCCGACCACGGTGCCCTCCACGCTCAGCGGGACGGCGACCGTGGCGCCGCTCACGTGCGGGCGGCCGGAGAGCATGGCCGGGCGGGCGCGTTCCAGCAGGTCCTCGCCGCAGGGGCCGTCGGTGGCCAGCACCGCCTCGGTCGAGACCAGCGCGACCGCGTCGGCGCCGAGCAGCCGGCGCACGTGCCGCACGGACCTGCGCGCGCCGTCGCGGGTGAGCCCGCCCCGCAGGTACGGCCCGGCCAGCGCGGCGGTGTGCAGCACCGCGAAGGCGGCCTCCCCCGGCCAGGACCCGGCGGGCGGCGGGGAGGGCCTGCGCCGGGCGGCGAGCAGGCCGGCCAGGAAGGTGAGCGCCGGCAGCGCCACCCACACCATGGTCGCCATGCGGGCCACGGTAACCAATCACCCACCGTGTTCGCCCGAAAACACCGAGTCTCTACACCGGCCGCTTCGCCCGGGTTCCTCCCCACTCCCTACACCGGCGGCCCTTCTCCAGGTTCATCCCGGCTCCCTACACCGGCGGCCCTTCTCCTGGTTCCTCCTGGTAGGAGTAACGCTGCTCCCGCCAGGGGTCGGCGATGTTGTGGTACCCGCGCTCCTCCCAGAACCCCCGCCGATCCTCGGCCAGGTACTCCACGGCCCGCACCCATTTCACGCTCTTCCACGCGTACAGGTGCGGCACCACGATGCGCAGCGGATACCCCCGATCGGGCGAGAGCGGCTTGCCCTCGAACTCGGTGGCGAACAGGGTGCCCTCCCCGGTGAAGTCGGCCAGCCGCAGATTGGCGCTGTAGCCGTACTCCGCCCAGATCATCACGTGCCGCACCTCGGGCGCGGGCGGCGCCATCTCCATGATCTGGGCCGGGCTGACCCCGCCCCACTCGTTGCCCATGAGCGAGAACTTGGTGACGCAATGGAAGTCGGCCAGCACGCTGGTGCGGGGCAGGCGCTCGAACTCGGGCCAGGTCAGGCAGTGCTCCTGTCCGGAGGCGGTGGCGCCGAAGACCCGGAAGTCCCACCGCTCCGCCCTGAACTCCGGAACCCGCCCGTAGTGGATCACTGGGCGGCCACGAGGGATGTACTGCCCCGGGGGCAGGCGGGACTCACTCACCCTCGCCATCCTGCCACCGGAGGGGTTCGCGATCATCATCGGGGCTGCGTTATAGTGACTGCCCTATGCACACCACTTTCCTGTTTTGGTATGGCGACGGACCCTTGAGGACCGCTCGCCACGTGGTGGTGCACTAGCACACACAGGCGTCGAGAGGCCCCGGGTCCGTACAGGACCCGGGGCCTTCTCGTTTTTCCAGGGAGTTCAGATGGTCATCGTCATGGGGCAGGACGCCACGAGCGGCGACGTCGAAGCGGTCGTCGCGGTCGTGGAGGCGGCGGGCGTGGAGGCGTTCGTCAGCCGGGGCGTGCAGCGCACCATCGTCGGGCTGGTGGGGGACGTCTCCCAGCTCGGCGCGGTCAACCTGCGCGGCATGCGCGGCGTGGCCGACGCCGTGCGGATCACCACCCCGCACAAGCTGGTCAGCCGGGACAACCACCCCGACCGCTCCACCGTGCACGTCGGCGGGGTGCCGATCGGGCCCGGCAGCGTGACGCTGATCGCCGGCCCGTGCGCGGTCGAGACGCACCAGCAGACGCTCGACGCCGCCCGGATGGCGCAGACGGCCGGCGCGACCCTGCTGCGCGGCGGGGCGTTCAAGCCGCGCACCTCTCCCTACGCCTTCCAGGGGCTGGGCGAGGCGGGCCTGAAGATCCTCGCCGAGGTGCGGGAGGAGACCGGACTGCCGGTGGTCACCGAGGTCGTGGACGCGCACGACGTGGCGCTGGTCGCCTCCTACGCCGACATGCTCCAGGTCGGCACCCGCAACGCCCAGAACTTCGCGCTGCTCCAGGCGGTCGGCGAGGCGGGCAAGCCGGTCATGCTCAAGCGCGGGATGAGCGCGACCATCGAGGAGTGGCTGATGGCCGCCGAGTACATCGCCCAGCGCGGCAACCTGGACATCGTGCTGTGCGAGCGGGGCATCCGCACCTTCGAGACCGCCACCCGCAACACCCTGGACGTCTCGGCCGTGCCGGTCGCGCAGCGCCTGTCTCACCTGCCGGTCATCGTCGACCCCTCGCACTCCGGCGGCCGGCGCGACCTCGTGCTGCCGCTCACCCGGGCTGCCATCGCGGTCGGCGCGGACGGGGTGATCATCGACGTGCACCCCAACCCGGCCCAGGCGTTGTGCGACGGGCCGCAGGCGCTGGTGGACGGTGACCTGGAGGAGCTGGCCCAGGTGCTGCGCACCCTGCCGCAGGCGCTCGGGCGCACGCTGGTGGGGGACGTGCTCGCCGTCTAGGAGCGGGTACGGCTTGCCGTACTCATGGGTAACTTGAGTATTTCGCCCCATGTGGCGAGCTGTCCGGAGGGGGTGGACTGGAGGCATGACGACGAAGCCCATCCAGCCCACCCACACCGGGGCCTTCTACCTGCAGGCCGTCATCTCCTTCGCGCTGGCCTTCGGCGCGGTCGTGCTCGGCATCGCCTACCTGCCGGCCGACGCCTGGGTCCGCGGCTTCCTGGCCGTCGGGGTGCTCTACCTGGTGACCTCCAGCTTCATGCTGGCCAAGGTGGTGCGCGACAAGCAGGAGCTGGCCGCGGTCACCACCCGGGTGGACCAGGCCAGGCTCGACAAGCTGCTGGCCGAGCACGACCCGTTCAAGGTCGAGGCCTGAGCCCCGATCGCGGCTCAGCAGGTCAGGTTGCCGCCCGGCGCGACCCCGAGGATCTGGGTGAAGCGCTGGTAGGCGTTGACCCGGGACTGCACCTGGGCGGGGTTGCCGCCGTTGCACTCCAGGGCGCCGTTGATGCTGCGGATGGTCTCGCCGAAGCCGCGGCCGTTGACCATGGCGTCGTGCGCGGTCATGGTGCCGGGACCGTTCTGGGTCATCCAGTACCAGATGGCGGTCTTCCAGGCCACGGAGGCGTCCTGCTGGACCAGCCACGGGTTGGTCAGCAGCGGCAGCCCGAGGGCGTCGCCGGCGGCCTTGTAGTTGAAGTTCCAGCTGAGCTGGATCGGGCCCCGGCCGTAGTAGGCGGCCTGGCCGGCCGGGCAGCCGTAGGGCTGCGTGGCGTCGCAGTAGTGCGGGTAGTTGGCGGTGTTCTGCTCCACGATGTGGACCAGCCCGCCGGTCTCGTGGTTGACGTTGGCCAGGAAGGCGGCGGCCTCCTGCTTGCGCACGACGTCGCTGCCGGTCTTGGCGAAGGCCGGGTAGGCCGACAGGGCGGCGACCAGGCCGCTGTAGGTGTAGAAGGAGTTCCGGCTCGGGAACATCTGGTGGAACTGGGCCTCGGAGACCACGAATCCGGAGGGGTTGGGCGGGTTCGAGGTGGTGGGCGTCGGCGAGGGGGTGCTGCCGGTGCAGGTGTACGGGTCCCAGTACCAGTGGCTGATCACCGGGTCGTAGCCCGGGTTCTCGTGGACGGCGATGTAGTGGTTGCCGTCGGTGTAGCGCACGATGGCGCCGACGGCGTAGGTGGTGCCCGCCGCCCAGTCGGGGTAATCGCAGGTCGTGCCGCCGCCTCCGCCGCCACCTGAGCAGGCGCCCTGGTCGGCCCAGACGGCGGCGGAGCCCGGGGTCTCGCCCTGGGTCCACCACTTGGCGCTGTAGTTGCGCCCGTTGTGCGAGGCCTGCATGCCGCCGGTGTAGACCGCGGACGAGCTCCAGGCGGCGGCGCAGGCGGCGGCGTTGGCCGCCGCCATCGGCAGCACTGTCAGGACGGCGGCGGCCAGCAGTGCGGCGGTGAGTAACGCGTGGATGCTCTTCACCCGACCACTCCTTTAGGAAAGTTTCCTAATAGTTAGCGCGGCCGGGTGGAGTCTGCAAGGCCCAAAGTCAGATCGTGTACTCCTGGATGGAGTCGGCGAGCTGCACGGCGAGCTCCTCGGCGTCGAGGCGCTTCTCGATCACCTTGAGGTCCTCGATCTTGGCCCGGGTCTCGGCCCGCTTGGGCGCCAGCAGCGAGCAGCAGTCCTCGTCCGGCAGCTCGGAGATCTCCAGGGTGCCGATGCGCCGGGCCTCGGCCATGATCTCGGTCTTGTCCCAGCCCACCAGCGGGCGCAGGATCGGCAGGTCCACGGCCTGGTCCTGGGCGGCGATGTTGGCCAGCGTCTGGCTGGAGACCTGGCCGAGCGCGTCGCCGGTGATCAGCGCCTCGGCCTTGATCCGGTGCGCCACCTCCTCGGCGGTCTTGAGCATGAGCCGCCGCTGGGCGATGACGGCCAGCCGGTCCTGGCCGCTGTTGCGGATGGACTGCTGGGCCTTGCCGAACGGCACGACCCACAGCCGCGACTTGCCCTGGAACCGGTCGAGCTTCTTGACCAGCGCGAACGCCTTGTAGATCGACTCGGAGGTGGTGAACGGGATGCCGGAGAAGTGCAGGAAGTCGACGTGCAGGCCGCGCCGCATCATCCGGTAGGCCGCCACCGGCGAGTCGATGCCGCCGGACATCAGGATCAGCGCCCGGCCGCTGCTGCCCACCGGCAGGCCGCCCTGGCCGGGAAGGCCGTCGGTGTAGACGAAGACCTCGTCGCGATCGACCTCCACCGAGACGGTCAGCTCGGCGTTGCGCAGGTCGACCGGAAGCCCGAACTCGTCGTTGATGGTGCCGCCGACCAGGCGGTCGAGCTCGGCCGAGGTCAGCGGGAAGCGCTTGTCGCGGCGGCGCGAACGCACCCGGAAGGTGGCGCCCCGCTTGGTCTCCTCGCGGTCGCGCACCAGCTCCAGCGCGGCCTTGACCACCGAGTCCGGGTCCTTCGCCACCCGCCAGGCGCGGTGGATCCAGATCGTGCCGGGCACGTCGGCCACCCGGGCGGCGATCGCGTCGGCGGTCTCGACCGGGGTGCCGTCCGGCAGGAAGATGGCGATCACGCCGTGCCGGACCCGGACCTCGATCCTGAGCTCGAACTCCTTCAGGGCGTGGCGGATGTTGGCGGCCAGCCGGCGTTCGAAGAGCTCACGGTTCTTGCCTTTCAGGACGAGCTCGCCCAGCTTGAGCAGAACGCATGGCTCACCCAGGGCGGACATCGTCATGGCAGGACCTTTCCTCGGGAGACAGCCCTCCAGTCTAGTCCTCGTCCAGACCTTGCTCGATCGCGTATCTGACCAGCTCGACCCGGTTGTGCAGTTGGAGCTTGTTGAGGGTGTTCTGGACGTGGTTCTGCACCGTGCGATGCGACAGCACGAGGCGGTCGGCGATCTGCTTGTAGGACAGGCCCTTGGCGACCAGGCGCAGCACCTCGGTCTCCCGGTCGGTCAGCCGCGGGCCCTCGGCGGGCGCGGGCTGGGCGGCCAGCCGGCGGTACTCCCCCAGCACCAGCCCGGCCAGGCCGGGGGTGAAGACCGCGTCGCCCTCGGCGGTCCTGCGCACCGCCTCCAGGAACTCGCCGCGGTCGGCGGACTTGACCAGATAGCCTGACGCGCCCGCCTTGACCACCTGCAGGACGTCCTCCTGCTCGGCGCTGGCCGACAGCACCAGGATGCGGGGCGGGTCGGCGAGCGCCGCCAGCGCGGTGGCCACCTCGGCGCCGGACAGGTCCGGCAACTGCAGGTCGAGCACGACCACCTGGGGACGGACCGCCTCGGCCACTCGCACCGCCTGGCGGCCCTCGCCGACCGCCGCGACCACCTCGTACCCGGCTTCGGACAGGTCACGGGCCACGCCGTCGCGCCACATCGGGTGGTCGTCGACCACCATCACGCGCACCATGCGCCGAACTCTACTTCCTGAAGACTTCCTGGTACGAAGCCCCGTCGAACGCGGGTCAGCGCGGGACGGTGATCTCGATCTCGGTGCCCTGGCCGGGCGTGGAGACGATGTCCACCCGGCCGCCGAGATCGCGCACCCGGCCCACGATCGACTGGGCCACGCCGAGCCGGCCCTGGGCGCGGGCCTCGGGCAGGCGGCCGGCGGCGATACCGGGCCCCTCGTCCCGGACGGTGACCGCGACGCCGTCCTCGGCCTCCTCGGCGAACACCCACGCCCTGGCCCCGGGGCCACAGTGGTCGCGCACGTTGTCCAGGGCCGCGCCCACCGCCGCCGCGACCTCCTCGGCCACCCCGGTCGCGAGCACGAGCGGGGTGGCCGGCGTCGAGACGGTGACCTCGGGCGAGGCGTAGGGCAGCAGCAGGTCGCGCAGGTCGGCCGAGCCGGTGGGCTGCGGGCGGACCGCGACGAGCCGGCGCAGCGCCCGTTCCTGCTCACCGGCCAGCCGGCCCAGCTCGGCCGCCTCGCCGCCAAGTTCGAGCCCGCGCCGCTGCACCAGGGCGAGCACCTGGAGGACCGAGTCGTGGATGCCGCGCGCCAGCCGGTCGCGCTCGCGCTGGGCGGCCTCCATCTCGGCGGCGCGCTGCATCCGCGCCTCAGCCTCCTTGGCCAGCCGCGCGACGTGGCCGACGACGACGCCGGCGAGGAAGAGCAGCACCACGCCGTTGACCAGGAGCGGCACGCCGGGCACCCGCCAGCGCAGCCACACGTCGACCGCGCCCACGACGGCCGCCGCCACCGCGCCGGCGCGGCGCCCGCCGTACACCGCCCAGGCCAGGACCGGGGCGGCCACCCAGGTGGCCGGGATCGGCATGGTGCCGGGCCCGGCCTGCTGGTCCCCCTGCGCGTACGGCGTGGCCAGCAGGCAGCCGACCGTGACGAGCAGGTCGAGGCCCAGCAACGGCCAGCGGTGCAGCGAGCGGACGGAGTAGGCCCAGATCGAGGCCGCCGTCCACAGCGCCATGACGGCGATGATCGCCCAGCCGGTCAGCGGGGCGGCGTACCCGTCGTGCTGGATCAGCAGGACCACGGCGTAGGCGAGCGAGGCCACGCGGAAGACGGCGATCGCCCGCCAGAAGGGCCCTTCTATACCCATGAAACTTTCTCGCGTTTCCGACAGAGCCCTTGACAGATAGTCGAGGTATCCATGCGACCCGTCCCTCATTTCTGCCAAAATCCGGAAAGATCACTAGTCAGTGCCACATAGCAAGAGGTGACATGGTTAATCATTTCATCCACGGCGCGACCACCCCGGTCCTCGCCTACGTCATGTCCTGTGTCGGCTCGATGCTCGGCCTTCGCCTGACCGCCCAGGCCCACCGGAGCAGCGGCGCCTCACGCGGGCGGTGGCTGGCCGGCGCCGCGGTCTCCATCGGCGGCACCGGCATCTGGGTCATGCACTTCATCGCCATGATGGGCTTCGACGTCGCCGGGACGGTCATCCGCTACGACGTGCCGCTGACCATCCTGTCCGCGGTGGTGGCGATCACCGTGGTCAGCGCGGGGCTGTTCCTGGTCACCCTGGGCGGCGGCCGGGTCCTGGCCCTGCTCGGCGGCGGCCTGCTCACCGGCCTGGGCGTGGCCGGCATGCACTACCTGGGCATGTACGCCATGAACATGTCCGCCCACGTCAGCTACGACCCCCTGGTCGTCGGGCTGTCGGTCGGCATCGCGGTGGTCGCCGCGACGGTCGCGCTCTGGTTCACCCTGCGGGTCAAGCGCCCGGTCTGGATCACCGTGGCCGCGCTGATCATGGGCGTCGCGGTCTGCGGCATGCACTACACCGGCATGTTCGCGATGATCGTGACCCCGCACGCGATGCCCGGCCACGTCGCCGGCGCCGACGCGCTCGACTTCCTCGTGCCTTTGATGACCTTGGTCAGCCTTGCCACCCTGACAATGTTGCTGATGGCCATCCTTTCCCCGTCAGAACGGGAACAACGCGAAGACGAGGAACTGTTGCGAAGGCTTCAGGCCCGCCGCGTGGGGACGCTCCCCCGCTGGTAAGTTGCCACTTTTGCCATTGGTCGGGAATACTCCCTTGAATTCAACCTTCAAGGGAATCCCCGCATGTCCGCCATTGATCATTTCTCCTATGGCTGGCTCACGCCCGCCCTCGCCTATCTCATGTCCAGCGCCGGCTCGATGCTCGGCCTTCTGCTCACCTCGCGCGCCCGGCTGATGAGCGTGCGCGAGGCCCGCTGGTGGCTCGTGGGCGCCGCCGTCTCCATCGGCGGCACCGGCATCTGGGTCATGCACTTCATCGCCATGATGGGCTTCGACGTCGCGGGGACCGCCATCCGCTACGACGTCCCGCTGACCATCGGCTCCGCCGTCCTGGCGGTGCTGGTGGTCGGCGCGGGGCTGTTCCTGGTCGGCCACGGCGGCACCCGCGCGGCCTACCTGCTGCCCGGCGGTGCCCTGGCCGGCCTGGGCGTGGCCGGCATGCACTACCTGGGCATGCACGCCATGAACATGTCCGCGCACGTCAGCTACGACCCGCTCGTCGTCGGGCTTTCGGTGGCCATCGCGGTGGTCGCGGCCACGGTCGCGCTCTGGTTCACCGTGCGGGTGCGCGGCGCGCTCGCCATCGGCGGAGCCGCGCTGATCATGGGCGTCGCGGTCTGCGGGATGCACTACACCGGCATGTTCGCCATGTCGGTGCACCTCTTGTCGGAACCGGCCGTCCTGCACGGCGCCCGGGCGATCGACTTCCTGCTCCCGCTCATCGTGGGCATCAGCATGATCACCGTCGGATTGCTGCTGACCGTACTGCTGTCGCCGTCGGAAAAAGAGCTCCGCGGCGACGAGGAGTTTCGCGCGCGGCTCGCCCGGCGCGACGACGGCCGCGAAAGCGGCAACCTTTTCCAGGCCTAGCCGGAAAAGGCGCGGAAATAGCAGTACGGCTTGCGCCGGTGGTGGGCCGCCGATGGTGGCGCAAGCCGTACTTGGAGGGGTTGCGCGAGGCGAACCCCGCTACGTGCGAAAAACTACGGCGGGCCGCTTGCAGCCCGCCTGCAAGCCTCTATCCGAAGAAGACCTCGGCTTCGGCGTACCGCGCCGGCGGCACGGTCTTGAGCTCGGCGGTCGCCTCGTCCAGGCCGACCCGCACGATGTCGGTGCCGCGGAGCGCGACCATCTTGCCGAAGTCGCCGTCGTGCGCGGCGTCGATGGCCTGGAGCCCGAAGCGGGTGGCCAGGACCCGGTCGAAGGCGGTCGGGGTGCCACCGCGCTGGATGTGGCCGAGCACGGTGGTGCGGGCCTCCTTGCCGGTGCGCTTCTCGATCTCCTTGGCCAGCACCTCGCCGATGCCGCCGAGCCGGACGTGGCCGAAGGCGTCGAGCTCGCCGGTCTGCACCGCCATCGTGCCCTCGATCGGGTGCGCGCCCTCGGCGACCACGATGATCGGCGAGTAGCGGGTGCGGAAGCGCGACTCGACGTACTCGCAGACCAGGTCGATGTCGAACGGCTTCTCCGGGATCAGGATGACGTTGGCGCCGCCGGCCAGGCCCGCGTGCAGCGCGATCCAGCCCGCGTGCCGGCCCATGACCTCGCAGATCAGCGCCCGGTGGTGCGACTCCGCGGTGGTGTGCAGGCGGTCGATCGCCTCGGTGGCGATGTTGACCGCGGTGTCGAAGCCGAAGGTGTAGTCGGTGCCGGACAGGTCGTTGTCGATCGTCTTGGGCACGCCGACGACGTTGACACCGCGCTCCGACAACTGGCGGGCGACACCCAGGGTGTCCTCGCCGCCGATCGCGATCAGCGCGTCGACGCCCGTGGCCGCCAGGTTGTCCTTGATCCGGTCGACCCCGCCCCCGATCTTGATCGGGTTGGTGCGGGACGAGCCCAGGATGGTCCCGCCGCGCGGCAGGATGCCGCGGACCGCCTGGATGTCCAGCGGCATGGTGTCGCCTTCGAGCGGCCCGCGCCAGCCGTCACGGAATCCGACGAACTCGTGGCCGTAAACGCTCACCCCCTTGCGCACGACAGCCCTGATCACAGCATTGAGACCGGGGCAGTCGCCGCCTCCGGTGAGCACTCCGATACGCATCGCGGGGTTCCTCCCGATGGGGTTCACGAACCAGAATCGCATTGTGCCCGCGGGTCCGGGCATTGGTCTAGACCAAAGGTGTCATAAGGAGGGCGTTTCCGTGAGCGTTTTGGCCGTGGACGCGGGGACCACCGGGGTGACCGCACTCATCGTGACCGGCGAGGGCCGGGTGGCCGCCCGGGGTTATGAGGAGTTCGCCCAGCATTTCCCCCGTCCGGGATGGGTCGAGCACGCTCCTGAGGAGATCTGGCAGGCCACCCTCGCCGCCTGCCGTACCGCTCTGGAGGCGTACGGCGAGCGGCCCGAGTGCCTGGGGCTGACCAACCAGCGTGAGACGGCCGTGTTGTGGGACCGGCGCAGCCTGGCCGCGCCGCGCCGCGCCATCGTGTGGCAGGACCGGCGCACCGCCGAGGTCTGCGACCGCCTGCGCGAGCACGAGCCGCTCGTCTCCGAAGTGACCGGGCTGCGGCTCGACCCCTATTTCACCGGCACCAAGCTGGCCTGGCTGGCCGAGCACGAGCCGGAGGTCTGGGCGGGCGTGCGCGCCGGTCGCACCGCGATCGGCACGGTCGACTCCTACCTCATCGCCCGGCTCACCGCGGGCGCGCGGCACGTGACCGACCCGTCCAACGCCTCGCGCACCCTGCTGTACGGCCTGGCCTCCGGCACCTGGGACGAGCGGATGTGCGAGCTGTTCGGCGTGCCGGCGTCGGCCCTGCCGGAGATCGTCCCGAACCACGGCCCGGTCGGCCGCACCGCGCCCGAGGCCTTCCTGGGCCTCGACCTGCCCATCACCGGCCTGGCCGGCGACCAGCAGGCGGCGTTGTTCGGCCAGACCTGCTTCTCACCCGGCGACGTCAAGTGCACCTACGGCACCGGCTCCTTCCTGCTGGTCAACACCGGCCAGGAGATCGTCCGGCCCGAGGGCGGGCTGCTCACCACGGTCGCCTGGCAGACCCCCTCCGGCGAGCGCACCTTCGCCCTGGAGGGCTCGATCTTCGTCACCGGCGCGGCCATCCAGTGGCTGCGCGACGGGCTCGGCCTGCTCGGCAGCGCCCGCGAGTCCGAGGCGATCGCCCGGACCGTCCCCGACAGCGGCGGCGTCGTCTTCGTGCCCGCCCTCACCGGCCTGGGCGCGCCGCACTGGGACCCCGAGGCGCGCGGGCTGATCACCGGCCTCACCCGGGGCGCCACCCGCGCCCACCTCGTCCGGGCCACCCTGGAGGCCATCGCCTACGAGGTGCGAGACGTGGTGTCGGCCATGCCGGCCATCTCCACCCTCAAGGCCGACGGCGGGGCCAGCGCCAACGACCTGCTCATGCAGATCCAGGCCGACGAGCTCGGCGTGCCGGTCGAGCGGCCCGAGATCCAGGAGACCACCGCCCTGGGCGCCGCCTTCCTGGCCGGGTTGGGGGCCGGGGTGTGGTCGTCCCCGGACGAACTGCGCAAGACGTGGCGCCTGGACCGCCGCTTCGAACCCGGCGCGCGGGACGAGTCGGGCTACGACCGCTGGCGCCACGCCGTCCGCCTCGCCACCACCCGCAACTGACCCCTACGCGCAACCGACCCCACCCACCCCTCGCCCCGTCCACCCCTCGGCCCGACCGGCCGCCCTCCCACTCCGCCACCCACGTGCCCAGCCGCCCTCCCAACCCATCTGCCCAGCCACCCGCCCACCCCTCGGCCCGACCGGCCGCCCTCCCACCCCGCCACCCACCTGCCCAGCCACCCTCCCGACTTCCCGTCCTCTCGTCCTCTCGTCCCGCCACCCGCCCGCCCCGCACCCTTCCGCCCGGCACCCGCCGTCCTTCCCGCCGGACCGGACCCTCGGGCCGTCCAGTCGTTAGGGGTGCGGGGGCGGCAAGGCTGGGGTGAGCCGGGGTGGGGCCGGCCAGGCTGGGGCCGGCCAGGCTGGGGCCGGCCAGGCTGGGGCCAGCCAGGCTGGGGCCCGGCAGTCCGGCGCCCCCTCCGGCGCCCCCGTCCGGCGCCCCCCGTCCGGCGCCCCCGTCCGGCGCCCCCGTCCGGCGCCCCCCGTCCGGCGCCCCCCGTCCGGCGCCCCCCGTCCGGGGCCCGCCGTCCGGGCTCGGGCGAGCCAGGCCAGCGCGGGCCAGGCCAGGCCAGGACGGGCCACGGTTGGGCGGGCGCACTTGGGCGGCGGGCGAGCGGGGGCGGGCTGGGTAGGCCCGGGTTCTGGGCCTTCCTCCGGTCAGAGGTGGCGGGCAGCGTGCAGGGCTTCGGGGGCGAGGTCGGTGACGACGTGCAGGAGACCCGTGTGGTCGGCGTGCTGAGCCAGGGCCAGGCACAGCAGGCGGGCCGAGAGCGGAGCAGGGGCCTTCCTCGCCAGCTCCGCCAGGGCGGAGGCCCGCTCGGGAGGCCCGTCCATCGCCTCGGCGACGGCCTGGGCCTTGCCGAAGTCCCCGACCGAGGCCCACGCCCCGGCCAACGACCGCCGGGCCTCGTCTCGGCTCCGACCGTACGGCAGCGCATCCACCAGCGCCGCCACCTCGGCGAGCAGGCCGAGAGCCGCCGCCGCCTCACCCCTCTGGCGCCGGGCAACGGCCAGCTCGCACAACGCCGGCACCACCGCGTCGCGTCCGTACCGCCCCCGCGCGACCGCCTCCGCCCGCTCCAGGTCCCCGACCCGCAGCCACGTCTCGAACAACTCCTGCAACGCGTCGGGGGCACTCTCCCAGGCAGTCTCCCCGGTACCACCCGCCACCCGTTCGGCCAGCGCACGCGCCCGTGCCTGGTCGCCCGCGTCCATGGCCTCGTTCACCAGCCACCTGCGAACCTCCGTGCCGGAGTCGAAGGCCGCCTCCCCGACCGCCCGGGCCCGCTCCCGCTCACCCGCGCCCGCCCACCCCTCCAGCAGACGAACCAGATGGACGGCCTGCTCATCGGCCGCCATCCCCAGCACCAGCGCCTCCGCCCCCACCAGGTCCCCGTCGTCCAGCAATTCTTCGACACTCCGCGCGCGAGCTCGAACCCGACGCCCCTCGTCCAGCACCGCCGCAGCCACCGCAACCGCGGGGGCAAGCTCACCCACCACCGCCTCCAGCCCCGCCCCAAGCGGCCCGGGCCCGGACTCCTCGCCACCCTCACCGCTGCCGTCACGATCACCGCCAGCCCCGACTCCGCCGGCAAGGTCCTTATCACCGCAAGCCCGGTCTCCACGGCGATCCTCGGCCGGGGCGAGCTCGGGAAGGCGGTCTCCGTCTGCGGTGGTGGGGGTGGCGGGGTCGGTGGTGGGGATGGCGGGGCCGGTGGCGGGGATGGCGGGGCCGGTGGTGGGGATGGCGGGGCCGGTGGTGGGGATGGCGGGGGCGGTGGTGGGGATGGCGGGGCCGGTGGCGGGGGTAGCGGAGGCCGGGGGATTGGCGGAGGCTGTGGCGGGGGTGGCGGCGGAGGCGGTGGCCGCGCTGGAAGGGATGGAGGCGGTGGCCGCGCTGGAAGGGATGGAGGCGGTGGCCGCGCTGGAAGGGATGGAGGCGGTGGCCGCGCTGGAAGGGATGGAGGCGGTGGTCGCGCTGGAAGGGGTGGAGGTGGTGGCCGCGGCGGAGGCGAGGGCGAGCCATCCTCGGACCATCTGTTCGATCGAGGCGCGGACGGGTGGCGGCATGGCGGACCAGTGTCCGCCTGGTTCCGTCCTCAGCTGCTCGAAGGTGGTCTCGGCGGCCTCGGCGAAGGTACGGGCCCGGGCGAAGTCCCCGGCGGCGGCGTGGGCCTGCGCCAGCATGGTCAGGGCCTGGATACGGTCGGTGTCGCCCACGATGCCGGTCTCGGCCAGCCGTTCCGCCCGCTCCAGCGCGCCGACCCGGATCAGCGCGTAGAAGGTGTGGATGGCGGCCGGGTCTCCCCCGCCGGTGGTCAGCCGGGCCAGCAGCGCCGACTCCACGGTCCGGGCCAGCCGGGCAGCGTGGTCGAGGTCCCCCGCCGCCGCCCAGACCCGGACCGACCAGATGAGCGCCTCGGCCCGGGGCTGCAGACCACTGTACGGCGCGTCGTTCGACATACGTTGTGCGGCCGCTTCCGCCCGCTCGGCCAAGGCCCGCGCCCCACCTACCCTCGCCCCACCCGGCACCCCACCACCCGGCACCGGGGAACCCGCCACCGCCCCACCCGCCACCGCACCGACCGTCAGCGCACCGCCCGGCACCGCACCGCTCGGCACCGCGGAACCCGGGATCGCGGAACCCGGGATCGCGGAACCCGGGATCGCGGTGTGAGGGGTTGGGGTGGGCTCGATGCGGGGTGGCGGCTTCTCCGCTGCGGCAAGGGCGCGGGCGATCTTGACGGCCGCGAGGCTGTGTGGTGGGACGATCTCTGCCGCACGGTCCGGTTCGCCCGCCGACAGCCACCCCAGCGCCAGGTCCTCCCGAGCAGCCGACCTGCCTTCCGACTCTGGGAACAGTGACGCGATCCGTTCGGCCCGCGCCCACTCCCCCGCGGCCACGAAGGCCCCCACCAGGTCGTCGACCACGTCGGCGTCCACGCCCTCATCCGCATCGGTATCCGCGTCGCCGTCCATGCCGCCGTCCATGCCGCCGTCCACGTCGGCTGCCACGTCTGTAGCGACCGGATCAGCGGCGTGCCCAGCGGCCTCCCCGGCCGTGTCCTGGGTGCCCTCCCCTCCAGGTTCCCCGGCAGCCGCGCTGACGGCTTCGGCCAAGATCCTCAAGGACGCCTCGGCGCGGTCGGGCAGGCCGGCGGCCAGCCAGGCCTGGGCGACGCTCGACTGGAGGCCCAGCAGGAGGTCGGCCCGCAGGTAGGCCAGGGCGAAGCCCTCGACCTCCTCGGCACAGGCGCGAGCGGCCTCCGGGTCACCGAGCTCGTGATGAACCCGCGCAAGGTCGGTGGTCAACCAGAGGCGGTCCCAGAGGCCGGCGACCAGGCCGGTGGTCCAGAAGGCGGGCCCGGCGTGCGCGAGCGCCTCGTCCCGGTCACCGGCCGCCGCCCAGAGCAGCGCCGTCCGGATCTCGGCCCGCGCCAGCACCTCCGGGTCGAGGATCGAGCCGGCGGCGCTCTCGGCCGCCTCGGCCAGCGCCTGGAAGGCCTCCGGGTCGTCGGCCTCCGCCATCGGCCCCATGATCCCGATCAGCGCCCTCGCCCGGTCGGCGGCGCCGCCGATGGCGTTGGCCACGACGGCCGCGTCCCCCAGCCACCCGGCGTCCCGCATCCGCGCGGCCAGTCCGGCCAGCGCCGCGGTCTGCTCGCGGGGGTCGGGGATGTCGTAGGCCGCGTCGAAGGCCGGCTGGGTGACGGCGATGACCCGCTCGTCGATCCCCGACAGGACGGCCTCGCCGTACAGCCGGCTCAACGTCGCGCTGCGCGTGCCGGGGTCGGGGATCTTCGCCGCGACCGCCGCGGCCTCCTCCGCCAGCCCCAGTTGATCGAGCACCCCGGCCAGCGTCTCGAACAGGTCGCCGCGCTCGGCCGGGTGGTCGAGCGCGTCGCCGAGCTCCCCGGCGAGCCGCCCGCAGGCGGCGGCCCGGTCGGGTTCGCCGAGCGCGTGCCAGACGGGCATCAGCGTGGCCGTGTCGACACCGCGCGCCCATGGGCTTCCCTCGGAGGCCGCCAGCAGGTCCTCTGCCTGTTCGGCGGTACGGCGGGCGGCCTCGGTGTCACCGGCGTGCACGAGCGCCTCGGCGCGGGCGGCCAGCAGGGCGGCCTCGTCCCACTGCTCGGCCGACTCCTCCAGCACGGCCAGCGCCCGTTCCGCCCAAGCCCGGCGGTGTTCCTCCGGAATCTGCTTCGCCAGGTCCAGGAGCAGCGCGACCCGCACACCCGGCGGTTCCGGCTCGAGCAGCGCGGCGGCGCGGTCGGCGGCGCCCGCCGAAACGAGCGCCTTGGCGAGCGGGAGGAGTGCGTCGCCGCGCCGGGCGGGGTCGGCGAGCTCGCGGAAGACCGATTCCGCCAGGCCGGGCTCCGCCTCGTCGATCAGCCGGTAGGTGAGCCAGTGCAGCGCGTCGTCCCGTCGCCGCGCGCCGGCGACGGCCCGTCCGGCGGCGCACGCCTCCGCGTACTCGCCGTTCGCGAGGTGGATCTCGGCCAGGACGATCCGGACCTCGTCGAGATGGGCCGGTTCCTCGACCAGGGCGGGCAGATCGCGCAGCCGCTCGTTCTCGCCCAGGTCGGCCAGGACCCGCATCAGGTCGAGCAGCGGGCCGGGCCCGCGCATCGGGTCGCCCTCCCGCAGGTTGGCCAGCGCGCCCTCCAGGGCGGGTGCGATGAGCCGCCGGGCGCCCGCCGGGTCGCCCAGGCCGATCAGGGCGCGCATCAGCTGGTTGAGCGCGGGCGCCACCCAGGCGTACAGGAAGCCGTCGGCATAGGTCTCGGCGGCCTCGAACCTGATCCGCGCGACCTCCTCGGCGTCGCCGAGCGCGTGCTGGAGCGGCAGGAGCCGCGCCAGCGCGGAGATCCGCAGGTAGGCCCCGCGGCCGAGCGCCTCGATCCGGCCGGCGAGCCGCCGCGCCTGTTCCGGCTCTCCCCCGGCCAGCAGCGCTTCGGCGAGGTCGGCCAGCAGGCCGATCCGCTCGGCGCTCTCCTCCTCGCGGATCTGGTCCTCCGGCCGCGTGGTGAGGTAGGCGGCCGCCCAGCGGGCCAGTTCGCGGGCCTCCTCCGCCCGCCCGGCGGCCCGCAGCGCGCGGGCCAGGCCGGTCAGCGCCGGCATCGCCAACCCGCCCTCGTCGACCAGCAGCGCCGAAGCGGGCGCGTCCGGGTCCCGGTCGGCGATCGAGCGCAGGGCCGCGCCCGCGCGGTCCAGCTCGCCGGCGGCCAGGAACGCCTCGCCCAGGGCCAGGCGGAGGTGCCGTAGCGCGCCGAAGGGGGTGGCGACCAGCGCCTCGGCGCGTTCGTACGCTCCGGCCGCGACGAGCGCCTTGATCAGTTCCGGTCCTGCTCTCCGCTCCCGCCAGGCGAACTCCTCGGCGGTGCCGAGGTCGCCGCTCTCCGCCAGCGCCTCCGACAGCTCGCCGTACGCCTGCCTGACGGGGTCGTCGTACTGGTGCATCGGGATGAGCGAGCGGGCGAGGGTCTCCGCGCGGGTCAGGTGGCCGGCGGCGGCCCAGATCAGCGGGAGGCGAGGCGGCAGGCCGGCGCTGCGCCCGTAGAGGCGGCGCCGGGCGGCGGCCAGGTCGAGCGCCGCCGCGACGTCCGGGTCCTCCTGGGCGCACACGAAGCTCTGGGCCAGGGCGAGGTCGGCGTAGGCGACGGCGTCACCGCCGCTGACGTCGAGCATCCGGTCGAGCCTGGCGCCGTCGGTCGCGTAGGTCACCATGCGCGGCAGATCGCCCTGGCTGTGCAGGAGCCGGAAGTAGCCGCGCAGCAGGTACTCCGGGGTGCCTTCCGGCCAGCCAAGCTCGCGGTGCCGGTCGGCCCAGGCGTGCAGGAGCTCGCGGTAGCGGGCCTGTTCGGCCGCGCTGAGGTTGGCGAGGGCGGCCTGCTGCAGTTCCTCGTGGGCGAGGGTGTAGACCTCGGCGGGCACCCAGCGGCCGGTCCGGCTCTGGAAGGTACGGCCCGCCACCGCGCGCAGGCGCCGGCGGACGACCGGCTCCGACAGGTCGGCCAGCTCCGCCAGATCGCGGCTGCTCAGGCCGCCGCCCGCGGTCGCGACCAGGCCGACGAGGTCGTGCTCGGGCCCGTCGGTGTCGAGCAGCCGCCACAGCTCGCGCTCGGCGTCGTCCCGGACGGCCCTCGCCTCGGCCGAGGTGCTCAGCGGCCGGACGATCCCTGGATCGCGCAGCGGATGCCAGGCGGGCACGTCCTGCGGCACGGGCGGGCTCGGCCGTCCGGCCACCACCACCCGCACGCCGGGCGGCAGGCTCGCCGGGAGCAGGGCGGCGATGCTGTAGGCGTCGGCGCCGGCGGTCACGCCCCGGTCCTCGTCCAGGCCGTCGACCACGAGGACGAGCCGGTGTCCCGACTGCGAGCAGGCCGCCGCGGCCTCGTCCAGGGCCTGGTTGAGCTGCCCCACCCACATCGCCTCCGACAGCGGGGCAGGCATCGGCTCCCCGGCGAGCTCGGCGAGCTGCTCGACCACCACCGGCAGGAAGCCGGCCCGGTCGCTGTTGCCGGGCAGGCGGGCGGTGACGAAGAAGGACACGATCTTGACCCCGGCCGGAGGGTGCTGCACGAACCAGGCCATCAGCGCCGACTTGCCCGCCCAGGCCGGGCCCTGCCACCAGGCGTAGGACGGGCCTTCCGGCGCGGTGCAGAACCGGGCCAGCTCGGCCAGTTCGGCCTCACGTCCGATGAGCTCGCCGGGGAAGAGCTGCTTGACCTGGAAGGGGTAGGCCGAGCGGGCGGGTCTGGGCGGCGGGGACTGGTAGATGTGCGCCGCCCCGGATACGGCTATGCCACCGCGATCGGCGTACGCGTCGCCGGTGTTCTTGACCGTCACCTTCTGCGGAGGAGGTTCAGCGGTCACGCGTTCCCCTCCTCGGGTGCGTCCTCACTCAGTCCAGCCGGGCGCCGGTGCCGGCTTCCCCGCCGTCGGAGGCCTCGGCGTCTCCGGTGTCCGTCACCCGGATATCGTCCGGCAGCGCGGTCCCGGACGCGGTCAGCCCGGTGTTCGCCAAGGCCCCGGGGCCGGTGGCGGTCGCGTTGCCCGTCTTGCGAACGTGCACGGCCTTGCCGCGCGTCGCGGCCTGGTCGCGCCGGGGCAGCCCCGCCCACACCGCGACCCCCACCGCCGCCACGCCGGCCAGCGCGGACAGCCCGGTCGCGATCTTGTCCGCGTCGTCCCAGCGCAGCACGGTGAGCACGACCGCGAGCACGGCCACCACTCCTGCGGTCGCCAGGATCGCCACCCGTCGTCCATCCACCCCCGCATCATCCTGGCCGTCCGCGCCGCCGTCCAGCGTCAACTCGCGGTTGACGATCCAGCGATCGTCAACCTATGGTTGACGCATGGAAGCCAACGTGAAACTGGACGACCTCATCCAGGCGATCAAAAGGCGTGGAACCGACCCCCTCAGCCAGTTGTCCGACGCCGTGTCCCTCGGGGAACACCTCGGCGAGGTGGCCGATCACCTGATCGGGCACTTCGTCGACCAGGCCCGGCACGCGGGCGCGTCCTGGACCGACATCGGGCGCAGCATGGGCGTGACCAAGCAGGCGGCGCAGAAGCGGTTCGTGCCCAAGGAGGGCGCCTCGCTCGCCGACGAGCTGCAGACCTACTCGCGCTTCACCGACCGGGCCCGGCACGTGGTCGTGCAGGCCCAGGAGGAGGCGCGGGCCTCGGGGCACGGGCACATCGAGCCCGAGCACCTCATCCTGGGCCTGCTGGCCGAGCCGGAGGGGATCGCCGCCCGGGTGATGGCCACGCTGGGCGCGCCGGACGAGCTGGTACGGCAGGTCGTCACCAACTGCCTGCGGCCGGGGACGGCCGAGGGGCTGTCGGCGCAGCTGCCGTTCGCGGCGCAGAGCAAGAAGGCGCTGGAGCTGTCCATGCGGCACGCGCTGCGCCTCGGGCACAACTACATCGGGACCGAGCACCTGCTGCTCGGGGTGCTGCACCTCGGTGACGGGGTGCCCGGCGTCGTGGCGCTGGAGGAGCTCGGCGTGACCCGAGCGGCCGCGGAGAAGGAGATCCAGCGGGAGCTGGCCGAGGTCATCCGCCGGCTCAGCGACCCCTCCTGATCCCCGTTCCCGCTCTCACGCGGGATCGGTGAAGCGGCGCAGCAGGTTGACGGTGGCGCGGCGGGTGAAGGCGGCCGCGGCGGCGGTCACCCCGTGGCCGCAGGCCGCGCCGCGCAGCCCGCAGACCCAGCGCATCGTCCCCGAGGCGAAGACCATGGCCCCGCTGGGCGCGGTGTAGAGGGTGGAGTGCGCGACCGTCCTACGGCCGCCGCAGTTGACCGGCGACTCGGCGAGGATCTCCACCCCCGGCGGCGAGCCGGGGGACACCTTGTCGGTCTCGACCCCGGCCAGGCCGGGGAAACGGGTGCCCTTGGTGCCCTCGAAGAGCCAGTGCCGGGGCCGCTTGACGACGTAGGCCGCCTCGGCCGGGAAGCAGTCGTACATCTGCCCCACCAGCGAGCTCTCCGGCTTGACCGAGCGCCACAGCCGGCACCGGACGGCCTTGTCGCACTCCACCACCCGCCCCCGCACCGCGATCCGCCAGTAGACCGCGTTGGCGCCGAGGAAGGCCAGGTGGGTGCCGCGGTCACGGGCCTTGGTGACGGTGGAGCGCATGACCGGCGACCAGTACTCGTCGTGGCCGAGCGAGACGACCGCGGTGGCGCCGTCCAGACTGCCGGGGACCAGGTCGAGGTCGGTCAGGTAGGCCACGGGCACGCCTTCGGCCTCGGCCAGGGCGATGGCGTCCCGCTCGAAGTCGAGGAAGAGCCGGGCGCCGGAGCGGTCGTAGGGCCGGTCGAAGGTGACGGCCGGGGAGCGGTCCCCGAACCCGCCGGGCCCCTTGTACAGGCTCCGGCCGCCCCACAGGTTGTAGGCCTGCCAGGTGGTCACCGCGTTGATCATCACGACCCGGCCGCGCGTGACGGCCGAGCGCACGGTGATCGGCACGAACGACTGGCCCTTGGCCGACTCCAGCCGGACCAGGTAGGCGCCCTCGGGCCAGCCGGTGGTGTCCACGGTGAGCGACGGCTTCCAGTGGGCCGCGCTCACCATGCCGCCGCTCAGCCGGGCGGGCGCCTGCCGTACCGCGGGCACCGGGCCGGAGCGCCAGACCCGGGTCACCCGGCCGCCCATGCGGAAGGCGGTCGCGGTGAAGCTCGGCGCGCGGGTGGAGACCCGCAGGGCGAAGCGCTCGCCGGGCAGGACGCTGACGTGGTCGGCGTAGCCTTCGATGCCGCCCGGCCGGGTCAGCCGCCAGGCGGACTCGGCGACGACCTCCGGCGGCGCCGCCTCGCGCACCGGCGGGCGGGGCCGGTCCGGCGCGACCGGGGCGGTGGGGACGACGGCCGAGCAGCCCGCGGCGGGCAGGGCGGCGAGCAACACCAGGGACAGTAGCAGGGCGGGACGCACGCCCGCATCCTCACGCGCGTCCTGGCCGCGGGCCGCCGCCTTGGCACGACCCTGCCCGGGCCATGGCCTTACCTGTGCCGGCGCACGCGGCCGAGCCAATCAGCCAATCAGCCGGTCAGCCGGTCAGCCGATCAGGACGCAGGCCACGCCCTCGGCCGCGAGCGACTGCCCGGCCGACGCGGGGATCCCGTCCTTGAGCGTCAGTACGGCCAGCGTCCCGGAGTTCTGGTTGGCGACGAAGATCCGGTCCCCGTCGAGGGCGAAGTGCCGCGGCCAGTCCCCTTCGGCCGGCACCTCGGCGACCGGTTCGAGCGAGCGCGTGAAGACCGACACGGTGTTGGGCCCCCGGTTGGCCACGTACACCAGGTCCCCGGCGACCTCCAGGTGGGAGGGGTAGTTGACCCCGTCGTGCCCGCTGGCCGGCACGGAGCCGAGCAGCTCCCAGGTGGCCGCGTCGTAGGCGTGCACGCGGGCGTCGAGCTCACCGGCGAGGAAGCACACGCCGCCGGCGAAGAACAGGTGCCGCGGGCCGGTCCCGGGCGCGAGCCGTACCGGGTCGAGGCTCTCCCCGGCCGGGGTGTAGCGGCGGATCTCGTCGGTGCCCAGGTCGCTGACGTACAGCACGTCGTCGTGGAAGACGGTCTGGTGCGCGTGCGAGCCCTCCTGCCGGTCGGCGACCGGCCCGCGGCCCCGGTGGGTGAGCACGATCGGGTCGCCGGTGAAGCGGCCGTCGGCGGCGAGGTGGTGCAGGCTGACCGTGCCGTCGCCGTAGTTGGCCACGGCCAGCACCCGCCCGCCGGGGTGGACGGCGAGGTGGCAGGGGTGGGAGCCCTCGGTGGGCCGCTCGTCCAGGGGGCTGAGCCGGGCGCCGTCGCGGGTGAAGGCGCGCAGCACCCCCTGCTCCTGCTCGCCGACGGCGTAGAGCACGCCGAGGCCGGGGTGGAGGGCCAGGAACGAGGAGGCGGGGGCGGCGGCCTCGGCCAGCGGGGCCGGCGTCTCGCTCAGCGTGCGGATCGCGGGGCCGTACCCGCCTAGGTAGAGGTGCTTCACAAACCGCATCCTCTCATGCTTGACTATGGCAATGGATTCGTTGACAGAAGCAAGGGTTGGCGAGGTCCGGGCGTTCAACCGCTTCTACACCCGGATCAGCGGGCTGCTGCAGAGCGGCCTGCTCGACTCGCCCTACTCGCTGACCGAGGTCAGGGTGCTGTTCGAGGTGGCCGCGGCGGGCGAGCTGGAGACCGGTGAGCTGCGCCGGCTGCTCGGGCTGGACGCGGGCTACCTCAGCCGCATCCTGACCCGGTTCGAGACGGCCGGCCTGGTGACCAAGGAACGTTCGGCCGCCGACGCGCGCAAGCACGTGCTGCGGCTGACCCCCGCCGGGTCCGACTACTTCGGCGAGCTCGACCGCCGCTCGGCGCAGCAGGTCGCCGAGATGCTCGCGAGCCTGCCGCCGGACGGCCAGGACCGCCTGGTCGAGGGCATGGCGGCGATCCGCGGGGCGCTGGAGCCCGGCGGGCGGCGCGAGCCGTACGTGATCAGGGCGCCGAGGACGGGCGACCTGGGCTGGGTGGTGCAGCGGCACGGCGAGCTGTACGCGGCCGAGCAGGGCTGGGGCATGGCCTTCGAGAAGACCGTGGCGGGCATCTGCGCGGAGTTCGACCCGGACGAGGACGCCGGGTGGATCGCCGAGGCCGGCGGGCGGCGGGTCGGCTGCGTGTTCTGCTACCACCGCGACCCCGACACCGCGCAACTGCGCATGCTGCTGGTGGAGCCGTCGGCGCGCGGGCTGGGCCTGGGCGGGCGGCTGGTCGAGGAGTGCCTGCGGCACACCCGCGAGCGCGGCTACCGGCGGGTGATGCTGTGGACGCGCGACTGCCTGGCCGGCGCCCGCCGCATCTACCAGGCGGCCGGGTTCGAGCTGGAGTCGCAGAACCAGGGCGTGGAGAACGGCGTCCCGGTGGTCGAGCAGTTCTGGAGCATGGAACTGAAGCGCTAGCGGAACGGGCCGGTCACCTCGAAGGTGTGGCCGTCGGTCCCGGCCCGCGCGCCGGTGCGGCCCCGCTGGGAGGAGAAGTACAGCCGCCGCCCGTCCGGCGAGAAGGCCGGCCCGGTGATCTCGGAGCGCGCGTGGCCGTCCAGGCGCAGGAACGGCTCGACGGTGCGCTGCGGGGTGATCAGGTTGATCTCCATGTTGCCGCCGTCCTCGGCGACGTACAGGTCGCCGGTGGCCGCGCCGGTGAGGTTGTCCACGCCGCTGAGCGGGGCCTTGGCGTCGTACAGCACGCGCAGGGCGCCGGCGCGGGCGTCGTAGGCCCACACCTTGTTGTCGTGCTTGGTGGTGAAGTAGCACACCCCGGCGGCGTAGTGGCAGCCCTCTCCCCCGGCGAAGCGGGTGGCCTCGGGGACCTGGTGGCGGGTGGCCTTGATCAGGGCGGCCGGTTGCGGCACCCGCTTCCAGGTCACCCGGTCGCCGGTGCCGCAGAGCACCTCCAGCCGGCCCTCGGTCAGGTCGCCCCAGTCGGTCGGGCGGAACCGGTAGAAGCAGCCGTCCGGCTCGTCCTCGGTGAGGTAGACGACCTCGTTCTCCGGGTCGCAGGCGGCGGCCTCGTGCTGGAAGCGGCCCATCGCCAGCCGGGGACGGGCCGAGCGCTCGCCGAAGGGGTCGCACTCGAAGACCCGGCCGCGGGGCGTCTCCTCGCACGACAGCCAGGTGTTCCAGGGCGTCGCGCCGCCGGCGCAGTTGAGCGTGGAGCCGGACAGGATCCGGTAGGCGTCGCGGACGGTGCCGTCGGCGGCGAAGCGCAGCGCCGAGGCGCCGCCCACGAGGGGCACCTCGGAGTTGGAGACGTAGATCCAGCCCTCGCCGTCGGGGAAGCACGCGCCGCCGTCGGGCGCGGGGTGCCAGGCCAGGCCCGCCACCCGGCGTCCGGTGCGCGCGATCACCCGGCCGGTGAAGCCCGCCGGCAGCGCCAGCCCGTCGGCGTTCGGCGCCTGGAGCGGGCCGTAGGTGGCCGGGGCGGCGGAGACCAGGGGCCGCCCCGGTCCTTCGGCGGGCGTCAGGGGCCGGCCGGCCGCCTCGCACCGCCAGAGGGAGCCGGTGAGCGCGGCGAGGGCACCATTGCGGAGGAGAGTTCTGCGCAACATGGGGACCATCCGACCTGAACGAGATGAATGAAGCTGCCGGGCGACGTCAAACTCTCTGCAAACGCTACGCCGCTGCCCGCTGCGATTCGGCACATTCCTCGCTCATGACTGCGGCTGTGAAGCTGGCCCCCCGGATCGCCTCGCGCCGGGCGCTGGTGTTCCTCGACGGCGAGGCGGCCCGGTTCGCCCACGCCCTGCGCGTGTCCGGTTTCGAGGTGACCATCGACCCGGGCGAGGACCCCCGGCCCGTGCTCGACCGCTTCCTGGCCGCCGCGGAACCGGGCGAGCTGCTGCTGATCCGCTGGCCGTCCGGGGCCGGCTGGGGACCGACCGCGTTCACCAAGCTGATCATGGACTTCGGCCGGGAGGTGGCCGCCTCCGGGGCCACCGCGCTGCTGCTCGTGGTCGACTTCGGGTGGATCGTGCGCAGCGACCCCGCCGACCCCGGCGGCGCGGCCCGGCTCAACGTGCCCGGCGACCCGCCGGTCGCCGCCGCGGCCCTGACCGCCTCGCTGTCGGCCGCGCCCGGCGGGCCGCAACCGCCCGGCGCGGCCCCCTCGCTGACCGGCGTCCTCGCCGACGGCCTGCTCGCCGCCGGCGGGCCGCTCACCGTCCAGGAGCTGTACGGCCTGGCCCGGCGGCACTTCGAGCGGCTCGGCTCCGACCTGTCGCCGATGTTGTTCAGCCACGGCGACATCGAGGAGGTCGAGGTGCGCGACGGCCGCAGCGACCCCGGCCGCGCCGGCGCGAGCCTCGACACGGCGGCGCGGAAGCTGGCCGAGGCGGGCGAGGAGGTGCCCGGCACCGCTGGCGAGATCGTGGCCCGGCTCTACGACCTGCACCTCGGCTCGGAGGCGCAGTGCCTGCTGCGCCGGGCCGGGCTGCTGCCGGGCGAGCTCACCCGCGAGGCCGCCGCCCTGCTCGGCTGCCCGGGCGGCTACGCCGAGCTGGAGGCGTGGGGGCTGACCGGCCCGGCGCACCCGGCGGTGCGCGAGGCGGGCCTCGCCCTGCTCGACGCCGCCGAGGCCGCCCTGGTCTCCGGCCTGCTGCGGCGGCAGAAGGCGCACGCCCGGCCGGCCCCGCCGCGCACCCGGCTCACGCCCGACCGGTGGACCCTCGACGACCGGCTCGGCCACCGGGTCTACGCCGAGGCCATCGCCGCCTTCATCCGCCACCCGGACACCGCGCCGCCGCTGACCATCGGCATCAAGGGGCCGTGGGGGGCGGGCAAGACCTCGCTGATGCGGATGGTGCGCGAGCTGCTCGACCCCGGCTCGGCCGCCACGCTCAAGCTGGCCGCGGCCGCCACCGAGGTGACCAACGCCGAGGTGCTGGGGCGGTTGCGCGAGGGCGGCGTGCCGTACGAGCGGGCCGAGGCGGTGGCCGGCTCGGGCTGGCGGCCGACGGTGTGGTTCAACCCCTGGATGTACCAGAACGGCGAGCAGGTCTGGGCCGGGCTGGCGCACGAGCTGATCAGCCAGATCACCGGCCGGATGTCGCGCACCGACCGCGAGCGCTTCTGGCTGGAGCTCAACCTGTCGCGCATCGACCGGGAGGCGGTGCGGCGGCGGCTGTACCGGCTGGCCTTCACCCGGCTCCTGCCGGTCGCGCTCGGCCTGGTCTTCACCCTCGTGCTGGCCGGGGCCGCCTGGGCGGCCTCCTCGATGCTGCCCTGGCTGTCGGACGCCGCCGCGGCCATCGCCTCGGCGGGCTGCCTGGCCTCGCTCGCGGCGGGGACCGTACGGCTGGGCCGCTTCTTCGCCGAGGGCGCGGGCGGGGCGTTCGGCACCCTGGTCAACCAGCCCGACCCCTTCCTGCAGAGCGGCGTGCTGCCCGAGCACGCCTACGGCGACAAGGCCGGCTTCCTGCACCTGGTGCAGACCGACATGCGCCGGGTGCTCGGGCTGGTGGCGACCGAGGAACGGCCCCTGGTGGTCTTCGTGGACGACCTGGACCGCTGCTCCTCCAGCACCGTCGCCCAGGTCATCGAGGCGATCAACCTGTTCCTGGCCGGCGAGTTCCCCAACTGCGTCTTCGTGCTGGCCATGGAGCCGGAGATGGTCGCCGCGCACGTCCAGGTGGCCTACCGGCAGCTCCTGACCGAGAGCATCGGCTGGCGCTTCCTGGAGAAGATCGTCCAGCTTCCGCTGAGCGTGCCCCTGCTGGACGACGAGGAGCGGCTGCCGGCGTACGTGCGCGCCCTGCTCGGCGTCCCGGAGGAGCCCCTGGACGCCCCAGCGCTCGCGCCCCCGCCACGGGCGGCCGTGCCGGCGCAGGTCGCGCGCGGCAAGCTCGCCGCGGGCCGGACCGTCGCCGACCCGGGCATCGTGGAGGAGCTGGAGCGGCTGATCCGCGAGCAGCGGCCCTCGGTCGACGGCCTGGACGAGGCGGCCGAGCGCGCCCAGGCCTCGCTCGGCTTCGCCGGGCGCAACGGGCGGCTGACCGAGCCGGCCCGGGTGGCCGCCGACCGCGTCTTCGCCGACCTCTACCGCGACGAGAACGCCTGCCGGGCGATCGAGGCGGCGCTGCCCGCGCTGGGCCTGCGCAATCCACGCGAGGTCAAGCGCTACCTCAACGTCTTCCGGTTCTACTCCTTCGTCACCTACCGCCGGGCGCAGTCGGGGCGGCCCCGGGCGAGCGACGCCGAGGTCGCCAAGCTGGCGGCGCTCACCATCCGCTGGCCGCACCTGCTGTCGACGCTGACCCGCGAGTCCCATCCCGGCGCGACGCTGCTCGACCGGCTGGAGGCGGCGGCCCAGCGGGGCGACGGCGACACCTGGGTGCGCGCGCTGCTGGAGGCCGGGCTCCAGGGCGAGGAGGAGCTGCGGCAGTTCCTGGCCACCCGGCCGCTGATCGCCCGGCTGGCGGCCGAACTGCTGTAGACGCGCGAAAGCCGGGGCTCACGACCCCGGCTCGTCGTCGCAGCGCGTCAGCGCTGGGCCTGGAACATCCAGTGCTGCTTGTCGATCTCCTGGGCGACCGCGATGAGCAGGTCCTGGCTGACCGGGTCCGGCTCGTCGGTGGCCTCGATGCGCTCGCGCATGCGCTGCGAGACGCCTTCCAGGATCTCGGTGATGGTCACCACGACCTTGCCGTCCTCCAGCCAGCCGTGCTCCGGCTGGCGGATGCGGGTGGACTCGGCCACCGTCGCCGACCGCCCGTCCGGGTTGACGCCCAGCGCCACCGCGCGCTCGGCGATGGTGTCGGCGTGCTCCCTGACCACCGCGGTCAGCTCGTCGAGCTGCAGGTGCAGCGGGCGGAAGTGCGGTCCGACGACGTTCCAGTGGGCCTGCTTGGCCACCAGCGACAGGTCGATGAGGTCGACGAGCGCGCCCTGGAGGGCTTCGGCGACGGTGTCGCGCGCGGCGCCGGACAGCGGACCGGTGATCTGAGCCATGAGTTCGTACCTCCGTCGTTCGGCGTTGCAACTACACCTTTTCCAACGCATTCGGCCGTCCGGATCTTCCGCACATTGACAGTGCAACAATGACAGTGTCACTGTGGGGGCATGAGCGAGACCTGGACCATCGGCGAACTGGCGCAGCGGGCGGCCGAGGCGTTGCAAGCCGCCTCGCCCACCGGCAGCGGCCGGGTGCGCGACGTGCCCGGCGAGCGCCTGATCCGCTGGTACACCACCATCGGCCTGGTCGACCCGCCGCTCACCCGGCGCGGCCGGGTCGCCCAGTACGGCCGGCGGCACCTGCTCCAGCTCGTCGCGGTCAAGCGGCTGCAGGCCGAGGGCCGCTCGATCGCCGAGATCCAGGTCGCCCTGGCCGGCGCCACCGACGCCACCCTCGAACGGGTCGCCGCGGTGAGCCGCCCGCGCTTCTGGGCCGAACGCCCGGCCCCCCGTCCCACCGCCACTCCCAGTCCCAGCCCGCGGCCCGCCCCCGCGCCGCCCGCCCCCGCCGCCTCGCCCAACGGCGCGGGCCCGGCTCAGGCGGCCTCCGGCCACGCGGTCCACGGCGTACGGCTGGCGCCGGGCGTGGTGCTGGTGCTCGACGGCGCGAGCCGTACCCCCTCGGAAGAGGACCTGCAAGCAGTCATGTCCGCGGCCGGACCCCTGGTCGAGGTGCTCGAGGAACGGAGACTCGCATGAAGATCACTTCGCTGGACCCGAGCCGCAGCCGGCCGGTCGAGGAGGCCGGGTTCGGCGCGCTGGAGACCGAGCGCGGCAACCTCCCGCTGGAGAGCCTCGACGTGGACGCGCGGCTGTCCGGCCTGGTGGCCGGGGTCGAGGTCGCCCAGGGCTTCCGCAACCCGTTCGACGTCACGCTGGAGGCGACCTACGTCTTCCCGCTGCCCGACCGCGCCGCGGTGACCGCCTTCCGGATGGAAGCGGCCGACCGGGTCATCGAAGGCGTGCTCAAGGAGCGCGGCCAGGCCCGCGCCGACTACGACCAGGCCATGGCCGAGGGCCGCCGCGCGGCGATCGCCGAGGAGGAACGCCCGGACGTCTTCACCATCCGGGTCGGCAACCTCGCCCCCGGCGAGCGGGTGAGCGTCCGGCTGACGCTGAGCCAGCCGCTGCCCTACGAGGACGGCGCGGCCACCTTCCGCTTCCCCCTGGTCGTCGCGCCGCGCTACATCCCGGGCGCTCCCCTCGACGGCCCGCAGGCCGGCGCGGGCACGGTGCCCGACACCGACGCCACGCCCGACGCCTCCCGGATCACCCCGCCGGTCCTGCTGCCCGGCTTCCCCAACCCGGTACGGCTGTCGCTGACCGCCACCGTCGACCCGGCCGGCCTCGACCTGCGCGAGGTCGCCTCCAGCCTGCACGTGGTGGAGCAGGAGGGCGGCACGGTCAGCCTGCGCCCCGGCGAGCGGCTCGACCGCGACTTCGTGCTCCGGCTGGCCTTCGACGCCTCGACCGCGCTCCAGCTCGACGGCGAGGGCACCTTCGCGCTCACCGTGATGCCCCCGGACGTGCCCGAGACCCGGCTGCCCCGCGACGTCGTGCTCCTGCTCGACCGCTCGGGCAGCATGGGCGGCTGGAAGATGGTCGCGGCCCGGCGGGCGGCGGCCCGCATCGTCGACACCCTCACCTCGGCCGACCGCTTCGCCGTCCTGGCCTTCGACAGCGTGGTCGAGCCGGCCTTCGACGGGCTGCGCGAGGCGAGCGACCGCGAGCGCTTCCGCGCCGTCGAGCACCTGGCCCGGCTGGAGGCCAGGGGCGGCACCGAGCTGCTCGAACCGCTGCGCCAGGCGGTCGGCCTGCTCGGCGAGAGCGGGCGCGAGCGCGTGGTCGTCCTGGTCACCGACGGCCAGGTCGGCAACGAGGACCAGATCCTGGAGCAGGTCGGCAGGGCCCTGTCGGCCATGCGCGTGCACGTCGTCGGCATCGACCGGGCGGTGAACGCGGGCTTCCTCGGCCGCCTGGCCGGGCTGGGCGCGGGCCGGTGCGAGCTGGTGGAGTCGGAGGACCGGCTCGACGCGGCCATGGAGCAGATCCACCGCCGGATCGGCGCGCCGCTGGTCACCGACCTGTCCCTCGACGGGCTCGACACCGAGGAGGTCACCCACCTCGGCTCGCTCTTCCCGGGCGTGCCGCTGCAGGTGTTCGGCCGCTACCGGGCGGCCGGGCCGGTGACCGTGCGCGGAGTGGCCGCCGGGGCGCCGTGGGAGCAGGTGGTCGAGCCGATGGTCACCGGCCACAGCGCCCTCAAGGCGCTGTGGACCCGCGCCCGGCTGCGCGAGCTGGAGGACCGCTACGCCATGGGCGAGCACGCGCTGGAGGCCAGGATCGTGGAGCTGTCGCTGGCGGGCGGCGTGCTGTGCAGGTTCACGGCCTATGTCGCGGTGGACACCCGGGTCAGCGCCGACGGGGCGCCGGAGCACCACGTCATCCAGCCGGTCGAGCTGCCCAGCGGCTGGGAGCCGCCGGTCGCGGCGGCGCCCATGATGATGATGGCCGCGCCGGCCGCCGCGCCGCGGGCCTCGTTCCTGGAGTCGGCGCAGCCGCAGTTCCAGGCCGCGGCGGGACCGCCGCGCGGGTTCGCCAAGCGGATGCCCGCGCCCGCCCCCGGCCGCGGGGTGGACCAGGACCGGGAGCAGGGCCGCGAGCAGCTCGCCGCCGAGCTGGCGCGGCTGCGGGCGGTGCCGGCGGCCGATCCGGCCTACCTGGCCGACCTGGGCAGCAGGCTGGCCGCGCTGGCGACCTACCTGCGCGGGCACGGCCTGGCCGACGAGCTCGTCACCGAGCTGGCCGAGCTGGCCGAGGCGCTGGAGCGC
This sequence comes from Nonomuraea sp. NPDC050310, assembly GCF_040655795.1. NCBI lineage: Bacteria > Bacillati > Actinomycetota > Actinomycetes > Streptosporangiales > Streptosporangiaceae > Nonomuraea > Nonomuraea sp. NPDC050310. The sequence continues at coordinate 29,649 of NZ_JBFAKP010000006.1, read as the reverse complement.
GCCGAACGGCCCGGGGCCGACGTCGCCGGGCTGCGGCAGCGGGCCATCGACGTCCTGACCGCGCTTACGGGCGAGCCCGGCGGCTCCGAGGCGGGCAAGCCCCGCCGCCCGTTCTGGAAGCGCGGCTGACCCGCGGGCGGGCGCGGATCGGTGGAACTTCGTTCTGTTCTGCCGGTCCGCGCCGCCGTACACTCCAGAAATGATCACCTATGACGGCTTCGAGGGCCGGGTGGGACGCACCTTCGCCGGGTCGGAGTCCTGGTGGCCGCCGCGCCCCGCCCCGCCGCCCGGCGCGCCGAACGTGGTGATCGTGCTCGCCGACGACGTCGGCTTCGCCGACCTGGGCTGCTACGGCTCGGAGATCCCCACCCCGCACCTGGACGAGCTGGCCGCCCAGGGCGTGCAGTGGACCGACTTCCACACCACCCCGATGTGCTCGCCGACCCGCGCCGCCCTGCTCACCGGGCTCAACCCGCACCTGGCCGGAGTCGGGCACATCGCCAACTCCGACCCCGGCTTCCCCGGCTACGCGGGCGAGATCGCGCCGGACGTGCCGACCCTGGCCGAGCTGCTGCGCGAGGCCGGCTGGAGCACCCTGGCCGTGGGCAAGTGGCACCTCACCAAGGACTCCGACATGTCGGAGGCCGGCCCCCGGCACGCCTGGCCGCTGCAACGCGGCTTCGACCGCTTCTACGGCTTCCTCGACGCCTTCACCAACGCCCACCAGCCGCACCGCCTGATCAGCGACAACTCCCCGGTCGAGGTGGACGCCCACCCCGAGGGCTACTACCTGACCGACGACCTCACCGCCGCCGCCGTGCGCCTGGTCCGCCAGGCCAAGGCCGCCGCCCCCGAGCGCCCGTTCCTGCTCTACCTCGCCCACGGCGCGGCCCACGCCCCGCTCCAGGCCCCCGAGGCGGACATCGCCCGCTTCCGTGGCCGCTACGACGCCGGCTGGGACGAGATCCGCCGCGAGCGCTTCGCCCGCCAGCAGGCCACCGGCGTGCTCCCGCCCGGCCTGGACCTGCCGCCGCGCAACGCCGAGGAGGGCGACGAGGTGGCGGCCTGGGACTCCCTCTCCCCCGAGCGGCGACGGCTGTTCGCCCGCTACATGGAGGTCTACGCCGCCATGGTCGCCGGCCTCGACCGCAGCGTCGGCGAGCTGCGCCGCGCCCTGGCCGACCTCGGCGCGCTGGACGACACCGTCTTCGTCTTCCTCTCCGACAACGGCGCCTCGCGCGAGGGCGAGGAGCACGGCACCACCCAGTACCTGCGGACCCTGCTGTCGAAGAACAGCCGGCACGACCGCGAGGACCCGGAGGCCGACCTCGCCCGCCTCGACCTGGTCGGCGGGCCCCGGGTGCTGGCGCACTACCCGCGCGGCTGGGCCATGGCCTCCAACACCCCGTTCCGGCTCTACAAGTGCAACGCCCACGCCGGCGGGCACAGCGTGCCGTTCCTGCTGTCGTGGCCGGCCGGGCTGGCGGCCCGGGGCGAGCGGCGCGACCAGTGGGCCTACGTCACCGACGTGCTGCCGACGCTGCTGGAGCTGGCGGGGCTCGACGCGCCCCCGGTCTCCGGCGTCTCGCTGGTGCCGGTGCTGCGCGACGCGCAGGCCGGGCACGCCCACCGCGAGCAGTACACCGAGCTGCAGGGCCATCGCGGGTACGTGCGCGACGGCTGGGAGATCGTCACCCGGCACGCGCCGCTGACCCCGTTCGGCGAGCACGAGTGGGAGCTCTACCACCGCGCCGACCGCACCCAGGCGCACGACCTGGCCGCCGAGCACCCGGACCTGGTCGCCGAGCTGGCCGCCGCCTGGGAGCAGGCCGCCCGCGCCAACCGCGTCTACCCCCTGGACGAGGGCTCCCGCCTGCGCTACCTGCTGCGCCCGCCCTGGCACCGCGAACCCGGCCCAGTACGGCTGACGCCGGACCTGCACACCCTGGAGCGCTGGACCGCCCTGCAACTGATCCAGTGGCGTTCCTTCACCGTCGAGGCCGCGATCGAGGCCCCCGGTGACGGCGTGCTGGTCGCGCACGGCGGCCAGGGCGGCGGCTACGTCCTGCACGTGGAGCGCGGCGAGGTCTGCTTCACCCACAACGGCTTCGGCGAGCTGCGCACCCTGCGGGCCGGCCCGCTCGGCGAGCACGTCCGCGCCGAGGTGCACGCGCCCGGCGGCTGGCGCTGGGACGTCACGCTCAGCGTGGACGGCGAGCCGCGCGGCACCTTGACCGGCCTGCCGATGCTGGCCGGCTTCTGCCCGATGGAGGGCATCGACGTCGGCATCGACCGCTGCTCCCCCGTGTCGTGGGAGCACGGCGCCAACCGCTTCACCGGCCGCCTGCGCGAGGTGCGCTACACCCCGGGCGCCTACGCGCCCGACGCCGGGGCCAACTGGGTCGAGCTGGTCAGGGAGCTCGGCCTGCGCTACGCCTGACCGGCCCGGCTAACCTGGGGAGATGCGTTCCCTCATCCTCGACGGCGGCCTGGCCACCCATCTCGAAGCGCTCGGCGCCGACCTGAGCGACGAGCTGTGGTCGGCCCGGCTGCTGCTCGAAGACCCGGCGCTCATCCGCCGGGTCCACGCCGACTACTTCGCCGCCGGCGCCGGCGTCGCCACCACCGCCAGCTACCAGGCCTCGCTGCCCGGTTTCGCCGCCCGCGGCCTGTCCGCCGCCGAGGCCGAGCGGCTCATGCGCTCCTCGGTCCGGCTGGCCGCCGAGGCCCGCGACGAGCACGGCGCCGGCCTGGTCGCCGCCTCGGTCGGCCCCTACGGCGCCTACCTGGCCAACGGCGCGGAGTACACCGGCGCCTACGACCTCGACGAGGACGGCCTGCTGGAGTGGCACCGCCCCCGCTGGGAGATCCTCGCCACGTCCGGCGCCGACCTGCTGGCGATCGAGACCATCCCCTCCGTCGCCGAGGGCCGCGCGCTGGCCCGGCTGCTGCGCGAGACGCCCGACGTCGAGGCGTGGGTCGCCTACTCCTGCCGGGACGAGGGCCACCTCAACGACGGCACCCCGATCGAGGAGGCCGCCGCGGTCTTCGCCGACATCCCGCACGTCATGGCGGTCGGCGTCAACTGCACCGCGCCGCGGCACATCCCGGGCCTGGTCGAACGCCTGCGCGGCGGCAAGCCGGTCGTCGTCTACCCCAACTCGGGCGAGACGTGGGACGCGGCCGACCGCCGCTGGCTGGGCCTGGCCGACCCCGTGGAGTACGGCGAGGCCGCCGCGAGCTGGCCGGCCGAGCTGATCGGCGGCTGCTGCCGCACCACCCCCGAGCACATCCGCCAGATCCGCGAGCACCTGGCGGACTGAGTCACTTCCGGGCGGCGGCCGCCTCGGCGCGGGCGGCCCGCTCCATCTCCACCCGGGCGCTGGCGGCGTACTTGTCGACGTACTCCTGCCCGGACAGCTCCATCAGCGCGTACATGATCTCGTCGGTCACCGCGCGCAGCACCAGCCGGTCGTCCTCCATGCCGTAGTAGCGGGAGAAGTCGAGCGGCTTGCCGAAGCGCACCCCCGGCCGGATGCCGAGCTTGGGCAGCGGGTGCCCGGGCGGCATCATCTCGAAGGTGTTGACCATGGCCCACGGGATGACCGGGGCGCGCGACTCCAGCGCCAGCCGGGCCACGCCGGTCTTGCCCTTGTACAGGCGGCCGTCGGGCGAGCGGGTGCCCTCGGGGTAGATGCCCAGGACGTTGCCCTCGCGCAGGATGCGCAGCCCGGTGCGGAGCGCGGCCTCGCTGGCCTTGCCGCCCGAGCGGTCGATCGGGACGGTGCCGACGCCGCTGAAGAACAGCCGGGTGAAGAAGCCCTTGATGCCCTTGCCGGTGAAGTAGTCGGACTTGCCGAGCGAGATGACCTTGCGCTTGAGCTGGAGCGGCCCGAAGAAGTGGTCGGCGAAGGACAGGTGATTGCCGGCCAGGATGGCGGGACCCTCCTGCGGGACGTTCTCCGTCCCTTCGAACCAGGGGCGGAAGACCAGATGGAGAATCGGCGCGAGGATCGCCTTTGCCACCCAGTAGAACACCCGGGCCACCTCCCATGTTGTGCGCGCACCTTGTCGGGGTGCTGAGTCATCTTCGCATCACTTGGCGTGTGCTCCTACACCAGCTCTCGCACAACCGCCCCCAAGCGTGCAACGATCGGGAAATTCGGGATGATTTCCCATCGAGGAGCTTGTTATGCCGCTCATGGCAGGTGCTGAGCCGTACGGGCACGAGGGCGGACCGGTGGGGGTGCTGCTGTGCCACGGCTTCACCGGCACCCCGCAGTCGCTCCGGCCGTGGGGCGAGTACCTGGCCGCGCAGGGGCTGACCGTGTCGCTGCCGCGCCAGCCCGGGCACGGGACGACGTGGCAGGAGATGAGCCGGACCCGCTGGGAGGACTGGTACGCCGAGCTGGAGAAGGCCTTCGAGGTGCTGCGCGGGCGCTGCGCCGAGGTCTTCGTGGCGGGCCTGTCGCTGGGCGGGTGCATGGCGCTGCGGCTGGCGGAGGTGCACGGCGAGGCGGTCAGAGGGCTGGTCGTGGTCAATCCTTCGATAGCCAACGACGTGCCTCTGCTCAAGCTGGCGCCGGTGCTGAGACTCTTCGTCAGGTCGGTGCCCGGCGTGGCCAACGACATCAAGAAGGAGGGGGTGACCGAGCTGGCGTACACGCGCACCCCGGTGAGCGCGGCGGCCTCGCTGCCCCGCCTGTGGTCGCTGGTCCAGGCCGATCTGCACAAGGTCACCCAGCCCCTGCTCGTCTACCACAGCACCGACGACCACGTGGTCAAGCCCACGAGCGTCGCGGTCATCAAGAAGGCCCTGCCCACCGCGACCGTAGAGGAACTGTCGGATAGCTACCATGTTGCGACCCTGGACCACGATGCGGACAAGATCTTTGCCGGGAGCCTCGACTTCATCCGGACACATGCCTCGGTACCCTTGCAGAGGGACTGAACGCACATCGTGCGTCAAGGGGGAAGGCGCGTAGTGACGCCCCAGAGTGACGAGGACGAGGTCTGGCGTCAGATCGTCGCGTCCTTCAACGACACGGCCGAGCGCGACTCGGCGGACCAACCGTGGCCGGACAGCGAGAACGTGCCGCCCGAGCCCGAGCCGGAACGCCGGGTCGTCAAGGCCCCCGAGGTGGTGGCGGAACCGGATCCCGACGAGGAGCCCGAGCCGCCGCACGACCCGGCCGACGAGGACCACTACACCCCGCCGCCGCCTCCCCCGCTGCCGCGGGTGGACGTGGTGACCAAGGTGGCGTGGGTGGCCCTGTTCGGCGGGCCGGCCTACCTGCTGCTGGCGGCCATGCTCGGCTGGGAGATGCACGGCCTGGTCCTGTTCACCGCGGTGGCCGCCTTCATCGGCGGGTTCGTCACGCTGGTGGTGCGCATGGGCGACGGCCCGCCCAACGACTCCGGCTGGGACGACGGCGCGGTCGTCTGACCCCGCCGGAATCAGCCGGGGTCAGGTCGGGATCACAGGCGTCAGGAGATCTTCGGGTCCTTCGGCCCGAAGGTCTCGACCACGCCGGAGTAGCGGTCGGCGGTGTCCACGGCGTGCCCGACCGCCCACACCAGGCCCTTGCCCGGCAGGTAGGCCACCGACTGCAGGCGCACGCTGGAGCGCCCGGCGACGGTGCCGCCGCGGATGATCGTGGTCTCGCCCTTGGCGTGCCGCAGCAGGAACGGCTCGCCGGGCCGGTCGGGGTCGAACCCGGAGACCCAGAAACGCCCGTGCCCGTCACCGGTCACGCCGTACAGCCGCGCGGCGGTGTGCGGCAGCTTCTCCCGCTTCCAGCGCTTGCCGTTCCAGGAGAGCACCAGCGGGTCGATCCGCCCGGAAGGGTGGTAGACGCCGCCCACGGCCAGCGCCCGCTTGGTGCCGTCGGCCCGCACGTCGCGCAGGTAGCCGCCGGGGACCTCCGGCAGCTCCATCGGCTTCCACGACCCGCCCGAGTAGCGCATCACCAGCGGCGAGTGCCCGGTGTCGCCGACCGCGAACGCCCCGGAGACCGAGTAGAGCGAGCCGCGGATCTTGCTCTCCTCGACCCGCCACTCGCTGCGCCCGCTGACGATCAGCGGGTGGCCGCGGCGGCTGCCGACCGCCACCATCTTGCCCGGCCGCGCGTCGATCCCGGCCAGCCGGTCCTGGTTGCCCAGGCCCGGCACCTTGATCCGGTCGAAACCGCCGGGACCGCCTCTGGTGAGGTACGGCAGGCCGTCGTTGCCGTCGCCGACCGCCCAGACCTCGCCGGCCGCGGCCACCGACAGCGCCCGCAGCACGCTCGGGCCCATGGTGTCACGCACCGGCACGTCGCTCCACGCGGTGCCGTTCCACAGGCGCACCGCGCCGCGGTTGTTCCAGACGTCCCAGAGCTGCTGCTGGCCGACCGCCCACACCTGGCCGTCCGGCAGCGCCTGGACGTCGGAGAGCGCACCGTCGGCGTCGAGGCTGACGCTGGTCGAGCGCTCCCACGCTTCCACGGTGCCCGGTTTTGGATCGCCGTGCGCGGCCGGCCCCGAGAACAGGGCGGCGGCCAGAGCGGCCGCGCAGGTTGCCGTCGCACGCCGTCGGAATCGACGACGGGTCATGACCCAGATCGTACTCGGGCGCATACACCTCCCGTCCCCCGGATCGAGGCGACGGACGCTCTCGATTAGGCCACGGCCGAATGGTGGCCCGGTCAAGGACCGCCGCCCGACCCTGGGGCCATGAACGATTTCGCCTTCCTGGAGGGCTCCTGGACCGTCGCCAACCGCAAGAGGTCGGCCGACGGGAGCTGGCACGAGTTCACCGCGCGCGTGCGCGCCGAGCCCCGGTTGGACGGGTGGGTGATGCTGGAGGACTTCGAGGCGGTCTTCCCCGGCGGCCTCCTGGTCAAGGGGCTGGCCGTGATCGCCTACGACCCGGCCACCGACCTGTGGCACCACGCCTGGCTGGACAGCCGGGTCTCGCCCGACTTCACCCCGGTGGTGGGCCGGTTCGAGGGCGGCAGGGGCGAGTTCCACGCGCCGGGGCTGCGCTTCCGCTGGGAGCTCGCCGGTCCGGGGTCCGTGCGCTGGGAACAGGCGGTCAGCGAGGACGACGGGCTGACCTGGGAGACCAACTGGATCATGGAGTACCGGCGGCCGTGAGCTCCGCCACGACCGGCAGGTGGTCGGTGGCGGCGGCCAGGTCCTCGCGCGTGGCCGCGACGCCGCCGCACGAGCGCACGGTCAGGCCGGGCCCGGCGAAGATCGCGTCGATGCGCGAGGCGGGGTTGCGCGCGGTGAAGGTGTGGCCGTCGCCGCTGGGGGCCAGCGGGTAGCAGTCGGCGAACCGGGCGGCCAGGTAGCGCCAGGTCGGCTCGTGCTCCTTCTCGTTGATGTCGCCGCACACCACCGGGATCGCGCCGAACCGGGCCGCGGCCCGCTCCACCAGCGTGACGATCTCGGTGGCGTGGTAGAGCCGCTGGGCCGGGACCAGGTCGAGGTGGATCGAGGCGACGGCCAGCCGTACGCCGTCGAGCTCGACCACGGCCAGCGCCAGGCCGCGGATCTCGCGCGGCAGGAAGATCTTCAGGACGTGCGTCTCCTCGTGCAGGACGCGCACGCCGGGGCGGACGTAGACCGCCAGCCCGCCCAGGCGCCGCCCGGCCGCGATCCGCAGGCCGGTCAGCTCGCCCAGTTCGGCGCGGCGGCGGCGCCACCACAGGAACCGGGGAGCCTCCTGCACGCAGAGGATGTCCGGCGCCATCGCGTGGATGACGCGCACGAGCGCGGGGACGTCGTCGGACATCCCCCGGATGTTGTAGGTGCCGATCCTCACCCGCCCATTGTGGGGCCTGGGGGCGGCGCCGCCGCTACCGCCGCCGCGCCAGGTCGGCCGCGCCGACGAGGCCCGCCGAGGCGCCCAGCTCGGCCAGCCGTACCTCGGCGAAGGGGCGGTGGCCGCGGCCGGTCAGCGTGCGGTGGAAGGTGTCGCGCGCCCGGTCGAGGAAGAGGTCGGCGGCGCGGGAGACGCCGCCGCCGACGATGAAGCAGCCGGGGTCGAGGATGGCGGCCAGGTCGGCCATGCCCTGCCCCAGCCAGTCGGCGAGCTCGGCGAAGGCGGCCAGGCAGGCGTCGTCGCCGCGGCGGGCCGCCTCGGTGACCTCCTCGCCCTCGATGGTGCCGCCGGCCAGCTCCAGCAGCACGCGGGCGCGCTCGGGCTGGGCCGCGGCGATCTCGCGGGCGGTGGCGACCAGGGCGTTGCCGCTGGCGTACTGCTCCCAGCAGCCGAGGTTGCCGCAGCCGCAGAGCCTGCCCTCGGGCACGACCTGCATGTGGCCGAGCTCGGCGCCCATCCCCCACCGGCCGCGGAAGAGCCGGCCGTCGAGGACCAGCCCGCCGCCGATGCCGGTGCCGACGGTGATCGCCACGACGAAGGCCTCGTCGCGGCCGGCGCCGAAGCGGCTCTCCGCCCACGCCATGGCGTTGGCGTCGTTCTCCACGACCACCGGCAGGCCCACCAGGCCGGCGATCTTCTTCTGCAGGGGCTCCTCGCGCCAGGCGAGGTTGGGCGCGAACCGCACGATCGAGCGCGTCTCGTCGACGAAACCGGCCGCGCCGACGCCGACCGCCTCGATCTCACGGCCCGCGGCGAGCTCGCTCACCACGTCGGCGACGGTCTCGGCGACCAGATCCGGCCGGTCGGCCGGGGTGGGCCGCAACGCGCTCGCGAGGACCTTGCCCTCCTCGTCGACCACGCCGGCGGCCACCTTCGTGCCACCGATGTCCACACCGATCGTGAGCATCCCGCGATCCCTTTCACCCCAGGTCAATGTGCTCCACATTCTGCCTGGTCCCGTCGGCCCCGGTGTCGTCGGCGGGCCGTGTGCGCGGCGCGGGCCTGCTCAGGCTGTCGAGGGCCTGCCGGAAGGCGGCGAACAGCTCCCCGCCGGCCGCGGCCAGATGGCCGGCCACGTCGGAACCGGACTCGCGCTGGGCCGCGATCGCCCGGCAGAAGGGACAGGCGCGGCAGACGTACTCGTCGTGGTCGCTGACCGCCTCGCTCCAGACGTCGCGCTCCTGGCGCCCCGGCTTGAAGGAGTTGAGGACGGTCTTGCCGACCTGGCGGGTGGCCCGCCCCTGGATGGCCTCGAAGAGCTTGCGCGCCTCGTCGGTGACGGTCCCGATGGGGTCCCGCTCGTTGCTGCTCTCACTCATGCTCGAACCGTACCTCCAGGACGCCGTCCTGGAGCGCGGCGGCGGCGATCCGCCGCCGGGCCAGCCCGGCGGGCAGGGCGAGAATCCTGCGGTACGGCCCGGCCGTCACGATCAGTTCCTCGCCCTTGCGCGCCAGGTCGACGTCCTCCTTGCTGGCGCCGGGCAGGCTGAGGCGCAGCATGTGCCCCTCGACGGTGAGCGGCGGCTCGACCCCGGGCGGCGCGAACGGGTCGGCCACCCCGGCGTAGAGCGCCTCGCCCACCTCGGCCAGCGTCTCCGGGCCGACCGGCTCGGCGGGCAGGTAGGGCACGACGTGGATGGGCAGCGGGGCGAAGGACTCCTCGGCCTCGGCCAGGAGCCTGGTCTGCGCGGCCACCCACTGGGCCCGCCAGTCGTCGGCGCCCTCGGCCGGGAAGACGCGGTTGGCGACGGCCGCGTCGACGCGGTAGCCGTACAGGTTGAGCGAGGTGAGCGTGCGGCGGGCCTCGGCCAGCACGACCGACTCGGGGGTGAACACCAGCCGGACGGAGGCGCCGGGCCCGGTCAGCAGCTCGCGCACCTCCTTGAGCGCGCGGTGCAGCCGCTCCCCGGCGTTGAGCACGTCGTCGCCGGGCGCGCTGACCCGGGCCATGCTCTTCACGAACGGGCCGGCGACCTTCATGATCCGGCGGCCGACCGGCAGCAGCCTGGTCACGTGCCAGTCGAGCGCCTCGGGCAGGGCCAGCAGGCGCAGCGTCTCGGCGGTGGGCGCGCAGTCCACGACGATGAGGTCCCAGCGGCCGGCCTGGGCCTGCTGGCGCAGCTCCAGCAGGGCGATGACCTCTTCGGCGCCGGGCAGGACGGTGATCTCCTCGGAGGTCATCACGTCGAGGCCCAGCTCGCCGAGCAGGTCGCGCAGGTAGCCCTGCAGCTCGCCCCAGTGCGCCTCCATGGAGGCCTGGGTGTCGACCTGGTGCAGGTGCAGGCCGGGCATCACCTCGACCGGCTCGGGCCCTGGCTCGACGCCGAGGGCGTCGGCCAGCGAGTGCGCGGTGTCGGTCGAGACCACCAGCGTCTTCAGGCCACGGCCCGCGGCCAGCGTGGCGGTCGCGGCGGCGGCGGTCGTCTTGCCGACGCCGCCCTTGCCGGTGAACAGCAGGATCCTCATCGGGCCTCAACGCGCTTCTTCAGGCCCTTGAGCGCGGTGTCGACGATCACCTTCTCCGCCTTGCGCTTGATCATGCCGATCATCGGGACCTTCAGGTCCACCGCGAGTTCGTAGGTCACCTGGGTGCCACTGCCCGTCCCGGTCAGCAGGTAACTCCCGGTCAGGCTGGAGACCATGGTGCCGGACTCGGCGGTGTCCCAGCTCACGCCGGTGTCGTTCCAGTGGTAGCGCAGCGTGTAGGCGTCGCTGATGACCCCGGCGTCCAGCACGAAGCGCACGGTGGCCGCCCGGCCGTCGTCGTAGGTGCTCAGCACCTCGGCCTTCTTCACCTGGCCGGCCCAGTCGGGATAGGCGGGGAAGTCCGAGATGACCGCCATCACACTGGCGGGATCGGCGTCGACGGTGATGCTCGAAGTGGTGCGATCGGCCATGCGACCACCGTACCGGTCAGGTCACCACTCGAGGATGTACGGAACGCCCTTTCCGCGGAAGTGACCGACATTGACGCACTCGGTGCGCCCGATCCGCGTGCGGGCGCACAACGGCTGGTGCACGTGCCCGAAGAGCGCGTAGCGCGGCTGGACCCGCTCGATCAGCCGCAGGATCGCCTCGCTGCCGCGCTCGAAGCGCCGCGCGACGGTGTCGTACAGCAGTTGCGGCACGGCCGGAGGGATGTGCGTGCACAGCACGTCCACCTCGCCGAGCGCCTCGACCTTGGCGGCGAAGCTCTCCTCGTCCAGCTCGTACGGCGTGCGGTAGGGCGTCTTCAGCCCGCCGCCGACGAACCCGAAGACCAGCCCGCCGAGCTCGACCGTCTGCCCGTCGAGCACGGTCTGTCCCGGCCTGAGGTGGTCGGCCCACAGGTTCGGCAGATCGACGTTGCCGTAGGTCAGGTAGGCGGGCGTGGGCATCGCCGTGAACAACGTCTCGTACTGCTGCCGGACGTTGCGCTCGATGTGCTCGCGCGGATCCCCCGGCAGCGTCCGCCACAGCCGCTGCGACATCGCCCGCGCCTCGTCGAACCGCTTGGCCGTGCGCAGCGCGATGAACTCCGCCGCCCGCTCGGCCCCGAACAGGTCGCCGAAGATGCCCTGCGCCGGGTCCTCGTAGTCGATGAACAGGATCAGGTCGCCCAGGCAGACCAGCGCGTCCGCGCCGTCACCCGCCCTGGCCAGCGCCTCGGAGTGACCGTGAACGTCGCTGACGACATGAACCCGCATGGGCGTCATCCTACGGAGCTGCTGCTAGCGTGAGTATCGTCCCTTCTGAGGAGTCTTTCCGTGCGTGAGTTCAGCATCCCTGTGCTGGTGGATGTGCCCGAATCGGCGAATCTGGCCGACACCGTCTTCAGCCGCGCCGAGCAGCAGCCCGACCTCGTGGTCATCCGGCGCCAGGACGGTGACTCGTGGGCCCCCGTGACCGCCCGTGACTTCCGCGACCAGGTCGCCGCCCTCGCCAAGGGCCTCATCGCGGCCGGCGTCGAGCCGGGCGACCGCGTGGCGCTGATGTCGCGCACCCGCTACGAGTGGACGCTCATCGACTACGCGGTCTGGGCGGCCGGTGCGGTCACCGTGCCGATCTACGAGACCTCCTCGGTCGAGCAGGTGCGCTGGATCCTCACCGACAGCGGGGCCAAGGCCGCCTTCGCCGAGCTCGACGGGCACGTCGAGACCATCCGCGAGGCCATGCCCGAGCTCAAGCACCTGTGGCAGGTGACCGACCTGCCGCTCGCCGAGGCGGACGTCCCGGACAGCGAGCTGGAGGCCCGCCGCAGCGCGCCGGTCGGGGCGGACCTGGCGACCATCGTCTACACCTCGGGGACCACCGGCCGGCCCAAGGGCTGCCGCATCACGCACGACAACCTGCTCTTCACCGCGCGCAACGTCGCGTTCGGCCCGCTCGACCCGCTCTTCAACGACCGCTCCGCCTCCGCGCTGCTCTTCCTGCCGCTCGCGCACATCTTCGCCCGCGTCATCCAGGTCGTCTTCGTCGAGACCGGCGCCGTGCTGGCGCACACCCCGAACATGAAGAACGTCGCGCCCGACCTGGCCTCCTTCCAGCCGTCGTTCCTGCTGGGCGTGCCGCGCGTCTTCGAGAAGGTCTACAACGGCGCCGAGCAGAAGGCCACCGCCGACGGCAAGGGCAAGATCTTCGCCAAGGCCGCCGAGGTGGCCATCGCGCACAGCCGCGACGGCAGCCACCGCTTCCTGCACTGGGTCTTCGACAAGCTGGTGTACGGCAAGCTGCGCGCCGCCACCGGCGGCCGGCTCACCGCGGCCGTGTGCGGCGGCTCCGCGCTCGGCGAGCGCCTGGGGCACTTCTTCCGCGGCGTCGGCATCGAGGTCTACGAGGGCTACGGCCTCACCGAGACCACCGCGCCCTGCTCGGTCAACATGCCCGGCGGCAACAAGGTCGGCACCGTCGGCAAGCCCTTCCCCGGCGTCACGCTGCGCATCGCCGAGGACGGCGAGGTGCTGGCCAAGGGCCGGCACATCTTCGACGGCTACTGGAACAACCCGGCCGCCACCGCCGAGGCCGTCGACGCCGAGGGCTGGTACCACACCGGCGACGTCGGCGAGCTCGACTCCGACGGCTACCTGCGGATCACCGGGCGCAAGAAGGAGATCCTGGTCACCGCCGCCGGCAAGAACGTCGCGCCGGCGCCGCTGGAGGACGTCATCCGGGCGCACCCGCTGATCTCCCAGGCCATGGTCGTGGGCGAGAACCGGCCCTTCGTCGGCGCCCTGGTCACCCTCGACCCCGACGCCCTGGCGCAGACCCCGCTCAGCGACGTGGAGATCCACGCCGCCGTGCAGTCGGCGATCGACGCGGCCAACCTGACGGTGTCGCGGGCGGAGCAGATCAAGAAGTTCACCATCCTCGACATCGACCTCACCGAGGAGTCGGGGCACCTCACGCCCACCCTCAAGATCAAGCGCAACCTCGTCCTGCGCGACTTCGCCCCCCAGATCGAGGCCCTCTACTCCTAGGCCCCCAGGGGTTCAGGACGGAGGCGGGCCGATCGGGTTGGCGGCCAGGGCCTTGGCGGCGGCGTGCAGGTTGGCGGCCATGGCCCGGCCGGTCTTGGCCGACCACTCGTGCCCCTCGCCGGTCTCGCTGTAGCTGGGGCCCGGGCCCGGGCCGCGGTTCCAGTACGTCCAGGCCTGGCCGGGGATGGTGTAGCCGATGTCCATGAGCCCGCCGGCGATCTCGGAGATGACGTGGTGGGCGCCGTCCTCGTTGCCGGTGACCACCACGCCGGCGACCCGGTTGTAGGCCACCGGCCGGCCGGCGTCGTCGGTCTCGGAGATCATCGCGTCCATCCGCTCCAGCATCCGCTGCGCCAGCGAGGACGGGTGCCCGACCCAGGTGGGCGTGGCCACGACGAGGATCTCCGAGGCCAGCAGCTTCTCGTGCACGGCAGGCCACTGGTCGGCGCCGTCGCCGAGGTCGGTGACGACGCCGGGCGGGATGACCAGGTCGGCCAGCCGTACCGAGGCCACCTCCACCCCGCGCTCGCCCAGGGCGTCGACGACGACCTGGGCGAGCTGTTCGGTGTTGGACGGCGCAGGGGAGGCTTTCAACGTGCAGTTCAGGACCAGCGCCCGCATGGAACAGCTCCTCAACGATCGAGGTGGCCCGGCTACCCGGTGTAACGGCCACGAGTGGAAGCCTTACCCGCCACCCGCCGATCGAACGCCTCCCCCGCACCCTGACCTGCGGCTGTTCAGTCCGCGGGCAGCACCGTGAAGGTGAACCCGGTGGTGGCCGGCCGGCGGAGCGAGGTCTCGGACTTGACCCGGCGAGCCACCTCGTTCCGGCTGAGGCCGAGTGTCTGGGCGATGAGCCGGTCCGGGCGGATCGGCACGGGGTCCTCCAGCACGACCTCCACCTGGACCGGCCAGCCGGCCTCCACCCAGGGCACAGGGACCAGGAGCCGCCAGGCGCCGGTCCAGTCGAGGGCGAAGCGGTTGCGCCGGGCGAACAGCGGGTCGAGCAGCAGGGCGGCCACCAGGGCCGGGTCGTTGGCGTGGTAGCCGTCGAGGACGGCCGGATCGAGCGTCCGGACCGGCACGCGCTCGTGCACGGCGAGCTTGCGGGTCCGGTCGCAGGACACGCAGTGCACGAGCAGCCACACGTCCAGCAGCTTGCCGTTGGCGTTGACCCGGAAGCGGCCCTCGCCGGTGGTGGCCGTCTCCGCCGGGCAGTCCACGCAGCGCAGCGACAGCAGCGGCAGCCTGGTCCGGCGGACGATCCAGGGCAGCGCGATATGGGGTTGTGAAGACATGATCTCTCAAGACCTGACACGAGGCCGATTGCGCGCGACCTCAAACGCGGAACGACCGGGTGCGCGAGGGCAGCCCGGCGGAGCCGGCGGCTGGGCGGCCGGCTGGGAATGAGCGGTAGGACGTGTCAGGTCAGGCGAGCGGGCGGCGTCACGCGGTGGAGTCCTCTGTCTTCACGGGGTACGGCGGGCGACGCCGCGGAAAGGGCGTCTCCCGGAGTCGCAACGTACGCGAGCGCGGGAGACGCCCTCAACCGGTTTTCCGGCCGCTCAGATCTCCACGTTCTCCAGCACCCCCAGCGCGTCCGGCACCAGCGGGGCCACGGAGTGGTAGGTCGTCACCAGGTAGTGCAGCACGGCCTGGTCGTTCACCCCCATGAACCGCACCGACAGGCCGGGCTCCCACTCGTCGGCCAGCCCGGTCCGGCGCAGCCCGATCACGCCCTGTTTCTCCTCGCCGGTCCGCATGACGATGATCGAGGTGAGCCCCCGCTCGGAGATCGGGATCTTGTCGCAGGGCAGGATCGGCACTCCCCGCCAGGACAGCACGCCGGGCAGGTCGGACACCCCGGGATTGACCCGGAGCCGGTTGCACTGGCGGGAGAAGGCGGCGATGGCCAGCGGGTGGGCGAAGAAGTAGTGCGAGCTGCGCCGCCGGCACAGCAGCTCGTCGAGGTCGTCCGGGGTCGGCGGCCCGGTGCGGGTGTGGATGCGCTGTTTCAGGTCGGCGTTGTGCAGCAGGCCGAAGTCGGGGTTGTTGACCAGCTCCGACTCCTGCGCCTCGCGCAGCGCCTCCACGGTCAGCCGGATCTGCTGCGCGGTCTGGTCCATGGGCTCGTTGTAGAGGTCGGCCACGCGGCTGTGCACCCGCAGCATGGTCTGCGCGACGCTCAGCTCGTACTCGCGGGGCGCGAGGTCGTAGTCGACGTAGGTGCCGGGCAGGACGGGCTCGCCGGAGTGGCCCGCCGCCAGGTCGATGGCGGCCTCGCCGTGCCGGTTGCTGGGCGGGGCGCCGGGCGGGCGGGACAGGTGGTCGCGCAGGTCGGGGTTGCGCGAGAGCGTCTCGTCGAGCGCCTCGCGCGACAGGACGAGGACGGTGCAGCCGGTGAGCGCCTCGCCCGAGGCCGAGGAGGGCAGGTGGTCGCCGCCGGCCAGCACGCCTAGCTGGGTGCGCTTGCCGTACGCTCCGGGACCGAAGACGGCGACCTTGCCGTGCGCGACGAGGACGATCTCGCCACCGGGCACCGGCTGCCCGGGGTCGAGGTCGTGCTGGACGAAACGGGCGGCCAGCGCGTGCAGGCACGCCTGGTCGCCGTCGAAGTCACGGAAGGCGGGCAGCTCGCGCAGTTCCTCCGGGACGAGCCACACCCGGGTGCCCTCGTTGACGAAGGACAGCCGGCCGTCGCCCACGGTGAGGGTGAGCCGCCGGTTGACCCGGAAGGCGCCGCCGGGCACCTCCACCCAGGGCAGGACGCGCAGCAGGTGGCGAGGGGTGATCTCGCGCATCTGCGGCGGCGTCTTGGTGATGGAGGCGAGCTTGCGCGCCGCCGCCGTGCTGAGACTCAACTGGTGCTGTTCGGTCATCCCCCGGCCCCCAACCGTGCGGAAAACGTCAACGCTGGCCCCCGATCAGGTTCGCGATCCGGGTCGAGGCGGTCCCGAGGCCGCTCGGACCGGGCTTCCACTGCGCGTAGGCGCGGTAGCGCCCGGTTTCGAGATGCCAGCGCAGCACGCCGGCCATCCAGTCCTTGAGCTCCTGGACGTAGCCCGCCACCCGCTCGCGGACCGCCTCGCCGGCCGCGATGTCGTCGAGCCAGACCGGCAGGTCGTTGGTCTCGACGTGGCCGAACTGCCGCACCCGCGACTCCATCAGCGCGTGCACGATGTCCAGCGCCTCCTGCGTCCCGACGCCGAAGAAGGTCTCCATGACCAGGACGGCGTTGTGCAGCTCCCCCTCGAACTGGATCTCCTTCTGGTAGGAGACGACGTCGTTGGCCATGGCCATGAAGTCCATGGCCGCGTTGGTCATCGACCAGATCGGCCGCGCGCGGTACAGCTCCGGCGGCAGGTTCTTGCCGGGGGTCAGCCGAGCGAGGCCGATGGTCATGTCGGCGCCGAAGGTCTTGCGGCGCATCTCCAGGTAGTCGATCGGGTCGGGCACGCGGTGCTGGATGTGGTTGGCCAGCTCCCAGATCCAGCTGTCGGTCATGGCCTCCACGTAGCGGCGGAACTCGGCGCGCTCGGCCGGGCCGAACGGCTCCGCCGTACGGACCCAGAGGTCGGCGAGGCCGCGCTCCAGGGCGTTGACCGGCACGACGGTCTGCACCAGATCGAGCGGCATGAACTGGGCGAAGCGCGCGTTCTGCGCCTTGGCCCCGGCCAGGTCCCGGGCCTGGCCGAAGATCAGCGGGTAGTAGTCGTCGCCGTAGGTCCCCCAGGTCAGCCAGTGCGCGGACAGGATCAGCTCGGCCTCGGAGGCGTCGGGATCCATGCCGGAGGAGGCCAGCGCGAAGTCGTGCCCGGCGATCTTGCGCTCGTCCCAGACCACGTTGTCGCACATGCCCATCCGGTGGGTCCACTCCAGCTCGGCCGCGAGCGCGGCCTGCCGGTGCGGGCTCTCCCCGCACGGGTACGGCAGGACGACCCGGCACTCCAGCGGCCCCACCTGCCGGAACGGCACGGCCGCCAGGTTGCGCAGCCCGCCGGGCCCGGTCAGGTGGTGCACGGTCAGCCCGCCGGACGACTCCCCCTTGGTGTAGCGGTTGGACCGCATGTGCCACTCGTGCCCGCCGGCCTGCCAGTCCTGCAGGCCCTTGACGTAGGCCAGCACCGCCGCCTGCTCGTGCGGCAGCAACGCGTGGTCGGCGAACAACTGCGGCAGCTCGGTCAGCACGGTGTTCTCGAACTGGTGCAGCCGCGAGGTGAGCAGGTCGTTGGTGATCTCGACCGCGCGCCCGGTGTCGCAGCCGAAGAAGCGCTCGCAGACCAGCACGCAGTTGGACAGCTCGCCCTCCCGCTGCACCTCGCGCTCGTAGGAGAACAGGTCGTTGCGCAGGTGCACGGCGTCGGAGAAGGTCTCCATCAGCACGCGCACCGGCCGGGTGCGGGCGATCCGGGTCGGCAGCTCCGCCCCGGAGACGTGCTCGACCAGGCACGCCGACCAGGGGGCGCCGCCGACCTTGCGGCGCTCCTCGATGTACTCGATGGGGTTGGAGACCTGGCCGGTGTCGATGTGGAACAGCTCCCACATCGACTCCTGCATCAGGTCGCGGGTGACCTCGACGAAGCGCTCGCGCCAGCCCTCGCTGCGGTGCGGCACGGTGCGCGCCCACAGGTCGGCCAGGCCCTTCTCGCACGGGTTCTGCGGCTCCAGGCCGGGCTCGTCGGCCATGAAGGCCTCCAGCCGGTCGAGGTAGGCCTGGCCGCCGGCGATGTCGCGGGTGCGCTTGAAGGTCTCCAGGAAATGATCGTCGAAGTAGAAGACCCAGACGTACCAGTCGGTGACCAGGTCGAGCTCCTCGGCCGGGCAGTCGGGGTGGGTGTAGGCGCACATCAGGCCGTAGTCCATCCCGTCGAACCCGGCCTCGGTCCAGACCACCTCGTCGATCATGTCCATCGCGCAGGCCCACTGCTTGGTGTGGGCCCGGGCCCGCTCCATGTGCGGATTGAGGCGGGCCGGGTACGGAAGGTAGAACTCGGGCAGCCGGTAGGTCACTAGCCGACCTCGACGCTCTCCAGGAGGCCCAGCGCGTCGGGCACCAGGACGGCGGCCGAGTAGTAGGTGGTCACCAGGTAGCTGGTGACGGCCTGGTCGTTGATGCCCATGAAGCGCACCGACAGGCCGGGCTCGTACTCGTCGGGCAGGCCGGTGCGCCACAGGCCGACGACGCCCTGGTTCTGCTGGCCGGTGCGCATCACCATGATCGAGCTGATGCCCTTGTCGGTGACCGGGATCTTGTTGCACGGCAGGATCGGCACGCCACGCCAGGCGGGCGCCTTCTGGCCGTTGATCTCGACGGCGTCGGGGTAGAGGCCACGGCTGTTGCACTGGCGGGCGAAGGCGGCGATGCCGCGTGGGTGGGCCAGGATGACGCTGGGCTCCTTCCACACCGTGGCCAGCAGGTCGTCCAGGTCGTCGGGGGTGGGCGGGCCGGTGCGGGTGTGGATGCGCTGCTTGAGGTCGGCGTTGTGCAGCAGGCCGAACTCGCGGTTGTTGACCAGCTCCGACTCCTGACGCTCGCGCAGCGCCTCGATGGTGAGGCGCAACTGCTGCTGCGTCTGGTTCATGGGCTCGTTGTAGAGGTCGGCGACGCGGGTGTGCACCCGCAGGATCGTCTGCGCGACGCTCAGCTCGTACTCGCGGGGGGACAGGTCGTAGTCGACGAAGGTGCCGGGCAGCCGGGGCTCGCCGGTGTGGCCGGCGGTGAGCGCGATCTCCGCCTCGCCGTGGGCGTTCTGGCCGCGTGAACCGCCCTCGGCGCGTTCCCGCAGGTGCTCGCGCAGGCTCGGCTCGCGTTCCAGCAGCTCCTCCAGCGCCGGGCGCGGCAGCGCCAGCACGGTGCAGGCGGTCACCGCCTGGACGGTGAACCCCCACGGCTCCCGGTCGCCGGTCAGCACCTGCTCGCCCAGATGGTCGCCGTCGGCCAGCACGCCGAGCTGCGCCTGGTTGCCGTAGGCGCCCTCGCCCAGCTTGCGCACCTTGCCGTGCGCCAGCAGCAGCACCTCGTCGGAGGGGCCGCCCGACTCGGCGATGACCTGGCCGGCCTCGTACTCCCGTTGCACGAAGCGCCCGGCCAGCTCGGTCAGCACGTCGGTGTCGTCGAACCCGCGCAGCGGCGCCAGCTCGCACAGCTCCGCCGGGATGACGCGGACGGCGGCGCCGGTGGTGGTGAAGGTCACCCGGCCGTCGCCGACGGCGTAACTCAGGCGCCTGTTGACCCGGTAGGCGCCACCGACGACCTCGATCCAGGGCAGCACCTTGAGCAGATGGCGGGAGGTGATCTCCTGCATCTGCGGGGCCGTCTTGGTGGTCGTCGCGAGATTTCGCGCAGCCGCGGTACCGAGGCTGAGCTGGCTCTCGTCGTGGCCGTTCACCGGAGTTTCCGTCATTCAGCACAACCCTTCATCGCTTTGCTCATTGCTCTTGCGCACTGCTGTGCTCACCGCTCACTGCTTGCGGTGGGCGATTCGGTCGGCCAGGGCGGTGAGGGCCTCCCTGGCCTCGGTGGCGATCGGTGCGGTGGTGAGGGTCTCCAGCGCCTCGCCGACGCGCTGGGTGATCATGGACTCGACGTGGGCTAGGGAACCGGTGCCGGCGACGATCTCGCGGATCCCGGCCGCCTGCCGCTCGTCGAGTACGGCGTTGCCGTACCACTGGCGCAGGTGGGCGGCGGCGGGCCCGGAGGCGTGCGCCCGGGCGTGCGCGATCATCACGGTGTGCTTGCCCTCGCGCAGGTCGTCGAGGCAGGACTTGCCGGTCTGGGCGGGGTCGCCGAACATGCCCAGGATGTCGTCACGGAGCTGGAAGGCCTCGCCGAGCGGCAGGCCGAGGCGGGAGTAGGCGGCGAGCAGCGCGGGTTCGGCGCCGGCCAGCTCGCCGCCGATCTGGAGCGGGCGTTCTACGGTGTACTTGGCGGTCTTGTAGCGGATCGTGGTCAGCGTCTGGTCGACGGTGACGCCGGTTCGGGTGGGCGCGAGCAGGTCGAGGTACTGGCCGGTGATCACCTCGGTGCGCATCGCGTCGTAGCGGACCCGGGCGGCGCGCAGCCGTACCGGATCGGCGCCGCAGGTGGCCAGCAGCTCGTCGCCCCAGGTCATGGCGAGCACGCCGAGCAGGATCGCGGGCGACTCGCCGAGCGCCCGGTGCAGCGTGGGGCGGCCGCGGCGGGTCGCGCTGGCGTCCATGATGTCGTCGTGGATGAGCAGGCCGGCGTGGCACAGTTCGAGAGCCGCGGCGGCGTCCACGATCGGGCGCGGCTCCTCGGCCGCGCCGCCCGCGCCGCGCCAGCCCCAGTAGCACAGCACCGGCCGGATCCGTTTGCCGCCGTCGAGCACGAACTCGCGCAGCAGCTCGTAGGCCGCGCTCACCTCCGGATCGGGCACCGGCGAGGGGTGCTCGTCGAAGAAGGCGGCCAGGCGCCGGTCGACCCGTCCGCGGATCCACCCCGTCCGTCCGGCCACAACCATCTCCACGGTCTCGGCAGCCACTGCAGCCCCTTCGTTCCCCCAGTGCGTGCATACGCAAGGTCATCTATCTGTCACGCGAAGTAAATGCGGCATCCCGGAGAGTGGAACAACTGGTTCCCGAGGCCGCCCGATCCGCCCACACTCGACCACATGTCGACGACTCTGAGCCGGCTGCTGGCCCGCGTCTCCTCCCCGGAGGAGCTCCGCGCGCTGCCGCCGGACGAGCTCCCCGCCCTGGCCGCCGAGATCCGCACCTTCCTGGTCCGGAAGGTCACCGCCGGCGGCGGGCATCTCGGGTCGAATCTCGGCGTCGTCGAGCTGACCATCGCGCTGCACCGGGTCTTCCGCTCCCCCGCCGACACGATCCTGTTCGACACCGGCCACCAGGCCTACGTGCACAAGCTGCTCACCGGCCGCCGGCCCGGCTTCGACCGGCTGCGCAAACGCGGCGGGCTCAGCGGCTACCCCGAACCCGCCGAGTCCGAGCACGACCTGATCGCCAACTCGCACGCCTCGACCGCGCTCAGCTACGCCGACGGCCTGGCCAAGGCCCGCGCCCTCGCCGGCGAGCGGGACCGCGCGGTCGTCGCGGTGGTGGGCGACGGCGCGCTGACCGGCGGCCTGGCCTGGGAGGCGCTCAACAACCTGGGCACGGCCAAGGACCGGCCGGTGATCGTCGTGCTCAACGACAACGGCCGCTCCTACGCCCCCACCCACGGCGCGCTCGCCGACCACCTGGCCACGCTGCGCGGCAACCGGCTCACGATGACGCTCTTCGAGAACCTCGGCTTCCGCTACCTCGGACCGGTGCACGGCCACGACGTCGCCGCCCTGGAAGGCTGCCTGCGTACGGCACGCGAACTGCCCGGCCCGGTCGTGGTGCACTGCGTCACCCGCAAGGGCGCCGGCTACCGCCCGGCCGAGCAGGACCTCGAAGACCACCTGCACGCCGTGCCCGCTCCCGGCGCGGGCACCCTGACGAGGGTCTTCGCCGACGAGCTCTGCGAGCTGGGCGAGCTCCACCCCGAGCTGGTCTGCGTCACCGCGGCCATGCCCGGGCCCACCGGCCTGTCCGCCTTCGGCGCGCGCTTCCCCGGGCGGATGTTCGACGTCGGCATCGCCGAGCAGCACGCGGTCGCCTCCGCCGCCGGGCTCGCCCTGGGCGGGCTGCGGCCGGTGGTCGCGGTCTACGCCAGCTTCCTGAACCGCGCCTTCGACCAGGTGCTGCTCGACGTGGCCCTGCACCGGCTGCCGGTCACCCTCGTCCTCGACCGGGCCGGCCTCACCGGGCCCGACGGGCCGAGCCACCACGGGATGTGGGACCTCGCCCTGCTGTCGGCCGTCCCCGGGCTCGGCGTCGCCGCGCCGCGTGACGCCCGCCGGCTTCGCGAGCTGCTGCGCGAGGCCGTCGCGCTGCCCGGCCCGGCCGCCGTGCGCTTCCCCAAGGGGTCGGCCGGGCCGGAACTGCCGGCTCTGGAACGTTCCGGAACCGTCGACGTTCTCTACCGCAGCGGCTCGCCGGACGTCCTGCTGGTCGCGGTCGGCGCCATGGCCGAGGCCTGCCTGGACGCCGCCGACCGGCTGGACGCCGGCGGCCTGGGCGTCACCGTCGCCGACCCCCGCTGGGCGATGCCCGTCTCGCCCGACCTGGTCCACCTCGCCGCCGGGCACCGCCTGGTCGTCACCGTCGAGGACGGCGTGGTCTCCGGCGGCGTCGGCGCCGCCGTCGCGCAGGCCTGTTCGCCGGCAACCCTGGTCCGGACGCTCGGGCTGCCCCGGGCCTTCGTCGAGCACGGCACCCGCGACGAGCTCCTCACCGCCGCCGGACTGACCGGCCCCGGCATCTCCCGCTCCGTCCGGCGCGAGCTCTTGGAGCACCAGGTGTGACGGTTCGGCACTCAGGGTAGTCATCGGTTCGTCAACCACCGATCATTCCCCCGGGGCCACAGAGAGGTTCGATCTACCGATGGCGCGGGCCCTCTCCGCTCATGAGGACACCACCCTGCACACCCCCACCAGCCTGGAGAAGGGCGTCGAGATCCTTCGCGCGCTGGCGGGCCACCCCCACCCGGTCGGGCTCGCCCAGCTCTCCCGCCAGATCGGGCTGCCCAAGTCGACCGTGCACCGGCTGCTCGGCGTGCTGTGCACGCAACGGCTGGCCCGTCGCGTCGGCACGGGCTACGCCCTCGACAGCCGCATGGCCGAACTGACCGGCGGCGGGCGGCTGCCCGGCGACCGGCGGCTCGTCCTGCCGCACCTGCTCCACCTGTACGAGAGCACCCGGCAGACGGTCAACCTCGCCATCACGCGGGGGCTCGAACTCGCCTACGTCGAACGGCTCTACGGGGGCGACCGGGTGCGGTCCCTCTCCGACGGGCTCGACCGGGCGCCCCTGCACTGCACGGCGGCCGGCAAGGTGCTGCTCGCCTTCGACGCCGAGCTGCGGCGGGCCTTCTTCACCCACGGGGCGCTCGACCGCTTCACCCGCCGGACCGTCACCCGGCTCTCCCCGCTGGAGCAGGAGCTTGCCGGGGTGCAGCGGCGGCGGGTGGCCTACTCGGTCGAGGAGTTCACCGGCGGCGTCTCGTGTGCGGCGGCGCCCGTTTTCGGGGCGGACGGGCGGGTGTGCATGGCCGTGGGGGTGGCGTTGCCCGCCGGGGACGGGCGGCTGGCCGACCTCGGCCTCACCGTGGTGCGGGCCGCCCTGGCCATCACCACCTCCCTCCGCGCCGCCGCCACCACCCTCCGCCAGGCTTAGCCTCGTCAGCTCGTCGCCTTTTGTCCCGCCTCTCTGTCCCGCCCTTATCCCGCCTCTTTGTCCCGCCTGTTCGTTCTGCCGCCCTGTTGGCCTGTCAGCCTGTGGTCAGAACGATCTTGCCCCGGACGTGGCCCGCCCTGCTCAGCTCGAACGCCTCAGCCGCCTGGTCGAGCGGCAACACCCAGGCGACCTCCGGAACGAGCAGCCCCTCCCCGAGCAGCCGCCCCAGCTCCTCAAGGTCGTCCGCACTGGGCCGGGCGAAGACGAACCTGCCGCCCAGCTCCCGGATGCCGTCGTCAGCCAGCGAGACCGCCCACCCCTGCGGCGTCAGCAGCCGCACCGCCTCCCGCAGGTCGGCTCCGCCGTACATGTCGAGCACCACGCTGACCCCCTCAGGCGCGAGCTCCCGCACCCGCCCCTCCAGCCCAGGCCCGTAGACCACCGGCTCGGCCCCGAGCCCCCGCAGGTAAGGATGGTTCCGAGACGAAGCCGTCCCGATGACCCGCGCCCCGCGCAACCGCGCAAGCTGTACGGCGAAGCCCCCCACCCCACCGGCCGCCGCCTGGACCAGCACGGTGTCACCTCCGGACACCCCGTCCAGGGCCTGGTACGCGGTCAGCCCCGCCACCGGCACCGCCGCCGCCTGCTCCCAGCTCAGCCCGGCGGGCTTGCGGGCCACCGTACGCACGGGCGCGGCCACCCGCTCAGCGAACGTCCCCGCCCCGATCTCATCCCGCCGCACGTAGGCGAACACCTCGTCCCCCGGCCCGAACTCCCTCACCGTGGGCCCGACCCGGCTCACCACCCCGGCCACATCCCAGCCCGGGATCACCGGGAAGTGCACGTCGAACCGGCTGTCCAGCAGCCCGGCCGCCGTCTGCCAGTCGACCGGGTTCACCGAGACCGCCTTCACCTCGATGAGCACCGACTCCGGCCCCACCTTCGGCTCAGCCACCTCAGCCAGCTCCAAGACCTCCGAGCCCCCATAACGGCGATACACGACAGCCTTCACCCGCCCACCCCCCGCCCGCCATCCCGCGCTCGCTGCTCACCACGCCACCTCGTCCCCATTCACGCTCCCCACCGCTCCACCCCGGCACCGGCCCGCTGCGGCCCCTCCTCCACCTGCTGCGGACCCTCACCACGCCGGCTCGCGCCGGTGGCTGCGCCCTTCACGGCCCCACCTCGTGCTCGCCCTCCCTCTCCTCCCGTTCCTGCTCCTGCTGACCCGAAGCCGCCGACGCCCTCCCCCGCTGGACAAACCGCACGATCCCCGTACGAGCCACTCCAGCGGCATCCACCTCGGCAGCCGCCAAAGCCTCCCGCTCCATCGCCGCAGCCACCACCTCTGGATCCGGCCGCAACAACCGCAGATGCACCTCAGCCGCCCCACCCACCGGCGTCCACCGATGAACCAGCTCCACGCAGTGCTCCACCAGCCGATCCCGCGGAACCACCTCATCCACGAGCCCCAGCTCCACCGCCCGCTCGGCACCGACCCGCGCCGACCCCATCACCAGCCGCATCGCCCGGCCACCCACCAGCCTCGGCAACAGCACACTCGCGGCGTTGGAGATGGCCAGCCCGATCGTGTTCTCCGGCAGAAAGATCTCAGCCTCAGGAGCCGCGACCCGCGCGTCGAAGCAGAACGTCATCTCCGCCGCGCCCCCGACCGCGATGCCGTTGAGCGCCGCGACCACCGGCACCCGCGTCTCCAGCACCGCCCGGGTGATGTCGTTGAACAGCTCCGCCTCCGCGGTCAACGACCCTTCCGGCAGCCCGGCCGCCTCCCGCAGGTCCTCCCCCGCCGAGAACGCCCGCCCTTCCCCGGTCACGACGATCCCGCGGACCGCCTCCCCGGTCCCGAACCGCCTGATCACCGCGGCCAGCTCACGCCGCATCACGCCGGTCAGCGCGTTCAGCTTCTCCGGCCGCCGCAACGTCACCACCGCCACGTCCCTGACCACCGCAACCGCTAAGTGGCCGCTCTCCTCCGTGTACGGCGCCGCGTCCTTCCCAGCCATCATCGTTCCCCTTCCTCCTCCTGCCAGGAGCCCGCAGCCCCCGACCCTCGCCACGTATCCGTCGCCGCCTCGTACGCACCCGCCCGCTGATCCCGCTCCGGCTCCAGCAATGCCCGCTTCCGAATCCGCTCCGACGGCGTCATCTCGAACCCCTCGACGAACTCCAGATAGGCCGGAACCTTGAAGGGCGCCAGCGACGCCCGCGCGTACTCGATCAACTCCCGCGCCCCCACCGTGCACCCCGTCTTGACCTGCACGAACGCCTTCGGCAACTCCCCGAACAACTCATCCGGAATCGCCACCAGCGCCACCGCCGCCACCGCCGGGTGCTGCGCCAGCACGCTCTCCACCTCCGCGCACGAGATGTTCTCCCCACCCCGCCGCACGCTGTCCGTCAACCGCCCCGCGTGATGAATCCGCCCCTCCGGATCGCGGAACCCCAGGTCACCCGTGTGATACCAACCCCCCGCGAACACCTCCGCGGTGGCCTCCGGCTGGTTCCAGTAGCCCAGCATCATGGGCAGCCCCCGCACCACGATCTCCCCGACCGCCCCCGCGGCCACCTCCCGCCCGTCCGGGCCCGCGACGCGCACCTCCTTGCCCGGCGGCGCGTACCCCATCGCCCCCGTCCCCACCGTCTCGTCCTCCTGGGGCGCGACCAGCAGATCCAGCCCGCTCTCCGTCGACCCGTAGATCTCCCGCCACGGCACCCCCCACCGCTCCTCGAAGACCTCGTGCAGATGCGGCGCGATCCCCGAGCACAGCACCACCCGCATGTCGTTCACCCGATCCAGCGGGCTGGGCGGCTGCTTGTGCATCAGCAGCGGCATCGTCCCCAGCACGTAGGTCAGCGTCGCCCGATGCTCCCGCACCGCCGGCCAGAACCCCGACGCCGAGAACCTGGGCAGCACCACCAGCGGAATCCCCGCATACAGGCACAGCACCGCCATCCACTGGTCATCCATGTACGAGAACGGCTGCGTCATCAGCACCACGTCGTCCTCCCGCACCCCCACCTGCCGCGCCACCAGCCAGGCGGTCCTCAACCAGTAGTCGTGCGTGAGCATGCACGCCTTGGGAAACCCCGTCGTCCCGGACGTGTACTGAAAGTTGGCAATCCCCCCGCCGTCCCCGAGCGCTCTTTCCGAAGCGGCGATGCCACCCTTCGCGGCCGCACTCCCAGCCGAGGACCCCCCGCCCGCCGACCTCCCGCCCGTAGCCAGCCCACTCCCCGACCAGCCCCCCGGCCAGTCGTTCACCCAGCTACCAGGCCGGACACCCACCCCACTCTCTGCCCCCTTGCCGCGCGGCCCGACCCCCGCTCCACCCTCTGACCCCTCGCCCCACGGCCAGACCCCCGCTCCACCCGGAGACTCCCCAGCCTGCGCCCAGTAGCCCGTGGTGCCTGCCCCCATCCCCCCACAATCCGGCGTAACCACCAGCGGAGTCTCCGGCGCCCGCCGAACCGCCGCCTCCAACCCCGCCAACGTCTGAACCACCGGAGCCCGCTCCAGCCGCCCCACCACCCCCTCGACGACCGCGAGATGCTCCTCTTCCGTCAACACGAAACAGGCGCCCGAATCCCGCAACACAAAGCCGAGATCCGCCTCCCGTAACCGCGGATTCACCGGCACCGCAATCGCCCCGGCCTTCAGAACCGCGAACCAACTCAGCGGCCACCCGAGCGTGTTCCCCATCATGATCGCCACGCGATCCCCCGAGCTCACCCCCTGAACCGCCAGCACGTGAGCCAGCCGCTCACTCCGCGCATCAACCTCCCGAAAACTCAGCGCTCCCTCCGCAAACCGCAGAAACTCCGCCTCCCCGAACCGCACCGCCGCCGCCCGCACCAACTCCGAAACCGAGCCGTACGGCGGAGCCACCCCGTCCCCCATCAGCCCCACCCGCGAACCACCCATGCCCACCACCACACGCCACCTCCACTACGAGCCCTCCACCGACAACGACCACTCACCCACCAGCCCGCACCCACCCACCCCAGAGACCGCCCTCGACACCACCGCGGTCCCCGGCCACCTGCCGCAGTCCAGCAATCACCGCTGCCGACCAGCGCTCACCGCCCCACCCCACCGTTCACCGCCCCGTCCACCGTTCGCCGCCCCTCCACCGTTCGCCGCCCCTCCACCGTTCACGGCCCACTCCACCGTTTGCCGCTCCTCCACCGTTCACCGCCCACTCCACCGGTCATCGCCCCTCCACCGGTCACCGCCTGTCCACCGATCACCGCCGCTACTGTGATCCAGCCGTCGTAGCCGCGATCTCGACCGCCACCACCCCCGGTGCACCGGTGGCCGCCACGGCCACACCAGCCGGCTAACCGAATCTCGCCACGATGCACCGTCACCGCCGCGGCCAACCGGATCTCACCGCGATCCACCGTCACCACTCAGGCCCTCGGGGATCTCCGCCATCCACCGCCGCAGCCGCGCTCCAGCAGAGGTCGCCCCCACGCGCCGCCACAACCGCGGTCCCCATCCGTCATCTCCGCGACCCGCCGATGCCGCCGTGATCCGCCGATTGCCGCCCCGACCACCGCCACCACCGCAACCGTCGCCACCACCTACTCCCTACGGCCTCTCAGCTCCACCGCCTCCCACAACTGCCGGAGCTCCCGCGCCCTCCCCAGGCCCTTCCGCTGCTGTGTCTCGAGGCTCAGACCCCAGCATCGAGACCCGAACCTCCGGCCCGCACTCCGCCCGAACCACCGCCCGAGCCCCGACCAACCGACAGGCCAGCTCAAGGTAGAGATCCTGCACCTGCGAGATCGACAACCGCCCACCAGGCCGGAACCAGTGAGCCACCCCGTTGCACATCTCGACCAACGCCAACCGCGTCACCCCGACATCGGTGATGCGAAAATCCCCTCGCCTGACGCCCTCCTCCAGCACCCCCTGGAACAGGGCCTCGTACTCGTCCCGCATCTCGACCATCGCGACGAGATTGCCCGCGGTCAGCGACCGGATCTCCCGGTCGTTCACCGTCGAGGTCAGCGGATTGACCGCCTCCATCGTCACGTGCGCCACCACCAGCCGCCCAAGCTGAACCGTCGGCTCTGTACTCAGGCCGACCGCCTCCCGTCCCACCCTGAGCAGCTCCTCCATTCCGGCCCGCATGATGCCGACCAGCAGTTCCTCTTTGCCGCTCGCGTAGTGGTACAGCGTCCCCGAGTTCAGCCCCACCGCCTTGCCGATGTCTCGGATCCCCGTCGCCGCGAACCCCCGCTCCGCAAACAGCCGTACCGCTGCCTGCCGTACTCGGTCGAGATTCGACACTCCAACTCCCAATCAATCGATTGACTGGCTTTACTGTCACATCCCATCCGCGATCCCGTCAACGCCCAGTTCCGCTCTCTGCGCGGGTTCCCATCGCCTCCTCGCCGGCCCGGCTTCGGTCGCCTCCCGGCAGCAGGAGTGGAGCAGGTATGCGTCTCATGAGTCGCCTCATCGGTCGGGCGGCCACTTAGAGATGCCGCAGGAGGCGGAGCCGGAGCGGCGGGCAGTACGGGCGGAGGCGAGGAGCGCAGCCTGGGCGGGATGTCGGCAGCCGAGAGCAGCGGAGCTGAAAGCTAGGGATCAGGCCGCGATCGTGCTGGGCCGGAATTGGACTGACCCAGAGCCGGGGCTGAGAGCGAAACCGAAGCTGGGGCCGTAGACGAACCCGAGGCCGGAATCGGGGCTGAGGCCGATACCGGGCTGACTCAGGAGACGGAGGAAGTCGAGGGCAGCGGAGTCGGGCCGGCAGGCCGAAGAGTAGGCGGGACGGGAACGTCCGGTAGGGCGGAGGTCGCTAGGTAGCCCACGACCAGGGACGACGGCCAAGGCTGCGGGCCAGCCCGAGACAGAGGGCGGGACCGGGACCGGAAGCCCGCGACCGGGACGGAGGCCGGAGACGAAGGCATGGGCCGGGGGGGTGGAGACCTGGGCCGGGGACACGCGGAGGGACGGCGAGGCAGGCCGCGGAGGCGGAGACCGGACCGGCGGGCCCGCGGGCGGGGGACGGTGTGGGCGGACGTTGGGGAAGGCAAAGAGTAGGCGGGGCG